>JBLHKT010000002.1:0-266411 GCA_047620485.1 Phycisphaerales bacterium | reverse complement strand
CAGCGCCTCGCAGGCCATGATCGAGTTTGAGACCGACGGCACAATCGTCACCGCCAACGACAACTTCTGCAACGCGTTGGGCTACCGCCTCGACGAGATCCAGGGCAAGCACCACCAGACGTTCGTCAGCGATGAGTACGCCCGGAGCCCCGAGTACGCCCAGTTCTGGGACGACCTGAGGGCCGGGAAGTTCCAGGTCGGCGAGTTCTGCCGCGTGACCAAGGGCGGCGACGACCTGTGGATCCTCGCGTCGTACAACCCCATCAAGGACGAGAACGGCAAGGTCTACAAGGTCGTGAAGCTCGCTTCGGACATCCACGAGAAGAAGATCGCGGCCAAGAAGGCGATGGACGACGGCATCGAGTTCACCAACCAGATCAGAGGTTTCGTCGCCTCGCAAGCGATGATCGAGTTCAAGACCGACGGGACGATCGTCACCGCCAACGACAACTTCTGCAATGCGCTGGGCTACCGCCTGGACGAGATCCAGGACAAGCACCACCGCATGTTCGTCACCGACGAGTTCGCCCGGAGCCCTGAGTACACGCAGTTCTGGGATGACCTTCGCGCGGGACGCGTGCAGTCAGGCGAGTTCCGCCGAGTGACCAAGGGCGGCGACGAACTGTGGATCCTCGCGTCGTACAACCCCATCACGAACGACAAGGGTGAGGTCTACAAGGTGATCAAGCTCGCCACGGACATCACCCAGCAGAAGCAGGCCTCGCTAAAGATGGTACGTGATCAGGAAGAGTCCCAGATCCGTGACGCCCAGAAGAAGGCGGATCTCGAGGAGCTGTTGCGGAACGTGGCTTCGAGTGCTGATCAGATCGATCAGGGCTCCAAGCAGATCGCCCAGTCGAGCCAGTCGCTCTCTGAGGGTGCCAGCGAGCAGGCGGCGAGCCTGGAAGAGATCAGCTCGTCGCTCGAAGAGATCTCCAGCATGACGCTGCAGACCTCGGAGAACGCTCAGCAGGCCACGGGGCTTTCTGAGGAGTCGCAGAAGGCCGCCGAGAAGGGCGAGGCCGAGATGACTCTGATGAGCCAGGCGATGGACGAGATCATGAGCTCGAGCACCCAGATCTCCAAGATCATCAAGGTGATCGACGAGATCGCGTTCCAGACGAACCTGCTGGCCCTGAACGCGGCGGTCGAGGCCGCCCGTGCGGGCGAGGCGGGCAAGGGGTTCGCGGTGGTGGCCGAGGAGGTTCGCAACCTGGCTCAGCGGAGTGCTGAGGCGGCCAAGAACACCTCGGCGATGATCGAGGAATCCACCAAGCGTGCCGACAACGGCGTGTCGATTGCCGAGCGGGTTGGTAAGGCCCTCGAGGAGATCGGTTCGAGCACCAAGAAGGTGAACACGCTGCTGTCCGAGATCGCCTCGGCCTCCAAGGAGCAGTCCGAGGGCGTCACCCAGGTCAACCAGGGCGTCGCGCAGCTCGACAAGGTCACCCAGCAGAGTGCGGGTAACGCCGAGGAACTCGCCTCGGCCGCCGAGGAAGCCTCCGCCCAGGTCGCCACACTGCGTGACCTGGTCAACGGCGGAACCGGTGATGATGAAGAGTCCGAGCCCGCCCCGCGGAGCAAGGCCTCGTCTGGCCGCAAGGCCTCGTCGAAGGGCTCCAAGCCCAAGCACGCCATCCCGTTCAACGACGGCGAAGAGTTCGAGTCCTTCTGATCCCGGGACCGGACCCTTCTGAGCCAAACGGCTCTTGAACCTCACCAGGGCGGCCTGCCTGAAACACGACCGGCCGCCCCTTTTCCCCTCAGCGAGAACCACACCGATGTCAACGCTTAAGACCTCAGAATTCAAACGGATTGCCGAGTTCGCGCAGGAGCATTGGGGGCTGCACATCACCGATGTGAAGCGTGAGCTGGTCACCGCGAGGCTGACCAAGTTCCTGCGCAAGAGCTCGTATGCGAGCATGAACGCGTACCTCGACCACATGGAGAGCCACGCGAGCAAGGACGACCTGCTCGCGCTCTTCGACGTGCTCTCAACGAACATGACCAGCTTCTTCCGCGAGCGGCAGCACTTCGACTACCTCGAGCGCGAGTTTTATACCCCGCTGGCCCGAGGCAACCTGACGCTGCCGGGCAAGAAGATCCGGATCTGGTCGGCGGCCTGTTCGACGGGGCCCGAGGCCTACTCACTGGCGATCAACGCGATGGAGCACCTTCCCAACCTCCAGAACTGGGACTTCAAGATCCTGGCCACGGACCTGTCCACGTCGGTGCTCAAGCAGGCCGAGGCCGGGGTGTACCCCGCCAGCGAGGTCTCGGAGATGCCCAAGGCGATGGTCTCCAAGTACTTTCAGCGGGGCACCGGCGCGAGCGCCGACCAGGTGCGGGTCGCCCCGAGCTTGCGAGAGCTGGTGACGGTCCGCCAGCTGAACCTGATGGAGTCGTGGCCGTTCCGTGGCCCGTTCGACATTATCTTCTGCCGCAACGTGATGATCTACTTCGACAAGCCCACCCGGACCCGGCTGATGCGCCGGATGATCGACATGCTTCGTCCGGGCGGCGTGCTGGCCGTCGGCAGCGCCGAGACGCTCGGGAACCTGGATCTGCCCCTTCGTGTTGTTCAACCCTCGGTTTATGTGAAATGAGTACCCACCGATGACGGCGATAGTCCCGAACAACCAGACCCGAACCGACGGCAAAATCGTGATCGGTGTCGCGGATATGGCGGTCTCCGCCGATCCGAACGCGACGCTGATCACCTACGCCCTCGGCTCGTGCATCGGCGTCACGTTGTACGACCCAGTCAAGCAGGTCGCCGGCATGCTCCACTTCATGCTGCCCAGCCCCAAGACGAGCAGCACCGACCCGGACATGAAGCCGGCGATGTTCGCCACGACCGGGATCCCGCTGCTCTTCAAGATGGCCTATGACCTGGGCGCCCGAAAAGAGAACATGATCGTGTGTGCCGCGGGCGGGGCCGAGATCCTCGCCGACAACGGGCACTTCAAGGTGGGCTCGCGCAACCGCACGATGCTCCGCAAGATCTTCTGGAAGAACAACATCCTGGTGTCGGCCGACGACACGGGCGGCAACATGAGCCGCACGCTGTCGCTCTCGCTGGCCGACGGCAATGTCACCATCCGAAACAAGGGAGAGGAGCGCTCACTATGGCCGATCTAAACCTGCTCGACGGCTTCGAAAACCTGCGTCCCATCCCGATCACGGTGACCCGAGTCGCAAGCCTGCTGGCCGAGCCCGAGCCCGACCTGCAAGAGATTGCCGAGATCGTTCGCGTCGATGAGGCGCTGAGCCTCGCCGTGCTGCGGCGTGCCAACTCCTCGGCGTACGGCGTGCCCGGTCGCGAGTTCAATCTCCGCGAGGCCACCGTCCGCCTGGGCTCCAAGGGGATCTCCAAGATCGTGCTCGAGCAGCAAATGGGCGAGGTGTTCGACGGCGACCTAGAGGCCTTCGGGCTTCGCCGGGGCGCCATGTGGCGTGGGGCCCTCGGGGGCGCACTCGCCGCGGAGAGCCTAGCCCGGACGCACGCGCCCGGCTCCGAAGAGCTGTGCTTCGTGTGCGCTCTTCTGCGTGACGTCGGCAAGCTGCTCCTCGACGCGAAGTACGGGGCGGATTACGAGACGAAGCTCGAGGAGCACCTGAGCCCCACCACGGCGTTCTGCGAGGCCGAACGCGCCGCGTTCGGGGCCGACCACGCCGAGATCGGGGCCGCGATGGCCTCGCACTGGGGGCTTCCAGCCCGGGTCGTCGAGGCGATCCGGTTCCACCACGAACCGCCGACCCCGGACACCGAGGGGCACGACGTAGTGTTTGACATTGTCCACGCCGCAGACATTGTGTCTCTGTGGGGCGGGCTGGCGATTGGGTGCGACGGGCTGCAGTACAAGCTCTCGCCGCACGTCCGCGAGTCACTCAAGCTGAAGCGAGAGACCGCCGAGTTCGAGATCACAAAGATGTGGACAAACCTGCGGGTAACCGAGGAAGCCCTCGCCCCCCACCAGCCCGGAAGGCGAAGCGCATGAACTGCAACTTGCTGATTGTTGATGATTCCCCCGTGCTGCGCACGGCGATCAAGAAGGTCGTCCGCCTGGCCGGACTGGAGGACGACCATATCTTCGAGGCCGGCAACGGCCAAGAGGCGCTCGAGATCCTCGAGACGGTGTGGATCGACCTGGTGCTGCTCGACCTGAACATGCCCGTGATGAACGGCGAGGAGTTTGCTGAAGAACTGAGCAAGCGCCCGGACCTGAGCGACGTCGCCGTGGTCATCGTGAGCACGGAAAGCAACCAGGATCGGCTGGACCGGATGCGTGCGTTGGGGGTCTCTGACTCGCTCCGCAAGCCGTTTGAACCCGAGGACCTTCGCCGCCTTATTACCGCCCGACTGGGAGTTAAATCATGAACCCGCTGACCCAAGATTTGTTGAACGAGCTGACCGTGGACGCGCTGGCCCGGACCGCGTTCGTAATCGCCGAGGCCGTTGACGCCGACGAAGCCACCGAGCTGCCCGCGGCGACGTGCTTCGCCCGCATCGAATACAGCGGCCCGACGACGGGCTGGGTCGGCTTCGCCGCCAGCGAGGGGTTTGTCCGCGAGCTGGCCGCGAGCCTGCTGGGCGAGGAGGCCAAGGACATCGACATGAAGGTCGAAGGGGCCGACGCGTTCCGCGAGCTGGCCAACATCGTTGGCGGCTCGGTGATCCTCGCGTTGGGCGGGGACGAGCGGAACCTGTCGCTCGGGCTGCCCGAAGAGGTGGAGCCCACGGGGATGCCCTCGACCGAGCGGGCCGGGATCCGTTGTTTCTTCGAGGCCGAGTTCGAGCGGCTCGAAGTGATCTGGGCGCCGGCCGAGCAGGCCAAAGCCGCCGCGTAAATTACACCTGACGGGGACCGATCCATGGGCAACGTTGCCAAGAACATCCGGGTGCTGATTGTGGACGACTCGTCGGTGGTTCGGCAGGCGCTCAAGCGCGGGCTCGAGCAAGAGCCGGGCATCGAGGTCGTGGGCGTCGCGCCCGACCCGTACGTCGCACGCGACATGATCGCCAACCGGCGGCCCGACGTGCTGACGCTGGACATCGAGATGCCTCGGATGGACGGGCTCACGTTCCTACGCAAGCTGATGAAGTTTCATCCGCTGCCGACGATCGTGGTGAGCTCGCTGACCGTCGCCGGCTGCGACACGGCGATCGCGTGCCTCGAGGCGGGCGCCGTGGACGTGGTCGCCAAGCCCGGCGAGGCGTACACCATCGGGGACGTGACGGCGAGACTGGCCGACCTGATCCGAGCCGCGGCCTACCGCCCGGTCCTGACCCGAGACACGACGGCAACGCCTTCCAGGCTGCCTGCGGCCTCTGGCCACGCCGCCAAGGCGATGATCGAGACCACCAACAAGGTCATCGCCCTGGGCACCTCAACGGGAGGGACCGAGGCGCTACGGCACGTCCTCACGGCGTTGCCCAAGCAGATCCCGGGGATCGTGATGACCCAGCACATGCCCGGCGGGTTTACCACCTCCTTCGCCAACCGGCTCAACGAGCTGTGCGAGATCGAGGTCCGCGAGGCCAAGGACGGCGACGCCGTCATCCCGGGCCTGGCGCTGCTGGCACCCGGAGACATGCACATGCGGCTCAGCCGCGACGGGGCGAGGTACATCGTGCGGGTGACGGACGGGCCCAAGGTCTGCCGCCACAAGCCCTCGGTCGAGGTGCTGTTCGAGTCAACCGCGGAGTACGCCGGGGCCAACGCGCTGGGCGCGATCATGACCGGAATGGGCTCGGACGGGGGCACCGGGCTGCTGGCGATGCGCAACGCCGGGGCCTTCACGATCGCCCAGGACGAGGCGTCGTGCGTGGTGTTCGGGATGCCGAAAGTCGCGATCGAGTGCGGCGGGGCCTGCCTGGTTACGCCGCTCGACAAGATCGCTGGGCACCTGATGAGCTTCGGGGCCGGCCAACTGAAGCAAGCCGCGGCGTAGAGAACCCCTCGCGGCGACGGGCCGTGCGACCAATCCCCGGACATGGCCACCCCACGATGTTATGTTATACCGAATATTCAAGCACCAGCAACGCGACCCACGATCATTCACCGGCAAACCCAACGCCGGACTCAACGCACGCCGGACGCTAGACGATAGGTCGAGAGGGCGAGCCTGCCGCACGCGCCGAGGAGCCAGAGCATGAGTATTGAAGCATCCCACATCAACGCCTTCTTGGAATCCACCCAGGCGTTGTTTGACACGATGATCGGCCTGCCCGTGACCTTCGGGACCCCCAAGATCAAGGACAGCAACCAGCCGTACGACATCTCGGGGATCATCGGTCTCTCGGGCGACGTGGTGGGCTCGGTGGTGATCGGGTTCGACCAGGACGCAGCCATCAAGATCGTGGCCGAGTTCACGGGCGAGGAGACCGCGGTCGATTCGCCGGACTTCGCCGACGCGATCGGCGAGGTCGCCAACATGATCGCCGGTGGAGCCAAGGCGAAGTTCGACGGCATGTCGGTGAGCATCGGCTGCCCCTCGGTGATCACCGCCCCCAGCCATCACATCTCCTCGCCCAGCGCCGCGGCGAGCATCACCATCCCGTGCGAGACCACCGCGGGGTGGTTCCAGATCGATATCTCCTTCCGGTCGGTCGCCTCTGGCGCGGGCCGGGCCGGGGCGGACGAGCAACGCACCACGCTTAGCGATCAAGCCAGGAGGGCCTGAACATGCGAGTACTGATTGTTGACGATTCCAAGACCATGCGCAAGATCGAGCGGTCTGTGCTCGTGAAGCTTGGATACGAGGACATCGAGGAGGCCGTGGACGGGCAGGACGCGATGAGCAAGGTCGCGGCGGTCAAGCCGAACCTCATCCTGCTGGACTGGAACATGCCCGTCATGGACGGGATCACGTTCCTCAAGGAGTTCCGCGCCAAGGACAAGACGACCCCGGTGATCATGGTGACCACGGAGGCGGAGAAGCCCCGCGTGCTCGAGGCGATCAAGGCGGGCGTGAACAACTACGCCGTCAAGCCCTTCACCCCGGAGTCCATCTCAAAGATCATCGAAGCCACTATGGCAAAGGCAGCCTAAGAACAGAAAGAGGTGACTCTTGAGCACCGAGATCTCCATCCGAATCGAGAGCGACGGATCCGCCGCGACGCTGACGATCCCGGCCGACTTTGACCCGGAGATGCTCACTCAGGACACGCTGCTCGCCGTCGCGAGCGACGCGGGCGTTCTCATCGGCGAGCGCGTCGAACGCGCCATCAGCGAGTTCATCGCCGGCCAGACGCCCACCGACACGCCCACCGATGATTCCGCCGAAGAGCCCGTGGACCAGACGCCCACCGAGCTTCTCATCGCGACCTCGGTCTTACCCGAGCACGGGGAGGACGGCTGGATCGAGTGGGCCAAGGGCTTTGACCCCAACGACACGGGCCCGGCCCCGACCGAGGACGAGCAGGCCGACTACTACCACGGGCTCGAGTACGTCCGCGTGACCTCGGGCAACCTGCTCGGGCAGATGATCATGCCCACGTTCGGCACCGACGGGATCGACGTCCGGGGCAAGACCATCAAGGCCCACCCCGGCAAGACCTGCCCCGTCAAGCTGCACAGCTCCGTGCGGATCGACGCGGAGAACAAGCTGATCGCCGACGGCGAGGGCGTGCTGATCCTGCAACGCGAACTGCTCGAGGTTTCTCAGCAGCTCGACATCCGCGACTGCGTGGACTTCGCCACCGGCAACATCGATTTCTCGGGTACCGTCAACATCGGCGACGCCATCCGCTCGGGGTTCACCGTCAAGGCGGACGCGGATGTCCAGGTCGGCGGGCTCATCGAGGACGCCAAGATCATCTGCGGGGGCAACATGGTCGCCCGCCGCGGCATGGCCGGCAAGATGAAGGGACGGATCGAAGTCGGCGGCAACATCGGCGCGACCTACCTCGAGGAGGTCCTGGGAACCGTGGAGGGCGATCTCGAGGTCCGCAGCGGCGTCATCGGGTGCGAGCTCACCGTCGGCGGGAACGTCGAGTGCGCCTCGGGCGTCATCCGCGGCGGGTCGATCCAGGTCACCGGGGTCCTCAAGGTCAAGGTGCTCGGCTCCGAGGCCCACACCCCCACCACCGTCTACCTGGGCGACGTGCCCCTGCTCCGTACCACGCTCGAGGAGGCCGAGGCCAAGGCCGCCGCCGCCAAGCTCGCCGTGACCAAGCTCACCACCGAGGACCACCAAACCCGCCTGGTCCCCAATCCGACCAACGAGCAGAAGGAACGCCTCACCGAGCTCATGTTCGAGATCGAGGAGACCAATGAGGAGCTCGCCAGGGTCGAGGAGCAGAGCGTGCAGGTCCGCCAGACCATCGAGGCCACACGGATCCTCGACGCACAGATCGGCGGACAGATCTACGCCGGCGTCACCCTGATCATCGGCAACCAGCGGGCCACCTTCCGCGAGACCACGAACGGGCCGATCTCGATCTTCTGGAACGACGCACGCGAGCTGCTCTACCGATCCGGCTCCGGCGAATCACACGCGCTGTCCACGATCGCCAGGATCGGGAAGATCAGCAAGCCAGAGTCGAAGATCGCGGCGTGATCGAACCCGCGTGTCACCGTTCTCGGTGCCCCGGAGACTCATCGGGCAGGGTGAGGCCGCTCCGAACGCCCCCGAAACTCCAACAAAGAACCCCGCTCCAGGCGGGGTTCTTATCGGTGCATTCGCACACAAAGCGGGTGATCGGATTTGAACCGACGACATTCACGTTGGCAACGTGACGCTCTACCACTGAGCTACACCCGCGGGTTGTCAGGCCGAGAACCAGACCCAAAGGCCCGTCTCCCGGCAAGGGGTAAATTAGGCGGGTCAGCCGCCCCGGTCAATCATCCCCTGCAATCGACCCCCCACTCATCGGCTTTCGGAGAGCCCTGCTGAGCCTCGCCCCCCCGGGGAGCGGTGGTTTCGGCTTACCGGCCCCGCCCCCTGTGGTTCCGTGGCTTGGTTCAGCCGCCTGGCTCAGTCACCCGAGGCCATCGGCTCGCCCCGGGCCGCCTTGATTGCCCGGGCCACCTCGCCGGCGTTGTAGGCATTAATGATGATCGGGGCGTCCACGCCCGGCCCCACGACCGCCCAGGCCGGGATCCCCACACGCCCCAGATCGGCCAGCAGCTTGTTGCCGTCCGGGTTGGAGCCGGTCAGGTCGACCTTCACCATCGCGACGTCGTCCTCGCGGAGCAGGGCACGGGTCGGCTCGCGGTTGAGCACCTGGGCCTCGAAGACCTTGCAGTTGATGCACCAGTCAGCGGTGAAGTCGATAAACGCGACCATGCCACGCTCTTCGATCGCGGCGAGCAACGCCGGGGTGTACTCGTTCCAGACGGTTTTGAGCACGATCACGGGCTGCTCGAGCTGGGCGGCCGCCATCGCCTCTTCCCGCTCGAAGTACTCGCCCCGGTGCTTGGTGGTCGAGCCGACCACCGCGTAGAGCGTGGCCAGGACGAGCCCGAGACCCACGAGCCCGAACACGCCTCGCTTTGCGGGGCTCTTGGTGATCCGAAAGGTCTGGTAGACGAGCCAGAGCCCGGCCGCAGCGGCCAAGGCGGCCAGCCCGTAGAGATGCAGCACGTCGGCGGTGTACGGGTAGGCCTTGACGAGTGCCCGGATGCCGGTGCCGAAGTAAAAGACCCCGAACCCGGCAAGCAGGAGCCCGAGCACCTGCTTGACCAGCTCAGAGCCCGGCCCGGTCTTGGGCACACGGCTGAGCAGCTTGGGGAAGGCCGCAAGCACCAGGTACGGAGCGGCCATCCCGACCCCGATCATCGTGAAGATCACAATGGTCGCCAGCTGCCCCATCGAGGCGGCGATCGGGATGATCCCGCCCGCAGCGAGCCCGAAGCAGGGCAGCCCGAGCACGCCGGTCATCACGCCAAACCCGAACGAGCCCGAGACGTTGTCGGCCTTGGGATTGAATCGGTACGCGGTCTGCGGCAGCGACAGCGTGAACATCCCCATCAGCCCGAACGCGAGCAGCACGATGACGACGCCCATCGGGATCGTGACAAACCAGTAGCCAAAGAGGCGCGAGGGGTCGGCGAAAGAGGTGAGTAGGGCGGTGGGGATGCCCATCGCCAGCCAGAACGCCACGACGCCCGCAGCCATCGCGATGCCCAGCGTGAGGGTCTTGCCTCGGTGCTCGCCGGCGTGCTGGGTCAGGGTGAGCACCTTGATCGGGATCACGGGCAGCACGCAGGGCGTGAGGTTGAGGATCATGCCGCCGATGAACGAGCCGATCGCCAGGAAGATCAGGCTATTGCCCAGCTTGAGCCCGAGCAGCGAGCCCGAGGCTTCTGAGGCGGTGGCCTGCGCGTCGTCCGGCTCGCTGCCGGCCGTTGCGGCTGTCGCCTGATCGGGCGTGCCCCACAAGGCGGGGTTCTCGAAGACCGCGGGGATGAACCCCGCGAAGTCGCCGTCGGTCGCTGGCGGGGTCGCCGAGCCCAGGGCCACGACCTCGACTGCAACCTTGAGAGTCTCACTCGTCGGCGGCAAACACACCCGGTCGTCGCACGCCTGGTAGCTGATGGTGACAGGGATCTCGACCGCGGTGCCGGGCTCGGCGCTATCGCTTACCCGCAGCGGGACGTACGCGATCGCCCGCCCGTGGTAGACGAGGTAGCTGATGGGCTCGCCGGTCATGAGAAAATCGACCTGAGCGGCGTAGGACTCGGGCCACTGCACGGGACCCTGAGTCAGCGTGGTGCCCTCGGGGAGGTTGATCGCGATCGTGGTTGGGACGGGGATGAACCCCTCCATCTCCGGTGGTACCACGGGCTTGTTGAGGTTGGTGTGCCAGCCCTCCCTGTGATCGAGGATGACCGCGATCACGAGGGTGTCGCCGGGGGCAACGCTGGCCGTGGAGGCTTGGGCCGAAATCGTCAGGGAGGGCTGGGTGCCCGCGTCGGGTCGGCCGGCGGTGGCCTGGGAGCCCCCGAACGGAGCACGCGACTGGGCCATGGCCGGGGCGGCGAGGCTCGCGGCGATGGCCAGAACGACAAGAGCGAGTGGTTTGATCGTGATTCTCATAGGTCTCAAAGGGTATCTCCGGTCCGGTGGGCACGCCGCGTTGCGGGCCGTGTGACTCCCGACGAACCCCGGATGGGGTCAGATTGTTTCAACCGCCGCGTTGTTGCTCGTTCGGGGTGTGTTGAATCAAGCCGCGGGCGGGTCTGGTCCGATACGGTCCTAGGAGAACGCCTGTCCCGGCGGCGCGGTCGCTGTGGTTCGGGGCAGACTGGTGATCGGAGTGCTGCGGGTCAATGGCGGACGTGCTTGATCAAAGTGAAGTTGAAGCGCTGCTCGCTGCGGCTGAGATCGGCGAGGAGACGGAGCAGTACGGCGAGACCAAGGTCTTTAGTCGTAACCGCCGCGACGTCGAGGACCTCGAGATCCGGGCGTACGACTTCAAGCGGCCCGAGCGTGTCAGCAAGGACCAGATGCGGGCCCTGCAGACGCTGCACGAGGGCTTCGCACGGAACTTCGGTGCCTCGCTCTCCGGCTTCCTGCGCACGATCGTCGAGGTCAAGATGGCCTCGTGCGAGCAGATGACCTACGGCGAGTTCGTCAACGGGCTGCCCAACCCGACCGGGTTCAACCTCATCCAGGCCGACAACCTCGACGGGCAGATGTGCCTCGAGATCAGCCCGCTGATCATCTACCCGATCATCGACCGCCTTCTGGGCGGCACCAGCCAGGACCTGTTCATCCCCCAGCGGCCGATGACCCAGATCGAGACGCGACTGATCTCCAACGTGACCAAGCGAGGGCTCTCGGCACTGAGCGAGGCCTGGGAGAGCATCGTGCCCCTGGAGTTCGAGATCGTCGCGACCGAGAGCAACCCGCAGCTCGTGCAGATCGTACCACCCAACGAGGTGGTTGTGGTCGTCGGGCTGGAGCTCAAGATGAGCAACCGGGCGGGCACGATGAACCTGTGCATCCCGTACAACGTGATCGAGCCGGTGGTGGACGAGCTGGCCGCCCAGAGCTGGTTCGCGGTCCAGAAGAACGAGCAGACCGAGCAGGCCCACCGCAAGCTGCGTGAGTCGCTCAGCCGAGCCGGCGTGCAGGTCACGACGCTGCTGGCCGAGACCACGATCACCCTGAGCGACCTGGCCCGGATGCAGGTGGGCGACGTGATCGCGACCGAGCAGCCCGCCGACACCCCCGCGGTGGTGCTCGTCGAGGGTGAGCGGAAGTTCGTGGGCAGCATCGGTCAGATCAACGGCAGCCGCGCGGTGAAGATCTCAGGCCCGCTGGCCAAGAACTCCTGACCGGTTTGAGGGGGTCCGCTCACGCGACCCGCCGCCCCCCCCCCCACTCGGCCTCCCCACTCGCCCCCCCAACGCTCCCCACCGATCCGCGCAAGCGGACTTTGAGGCCCTTCTCGGGGTCGGAATCTGGTCGGCGTGCTTGTCTGTGGGTCTGGGGGCCTCTATCGTTTCGCTTGAAAGGAAGGACGCGAGGGCGTCCGAGGTGTTGCGATGCACAAGCCGGTCGCGTGCCATGCGAATTGAACGGGTGAACTCGAACGGGGCTGCCGTGAGGTGGTGTCTCGAGTTGACGGGAGCGGTCTCGATGCGTTGAGACCCCCTTCCAACCCGATCGCCCGAGCCCCGTTGGGGCCGGGAGGCATGGAGACGGACCGCGGTTGTGAGGCAACTTGCGGTCGTTTGCGTTTTGAGGCCGGGGCTGACCCCGGAAAAAGTGAGTCCGGGGACAGCCCGGCAGGACAATTCGATAATCCGACAACCCAAGGCCGGACCGGCCAACCCTCCACAGGAGTGCGTAGTGAACAGCCAGGAAATGCTCCGAATTCTCGATTCCATCGCCCGCGACCGCGGCGTTGACAAGGGCCTGCTCATCACCGACCTCGAGCAGGCGATGGTCTCGGCTTGTCGCAAGTACTTCAACACCCTCGACGCCGAGGAGTTCACCTGCGTCCTGGATCAGCTGACCGGCGAGATCCAGATCGAACGCCACGGCGAGCCCCTGGAGATGCCCCCCGAGGCCTTCGGACGCATCGCCGCCCAGACCTTCAAGCAGGTCATGATCCAACGCTTCCGCGACGACGAGCGCAACGCGACCATCGATGAGTTCGGCAAGCGGATCGGCGAGCTCGTCACCGGCACCGCCCAACGCTACGACCACGGTGCCCTCATCGTTCAGCTCGACCGCGTCGAGACCGTCATGCTCCGCAGCGAGCAGATCCCCGGCGAGCAGTTCATGCCGGGCGACCGCGTCCGAGCCATGATCCTCGACGTCAAGGACATGGGCAGCCAGGTCAAGATCTATCTCAGCCGGGCCCACCCGGACCTGATCAAGCGGCTCTTCGAGGTCGAGGTGCCCGAGGTCAACGAGCGGATCATCGAGGTCAAGGCGATGGCCCGCGAGGCCGGGTATCGCACCAAGCTCGCCGTCAGCTCGATCGACTCCAAGGTTGACGCGGTCGGCGCGTGCGTCGGCGTGCGGGGCAGCCGCATCAAGAACATCGTGGACGAGCTCAACGGCGAGAAGATCGACATCGTTCGGTGGAACGAGTCGAGCCAGATCCTGATCGGCAACGCGCTCAAGCCGGCTGAGGTCGCTGAGATCAGCCTGTGCTTCGAGCTGGGCCGGGCGACCGTGGTGGTCCGCGAGGACCAGCTGAGCCTGGCGATCGGCAAGCGTGGGCAGAACGTGCGGCTCGCGGCCCGGCTGACGGGGTGGGACATCGACATCCTGACGCCGGCCGAGTTCAACAAGGGCCTTGAGATCCTGTCCGAGACGCTTGGGCAGATCGAGGGGGTCACCGACGTGATGGTGGACAAGCTCGCGGCGCTGGGCATGGTGAGCGTGTTCGACATCGAGGAGGTCGGCATCGAGGTGCTGATGGAAGAGCTCGAGCTGACCGAAGAGGCGGCCAACCGGGCGGTCGAGCTCTGCTCGGCCCGGTCCAAGGAAGTCGCGATCCAGCAGCAGAAGGACAAGGAAGAGTCCGCCGCCCGGCGGGCTCAGGAGGAGCAGGCCGCACGGGCGGTGCTCTCGGGCGAGGACCTTCCCGCCGATCCGGACATGGCCGCCGCGGCGATCCTGGGGATCGGGGCCGCCGAATCCAGGCCGTCTTCGGGCGACGCCGAGCCCGAGACCAAGGACGCCGAGCCGTCCAAGGAAGACGAGGCCCGGGCGGCTGACATCCTGGGCGGGAACTGATAGAGCTTAAAACGCCGGGGCCACGGGGCTCGCGGCGAGTGACTTTGGTAACAGACCTGACAGACGGTATCGACCAACGAATCGGAGCGAAGCTTGGCTAAGCGTGTCTTTGAAATCGCGAAAGACCTGGGAATCAAGTCCAAGGCGGTGGTCGAGAAGTGCCACGCCGAGGGGATCCCCGTCGAGGTGATCAAGAACCACATGTCCACGGTGTCGGCCGGTCTGGAGGCGACGATCCGGGAGTGGTTCGCCGTCGCCGCCGGCGAGGTGGACAACTCGCACACCGCGGTGGAGACCTCCGAGAAGGTGGACATCGAGAAGGTGCGTGAGACCAAGCCCCGCAAGGCCAAGGCCGCCAAGGCTAGCGAGAGCGACGCCGATGCCGGGGGTAGCGACACGGGCACCGCCGTCGCCGAGCCCCCCACCACCGCCGCACGCAAGAGCACCGCGGCCCCGGCGCCCGGCGACAAGCCCAGCGACAAGCCCGGTGACACGCGCCCCGTGCTCAGAGCCCCGATGCGGGCCCCCGCGGGCCTCAGCAGCACCCCGCCCACGCTGGACGAGACGCCCGAACGCGATACCTCACGTGACGACGCGGCGGCGCCCGAATCGGCTGAGCCCGTTGCCGCCGAGCCGGGTGAATCGGCCAAGCCGACCAAGCCCGCTCCGCGCGCAACGATCAGCGCCCCGGCGCCCATGAACGTGCCCACGCGGCCCAAGGTCATCGCCCCGGCGGGCCGACGGATCGAGGAGATCGAGAAGAAGAAGGTCAAGCTCGGCGGCCCCAAGGTCATCCGCGTCGAGGCGGCGGACCCCGTCGAGGCCCCGCGCCCCCGCGCCCCGCGAACCGGTGGCCCGGGCGGACCCGGTGGCCCTGGCGGTCCCGGCGGCGACTTCAGCCGCGGACCCGGCGGACCGGGCGGCGGCCGCAACGACCGACGGCGCGCCGGAACCGGCGTGCCCGCACGTCGACACGGAGCTGGTGGAGCCGACCCGGCGGGCGGCTGGACCGCGGCCGACCTGGCCGAGCGCGAGGCCCGACTGCAGCGATCCGGCGGGTACCTCAAGGCCCGGCGTCAGCAGATCAAGCACTCGCAGCAGTCGCAGAGCCTAACCCCGGCCAAGATCGGCGGCAAGGTGGCGATCACCGAGCCGTTCAACATCAAGGACCTCTCCGCGGCGACGGGCGTCAAGGGCGCCGACATCGTCAAGAAGCTGTTTATGCAGGGCGTGATGGCAACGATCAACTCGGGCATCGACGCCGAAAAGGCCCAGGAGATTATGATCGACTGGGACATCGAGCTCGAGGTCACCGCGGCCAAGGACGCCGAGCGGCGGGTCGCCGAGGAGTTCGAGGACCGCGAGCGAACCGACGAGAGGCCCCGCGGCCCGATCGTCACGATCCTCGGGCACGTGGACCACGGCAAGACCTCGCTGCTCGACAAGATCCGCAAGGCCAACGTCGCGTCGGGCGAGGCCGGCGGCATCACCCAGGCCACCAGCGCGTTCCGCGTGCCGGTGACCATGAGCGACGAAGAGAAGCACGTCGTCTTCATCGACACCCCGGGCCATGAGGCCTTCACCGAGATGCGGGCCCGCGGCGCCAACGTCACCGACATCGTGGTGCTCGTGGTGGCGGCGGACGACGGCGTGATGCCGCAGACCGCCGAGTCGATCAGCCACGCCAAGGCCGCCGGCGTGCCGATCATCGTCGCGCTCAACAAGATCGATAAGCCCGAGGCCACCGACGGCAACATCCAGCGGATCCTCGGGCAGCTCGCCGAGAAGGGGCTCAACCCGACCGAGTGGGGCGGCGACACCGAGGTCGTTAGGACCAGCGCCCTCAAGGGCGAGGGCATCAGCGACATCCTCGAGATCCTCGACCTGCAAGCACAGATCCTCGAGCTCACCGCCGACTTTGACGGGCCCGCCCGTGGCACCGTGATCGAGTCCAAGCCCGAGGGCGGCCGCGGCAACGTGGCCAACATCCTCATCCAGGACGGCAAGCTGAGCGTGGGCGACTTCATCGTCATGGGCCGTGCGTTCGGCAAGGTCCGCGATATCACCGACGACCGCGGCCAGAAGCTCAAGGTCGCCTACCCGCCGATGCCGGTGCAGATCTCGGGCATCAACGACCTGCCCGACGCGGGCGACAAGTTCTTCTGCGCCGAGAGCCTCAAGAAGGCCGAGCAGGCCGCCCAGCAGCGGCGTGACCGCGAGCGTGAGGAGCAGCTGGCTCAGCCGAAGATGACGCTCGACCGGATGTTCTCCGAGCTCTCAGACCGCGACATGAAGGAGATCCGCGTCGTGCTCAAGGCCGACGTGCAGGGCTCGGTGGACGTCCTGAAGAACGAGATCGAGAAGGTCGCGGCGGACAACGACGAGGTCAAGGTCCGCGTGATCCACTCCGCCGTCGGCGGCGTCACCGACTCGGACATCCAGCTGGCCAACGCCTCGCAGGCGGTCGTCATCGGGTTCAACGTCATCGCCAACGCCAAGGGCCGCAAGCTGGCCGAGACCAAGGGCGTCGAGATCCGCGGGTACCAGGTGATCTACGACATCGTCGAGGACATCCGCAAGGCCGCCGAGGGGCTGCTCGCCCCCGAGCTGCGTCAGGAGGTCCTGGGGCACGCCGAGGTCCGCAAGGTCTTCAAGGTGTCCAAGGTCGGGGCCATCGCCGGCTGCTACATCACCGACGGCGTGGTGCAACGAAACGCGAAGGTCCGCGTGACCCGCAACGAGGTCATCGTCGAGGACAACCGGACCCTCGAGCAGCTCAAGCGGTTCAAGGACGACGCGGCAGAGGTCCGCTCGGGCATGGAGTGCGGCATGAAGATCGTCGGCTACGACGATATCAAGGAAGGCGACGTCATCGAGTGCTTTAAGCAGATCGAGGTCGCCCGCAAACTCTGACCCCCCCACCCGTCCAGCTGTCCCCCCGCTCCCCCCGGCCCCCCGCCGCCTCTGAGGTATCCGCAACGTGGTCGTTGGTGTGCTCCAGTTCGATCTGCACGTGCCCTGGGCCGAGTCGCTCAAGGACAAGCGCCGCGTGGTCCGGTCCGTCAAGGACCGGCTGCACCGTGAGCACCAGGTCAGCGTGGCGGAGGTGGATGCGCTCGACTCGCACACCCGCGCGGTGCTGGGGATCGCGGTGGTCGCCGCCGACGGGGCCCGCGCCGGGCAGGTGCTCGACCGGATCACCGAGAAGCTGCGGGCGTTGACGGACGCGGAGCTGGGCCAGACCCGCCGCGACATCCTGCGGGGCTCACAGATCGAGGACGCCGGGGACGGCACGGTGCCCTCGGGCGCACAGACACAGGCGTTTGCCGACGAGATCGAGGCGATGGCCAGGCTGGCCGAGGGAGCGAGGGCATGAAACGCAGGACCGCGACACTCGCGTCCAACCTGATGCGAGCGATCAACGAGGTTTTCGTCCGTGGGTTCAAGGACCCCCGCATCCGCGGGCTGGTGACGGTGACCGAGGTGGTGCTCAGCGAGGACTTCAAGCAGGCGAGGGTGAAGGTCACGATCTTCCCCGAGGAGCACGAGGCGCTCACCATGCACGGGCTCCAAGCCGCGACGCCCATGATCCGCCGCGAGGCGATGCGGCGGGTGCGGATCAAGGACATGCCGCAGCTGACGATCATGCTCGACGAGGGCATGAAGGCCCAGGCCAACGTGATGGCGTTGCTGGCCAAGGCGCGGACCGAGGCCGAGAAGCGGGGCATCTCGTTCGATGCCGAACCCACCACCGCCGAGCCCCCCACGCCTGAAACCCCCACCGCGGAGCCCGTCACTACCGAGCTAGGCACCGCCGAGCCAGAAGAGTCGCTCGCCCAGCACCCCACCGCTCCCACCGGCCCCGCCGCCCCCGCCGCCCCCGAGGCTCAGCCCGATCGGGAGGCACCGTGAACGAAGAGCAGCACCTGGTCTTGGAGCAGTTGATCGCGGAGCTCGAGGGTGAGCCGGTGCCGGCGGACCCGGCTGCCGGTGTCCCTGAGGATCTGGGCGACGTCACGGTCCGCGCGTTGCTGTACGCGCTGCTCCGCTACGACGCGACCTCGACGCAGGCGATCAACGCGGCGGGCCGCATCCGCGCCGCGGTCGTCGATCTCAACGAGCTGCGGATCGCGTACCCCGACGAGATCGCCGGGCTGCTCGGCCCGCGATACCCCGGGGTGATGGCCCGGGCCGAGCGGATCCGCGCGGTGCTGTGCCACGTGTTCAAGAACGAGAGCGAGATCTCGCTGGCCCGGCTGTACGAGCTGCCCAAGCGCGAGGCCCGCACGTACCTCGAGAGCCTCGTGGGCGTCACGCCGTTCGTGGCTCACCGGGTCGCGCTGGGCGTGTTCTCGATCCATTGCGTGCCGGTGGACAGCAGGCTGGTCGATTCACTCGTCGCCGCCGAGGCGTTGGACATGGGCACCCCCCCGGCCGACGCCGCCGGCTCGCTCGAGCGGGCGATCCGCGCCACCGACTCGTGGGGCACGTTCCTCCGGCTCGAGGCGTGGGCCGAGGCGGGCGGGCCGACCAGGAAGACAGGCCACCGCCCGACCAAGGCAGCCACCGAGCCCAAGGCCCCAGCCGCGAAGGGGCGATGAGGCGCATGACCCGGCTCAACCAGCAATCGCGGCGATCCCCGGCCCTGCTCGCGGCTCTGGCGGGGCTGCCGCTGATCGTTGGGCTCACCCCACCCGCCGCCGCGGCGCTTTCCGGCTCGCTTACCACCTCGCTCTGCACCGCGCAGCCCACCACCATCGACCCGGCCGACTCGTTTCAGAAGCTGGCGCAGCTCGCCGCCGACGAGCGATCCGATCCCGGTGAGCCGTTCGACCTGGGGCTCGGCGTTGCGCCGCCGGACGACCTGATCTCGCCCGAGAACACGGCCGCCCACGAGCCGCTTTCCACGGTGCGTGCGCGGCTCGTCGCGGCGCTCCCAGAGCCGATCGAGCTCGGGGCGGGGGCCGACCACGAGGCGGTGATCAACGCCACACGCAAGTACGTCGAGGCCCGTTCTCGCCTGGCCAACGACGACCTGCAGGGCGCGATCACGCTGCTCGAAGAGGCCGCGGCGTTGGACCAAGACTCCCCCGCGATCATGGCCGAGCTCGGCAGCGCCCGCATCCGAGCGGGCCGCATCCAGACCGCGACCGCCGTGCTCAACCAGGCCGTACTGCTCGGCGACCGCACCCCCGACACGCTGTACACGCTGGCCCGGCTTCGGCTCGACCGCGGCGAGACCGAGCTGGCGCTGCCGCTGCTCGCCGCGGCGTGGGACGCGATCAAGCCCGGCTCAGACCCGGCCCTCAAGCCACTGATCACGGCCCAGCTCGGCGTCGGGCTGATCGAATCCGGCTCCATCCTCGCCGGCGGTGAGGCGCTGGCCGAGTCGCTCCGCTCGCCCGCGCGGCTCAACGCGACCACGAACTTCCTGCCCGACTTTGGCGCCTGGGTCCGCAACCGCAAGGCGCTGCTGGACCGCGCCGCCCGCGCGTTCTGGAACGTCGGCGAGGTGACCCGGGCCGCCGAGCTCTACGCGATGGCCGACGACTCGGGCTCGTTCAACCCCGACGACCTGCTCACACGGCTTGTCGCGGCCCACGCCGCCGCGGGCCACCCGGCCGCCGCCGCACTGACGGTGCTCGACAGCCTGAGCCCGCTGACGCGACCCGTCACCGATCGACAGGCCCGCCTGCTCCGAGTCCTGCGCGATCAGACCAAGCTCGACTCGCTCCTCCTCGACGCGATCGACTCGCTCGCCACGCAGGCCGAGCAGTCTCCGCCGAGCATCAGAAGCGGGCTGGTGCTCGCCCGCGCCGCCTGCCAGACCGACCGCGAGACGCTCCGCACGATGCGGGCCGCCAGCGCCAAGCCGTGGGCGTCGAGCGATGTGATCCGTCGCTGGATCAAAGCCGAGCCCAACGCCCGCTCGATTGTCAGCGAGAGTCTGAAGATCGTGTCCGCTGTCCCCGGGCAAGCCGAGCCCATCGCGTCGGCGCTGTTTCTGAGCCCGGCCGACACCGCCGGCGTGTTCGAGATGCTCAGCGGCCGCGACTCGCTCGCGGCCCGGCTGCTGACCGCCCGGCTCGCGCTCGCGGTGTCGCGGCCCGACCTGGTCGCCGGCTCGCTCAACAACCCGGCATCTCTCATCGAGTGCCACGTCAGCGCCGCCGAGGGAATGGCCGCCGGTGCCCGCGGCGACTGGCCGGCGTATGAGAACGCCCTGGCCGGGCTCTCCGACGCAGAGGCCTGCCCGCCGGCGCTGCTGGGTGAGTTTCTCGCAGCCGGGCAGCGCTACGACGCCGCGATCCGGGCGGTCAGCGATTTTCCGAGCGACAAGAACGCCCAGCTCGTGCACGCGAGCGTCGCCCGTACCCTGGGCCGGCTCGACGAGGCCGCCGAGGCGCTCGAGCGTGCGGTCGCCCTTGACCCGACCGACGAGGGGCCCCACCAGCAGCTGCTCGAGGTCCTGACCCTGGGCCCGCAGGACGAGGCGAAGCTCGGCCCGGTGCTGCGTCGGCTCCGCGCCGCGCTGCCCTCGGGGCGTCTGCTCCGTCAGCTGATGACGCAGAACATGGTGCAGTCTCGGATGCTGCCCCAGGCCGAGCGTTCGCTGAACGAGATGCTCGACGACGGCGCCCCGGTCGAAGAGATCGTCCCGCTGCTCACCGCCGTCTGGCGGGCCCAGATCGAGAACAACGCCACGCCCGAGACGCTCGCCGCCCCCATCGATCGCCTCGGCGAATTCCACGCCCGCTACCCCGCCTCGCTGGACATCGCCAACGCGCTGGGTGGGCTGCTGGTCGCCGCCGGAGAAAACGACGAGGCGCTCGCGGTGCTCGGGCGGACCTCCGAGTCCCGTCTCGAATCGCCGGACACCGCCCGCGTGATCGAGCAGCTCATGCGGGCGGCGCTGGGCCAGAACGACGCGGCCAACGCGCACGCCCGGGCACGGCTCGACCACCCCACCCTTGGCATCGACGAGTCGCTGGAACTGGCTGAACTGCTCACCGTGAGCGACGTGGCCGCCCTGGCCCGGGTCGCCCCGCTCGTGGTCGGCTCCATCCCGCAGCCCGCGCAACTCACCCCGCCACAGCGGACCGCGGTCGCGAGCCTGTTCGACCGGGTCGCCAACTCGACCGCGGCGGCCCAGGGCGACGCCGACGTGATCGCCGCTGCGCTCACCCTCGCCGATCTGGCTCTCTCGCGCGGCATCAAGCTCGGCCCGTCCCAGCACGAGCGGCGCCTGCGGCTCATGGCCCCGGTCGCCCCGCTCGACCGCGTGCTCGCGGCGTGCCGCGACGCGATCGGGCAGTACCCGCAGCTGGGTCACTCGGTGTGGATCCTGAGCGCCCAGACGCTGAGCCGAGCCCAGCGGGCCGATGATGCCGTCGCGGTCATCACCGAAGGGGTTGTCGAGCTGGGCGAGCCGCTGAGCCCCGAGGTGCTGACCACACTGATCCAGGCCGCCGCCGCGAGCGGCTCGGTCGATGTGGTGCGGGCCATGATCTCCCGGATCGACGACGAGGGCCTGACGCGGCCGATCGCGGAGAGCCTGGCGACCCTCTTCCCCCTACCCGGCGGCTCGGTCTTTGCAACAGCGAAGCCCGAGCGGTTCCGCGCCGAGCTGGCCTACCTGTTCGCCGGCGCGACCGGGCGTGAGCCGCAGTCGGGCGACCTGCTCGAGCTGGCGATCGAGTACGACGCGACGCACCCGTGGGCCGCCAACGACCTGGGATACTCGCTCGCCGAGAGCGGCCGAGACCTGCCCCGCGCCGAGCGGCTGCTCATGACCGCTGTCGAGGCACTGCCCGAGAGCGGCAGTGTTATCGACTCGCTCGGGTGGCTCCGATACAAGCTGGGCCTCATCGAGGACGACGGCGAGACCGAGGGCGCGATCACCCTGCTCACCCGGGCCAGCGAGCAGACCGACGGCGCCGCCAACGCCACGATCTTCTTGCACCTGGGCGACGCGCTCTGGCGGGTCGGGCGGGCCGAGGAGGCCCGAGGCGCCTGGGCCCAGGCCCTGATGCTTGTCTCAAGAGAGCAGGTCCAGCCGCGGGCCAACGCGCAGCTCCCCGCCCAGGTCACCCGAGAGATCAAGGCCGCGCGAGACCGGCTCGAGGCCAGCCGCGAGAACACCGGGGATCCCCCGATCGCTCCGCTGGCGAGCGAAACCCCCGCCGAGCCCGACCCCTGATCGGGCGATGACGCCTCCCCCCTAGACTCACAAGAACCTCAGACGACAGCACCTCGCGAAACCCCGCGAGCGGAGAGCAAAGCATGGCCGGACACAGCAAGTGGGCGAACATCCGTCACCGCAAGGACCGCCAGGACAAGAAAAAGGGCAAGGTCTGGTCCAAGTGCTCCAAGGCGATCATGGCCGCGGCCCGCACCGGCGGCATGGACCCGGACACCAACCTCGGGCTGCGCTACGCGATCGACGAGGCCAAGTACGCCAACATGCCCAAGGACACGATCAAGCGCGCCATCGAGAAGGGCGCCGGGTCGGCCGGCGGCGAGGACTTCGCCCCCATCACCTACGAGGGCTACGGCCCCGGCGGCGTCGCCGTCATCGTCGATGCCCTCACCGACAACAAGAACCGCTCGGTCACCGATGTCCGCAACGCGTTCAAAAAAACCGGCGGCTCGATGGGCAACACCGGCTCCGTCGCGTTCATGTTCCAGACCAAGGGTCAGATCGTGATCGAGGGTGACAAGGCCGACGAGGACACGGTGATGGAAGCCGCGATCAACGCGGGTGCCGAGGACGTCGAGGCCCCCGAGGGCGACGGCGGGGCCTGGACCGTCCTGACCGACCCGACGCGGTTCATCACGGTCCGCGAGGCGATCGAGGCCGCGGGGATCGAGATCGCCGAGGCCCAGATCACCAAGATCAGCGAGCAGCGGGTCGAGATGGACGCCGACAAGGCCCAGAAGCTGATGAACCTTCTCGACGCGCTCGAGGACAGCGACGACGTGCAGAAGGTCTTCACCAACGCGGACATCTCCGACGAGATCATGGCCGGTCTCGAGTGAAACCCGCACACCGCAAACCCCGTGTAGGCGGACTCCGCATGAGAGGCCGCGCGACCTTCGACGAGACCCGGCGCTATCGCTACACGCTGCACCGCCGGTGGGAGCCCGGCGGGCGGCGCGTCTGCTTCTGCCTGCTCAACCCCTCGACCGCCGACGAGTTCAAGCTCGACCCGACCCTCACCCGCTGCCTCGGCTACGCCAAGCGATGGGGGTTCAGCTCGATGGAGGTCGTGAACATCTTCGCGCTCCGCTCGACCGATCCCAAGGGGCTCGGCAAGGTCACTGACCCGGTCGGCCCGGGCAACGACGCCGCGATCCGCAAGGCCGCCCGCCGGTGCGAGCTCTTCATGGTCGGCTGGGGAAACCACGGCTCGCGAAACGACCGAGACGCGCAGGTGTGCGCGTTGCTCAAGCCGTTGATCACGCCCGCGTGCCTCGAGATCACCAAGGCCGGGCAGCCCAAGCACCCGCTGTACATGCGGGCCGACGCCGAGCCGTTCGAGTTTGCCCTGTCGTGCCCCGATTCGGTGTAATCCGAGCGGGGCCCAGACTCACCCGGGCAGCCGGAACACGTCGGCCCACGCGGTCGCGGCCGCTCCGATCGCCTCGGCCGGCTCGTGCAGCCCACGCAGATCGATCGTGACGCTCCGCATCCCCACCGTCGCCAGCGCCGCCGCGTAGGCCAGCACCTCGAGCCGAGCACCCGGTGCCCCGACAGCGCACCGCCCGGTCTCATCGCGGTCGGCCAGCCGAGCCGCGGCAACCGCACCCCCGAACCGAGCCGCCGCCTTGGCCGGGCTCTCGCCCGCCTCGAGCACCCGCACCGGATCAAGCCCCGCGAGCATCACCCCCTGCGGGTCGCCCGGCGTGATCGGCCACGCGTGGTCCGCGATCCGCACCCCCTGCCGCGTCGCCTCGTCGTGGATCGTGCCCCGCACGTCGTCGTCGAGGTCCTCGGGCAGCACGAGCGAGACCACCCGCCCCCCACCGCCCGGCCCGCCCCCCCCCAGCCCAGCCAGATCCGCCGCGAGCCCGATCGCACCCAGCACCGCGCCCACCGCACGGTCGAGCGTCTTGGGGTCCACAAAGTCCAGCGGGGGCAAGAACACGTCCACGCCCGCGAAGCCCAGCTCACCCCGCCGCAACGCCCCGGCCAGGTCCCGCCGCCCCCCGGTATCCAGCTCACGCGGGCGAAACCCGGGCCGCGTCGCGTCGAGCACCGCGCTGCGAACCCCCGCCGCGTGCGCCGTCTCGGCGAGCCACGCGAGCGTCGCCTTGGGCGAGCCGGCCCAGGGCACACCCTCGCGGCGCGACAGCCCAGCCAACGAAACCGCGAGTTGGGGGGGTTCAAGCACGCCGGAGTTTAGTTCAGGCACCCGCCCCGGGCGGCTAGCATCTCTCAATGCTCGATCCAATCCCCACACCGCCCACCCCCCACCGTCTGACCCGGATCGCCGAGACCCTTCACCTGGCCTCGCTGTGCGTCTGGCTCGGCGCGGTCGTCATGTCCGGCGTGGTCGCGGCGGTGATCTTCCCCCTCATGCGCACGCTGGACCCCACCCTCGGGGCCTACCCGAGCTTCACGGGCGACCACTCGAACCTGGCCGCGGGCCGGATCGCGGCCCGGGTCTTCCTGATCTCGGACGCGGCCCAGTTCGCCTCGGCAACGCTGGCCCTGGCGACGATGGCCTTGCTGCTCGTTCGCGGGGCCATCACCAACCGGCGTTGGGGGCACGGCGTGCGGGTCGTCTCGCTCGCCTTCGCGATCACCACGCTCAGCTACCACCTCATGATCCTGGGCCCACGGATGGACACCAGCCTGCACAACTACTGGGCCGCCGCCGCCGCGGGCGACAACGCGGCCGCCGAGACCGCGCGGCTCGCGTTCAGCGACGACCACCCCAAGGCGAGCCGCTCGCTGGGCATCCTGGCCGTCTCGGTCGGCGTGTGCCTCGTCTCCGGCTTGTGGGCGGTGCAGGTGCCCCACACCCCGAGCCGGCGCAAGAGGTTGCACACCAAGGCCGAGCCCGTCGCGGATTCAACTGACGAGTAAGGACACTCCCGATGCCCCGACCACACGCCGGCGTGAACAACCCGCGAGGCCTGACGGACATCCCGCTGCGGATCGAGCCAGCCAGTGCCAAGGACAAGGCCCGCGCCAGGCGGCTCGCCGACGCGCTGGCCCAGGCCTACCCCGACGCCCACTGCGAGCTGGAATACACCAACGCCCACGAGCTGCTCATCGCGACGATCCTGAGCGCCCAGGCCACCGATGTCGGCGTGAACAAAGCAACGCCCACGCTGTTTGCGGCCTTCCCCACCCCCGCGGATTACGCGGCCTCGACCCCCGAGCAGATCGAGCCGTACATCAAGACCATCGGGCTCTTCCGCAACAAGTCCAAATCGGTGCACGCCTCGATGACCTCAGTCATCGAGGACTTTGGCAGCGAGGTGCCCGGCACCATGGCCGAACTGCTCACGCTGCGCGGCGTGGCCCGCAAGACCGCCAACGTCGTGCTCGGCAACGCCTTTGGCCTCAACAACGGCTTCGTCGTGGACACGCACATCCAGCGGCTCTCGTGGCGCTTCGGGCTGACGGACGAGCCCAAGGCCTCGCCCGAAAAAGTCGAGCGAAGGCTGATGGCCCTCTTCCCACGCGGCCGGTGGTGCCAGCTCAGTCACCAGTTCATCTTTCACGGGCGACGCGCCTGCCCGGCGCGGGCCAACCCGCCCCACGAGCACGCCATCTGCAAGAGGTTCGGCATCAACTGCCCCTGAACGCCCGAACCGTGCGGCCCTGGCTCAGCCCCCGGCCGGGGCGTCGTCGTCGGGCTGCGCCGGCGCGGGGATCACGTCCGCCGGCGGGTCGAAGTTGTGGTCAAACGGCTCGGCCGAGACATCGCGGTAGACGATCTCGACCTTTCGTTCGGTCCCGGTGATCTGCTGCCGCTGCCGCATCGGGAACAGCAACCCGCCCACGTCCTCGTACTGATCGAGCACCACCTGCACCCGGATCGGGTTCTCGTCGCCGATCGTGCTCTGCTCGGCGATGAACAGGTGCGTCGCTTTGGAGAACATCAGCGTCCGCTCGCGCCCGTTCTTCGAGCGGGCGTAGATCGCCCAGGCGTCGTCGCCATCGACGACGCCCTCGCCCGAGACGCGGATCTCCTCGTACCGCTCGGCGTAGTTGGTCTCGCCGAAGAAGTCCGCGGTCTCCATCATCTCGATCCGGTCGCTCCCGGCCAGCTCGCGTGCCACGCCGTCCGTGTCCTTCTCCCACGCCGTCTCGCCGTTGAAGTAGATGCTGTAGCTGGCCCCGAGCGGCTCGGCCAGGCGGAGGTGGGCCTTGTCGGGGGCCTCCTGCCAGAGCGTGATTCGGGCCCCGTTGGCGAAGGGCACGCCGCGGTAGGTCCCGCTCAGCTTGCGGTGGGTCTGAGCCCGGACAGCCTCGGCTCCCCCGATCGCCTCGATGTAGGCCTCGAAGATCGACTCCGCCGAGGGGGCCTCGGCCGCGGCCGGCTGGGCCGCGGGCTGAGCGGGCGGCTGGGCCGGCGGCTGGCTTGGGGTCTGGCTTGGGGTCTGGGACGCCGCGTCCTGGGCAATCGCGGTCAGCGGGGCCAGGGCCAGGGCGGCAGAGCAGGCGAGCAGCAGGGTCCGTGGCGTGTTCATCTGGGCTCCGATATCTCTGAGGGAGTGGCGAGTGGGGAGGAGAGCGTCCTTGGGTACTATGCCATCTACTCACGAAAAAGGCCCGGGTTCGCCCCGGGCCTTTGGAAAAAAATACACCCGGTGCGGTTCGAACGCACAACCTTCGGCTTCGGAGGCCGACACTCTATCCAGTTGAGCTACGGGTGCTCTTGAGTCCACGGCCTGAGCCGCCCCACAGTCTACGATCGCGCCTCACCCATGGCAAACCTCGATTCAAACCTCACGCCCAACACCCCCCACGCCACCCCGCTCACCGCCGTGCTCGCGGTCACCGCGCTGGGCAGCATCGGCACCGGGGCGATCACCAACGGCGTGTTTTTTCTCGCCGAGTCCGCGTACGGGTACGGCGACCGGCTGAACCTCACTCTGGGTGCCGTCCTCGGCGGGGCCTACGTCACCGGTGCCCTCACCGTCGGACCCGCTCTCCGACGCGCCGCGCGACGGTTCGCGTGGCTCAGCACCCGCACCGTGCTGATCTTCGTGCTGCTGCTGATCGCGGCGGCGGCGGCGCTGCCCGCCGTGGCCAACTCACAGCCCTCGACGAGCGGCCCGTGGAGCCTGTGGGTGTCTGTGCTGATCTTTGCCCCCACCACCGGGGCCCTGTGGCCGATCGTCGAGAGCTACCTCTCGGGCGGGCGGCGAGGCAAGGGTCTGATCCGCGCGATCGGGGCGTTCAACATCGTCTGGTCAATCGCCGTGGTCGCCTCGATGTGGATCATGACGCTGCTCATCGAGAAGAACCCGCACGGCGTCCTGCTCGTCGTTGGGCTCGTGCACGTGCTCGCGGCCGGGGTGGTGCTCCGCTTCGCCCCCGAGCCGGCCCGCAGCGACCCGGACGCCTGGCCCGACGAGCCGCACCCCGCGACCTACCGGGTTCTGCTGGCGGTGCTGCGGGTGCTGCTCCCGCTGAGCTACGTGCTCTCGAGCACGCTCTCGCCGCTGCTGCCGGGCATTCTCGAGCGGCTGCGGATCGAGATCGCGTGGAAGCCGGCGCTGGCGAGTGTCTGGATGGCGGCCCGCGTCGTCACCTTCGTCACGCTCGAGCGGTGGCACGGGTGGCACGGCCGCTGGTCGGTCCCGATCGGCTCGGCGGTGCTCATGGTCGCGGGCTTCACCGCGACGGTGCTCTGCGCCAACTTTGGCGCGTGGGGCCTGCCCACGCTGATCCTCGGGCTCTTCGCCTTCGGGCTGGGCATGGCCGGGATCTACGTCGGGGCCCTCTACTACGTCATGGAGGTCGGGCACGGCGGCGTGGACGCGGGCGGAAGCCACGAGGCCATCATCGGCATCGGGTACACCCTGGGCCCCGTCTGCGGGCTCATGGCCGGCTCGCTCGCCGGCGGCGACGACCCGGGGGCCCGTGACCCGATCGTGCTGGCTCTGATCGGTGTTCTGGTGCTGCTGGGGCTTGTGGTCGGGGTGCCGATGCTGCTCGCCCGCGACCGTCGCCAAGATCGCCGGTAAACTTTTCTCGTTCTGGGACGTATACCCAACGGGAACATTCCCGGCTGGGCGGGTGGTATGTCCTCGGCGAGATCGCCGGGGGCCGATATGGAGCGGGTCCCCCCCCGTTCTGTGGTAGGCTCACCCGAGACGGCCCCGGGGCCGATCGACGGTGCGGATCACGGGGTCAGTTGAACTAGACGAGCGAGTATTGGAGCAAGCATGTCAGCACGGCGACGGATCGCGGAACTTCTCGGGGCAGGGGCCCTCTCCATCATGCTCGCAGCGGGGGCGGGGTGGGGCGTTTCTCAGCCGACCACCCGTGACGACTCGACCCGGGTCGCCGGGACGGATCCGGCCGTGGCCCAGGTCTGGTCGGCCGCCCGGGCCGGCTCCGAGGACCAGCTGCGTGATCGGCTGTCGAGCCTCGGGACCAGCAGCGCGGTGAACCCCGCGCTGCTCTCCTCGATCGAGCTGTTCCAGGGCAACCTGGCCAAGCGCGAGTCCGACCGAGCCGAGCAGCTCGCCGAGGTCCAGGGCAAGATCGCTGAGCACCTGGCCACCTTCACCGAGGGTCACTCGCTGATCGCGCTGAGCGACGGGCTGACCGCGGCGGTCGAGCTGCAGATGCTCATGCACAACGACACCGCCTTCTTCGCGATGCAGAGTGTCCGCGACCTGCTGGCGGCGGGCATCCCCGCGGCAAAGGCCGCGGAGGCCAACGACGACTGGATGATGGCCAGCGAGCTTTTCTACAGACTCGACGCGATCAAGGACGTCTCGGGCGAGTTCCAGACCGACCTGGACCGACTCTCCCAGCGGCTCGAGATGATCCGCATGTACGTCCCCGAACGCCTCTGGGAGCTCCGCAACAAGCGGCGACTCGCTGAAGAGCTCTCAGCCCTGCCCGCGTACAACGCCTACGGCGACGACTTCCACACCAAGCTCAAGGGCGTCACCTCCTCGATGGTCAGCCGCGCCCTGCTCCGGGCCGCGACCAACCACGTCGAACGCCGATCCAACGGCGAGGACACCGGCGTTGACCTGCGCACGATGCTGATCGGCGGGCTCGAGGCGGTCCGCGTCATGGCCACCACCACCGACCTGCAGCAGGCCTTCGTGGGCCTGCAAGACGACCACGACCGCAACGCCTTCATCGGCTCGCTTAACGGGCTCGTCGCATCGCTCAACGCCGCGGATCGGGTGGACGGCGGCGACCTCCGCGACGTCGTGAGCACGCTGCTCAAATCGAGCGGCAGGACCGTCGGCCTCATGGACGAAGCCCTGCTGCACGAGTTCGGCAACGGCGCACTCAACCAGACCGACACCTACACCGCCATCATCTGGCCCGACGAGCTCTCACGCTTCCGCCGCAGCACCCAGGGCGAGTTCTACGGCGTGGGCATCCAGATCCAGCTCGACGAGCTCATGAACATCGAGATCGTCACCCCCCTCGAGGGCACCCCCGCACAGCGGGCCGGCGTCCGGACCGGCGACATCATCAAGTCCGTGGACGGCATCTCCGCCGTCGGGCTCAGCCTCGATCAGGCGATCGAGGTCATCACCGGCCCCGCCGGCACCCCCGTCGTGCTCGGCATGGAGCGAACGCTCGACGACGACACGGTCACCCAGGTCGAGTTCAAGCTCCACCGCGCCAAGGTGGACCTGCCCTCGGTCAAGGGGTGGCGAAAGGTCGGCCCCGGCGACCGCGACTGGGACTGGTTCATCGACGCCGACTCGGGCATCGGGTACGTCTGGCTCACCGGCTTCACCGAGGACACCACCGAGGACTTCGACTACGCCATCGACCTGATGCGCCACAGCCCCAGCGGGCTCCAGGGCCTCATCCTCGATCTGCGGTACAACCCGGGCGGGCTGCTCGACCAGGCCGTTAGCATCTCCAATCGCTTCGTGGAGGACGGCCTCATCGTCCGCACCGAGACCTCCTCGGGCGTGGTGACCGAGAAGCAGAACGCACGCAAGCTCCCGACCAACATGAGCCTGGCCGGCGTCCCCGTCGTCGTGCTCGTCAACGAGGGCTCGGCCTCGGCCAGCGAGATCGTCGCCGGCGCCATCCAGGCCGGTGCCAAACGCAACCACACCCAGGCCCTCGTGCTCGGGCAGCGGTCCTTTGGCAAGGGCTCCGTCCAGAACGTCTTCGCCCTCTCGGGCGGCGTCGCGGCGATGAAGCTCACCACCCAGTACTACAAGATCGACGCCCCCCGCATGATCCACCGACGCCCCGGCTCGGTCGAGTGGGGCATCGAGCCTGACCTGGCCGTCGAGATGCTCCCCAGCCAGCAGCAGGACATGCTCCTGCTCCGCCGAGAGGCCGACGTCCTCCCGCTCGACGAGAACGGCGACATCATCGAGAACGATGACCGCCCAAACCCGGACTCGCTGATCGCTGAGGGGATCGACCTGCAGGCCCAGACCGCCCTGGTCCTGCTGCAGAGCCAGGCCGGGCAGAACACCCGCCAGGCCAAGGGCGACTGATTCCAGCCTCCCACGGGCCAGACCCGGTTTCCGATCCCTGAGCATGGTTCTCGGCCCTTTTGGCCCCGCAAACGCCCTCACCGTCCCCGCGAGTCCCCTAGGATGACGGGGACGTTTTTACGCGCCGTAAGCCCCCTCAACCGGTGCGGACGCCCCTCCACCGCCACCCCCTCCCCGAGGAGTCGATATGTCTCAGGCCTCAGCCGCCACCAGCAAGAAAGCGGATTCCAACCGCCTCGCCGACAAGCTGCCCGACGAGACACTCAACCAGTGGCTCTACGACATGCAGCTCATCCGGGAGTTCGAGTCTCGCACGATGCAGGCTTACCAGCAGGCCAAAATCGGCGGGTTCTGTCACATCTATACCGGGCAAGAAGCCGTCGTTGTCGGCACCTTCGCCTGCACCAACAAAATGGACCCCATCGTCACCGCCTACCGCGACCACGGGCACGCGCTGGCCCGTGGCATGAGCCCCGAGCATTGCATGGCCGAGATGTTCGGCAAACTCGAGGGCTGCGCCAAGGGCAAGGGCGGCTCCATGCACATGTTCGACCGCCCCAACAACATGTTCGGCGGGCACGGCATCGTCAGCGCGCAAACCCCCCTCGGCGCGGGCCTCGCCTTCGCCGCCCGCTACAAGTGGGAAGTCCTCGAAGAGGGCGACAAGCAGGTCTGCCTGTGCTACCTCGGCGACGGCGCCCTCGACCAGGGCGCCTTCCACGAGGCCCAGAACATGGCCGCCCTCTACGGCTGGCCCGTCATCTACATCCTCGAGAACAACGGCTACTCCATGGGCACCGCCATCCACCGCCACACCGCCAACCCGGACAACCTCGTTGACCGGGCCAAGGGCTACGGCATCACCAACGCCGAGATCGACGGCCTCGATGTCCGCAACATCTACAACCAGTTGCTGCCCATCGTCGACGAGTGCCGCGACCTGCAGCGACCCGCCTTCATCGACCTCAAAACCTACCGCTACCAGGGCCACTCGATGTCCGACCCCCAGAAGTACCGCACCAAGGACGAGGTCGAGGAGTTCAAGGGCAAGGACTCGATCGCAAACCTGCTCGCCCACCTCATGAACGAGCGCGGCTGCATCACCGAGGACGGCTGGAAGACCATGCAGAAAGAGATCAAGGGGCGTGTCAAGGCGGCCCTGGACTTCGCAGAGGCTGGCACGGACCCGGACCCGCGGCTCGAGCAGACGACCGACGTGTACGCCAACCCCGTTCCCAACCTGAGCCCCTCCGAGACCTACTCGCACGGGGTGAAGAACCCGTTGATGTGAGCGGATCCGTCGGAGCCATCGTCGCGATCGCAGCCCTGTTCTTTCTGATGCTCCTGATCCGTGTTGCGTTCCTGCTCGTGCTCCGCTCGGGCGAAACTAAGCCCAAGTCCCCCACCGGCCCCGGGCCGCGCATCATCCTAACGAAGCGTCCAGACAATTTGAACACACACGATTTTCAACCGCACGATGACTGAATTCAACCCATATTCCGACAGTGATTTTAGTGCCTTGGCACGTTTGTGCGGGTGGTACTCGTTGCACTGTGACGGCGAGCGTGAGCACCAGTACGGCATCAATATCCAGTCGATGGACAACCCCGGATGGGCTCTTACAATTGCATTGGCGGACACCATGCTCGATGCCCTCGTCGCCGAACAGAAATGCTTGCGCCGTTCAGAGCACGACTGGATTAAGTGGAGTGTTGGAAAAGACAAAGGCGAGACGAAGTTTATCGCATATGGCGGCCCCAATAACCTTGCCGAGATGATCCATGCCTTTGTGATGTGGGCCACAAATCCACAAGGTACACAGCAGTCCGATGTCGGACACCCTCAGAATTAGAGTGAGTAAACCATGACGACCATTTCTGACATGCCCCAGATTGAATCTCAGATCCACCCCGCTGTCGGCGAATGGATCCTCCCCGATTTCGTCGCCGAAGCAGCGATGCCGTCCCGCGAGGGGGACCGAGTCATCCAGTACCGCGAGGCACTCCGCGAGGCGATGGCTGAAGAGATGCGCCGCGACAAGCGAGTCTTCCTCATCGGCGAAGAGGTCGCCAACTACAACGGCGCGTACAAAATCTCCCAGGGCATGCTCGACGAGTTTGGCCCCAAACGAATCATCGACTCCCCGATCTCCGAGAACGGCTTCGCCGGGGCCTGCATCGGCGCCGCGATGCACGGCTTGATCCCGATCGTCGAGTTCATGAGCTGGTCGTTCTCGCTCGTGGCCGCCGACCCGATCCTCAACAACGCCCCCAAGATGCTCTACATGAGTGGCGGGCAATGGGGCTGCCCCATCGTCTTCCGCGGCAACGACGGCGCCGGCGGGCAGCTCGGCTCCACACACTCCTGGTGCGTCGAGGGCATGTTCTCCAACGTGCCCGGCCTCAAGATGGCGATCCCATCCAACCCCTACGACGCCAAGGGCCTGCTCAAGACCGCCATCCGCGACCCCGACCCGACCTTCTTCTTGGAGTCTGAGCGCATGCTCGGCGACAAGGCCCACGTCCCCGAGGAGGAGTACTACATCCCCTTCGGCCGCGCCCGGGTCGCCCGCGAGGGCGACGCGATCACGCTGGTGAGCTGGGGCCGCCCGGTGCACTTCTGCATGGAGGCCGCCGAGAAGCTGGCCGCCGAGGGCGTGGAGTGCGAGGTGCTCGACATGCGGACCATCCGCCCGCTCGACATCGATTCGATTCTTGAGAGCATCAAGAAGACCAGCCGCGTGTGCGTGGTGGACCAGTCCTGGCCGTTTGGGTCAGTGGCCTCGGAGACCATCACGCAGATCTGCGAGAAGGGCTTCGACTGGCTCGACCATCAGCCGGTGCGTGTGAACACCCGCGACGTGCCCGCTCCGTATGCCAAGGGCCTCGAGTATGACTACCTGCCCAACCCGGACCGGATCATCGAGGCCGTCCGCAAGGTTGTTCGGGCGTAAAATCATCGACGGAGCCTTGGAATGATGAGCCCGCCGATTGATCCTGCGCAGCTCGTCCTTTTCGCCTCCGCCACGCTGCTGCTCAACCTCACCCCGGGGCCGGACCTGCTCTACACCATGAGCCGTGCGGTCGGGCAGGGGTGGCGCTCGGGCGTCGCCGCCGCGTGCGGCAACTTCTGCGGCACCATCCTGCAAACCACAGCCGTCGTGCTCGGGCTCGCGTCGATCCTCGCGACCAGCGCCGCCGCGTTCGAGATCATCCGCTGGCTGGGCGTGGTCTACCTGCTCTACCTGGGCGCTCGGGCATGGCGGGCAGGGGGATCGGTCGAGGGCACCAACCAACGACCGCCGGCCACCCACCGCCGCGTGCTGGCCGAGGCGTTTGTGATCCACACGCTCAACCCGAAGGTCGTTCTGTTCTTCCTCGCCTTCTTGCCGCAGTTCATCGACCCGGGCCGGGGCCCGGCGTGGTCGCAGCTCGCGTTCCTCGGGCTCTGGTTCGCGGGCCAGACGTTCGGCACACTCGTCGTCCTCTCGGCCCTTGCAGACCGCCTGGGCACCAGCTTCCGGTCTCGCCCCGGGCTCGTCACGCTCGCCCGCCGATCGTGCGGCGTGCTGTTCGTGGGGCTGGGGCTCAAGCTGGCCCTGGCGGCCCGATCCTGACCGTTTCTGGCCCGCTCCATGAGGATTCGGGGTGATCTCGGGCCCGGTTTCTGACTCTCAAGGGCGCTACGATTGACGCCCGCAAGTAGATTCGCTCGCTGACTTGGAGACCTTGAGTATGACGATCGAGATCACGATGCCACGCCTCTCGGACACGATGGAGCAAGGCACCGTTGTGAAGTGGAACATCAAGGCGGGCGACACGGTCGCCGCCGGCGATGTCATCGCCGACATCGAGACCGACAAGGCCACCATGGAGCTCGAGTCGTTCGACGACGGCACCGTGGCCTCGCTCGCCGTCGCCGAGGGCGAGCAGGTCCCCGTCGGCAGCGTCATCGTCGTGCTCGCCGAAGAGGGCGAAGACGTGACCAAGGCCGCGAGCAGCGCCGGGGCCTCAGCAGCCCAGGCCGGCACCGCCACCACAACCATCGCACCGCCCGCAACATCCGCTCCGGCAGCGGCCCCCACCGCGGCTCCGGCCCCTGCTCCGGCTCCAGGTGGAGATTCCAACAGCCGCGTCTTCGCAAGCCCGCTGGCCAAGAAGATCGCTTCCGAGCAGGGCGTCAACATCACCGCGATCAACGGCACCGGGCCCTCGGGCCGCATCACCCGCAAGGACGTCGAGCAGGCCGCCAAGGCCGGTCCATCCACAGCCCCCGCCGCCACAACCCCCGCCGGCTCGCCCGCGACCGCCGCGGCGCTCTCGGCTGGCTCCGTCTCAGCGCCCGCAGCGCCCGAGACCCTCCCCGCAGCCGGCGGCGTGCTCGAAGAGAAGCTCGTCCCGCTCTCCAACATGCGTGGCACCATCGCCCGCGTGCTCGTGGCGTCCAAGACCACGATCCCCCACTACCAGGTCTCGGTCTCGGCCCGCATGGACCGCCTCATGGAGCTCCGCACCCAGCTCAACGAACAGCTCGAGCCGCAGGGCGTCAAGCTCAGCGTCAACGACTTCCTCGTCCGGGCCTGCTCGGTCGCGATGCACACCCACCCCTTCATCAACGCCTCCTGGGTCGAGCAGGGACCCGCGATCCAGCTGCACCAGCGGGTCAACGTCGGCGTCGCCATCTCTCTCCCGGCCGAACGCGGCGGCGGGCTCGTCGTCGCGACCATCCGCGACTCGGACCGCATCGGGCTGCGTCAGATCAGCACCGAGACCCGCCGCCTGGCCAAGAAGGCCCGCGAGAAGGGCCTCACCATCGACGAGATGAGCGACTCGACCTTCACCATCTCCAACCTGGGCATGTTCGGCGTCGATCACTTCACCGCGATCATCAACCCGCCCAACGCCGCGATCCTCGCGGTGGGGCGTGCGATCGAGAAGCCGTTCGTCGAGTACGACGAGAACGGCGAGCCGGAGCTGGTCGTCGGGCACGAGATGACGATGACCATCTCCAGCGATCACCGCATCATCGACGGCGCGATGGCCGCCCAGTACCTCAACAGCGTCAAGTCGCTGCTCGAGAACCCCGCGACGCTGCTGGTCTGACCGACACCAGCAACGTCGAGATCGACGCTGTGCCGCGATGATAAAGTCCGAGAAGAGCCCCAGCCGGCGTGTCTCCACAGGCACCCACGAACCTGAGCCGCGATTGGCGGGGTTTTTCGCTGCGGCGTGCTAGAATCTGGCATGCGAGGCCGAGCCGGGCAACCCAACGATCCCAACGCCGCGGGGCCGATCACCCCCTTCCTCATCGGCCCCGGGCTCGACCCCACACAGCCGACCCCCACAACTCCCACAGCCGACCCCGCCCGCGACCTGCTCGAGGATGCACGGCTGAAGGTCCGGTGCGAGAACGAGGAGGAGGAGCAGACCATCGCGCTCACACGCCGACTGGTCATCGCCTTCGTGCTCATCATCCTCATCGGGGCGGTCTTCTTCATCCTGATGCCCTACTACGGCATGAACCTGCCGCCCATCATGCCGCTGATGGTCTTCATCGCGATCGCCGCCGGGGCGCTGCTCACCGCGCCCAAGGCACCCAAGAAGAAGCGCTGCGCCGACGACGACGGCCGAGCGATCGGCTGCTGCCAGGGGCCCCGCCCGCTCCGCTCGTTCCGCGACAAGGACTGACCGATCCGAGGAACCCGCCGCCCCGAGGGATCGGCTACGCCGCTTGGGTTGACCTTCTCGTCATCACGCCGAGCCCCACCGCAAGCGCCGCGGAGATCAGGCACAGCACGCCCGCGACCACGAACGCGGCGCCGTAGGACCCGGTCATGGTCTTGGCCGCGTTGCCCGCCGCGATGCCGACGACGCCCGCGATCCCGTAGCTGGTGAAGACCCACCCGTAGTTCACGCCGAGGTTTCTGGCGCCGAACTGGTCCGCCGTGGCCGACGGGAACAGCGCGAAGTTGCCCCCGAAATTGAACCCGACGACCGAGGCCGCGATCGCCAGCGACAGCTCGCTCTTCATCCCGATCAGCAGGAACATCATGACCGCCTGCAGCGTGAACATCGCCACGAACGACGGCGTGCGGCCAACGCGATCGGACATGAAACCCCAGAAGACCCGCCCCACGGCGTTGAAGATCGCCAGCCACCCCACCGCCGCCGCCCCCTTGAGCAAGAGCTCAGTGGTCTGGGGCTCGGTGAGCACGCCGTTCATGCCGGCCGCCTCGACGAGCTGCTCGCCGGCGAACACCTTGACGATGCCGATGACCATCAACCCCGCCATCGCCCCGCTGAAGAACATCAGCTACAGCACATAGAACGCCGGCTTGCGCAGCGTGTCCTGCCACGCGGAATCCGCCTCGCTCTTCACCACAGCCCCGCCCGCCGCCCCCGCCTCGCCCGGCGGGTTCTTCAGCAGCATCGCACCCGCGCTCACCCCGACAAAGCAGATCCGCGCGTGCACCAGGAAGAACGACTGGATCCCGTGCTCTTCGATAAAGCCCAGCGCGCCGATCGAACGCCCCTTGAACAGGAACGCCCCGAACCCCGCCACCGCGAGCCCCGACACCAGGCCCTTGTGCTCCGGGAACCACTTGACCAACGCCGCGAGCGGGCAGACGTACGCGAACCCGATCCCCGCGCCGGCGAGGAACCCGAGCGTGCCCCAGACTAGGAACAGCGTGTCGAGCTCTTCCCCTCGACCGACGTACTGGTTGCCCAGCACCAGCCCCGCCGTCACCGTCATCGCCACGATCCCCAGCGGTGCCGATCGCACCACCGGCAGGTCCGGGTCCAGCTTGGCTGAGAGCACATGAAACGCCATCAGCAGCACCACGGTCACGACGCCGACGAACGCCGCGTGCGCCAGATAGAACACGATCGGGCTGCTCATCAGACCCGCGATCAGGAACCCCACCCCCATCAGCACCGCACCGATCAACGCGGGCACCCTGGGCCCGGTCATGTCCTGGATCCGGCCCGCGATCACCATCACCACCGCGAACGACAAAATACAGATCGAGAACGCGTACTTCAGGTACCCCTGCTGGGTAACCAGCTGGCTCACACGCGCCGCCTCATCGGCGACCACCGTCAGCCCCGCCGTCGCCTCCCCAGAAGCGATCATCTCAGCCGCCCGGGCCGCCGTCACCACGGGCGGGAACACCTCGGCCTGCAGCGGCTGCCAGAAGATGCTGTACCCGTAGACGGTGCCGAGGATCAACTGCACGATGATCGCGCCAAGCAAGACCAGATACCGGGTCGATCCGCCGTTCACACCGTTGGAAGCCATCAGCCGCTCCTTTCCACACGCCGCAGGGGGAGGTGGGTAGGGAGTCTAGAAGATATTTCGGACTCCTGCATCCTTTATCACGGGTGATCTACGAATCTTGATCCAGCGTGCACGCTTCACTTCTCTTGCAGCGTGCTCAGGAAAATCAACTGGCTCAAAATCACCGCGCCGTCTTGGTCGCGACCCTCGAGCGTGATCACCGGGTCCGGCGAGTCCCAGTCGATCGAGATCACGCCGTAGTTCGTGTCGCGGGCCACCGGGCCCACGCGGTGCCCGTTGGGCTCGTCCAGCGAGCGGGGCCCCTGGTTCATGCCGCTCGAGGTGAAGTCCCACATCGGGTACGCGGTCCCTCGGTCCCGGTCACAGCTCAGCTCGATCAGGTGGCGGTCGCCCGAGATCATGATCACGCCGCCCGCGTCGGTCTCGCCGATCAGGTCGAAGAGACGCTGCCGCTCGTCGGGCATGGTGTACCACCCCTCCCACTCGTGCTCGGACGCGACGACCTGGATCGAGCTGGCGACGATCCGGACCTGTGCCGGCTCGCGGAGCTGTGCCTCGAGCCATTCCCACTGGGCCTCGCCGAGGATCGTGCCCTCGCCGCCCGCGCCGGGTCCGTATGGGCCGTTCATGCCCGCGTCTCGCCAGTCGGGTGTCTCGTGGATCGGGCTGCGGTGGTAGCGGGTGTCGAGCAGGATGACCTGCACGCGTTGGCCGACGGGCCCGAAGACCTCGCTGTGGTAGACCCCTTGGCGCGCGCGCCGGGGCGAGTCGCTGGGCACGTCAAAGAAATCGAGGAACAGCCGCTGCGCGTCTTCCTTGAGGAACCATTCTTCGCCCGCGTCGTTCTTGCCGTAGTCGTGGTCGTCCCAGGTCGCGAGCACGGGAAAGTTCTCGCTAAACCGTTGCCACTCGGGGATGGCTGCGAGCTGTTCATACGCCTTGGCGATGTCCGCTGCGGACTGGGGAACCGCGGGGATATCCGCGTACATGTTGTCGCCGATGAACAGGAACAGGTCCGGGTCGTCCGCCGCGATCACGTCCCAGATCGGCTGGGGCTTGTCTTCCTTGGCGCACGAGCCGAAGGCGATGCGGGTCATCGCCTCTTCTTGAGGGGGCTCATAGAGCACGGGCATCATCAGGGACGCAGCAACGATTGTGTGCAGCATAAGAGGTCCTCGGGATTCATCTAGGCCAACCACTCCGCAAAGTCGGCGATACTCCACGCTCAGGAGTGGCAATTGCTCTGGATTCGTGCCGCCACAACGAAGTTACTCGATTGCTTGATAGACCTGCGTTCTAGACTCGTGTCTGGTTCCTACCTTTGTCTGGTGAACGATCCGAACTTCCGACATCCAGCCACTCTCAGGATCGACTCGATACTCCAAGGTGGTCTCTGACAGCGTGAACTCTTCCGGCTTGGGATACGCCACACCGCTCCGACCCGAGATCTCATCGGCGGCACGCATCATTTCTATGGTTTGTCGCCCAAGTTCTTCGGCGTCTTGCGTCATCGTCCAGACAAGCGAGACTCCATCCCCGCGCTCGTCGGGTTCAGCATGAACACGGTTCTGTACTGTGATTGCAAAGCCGAACGGGCCGGAGTCGAGCGATTCCCAGACCCGCTCCTCGCCGACGGCGAGCGACCACCCGAGCCCGAAGAAAAAACGCGCAGGCCGTGCGGCCGCAAGCGCGAGCACTTCCGCCGGGTCGTCCATCCCCTCTTCCCACACCCGCATCTGCTCGTCCAGTTCAGCTTGCCCATACTTGGGTTCCGCTGCCATCTTGGATTCGCCGGTGCGAAGGAATACGCCGCGATTGAATGCTCGGATCGTCTCGGGGTTCTCCACGCCGACTGGCTGCCACGCGGTGTCGAACCAGATGTCGAACGGCGGACCGGATGCTTGCTCACCATCTCCGTCGACATCTTCGAGATACTGCCAACGCACAAGCGGCCCGTCATCTTCGATCTGAAGTACTCGGATCTCAACCTTCCCGACGGTCTTTGGATCCTCGCGTCGCACACCTTTATAGTCCACTACCGATGATTGTACGATCGAGTACCGATGCATCTCGCCAACTTGAGCTTGTACGATCGAGTGATACACCGGTACATCACCCGCGTCGACCCCCTCGGGTTGGGCCGCAGAGACGGTCACGATCGCCATGGCGGCCACCAACGAGTATCCGAGTTGTTGTATTCCCTGCATCACCCCTTCTCCGACCGCCGCCGCTTGAGTTCCGCGTCGATAAACCCCGCGAGCTGCCCGCGGTCGAGCACGTCGGCCGGGTTGGCCTCGAAGCTCGTCCGGTGGTCCTTCACGCGGTTGTCGTAGAGCACGTAGCTGCGGATCTGGGCGCCCCAGCCTCGGTGCTCGATCTTCCCGCCCGCGGCCTCAGAGATCTCGGCATCACGCCGCTCCTCCTCGAGCTGCTCGAGCTTGGCCTGCAGGATCGACATCGCCTGGCGCATGTTCTGCCCCTGCTCGCGGTGCGTGGACGCGAGGATCATGATCCCCGTCGGCTTGTGCACCAGCCGGATCGCCGACGCCACCTTGTTCACGTTCTGCCCGCCCGGCCCGCTCGACCGCGCAAACGCCTGGATCTCAAGATCCGTGTCCGGAATATCGATCGCGCCGCTCGCCTCGAACTCGGGGATGATGTCCACCGTCGCGAAGCTCGTCTGCCGCTTGCCCTGCGAGTTGAACGGGCTGACCCGCGCAAGCCGGTGCGTGCCGCGCTCGCACTTGAGATATCCGAACGCAAAGTTCCCCTTAACGTGCAGCGTGACCGAGTCGAGCCCGACCTCGGTGCCGTGGCTCTTGGCGACCTCCTCGACCTTCCACCGCTGGTTCTCCAGGAAGTAGAGGTACATCCGAAAGAGCATCTCGCACCAGTCGTTGGCCTCGGTGCCCCCGTCGCCGGCAGAAATGGTCAAGAAGCAGTCCCGGTGGTCGTGCGGCTCAGAGAGCAACGATTCGGTCTCGACCTTGTCCATCCGCTTGAGCAGCTTGACCAGCGAGCCGTCGGCCTCTTCGAGCAGCTCCGCGTCACCGGCCTCGCGGCTCATCTCGTAGGCCAGCTTCGCATCCTCAAAGTCACCCACCACCTCGCGCAGCGACGTGATCTGAGACTTCACACGCTTCAGCTCCGCGACGGTCTCTTTGGCCGCGTCCGGAGAGTCCCAGAAATCCGCCTGTCCCATCTGGTCTTCGAGCTTCGCGAGCTCTTCAAGCTTGCTGTCGTAGTTAAAGAGAGTCACGGATCGTTAAAATCCGCGCCTTAAGGTCATCGATGACGTTCTGGTGGGCTTCGAGTTGCAACACAGGTCTCCTTGTGTGCGAATGGTAGTCGGCCCGTCAACCCCAAGCCGTATGCTGAGCCCCATGCTGACCACCCACGCCCTCCAACTCGCCACCGCAGCGGACCCCGCCTTGCCCTCCCGCGAGATCGTGGCTCAGGGGTTCACGCTGCTGGCGGTCCTGCTCGCCGCGGGCGTGCTGCTCGTCATGGTCGCGGTGCTGCTGCTGGTGCTCCGTCGCAACCGCCACGCCCAGCAGCGGCTCGACCGCCGCCTCAACCGCCCCTCGAGCAAGGCCAGCGCCTGGCTCGCCGCCGGCGCCCGCGCCGAACCCATCAACCCCGACCCGGACCTGCCCAGCGACGACGACCTCGCCCGCGCCAATCGGGCCGACCCCCAAGAGCTGGGGCTCGACGACGACGAGACCGACAGCTCGGACCCCAACGACGAGACCGGCACCGGTGGCCCGGGGCCTGGTTCAAGCCCGGATGACCCCGACTCTGACGATTCAGACTCTGACGACTCAGGCCCGTGGGATCTCCCCGACCGGTCGTCCTGAACGAGAGCCTCAGCCCCCGCCCGCCCCCCCAGCGTCAGCCGCGAGCCACTCGCCCGCCCGCTGATGCCCGAGGCCTTGGGCCCGCTGCATCCACTCAACCGCGAGGTTTTCATCGCCCGCCCGCTCGTGCCAAAGCGCGGTCTCGAACGCGAGCGTCGGGTCGGGGCTCGCCTCGAACGCCGCCTCGTAGCGCGCAACCGCCTCGCCGGGCCGCCCGAGCAGCCCGAAGCACTCCCCGATCGTGCGCAGATACTCCGGGTTCCGCTGCGTGGTCTCGGGCAGCGCGGTGAGCACGAGCAGCGCCTCCTCGGGCTGCCCCAGCCTCTTGAGAGCCCGCGCCTCATACAACCGATAGGCGGGCTGATCCGGCTCGATCGCGATCGCCCGTCGCGCGTGGTTGAGCGCGATCGAGTTCTCCCCCAGCCGCAGCCCGATGGTGGCCAGCGCGCCCCAGGCCAGCGGCTCGTCCGGGTCGAGCACCGTCACCTGCAGCAGCGTCGCCCGGGCCGCGGTCGTCTCGCCGATCTGCAGCTGCTCGTTGGCCAGCATGAGCCCGTACTGCGGCACGCCGGGCTGCGCGGTCTGCGCCGCCGCGAAGTGCTCCACCGCACGCCCGTGCTCGCTCAGCTCCACCGAGAGCATCCCGGCCCGGTACTCCAGCTCCGCGTCGCGGGGCCCGATCGCCAGCGCCGCGAGGTACTGGTCATACGCCTCGGGCGGTCTTCTCTGGGCGATCAGCAGCTCGCCAAACGCGACCCGCAGGTCCTGGTCCTCCGGGTACTCGCCGACCGATTTGCTCAGGATCGCCTCAGCCGCGACAAAGTCCCCGTCCACCGTGTACTTCTGCACCGCGGTCAGCAGACCCGCAAGCGTCTGCGTGTCCGCGACCCCGGCCACCGGCACAGCGGCCGGGTCCGCCTGGCCCGGGGCCTTGGGGGCTCCGGTCAGCGTGGTGTAGACCGCGTACCCGCCAACCGCGAGCCCCGCGAGCATGAGCAGCCCGAGCACGAGGCCCGCGGTCCGCCCCGAGCCCGCCCGGCTTCTTGCGGCTCGGTCGGCTGCTCGGTCGGCCCGTTCCTCGGGATTTTGCTCTGTTCTGCGTCGCTTTGCTGTGGTGTTGTTCATCTTGGAACCCTATCGGGCGGCTAGACTCGACCGCTGGACCTGTACGACGATTGGAACGCCACGGATGACTGAAACCGCCGCCCAGACCACCGCCGGCCCCGAGCCGCTGAGCAAGACCTATCTCCCGGCCCAGACCGAGCCTAGGTCGTGGAAACGCTGGATGGACGCCGGCGCCTTCCACGCCGACCCCAACCGCGTTCTGCGCGGCGAGGCCGACCCCTACTGCATCCTCATCCCGCCGCCCAACGTCACCGCGGCCCTGCACCTGGGCCACGCGCTCAACAATACCATCCAGGACATCCTCACCCGCGCCCACCGGATGAAGGGGTTCGAGACGCTCTGGATGCCCGGCACCGACCACGCCGGCATCGCCACCCAGACCGTCGTGGACAAACGCCTCCGCGAGGCCGGCGAGCCCGCGCTGGCGGACTACAAGAAGATGCAGCTCGCCGGCGAGGACGGGCAGACCAAGTTCGTCGCCAAGGTCCAGGCCTTCAAGGACGAGTACGAGCAGCGCATCACCGAGCAGCTCCACGCCATGGGGTGCAGCTGCGACTGGGACCGACAACGCTTCACCATGGACGACGTCTGCAAGCCCGCTGTCCGCGAGGCCTTCTTCCAGCTCTTCAAGGACGGGCTCATCTACCGCGGCAAGCGGCTCGTCAACTGGGACCCGGTCACCCAGACCGCGCTGTCCGACGACGAGGTCGAGAATCACGAGGTCCAGGGCGCGTTCTACTACCTCCGATACCCCCTCGTTCAGCCCAACGGCGACAACGACCACCGACCCGTCACCTGGGACGAGCTTGCGGCCCGGGGCTACCCGGAGGCCGACCAGCACCCCGAGGACGAGCAGGCCTGGGTCACCGTCGCGACCACCCGCCCCGAGACCTACCTGGGCGACACCGCCGTCGCGCTCAACAGGCGTGACCCGCGGGCCGAGTCGCTGCGTGGGGTGCTGTGCGAGCTGCCGCTCGTCGGGCGGTGCGTGCCGATCATCGAGGACGACTACGTGGTCCTGCCCATCAAATACGGCGGCGACGAGAACGACCCCAAGGCCCAGATGGCGACCGGGTTCCTCAAGGTCACGCCCGCGCACGATCCCAACGACTACGAGCTGGGGATGCGGCACGCCGACGACATCCGCGCCCGGTGCACCGCCGGCGAGCACGTCATCAACGTCATGGCGCCCGACGCCTCGATCTCCAAGGACCACGGCTGGGTGGACTTCGAGCAGTACGGGCACGACTCGGGCGCGGAGGTCTTTGTCGGGCTCAGCCGCGAGGACGCGCGGGCCAAGGTGGTCGAAGAGTTCAAGGCCCGGTCGATCGGCGAGGGCAGCCTGCTCGAGGCCGTCAAGCCGCACACGCACACCGTGGGGCACTCCTACCGCAGCCACGCCGCGATCGAGCCCTACCTGAGCGACCAGTGGTACTGCAAGGTCACCGACGACAAGCTCCGCGGCACCGCGCAGCGGGCAACCAAGCCCGAGCAACGCAGCGAGAAGAGCCTCGAAAACTGGAACGCATCGAGAGCGGGCAAGAACCCTCACGACGGCAAGCTCACCTTCTACCCCGACCGCTACGCCAAGACCTACGAGACCTGGCACGACAACCTGCGCGACTGGTGCATCAGCCGCCAGCTCTGGTGGGGGCACCGGATCCCGGTTTGGGTCAGCCCCGCAAACCCCGACGGCTCGATCGGAGACACGGACAGCATCGCCCCGGTCCTGCAAGGGGTTGATACCGACCGGGTCTTCAGCCAGGTCTTTGAGGACCGGACGTTTGTTTGCTTCAAGGACCCGGGCGAGGATGCCTCGGTTGTCGCCGAGCTCGAAGCGGCGGGTTTCACGCAGGACCCCGACGTCCTCGACACCTGGTTCTCTTCAGCCCTCTGGCCGCTCTCAACTATGGGCTGGCCCAACGCCGAGGCCGCGGCCAAGGCGACCGAGATCGAGGACTTCCCCGAGCTGCTGGCGGCCTTCAACCCGACCTCGGTCCTCACCACCGCCCGCGAGATCATCACGCTGTGGGTTTCGCGCATGGTGATGTTCAACCGGTACTTCCTCGGCGACGACCAGACCGCGGGCCAGCTCCCGTTCAAGGACGTCTTCATCCACGCGATGATCCAGGACGGCGAGGGCCGCAAGATGTCCAAGAGCCTGGGCAACGGCGTGGACCCGCTGGACATCATCCACAGCCACGGCGCCGATGCCATGCGGTTCACGCTCTGCCAGATGACCACGCAGACGCAGGACGTGCGGATGCCCGTCGAGTTTGACGAGGGCACGGGCAAGAACACGAGCCCCAAGTTTGATGTCGGCCGCAACTTCTGCAACAAGCTCTGGAACGCCGCCCGCTTCACGCTGATGATGCTCGAGGACCACACGCCGACCCCGGGGCTGCCCATCGCCCTTGCGGACCTGAGCCTGACCGACCGCTGGATGCTCAGCCGGCTCGCCGCGACGACCGACGCGATCGACGCCGCGCTCAAGAGCTACCAGTTCAAGGACTACGCCGACGCGCTGTACGACCTGCTCTGGCGGGACTTCTGCGACTGGTACCTCGAGGCGATCAAGCCCACGCTGAGCACCGACCCCAACCAGCCCGCCGTGCTGCGGGCTGTGTTCGATGGTGTCCTCCGCATGCTGCACCCGGTCGCCCCGTTCATCACCGAGGACATCTTCGAACGGCTCGCCGCGATCCCGAGCCGCGAGATCGAGGGGCTGAGTCACGCGACGACCAAGAGCACCACGACGCTGTGCGAGAGCGGGTGGCCGCTGACCGAGCCGGGCTTGCGTGACGAGGTCGCCGAGGCCGCGTTTACGCGGGCCAAGGCGTTGGTCACGATCATCCGCGAGGTCCGGGCCAAGAGCCAGGTTCAGCCGCGCCGCAAGATCACGCTGCACGCCAGCGACGCGCTCGCCGCGGACTTCGCCCGGTGGACCCCGCTGATCGAGACGCTCGCGGGCGTCGAGACCTGCACCACCGAGCCGGCCGAGGGGCTGTCGTCCGCGTTCACGTTCGAGGGCGTCGAGCACCGCCTGAGCAACCTGGCCGACGCGCTCGACGCGGGCGCCGAGAAGGAACGCCTGGCCAAGCGGTTGGCCGAGCTGGACAAGTCGATCGGTGCGCTCGAGGGCCGATTAAACAACCCGGGCTACGCGGACAAGGCCCCAGCGAAGCTGGTCGATCAGACCCGCCAGCAGCTCGCCGACCTGCAGGCCGAGCGGGGCACGGTCGCCGAGGCGATGGGCAAGCTCGGATGATCCCGCCGGTCAGCCGCCGTGATGTTCTGCGCGCCGGGCTGCGGGCCTCGCCGATGCTGCTGCTCCCGCTCGCCGGCTGCGCCGTCTCCACCGACCGCCAGATCAATCGGCTGATGGAGTCTGAGCGTGAGAGGCGGCTCGCGGCCTCCCGCGCCGCGATGGCCGCTCCCACCGGCTCGGCGACCTCCCGCAACGGCGTCGTGAAGGACATGGAGGCGTGGTCGTTTGAGCGCACGCCGGGGCGGGTCTTTGAGACCTCCAACTTCCGCGTCTTCACAACGCTCGATGACTCGGAGCTGCTCGACCGCCTGCCGGCGTTTCTCGAGGGCTCGCTGATCCGCTACCGCACGTCGCTGGGCGAGCTGACAAAGCCGACCGACAAGCTCGTGACGTACGCGATGGGCACCCGCCCGCAGTGGGCCGCGCTGACCCGCCGGCTCATGGGCCCCCAGGCGGGGCTGTACCTGCAGATCGCACGAGGCGGGTACGCCGCCAACGGCAAGGGCGTCTACTTCGATCTGGGCCCACGCGACACGCTCGCCGTCGCGGCCCACGAGGGCTGGCACCAGTACACGCAGGCGACGTTCGCCGAGCCGCTGCCCGTGTGGCTCGACGAGGGGCTCGCGACCTGGCACGAGGGGTTCCGGTGGGACCGCCACGCCGGGGCGTTGTTCCTGCCCTGGTCCAACCCGCAGCGGTTCGATCGGCTGCGCCAGGTCGTCGAGGGCGACCGCGTCACGCCGATGACCGAGCTGCTCGACACGCGCCCGCAGGACCTGATCGCGACCTCCAACGACCAGACGCTTGACTACTACGCGCAGGTCTGGGCGCTGATCCACTTCCTCGTCGAGGGCGACGACGGGGCCCACCGCGCCGTGGTCGAGACCATGCTGCAAGAGGCCGCGACCGGCGGCGTGTACCAGCGCGTGCTCGACGCCTTCGGGCAAGCCGTGACCTACCGGGCCCGCACCCGACGCACCGGCATCGAGCCGCTGCTGGTCTATCTGGACGGGCGAGACCCGCGGGCGATGGCCCAGTCGTACGACGCGTTCGTCAAGAGGCTCGCCCGCCCCGGCTCGCGCAGCGACATCGTCGCGGGCCGCAGCCCGATGATCTGAGAACCCAAACACGACATCAAATCAGGGGTGAACGGGCGCACAGCGGGCATCACTCGGTGAGTGTCAATCCGCGAACGCGACGGCGGTCGGTTGCTCGCGCACCACGTCGGGCGGCACGCCCAGGTACCGCAGCGAACGCTCCATCACGCTCCGCACCACCGGCCCGGCAACCCAGCTCCCATATTGCTGCTTCACGCGGACCTTGCGGGGCCCGGGGTCGTCGATCACCACGATCACGACCAGCCGCGGTGCGCTTGTCGGGGCGGCGCCAACAAAGCTCGAGTTGTACTGGTTCTCGTAGTACCCGCCCGCGTTGCTCGGCCGCCTTGCACCGGGCGGGGCCGAGCACGGGATGTCCGCGGTGCCCGACTTGCCGAACATGTTGTACGTCGCCGGCTCCTGGTTCTCGAACGACCGAAGACGGTTGGCGTCCATCCGCTCAACCACGCCCTCGAGCGACGGCCTCACCCGGTCCACCACCCACGGCTCGATCACCTGGCGGATGATCTGCGGCCCGCCGGTCAGGCCCGTGCGGTCGTCCTCGCCCCCCACTCCCCCCGCCGCGGTCAGCCGCAGCTCGGGCAGCGTGCCCTTGAGATCGCCCTGGCGGGCCAGGGCGCAGTACGCCCGGACCATCTGCACCGGCGTCACCGCGATCTCCTGCCCGATCGCGGTGCTCGTCTGCGAGTACTTGGTCCAGTTCTTGGCGCTCGTCACGATGCCGCCCGACTCGCCGGGCAGCCCGATGTTGGTCTTGCGCCCAAACCCCATCCGCCGGATGATGTCTTGCGACTGCGACCACGAGAGCCGCTCGGCGGCCTGGGCCATGCCGATGTTGGACGACAGCTTGAGCACCTGGTCCCACGTCAGTTCGGGGCGGAAGCTCACGTCGCGAAGGATCCGCCCATAGGGCGTGTAATAGTGGTTGTACTTCTGCCGCAGCACCTCGTCGTCGGGCAGCAGCCCGAGCCGCTTGGCCTCGGACCAGATAAACGGCTTGAACGTCGAGCCCGGCTCGTACACGTCCTCAACGCACCGGTTGCGCCCCAGCGCCGGGTGCACCAGCCGCCCCGGGTCGGGCCGCAGCACGCGGTACCGAGGCCGATCACGCGGGTCGTCGGGCAGATCGCCCAGCGGCTTGATCCACTCGCCCGTCTCCTTGTCCTTGTAGATAAACGGGAACTCCACAGCGTCGGGGACCTCCCGATAGAGATCGACCATCGCCAAGATCTCGCCCGTCTCCGGGTCGGCCATCACCAGCCGCCCGCCCGCCGCGTCGGCCGCCTCGATCCCCTTGGTCAGCTCCTCGACCGCGATCCGCTGCAGCTCCAGATCGACCGAGAGACGCAGCGACTGCCCCGGCACCGAATCGATCCACGAGCCCTGCTCGACCCAGAGCGGACGGCCCCGCGCGTCGCGCGCATACCGGATCACCCCGGCCTCGCCGCCCAGCCGTGGGTCAAAGTGCTTCTCCGCGCCAAGCCACCCGTCGCTGGCGACCGCGAGGTTGTCCACGCCCGCCTTGCCGACGATGGAGGCGACCAGATCGCCGCCCGGATACTCGCGGCTCTCGCGTCGTTCAAGCGACACGCCCTGGATGCCCAGCGCGCGAACGCGATCGGCGTGCGGCCCCTCAAGGTCCGGCCCGATCACGACGTAGCGGTGCAGCCGGGGCACGTCGGTCTGGATCGGGCCCGTCGGGCTCGCGTCCGCCGAGTCCGCCAGACCGATCCGGCGCCTGAGGAGGTCCAGCGGTGCTTCCTGATTCGTGTTGCTGTCGCTGTCGAGCCCCATCGCGGCGCGGAACCCGCGACGCTCGTCGTTCTCGATCAGTTTCGCGATGACCCGCTCGCCCACCACCTCGGGGCTGATCCCGATCGTGTCGGCCAGGCTCAGGATCGCCTCGTGCGGCGGGTCGGGCAGCATCGTCGGGTCGATCACCACGCGGTAGACCCAACGGCTGGTCGCCAGGACGCGGCCGAGCCGGTCGATGATGTCGCCGCGGGGCGCGTCCACCCGTCGCCCGCTCTCGCGCAGCTGCACGTGCTCTCGGAGCTGCTGACTCGGCGCGATCTGCAGCTGGGCCACACGCCCGACCAGCAAAAGCAACAGCACCGTCGTGCCCAGCCCGAGCAGGAACCCGAACCGGTCGGCCCGCTCACGCTTCGGGGCTCTGGGTGGGTGGATCATCGGCCGGCCCCGTCGGCGGGTTGGTCGCCCGGTCCGTCGGCCGGTTCATCGCTCGGGTTCTCGTGCGCCCACAACGCCGCGTCCACACCGGCCTCGCGATCGAACGCCCAGTCCGGAGCCGGCAGCAGCCCGCGCTGGTCCACCGCGGGGCGGAGGCCCGCGAGCAGCTCGGGCCTCTGCTCAAACGCCTCACGCAGCACGCTGGGCGCGGTGCTCTGAGCGATCCGGGCCCGCAGTCTCTGCAACAGTTCAGCCTGGGTCCGCAGCCGCAGCCTCGCCGCGGTCAGCTCGTGGGCGGCTTGCAGCCGCGACTGCCGCATCGCGAGCAGCCCGCTGCCGCCGAGGCCCACCACCAGAATCAGCACAACAAGCTTCGCGAACACAGGGGCCTCCCCGCAACAGCCGGGTCAACGAACAAGAGACGGGGTCAGTCGGCGGGGAGCCGGATCTTCATGCCCACCCGGATCGAGTCGGCGTCGTCGAGCTGGTCGGCGTTGAGCCGCAGGATCTCGTCCATCCGCTTCACGGTGCCCAGCTGCTTCTGCGCGATCTTGCCCAGAATATCGCCCGGCTGGACCTCGTAGGTCCGGAACGCCCCGTCGCCGATGTCGATCGGGCGCGGCGTGTCGGAGATCGGCAGCCTGGCGCGAGGCAGAGAGATCGGGGTCGCGCCGCCGACCGGCTCGAGCACCCGGATCCTCAGCTTCGCCCCCACCGCCAGCTCGCCGTCGCGGCCGACGGTGCCCGGGTTCCGGTCGCGGATCTCACGCCAGCGTTCGCCGTTGCCCAGGTATCGGGCCGCGATGCGGTAGATGTTGTCGCCCGGCTTCACCTCATAAGAGATCGAGGTCGGGATGGTGCTCGTCGGCTCGGTGATCATCGCCCGAGGTCCGGCGCGGTCGAGCTCGACGGCGGCGGGAACGGCGCTGCCCGAATAGATGTCCAGGATCTTGTTGATCGTGCTGCCGGCCGAGTCGGCCAGGCGGCCCAGCGCGTCGGCGCTCGGATTGGAGGCGATCTGCCCCTGGTCGATCACCACCGGGTTCGGGTCGGTCAGCGCGAGCGAGCCGCCGATGTTCTCCGCGGGCAGGGCCTGGGGCGACGGCGTGCTGGGCCTAGCGGTCCGCGGGGCGATATTGGCCGCGATGGTGTCGCGGATCGTGCCGCCGGAGATCGGCTGGTGGACCTTCGCCACGTCCTCATCAGCGCCCAGCGCCGCGGAGTTGGCCCGCGAGAGGTGGTCGGATACGAGCACCCCAACCACAAGAATCAGGGTGAATCCAATGATGAGGGCCAGCTTGTTTTCTCGGTTCACTTGGGCGTCCCTGCCGAATCCGGGCCCGCGCCCGTGTGTCACATGTCTCTCGGCGTCTCCACGCCTCTATCTCCGATTCGGCGGGGGGTCGTCCTGACCCCGAAACCGGACCGCACGCACCTTCGCGGATCGGGCCCGGGGATTCCGGGACGTCTCCGCTTGAGAGGGTGTGACCGGGCCCCTCGTGAGCGACTCGGCAACACCCCGGCTGACCAGATCGCTGAAGCAACGCTTCACGAGCCGATCCTCGAGGCTGTGGAACGAGATGAGCACCACCCGACACCCGGGCCTGACCCATCCATCCGTGCCCGGCGTTACCCGGGACAACCCCTTGAGCAGACGCTCCAGACTCCCCAGCTCGTCGTTGACGGCGATCCGCAGGGCCTGAAACGTCTTCGTCGCGGGGTTGATACGGCTCGGCCCCCGTGGGCATGCCTCGCGAACAACCTCAGCCAACCTTCGAGTGCCTTGAATCGGCCCGGAAGCCCGCGCAGCGACAATTTTCCGCGCGATGCGCCGGGCGTTCGAATCCTCCCCATAACGAAAGATCAGGTCCGCCAGATCGTTCTCGGGCCACGTGTTCACCAGCTCCTCGGCGGTGAACGGCATCGACCGGTCCAGCCGCATGTCTAGCGGACCCTCAAACCGGAAGCTCAGCCCCCGTTCCGGGTCGTCCACCTGCGTCGAGGCGAACCCGAGGTCCGCCAGGAACAGGTCGATCGCCGGCCCCTCACGCCCGAGCCGACGCGGCAGGCCCGCGAAGTTACCCTGCACCTCGATCACGGTCCCGACCCCAGCAGCCTTCACGCTCGCCACCGCCCGGGTCAGGTTCGACTGATCCAGATCCGTGAGCACAACCGTGCCCGCCTCTCCGAGCCGAGCCCCCACCGCGACGGCATGGCCCCCAAGCCCCGCTGTAGCATCGACATACACCTCGCCCGGCTGCGGATCCAGCAGCCCCACAACCTCATCGAGCATCACCGGGATGTGCCCCAGTTCGGGCGAATCTGGCGTGGGTTCGCTGGGGGGGGTGCTGGGGGGCTCGTTGGGAGGTGGAGGAGTGTCGCTCACGCCCCGAGCCTAGCCGGTCGGCCTGGGCTGCGAGGGCGGACAAGGGAGACGCAGCCACCATACTGTTCGCTGTGTCGCCACAAGAACCGCCCAACACCCTGCTGATCGAGCTGCCCCAGCGAGAGGACGCCCAGGAGGTCTCCTACGCCCTGCGGCTGCGGGGTATCCCCTCCACGATCGAGCGGGTCTTCAGGTCGCCGATCAAGCCCACGTTTGAGGTCCGTGTTCACGCGGCGGACGCGGACCGGGCCACGGAGGCCCTGCCCCGGGTGCTCGATGCGATGCTGCCCCGCCGAGCGGACGACGGGGCGGGCAACTGCTATTTCTGCGGGTTCAGCCTGCTGGGCACGTCAGCCTACTTCGAGAACTGCCCCGAGTGCGGGCGTGAGCTGCTCTCGGTCGAGGCGAGGCTCGCGGCCCGGGACGGGAAGCGGCTGCGCGAGAAGCGAACCGATCCCTGATCGCGGTGCGGGCTCAGCCCTGGGCCCACCCGGGGATGAGGATCTCGCCGTCTCTGTGGAAGACCTCGCCGTCGGCCTCGATGGTGCCGCCGAGCCTCAGGTCGCAGACCATGTCCCAGTGCAGGGCGGACTCGTTGGAGCTGCCGCTCTCAGGGTACCCCGCGCCGCAGGCGGCGTGGAAGGTCCCGCCGATCTTCTCATCAAAGAGGGTGTTGCGAGAAAACTCCTTGATCGCGTAGTTGGTGCCGACCGCGATCTCGCCCATGTTGCGCGCGCCCTCGTCCTGGTCGAGCATGGCGAAGAGGAAGTCCTCGTTCTTGGTCGCGCTGGCGTTGACGACCCGCCCGCCCTTGAACTCGAGCCGCACGCCCTCGACCTCGCGCCCGCGGTGCACCGCCGGGAAGGTGTAGTTGACGTGCCCGTCGGCGCCCTGGGGCCCGCAGAAGACCTCGCCGTCGGGGAAGTTCTCGGTGCCGGCGCAGTTGATCCAGATGCTCTTTGAAGGGTCCACATCGACGGTGAGGTCGGTGCCGTCGTGCGTGTCGGTCGCGGGGGTCTTAAACCGGAGCACCGATTTGGCTTGCAGGTACTCACGCACGCTCTCTTGGCGTTTGTGGATCTTCTCCCAGCTCGCGACCGGGTCGTCGTGGTGCAGCAGCCCAGCCTCGAAGACGAATTTCTCGTACTGGCTCAGATTCATCTCCGCGTCTTGGGCGCTGGCCTGGGTCGGGAACAGCGTGCCGCACCATCGCATCTTCTTCGTGGCCAGGCGGTCCAGCATTGTTTCCATGATCGGCTTGCGGGCCCGCTGGTGGGCCGCGAGGCGGTCGGTCTCGATTCGGCTCGAGGATCGCGTGTTGATCTCGGCCCAGAACGTGATGCTCACATCGATATTCTCGATGGCAAACTTGCGGATCGGGTCGGTGAAGGCGAGCTGCTCGGGCGAGCCGTGCTCGAGCAGGGCCTCCTCCAGCTCGAGCGAATGCCCGCTCCAGACGGGGTGGCCCCCGGCCCGGAGGACCGCCTCGTAGACCGCGCTAACCAGCGGCATCGCGATGGGGTTGGCCCCGATCCCGACCAGGTCGCCCGGCCTGACCTTGGTGGAATAGCGAACCAGAACGTCCGCCAGGCGGTCTAATCGTTGATCTCGCATCGTCAGAGCCCTCTCGAAGTTTCCTAGCAACCCGGCTGAACGGTCCGGCGTATCAGCATAAAGTTTTCCCCCGTCCGGGGTTGTCCCGGCGCTTCCACGAATCTTCCCGATCGGAGCCTCCCTTGCGTTCAACCCAAAGAGCCGTTCTCTGTTTCTCCGCGGTCGCCGCGCTCAGCCTGACCTTCTTCGGTGCCTTCGACCGCCCGGCGACCGCCTCGGCCCGGGCCGACGCCCCGTTCGCCGTCGTGGACGCGATCGGCCTGCTCGAGCAGATGCTGCAATCGCCCGAGCTGCAGGCCGCCCGCGACGAGACGCGGGGCAAGTACGAGCAGCAGATGACAAACCTGCAGACCTCGAACGCGGCGCTGGCCAACATGCTGCAGAACATGGACCAGGCCGACCCGGCCTTCCAGGTCAACGTCAACACCTACCAGAACCAGCAGTACCAGATGCAGGAGCTGGGCAACCAGTTCGCCGCCGAGCTCGATGTGGTCGCGACCCAGCAGGCCACCGAGATCTATCAGAAGATCACCGAAGCGGTGAACGCGGTCGCCGACCGCGAGGGGATCGACAACGTGATCTCGAACCGGGTGATGCCGGGCGAGGCCGAGGTGAACGGGCTCGCGGGCGTGACGCAGCAGATCCTGGCCCGCCCGGTGATGCGGACCAACGCGGTGGACCTGACCGTCGCGGTGCGTGACGAGCTTGGTCTGCCGGACCCGGCGATCGCGGCCGCCGAGGCCGCCGAGGCTGAGGCCCGCCGAGCCGCCAGAGCCGATGAAATCAACAACCTCATCAACAGTGAGACCGACGCCGATGAGACCCCCGCAGCACCCGCTGCCGAAGAAGGCGCCGCTGACGACGAGGACGCGTCGGCCGACGCCGGCGAGGGCTAAGCCTCCTCCGTCTCCACGCCGAACACCTCGGCGAACTCGATGACCAACCGATCCGCGACCGCCTCCAACGAGGCGGCGCGGTTTTTCGTTTCGGCGTTCAGGCTCGTCACCGGCCGCCCCGGGAGCCCGCAAGGCACGATCAGCCCGAAGTGCTCCAGGTTCGTGCTCACGTTGAGCGACAAGCCGTGCATCGTCACCCACCGACGCACACGAACCCCCATCGCCCCGATCTTCCGGTCCGGATCGCCCTCGGCGTTGGGCACCCAGACCCCGGTGGCTGAGCAATCGCGGACCGCCTGGACGCCAAAGTGCCCAACGGTGCGGATGACGACCTCCTCGAGGGCCCGCAGGTAGTCGTGCAGGCGGAGCCTGAGGGCGTTGAGATCGACGATGGGGTAGGCGACGAGCTGCCCCGGGCCGTGGTAGGTGATGTCGCCGCCTCGATCGGTCGGCTCCAGGGCGACGCCGTGCTTGGCGAGCATCTCGGGCGTGGCGAGGAGGTGGTCCGAGGCCGAGGCCCGCCGCGAGAGCGTGATCACCGGGTCGTGCTCGACGAGCAGCAGCCGCCCCGGCACGGTCGAGTCGCCCCCACGCCCCCCCCCACGCCCTTCGAGCACCTGGGCGTGATGGGCCTTCTGCAGTTCAAACGCCTCGGCGTAGGGCATGCGGCCCAGCCGAACGACCTCGATCCGTGGCGTGCTCTCGGTTTGGGCGGACAAGGTCACGAAAAAGGAGCTCCTGGGGCGGTGAGACGCGGAGCCGCGGGGACTCCACGCTACGATACGCCCATGCCAGCCACGACCACGATTCATCCCTCCGCGATCGTCTCCGACCAGGCCCAGCTCGCCCCCGGCGTGGAGCTGGGCCCCAACACCGTGATCGAGGGGGCGGTGAAGCTCGGCGAGGGCGTCCGCGTCATCGCTGGGGTCTATCTCCGCGGGCCGCTGACGGTCGGCGCGGGGACGGTGATCTGGCCCGGGGCGTGCCTGGGCTGCCCGCCACAGGACTACAAGTTCGGGCCCGACGACCTGAGCGCGGGCGTCGTGATCGGCGAGAACTGCATCATCCGAGAGCACGCGACAGTGCACGCGGCGACCAACGACCACACCCCCACCACCCTGGGCGACAAGGTATTCATGATGGCGACCTCGCACGTCGGGCACGACGGGCTGATCGACGACGAGGTCATCCTCGTCAACGGGTCGATGCTCGGCGGGCACGTCCACGTGGCGCACAAGGCAACGGTCTCGGGCGGCTCGGCGATCCATCAGTTCTGCCGCCTGGGCCGCCTCTCGTTCGTCAGCGGCGGGCTCGCCGTCTCGGGCGATGTCCCCCCGTTCTGCGCCGTGCACGACCACCAGCGGCTCGGCGGGATCAACCTCGTGGGCCTGCGCCGCAACGGGATCGCCCGCGAGGAGATCACCGCGGTCCGCCAGGCCTTCCGCGAGTGCTTCTGGAAACCGATGATGAAGGACGAGCAGCTGGCCCGGCTCGACGAGCTGGGCACCGAGTTCCCGTGCGTCGCAGAGATGGCGGAGTTCGTGCGAGGCGCCAAACGCCACATCCTGCCCGGCTCGGGAAGGCCCCGCAGCCACGCCGACGCCTAACCCCCACCACCGCGCCCCACCAACGCCCCCACCCGCGTCCAACGGAGCCTCACCCTGAGTCTGTTCACCCAACGAAGGCAGGACGCGTTTCCGATCCCCGACGACGCCGTCGCGGGGCTGTGCGTGCTCGCGTCCGGGTCGAGCGGGAACTGCTCGGTGCTGGTCTCGCCGGCGGGGCCCGAGACCGACTGCCCGAGACACGTCACGCTGATCGACGGCGGGCTGAGCCCGCGCAAGACCGCGAGGCTGCTGTGCGAGCTGGGCATCGAGCCCTACGAGGTGGACGACCTCGTGCTCACGCATCTGGACACGGACCACTGCCACTCGGGGTGGCCCGCGGCGTTGCGCACCAACACGTGGAGCCTGACGACGCGGATCCATCGGCGACACCGCGGGCGGGCCCAGCGCAGCGGGATGCTGCACTCGCGCACCGAGCTGTTCGAGGAGGAGTTTGGGCTCGGGCCTCGGATCACGGTCTCGCCGACGCTGATGTCGCACGACGAATTGGGCGTGGCGAGCTTCCGGATGCAGATCCGGCGCGAGACGGTCGCCGAGCCGGCGTTGCTGGGCTTTGCGACCGACCTGGGCCGCGCCACCGACGACCTGATCGACCACCTGCTGGGCGTGGACACGCTGGCGATCGAGTCGAATTACTGCCCGCGGATGCAGGCCGAATCTGACCGGCCGTACTTTCTCAAGAAGCGGATCACGGGCGGGGCGGGGCACCTCTCCAACCAGGAGGCGCTGACCGCGATCGAGCAGATCGCGCCCCGCGACCACGTCGTGCTGCTGCACCTGTCGCGTGAGTGCAACGACCCACAGCTGGTCGGCAACATGCACACGGGCGCGGAGTACGCCTTCACCATCTCCGAGCAGCACCGCCCGACGAGGTGGATCTGGGTCCGCCCGGGGCACGGCGAGGCCCCTACGCCCACCGTGAGACGGGCCGCGTCTGAGCCGAGCCTCTATCACACCCCGAAGCGGTCATGATGGCGTCGCGTCCCAACGAGCCCCGCAGCCCGCTGCGGCTCGGGAGCGTCTCGGCCAAGCCGGGGCGGACCCGCGGTCGCCCACGCGGCCGACTCGGGGCCCGGCTGCGCAAGTTCCTCGGGCTGCCGCGGACGATCACGGTCGCGGGGGTGCGGTACCGCGAAAAATCGAGCCTGCCGGTGCACCGGGCTCTGGGGCCCGGCGGGCCGGGTGTGAAGGAATATGACGCGCGTTTTGGGCGCAACGGCCGCACGATGCGGCTGCGAATGACCAACGAGAGGCAATACGCAGACCTGGGGCCCAGCGTCCGCGGGTCGTCGTACTCGCAGCTGGCGGCGCTGATCCGGCCGGGCGACCGGATCCTCGAGATTCAGTGCGGCACCGGGGACGGGTCGGCGAGGCTCGCCGAGCTGGCCGGGCCCTCGGGGGCGTTGATCGCGATGACCGACGACCGCGAATCGGTCCGGTACGCCCGTGAGCGGTACCCGTCGGACACGGGCGGGTTCGAGCTGGGGGGGATCGAGTCGGTGACGGGCGAGGTTGACGGGTCGTTTGACCGCGTGGTCTGGGCATTGCCGGGCGATCTGGACGGGCTGAGCGAGCTGGGGCGGGTGCTCCGCCCGGCGGGGCTGCTGATCGTGCTGGTGCGGCGGCGGGAGGTCGAGATCTTCGACGAGCCGCGGTGGCAGCGGGTCACCCAGGGGCTGTTTGAGGCGGCGACCCAGCAGAGCCTGGGCGGGACGGTCGCGATGATCCTGGTGCGTTCTCGCACGTCACACGCGGACTCGGGCCCAAACCGCGGATAGGCTTGCCCGATGACTACAAGCCCCAACCAGACCCGAGGCGACAGCCCGGCCACCGCCCGCACCAACGCAGACCCGGAATCCGTGCGTCAGTTCGCGATCGACGCGGCGATGACGCTGCGCGACAGCAAGTGCGAGAACCTGACCGTGATCGACGTGACCGGGCTGAGCCCCATCACCGATTACCTGGTGATCGGGTCGGGCACGTCGGACCGGCAGATGCTCGGCGCGCTGCAGCACGTCGAGGACCTGGCCAAGCTGCGAGACCGCGCGACGCTGGGCACGAGCAAGGACGAGCGGGCGACGTGGCTGCTGAGCGACTACATCGACGTGGTCGTGCACGTGTTCGAGCCCAACGCGCGGGCCCACTACGACCTGGAGATGCTCTGGGGCGACGGGACCGAGGTCTCGATCCCGAGCGGCCCGGGCCCGATGGTGCCGCCCAAGCCGACCGACACATGAACACCGTTCGGGTCCAACTCGCCGACCGGTCCTACGACGTGGTCATCGGGCGTGGCGTGCTCGGCTCGGTCGCTCAGCTCACCACCAAGGCCCTGGGGGGCGCGCCCAAACGGGCGTACTGCGTGATCGACACGGGCGTACCCGAGACGATGGTCGAGAAGCTCGACGAGGCGCTCGAGGGCGCGGGGGTCGCGGCATCGTCCTCAGCGTTTGAACCCAGCGAGGCCGTGAAGTCGATCGAGACCTGGGCCGAGCTGATGACGGAGCTCGCCGCGACCGGGCAAGAGCGCGGCGAGCCGGTGATCTGCCTGGGCGGCGGGATCGTCGGCGATGTCGGCGGGTTTGTCGCATCGGGCTACCGACGCGGCGTGCCCGTGATCCAGTGCCCCAGCACGCTGCTGGCGATGGTGGACGCGAGCGTGGGCGGGAAGACCGGCGTGAACCTCGATGTTGAATTCGACGAGGGTGCCCGCCTTCTCAAGAACCTCGTGGGTGCGTTCCATCAGCCCCGGCTGGTGCTGGCCGACACCGCGCTGCTCGACTCGCTCGACGATCGGCAGTTCCGGGCCGGGCTGGCCGAGTGCCTCAAGCACGGGCTGATCGCGGCGGGGATCGCTGGGTTTGCGGGCGACGACCTGCTCGGGTGGACCGAAACCAATCTGGACAAGATCCTCGACGGCGACCACGCCACGCTCGACGAGCTGGTGACGCGGAACGTATCGCTCAAGGCGCACGTTGTCGCGGGAGACGAGCACGAGAACGCGCCGTCGAGCGTCGGCGGGCGGGCGCTGCTGAACCTCGGGCACACGTTCGGGCACGCGATCGAGACGCTCCCGGGCCTCTCGCCCGTCGCGGGTGACCCGGGCCTGTCGCCGCTGCTGCACGGCGAGGCGGTGGCGTTGGGGCTGGTCGCGGCGTGCGCCACGGCGAAGGAACTGGGGCTGGCCGAGGCGTCGCTTCGCGAGCGGGTCGAGGCGTTGGTGAGCCGGGCGGGGCTGCCGACTTGCGTTGCCGGGCTACCGGACAACGAGGACCTGTTGATGGCAATGTCGCATGACAAGAAGGCGCGTGGGGGGTCACTTCGCCTCGTGCTCCCGACATCGGCGGGCACGGCGGTCGTGGTCGAAGACCCGAGTCGCGACGCGATCTTCGCGGGTCTTGACGCGATCCGAGGCTGATCGAGCCGACGGATGCGGCGGGGCACGGTTGGTGTTCGGGCTCGGGGTTCGCGGTGCATAAACACCGCTCACAGCAACTTTTCAGACCACCCGGCGGGTTGGCCCGATACGTGCGTATCAAGGGGCGTGACGCCGGCCGACACGGGCTGGTGCGCCCCCACCCCAGATCTGTTTCCAACCGGAGAGCTCCACGTGCGGACCATCGCGGTGATCAATCAAAAGGGCGGATGCGGCAAGACCACGACCGCGGTGAACCTCGCGGCGTCGTTCGCGTCTCGCCGATTCCGCACGCTGCTGATCGACATGGACCCGCAGTCGCACTGCGCCGCGGCGCTTGGCATCCCCGAGAGCCAGATCGAGCGGGACATCTCCAACGCCCTGCTCTCGCCGATCGACGCGCCGATGGAGTCCGACCGGCTGGTGTGGCGGATCTCTCGCGGGCTGGACCTAGTGCCCAGCCGCACACGGCTGGCGGGGCTCGAGGCGAGCCGAGGCGGGCTGTCGGCCCTGACCGATCGGGAGCACCGGCTGCGGGGCGTGATCGATCGCCTCTCGCAGATCAGCCCCGAGGGCGAGGCTGACGCCTCGATGTACGACGTGTGCCTGATCGACTGCCCGCCCTCGATCGGGCTGCTGACGTTCAACGCATTGATCGCGGCCAGTGAGATCATGATCCCCGTCGAGACCAGTTTTTTTAGCATGCAGGGCGCGAGCAAGCAGATGGCGACCATCCGCTCGGTGTCGCGCCGCCTCGGGGTCCGCCCCAAGACGCGGATCTTGGCGACCATGCACGACGCGAACACGGCACTGGCCAACGACCTGCTCAGGGAGCTCCGCGAGAAGTTCGGCCCCACGGTCATCCCGACCGTGATCCGCCACGACCAGACGCTCAAGAGCGCCGCGTCGTTCGGGCGGCCCGCGTGCGATTTCGCGCCAGAGAGCCCCGGGGCCCAGGACTACGCCTCGCTGTGCGAGTGGCTGATCGAGCACTCGGAGATCGACCGCGCCTCGGCTGAGGAGATGCTCGAGTTCGAGGGGCTCGAGGACCTGGGGCGGCGCGAGGCCCCGAGCCGGGGACTGAGCGAGGGAAGGGGCGAGGGACAGGGCGAGGAGCCCGGATCGCCGCACCTGCGGGCGAACCGGCCCGCGGCGCAGAGCCCGAGGCAAAGCCCGGCACAGCCCCCCGAGCCCTCACCAGAGATCGTCTACACCGAGACCATCAGCCGCCTCGAGGACCTGACCCGCCGAGCCCGGGCGCTGCAGCGGACCGCGGTCGAGATCACGCCCAAGCCGAGCCCGACCGACCGGATCGGGCCAATTGGGCCCGGTGAGCAGGGCAAGCCGCGCGAGAAGACCGGGCCCTCCGACGAGCTGCTGCGGGGCATGTTCGCCAGCAGCCGCCCGATGCTGCCCCCACCGACGCCCACCCTCAACACGTCCCCCACCCCCCCCACGACCTCCTCGCCGACGCCCTCCGCGGGGAGCGGCCCGCAGAGCGACGACGGGCAGACCCTGACCGCGATTCGTGCGGGGGCCCGGATCACCTCCGCGGTCGCGACCCTGAACCGGATCTCGCGGCCGGTGGTGATCGAGATCGCTGAAGAGCCTGAGCGTGAATCAGAGCCCGGGGCGGTCGATGTGGTGGACTCGGTGCGGCGGCTGCTCGGGGCTCGGCGGACCAGCCGCGGGGTGCTGTTCGTGCAGCCGATTACCGAGGGCGGGCGGCTCTCGGTCGCCGGCTCGTTCAACGGCTGGTGCCCTCGGTCGCACCCGATGCGTCGCAACGAGGCGTTGGGCGTGTTCGAGCTGCAGGTCGAGCTCGGGCCGGGGCAGCACGAGTACAAGCTCGTGCTCGATGGCCGATGGGTGTCGGACCGGTACAACCCGATGAGCCGGCCCGACGACTTTGGCGGGGTCAACAGCCTCGTCGAGCTGCCCGAACCCCAGGGCGTGTAGACTGCATCTTGAAATGCCCACACCCACGGAAGGGTGCCTTAGCGCGGAGGATCGCCGGGACATGAGTGACAACGACCACACGGAATTTGGCGGGCTGGATCAGGGCGAGTACGACGCGCTGGCGGAGCTGTTTCTCGGCGACTCGACGTTTGCGCCGCCCCGGCGCGCCCGCAGCCGCGACGATGACGGAGCGCCGGATAGAGCGCCCGAGGGTTCGCCCGAAGAGGCTCCGCCATCGGGCGGCGAGACCTCGCAGATCGCTCGCGACGAGCGTCCGAACGCTGAGACCCGGCCCGCGAGCCGTTTCCCGTCGCACATCTCCCCCGGCATCGGCGACGTGCCGCGGACGCGGCCGCCCTCGCTGGGCCCGGCGAGAGTAGAGCTGGTGATCCTGGGGCACCTGCCGGTGCGCGCGGGGCTGTGGCTCAAGGAATACGCCGCGTCGGTGGCGACCGAGGACGCGGGCCCGGTCGCGCTGCTGCGGCTGGCCCCGGACATCGCCAGCGTGGACCTGATCGGGTCGGGCGGGTTTGAGCCCCACGGCGCCGCCCCGACGTTCGGCGACGCGGTTCGGCGGGCCCGGATCGACGCGTCGCGGTTTGTGCTGCGGGTGAACGAGACGGCTGAGCCGGCGCTGGCCGAGAACGAGGCGGTGGACCGGGTGACGATCCTGACCGGGACGGACGAGGCGGCCTTGGTCGCGTCGTACCGGCTGGTCAAGTCGCTCGCCGCGGCGTGGGACCGGCAGTTCGAGCTCGACGAGGGCCCGACACTGCGGCTGGCGATCATGGGCTCGGGCGATGCGAGCGCGCGGGCCGCGGCGACGAAGCTGCAGAGCGCGGCGGAGTCGTTCTTGCAGCGACGCGTCGAGATCCAGATCTGCTCGAGTCGGATCGGCGCGACCCCGTCGCTGCCCTCAACCTCCATCTTCCGGGGCGAGGCCAACGAGAGCGTGGGCGACCTGCTGGGGCTGATCCGCCCGAGCCGAGCGGCCCGCGAGACTGGCCCGAGCGAGCCTCGCCCGAATCAGGCTGGCCCGAGCGAGACCGGCCGGCGCGAGACCGACACCGGGCTGCGGTTGGTGGGCGGCGAACCGGGCACCCAGGAGACGGGCTACGGCGAGCCGTCTTCTGAGGAGCCGATTTCTGATGAGCTGGCCCCGGAGCCCTCGCCGGAGATCGTGATCCGCCGCTCTGGGGTGAGGGAGCCGAGCCTCGACGCGCCGGCGATGACCGCTGACGAACCGATCTCGAGCCGCGTTGGCCCGACCCAACGCACCCATACCGCCGGCAAGACCGCCGGCCGGCCGACCGGGCAAACCGCCGCCCCTCGGATGCGGCGGGCGACCACCTCGACGCTGGCGTCACGGCTCACGGGGCTCACGACGCTCGAGACCGTTTGCCCGTTTAGTTCCGGGGTGGAGTTTGCTGCCGGGGCGGACGGGTCGCTGCACCTGCTCACCGAGTGCGAGATCCAGACCGAGTCTCGTGGGGGCACGGACTCAGCGGACCGCCTTGACGCGGACCATCTGGGCGCGGGCGTGGAGCGGCTCGTCGCGGCCTCGGCCTGGGCGAGGGCGCACCTGAGCTTGCTTCTTCGGGCGGAGCCGCGGCTGGCGATGCCCAGCGCCGAGCGGTCCGACGACGATGCGCCGGTGCTGCACCTGCTGACGGGTGGTGCCCGGGCCGCCCGCGGGCTGCTCGACAGCGACGTGTTCGTGCACCTGACCCGAGCCGTCGAGGTCGGCGGCGAGCGGGTCTGGGTCACCGACGACCTGAACTGATCGTTCGCCCCGGATTCAGATCACACGCACCAATGAAAAGGACCGCGAGCATTTGCCCGCGGTCCTTTGTTTTTCTGACTGGGTAGTGTTACGCCGACTCGGCCCTGCGCGGGACGGCCATCTCGCTCAGCGGTCGGGGGTTGAGGATCGAGTCCAGGTCCACGATGTACTCGACGCCGTCGCTGGCCATCTCGGGCAGGTCGTACATGAGGTCGAGCATGATCTCCTCGGCCACCGCACGCAGGGCCCGGGCGCCGGTGGCCCGCTTGACGGCCCGAGCGGCGATCTCTTCGAGCGCGTCCTCGGTGAAGGTCAGCTTGGCCCCCTCGAGCGCGAACATGTGCTGATACTGACGGATCAACGCGTTCTTGGGCTCGGTGAGGATCTTGACGAGCGCGTCGGTCGAGAGCGGCATCAGCGGCGTGATCACGGGCAGCCGCCCGACCAGCTCGGGGATGAGCCCGAAGGAGACGACGTCCTCGTTGGTGACCTGGCTGAGCAGCCACTCCCGCTCGGCGGCCTCGGTGGTGAAGTGACTCGGCCCGGTCTCGGGGTGCGCGTCGGTGGCGCCGGCGCTGGCGAAGCCGATCCGGGTTTTGCCGAGTCGGCGGCGGATGATGTCTTCCAGCCCGACGAAGGTGCCGCCACAGATGAAGAGCACGTTGGCGGTATCGAACTGGATGTACTGCTGCTCGGGGTGCTTGCGGCCGCCCTGCGGGGGGACGTTGGCGATGGTGCCCTCGAGCATCTTGAGGAGGCTCTGCTGCACGCCCTCGCCCGAGACGTCGCGGGTAATGGAGACGTTGCTGGAGGTTTTGCCGACCTTGTCGACCTCGTCGATGTAGATGATGCCTCGCTGGGCGGCCTCGACCTCGAAGTCGGCGGCCTGCAGCAGCTTGAGCAGCAGGTTCTCGACGTCCTCGCCGACGTACCCGGCCTCGGTGAGCGTGGTCGCGTCGCCGATGGCGAAGGGGACCTTGAGCATGCGGGCCATGGTCTTGGCGAGCAGGGTCTTGCCCGAGCCGGTGGACCCGATGAGCAGGATGTTGGACTTATCAAGCTCGATGGCGTTGGCGTCTTCGGACTCGTCGTGCAGCAGCCGCTTGTAGTGGCTGTGGACGGCGACCGAGAGCGACCGCTTGGCCAGCTGCTGCCCGATGACGTACTGGTTCATGAACTCGAGGATCTCACGCGGCGTGGGGATCTCGGAGAGCTGAGCGCTGACCGAGCTGACGCGGCGTCGCTCCTGCCTGAAGATGTTCTGGCACAGGTCCACGCAGTTGGCGCAGATGTAGACCTCGCTGGGGCCTTCGACCATGGGGCCGACCTCGCGGCTGGTCTTGCCGCAGAACGAGCAGGTGGTGACCTTTCGTCCTCGGAAGCCGCCGTCTCCGCCGCCGCTGGTGGGCCCGGTGCCACCGCCACCGCCGGGGCCGTCCTTGGAGCCTCCGCCGGAGCCGCCCTTGGAGTTGCCCTCAGAGCCCCCCGAGTTCCGGGTCGCGTTGTCGGGGGAGTTCTGGGTATCGCTCTGGTGCTTTGGTTTCGTCATCTCGTCCTCGTAGTCCCTGTTTGGGTGGATCGACCCGCTGGGATTCCTCATCGACGCCTGCGGCCCGGGGCTCCACCCGAACCGGCCGTCGCTGGGACAACCCGCCGATACAACCGTCGCGGTGGCTCTTCCTCTGAGCGTAGACGATTCTGACCCGCTCAACCAGAGCTTTCTTGGGTGTAGTTTTGCGCTACGCCCGGTATTGATGGGACTCAGCGCGTTATTCAGACGTTTTCGGTCAACGCGGCTGCGGGAACCCGTCCTCGTCGTGGCCCGGCTGACTGTCCGACGGGCCGGGGGACTCGGGCGGGCTCGGCTTGTTCTGTCTCGGCCGGGGCTCAAGATACGGGGGCGGCTGGTCGTCCAGCTCGCCCTGGACCTGGTCAAGCCACTTCTGGGCCTCCTTGGTGAGGGGCTTGCCGCGTGGCGTGTGGACGGGCTTGTCGTGGGGCTTGTGGCGGGGCTGATCGCGGGGCTTGTCGTGGGGATGGGGCGGCGGGTCCTCGGCGAGCCGGGCCGCGGCCTTTGTGGCGAGCCGCTTGCGGATGAGGTCGTACTCCGCGTCGGAGAGCTCGCCCCGGGCGTGCATCGTGCGCATCTGGTCCATGAGGCCCGACTCGTGCCCGAGCCTCGGGTCCTTTGCGAGAAGCGATCGTCGCATCGCGATGACGGCGAGCCCGCCGACCACGATGAGGACGATCAGCACAAGGACCCAGAGGAGGATCTGCGACGTGGGCATGTTGGTCTGGGCGAGCGACCAGCCGGGGTTGGGCAGCGGCGGGCGCACGGGTCAGAGGTTCCCGGTGACGATCGAGTCCTTGATCGGCTGCAGCAGCCCGGGGACAACTCGCTCGGCGACGATCTGCTGCCCCTTCTCGGCGAGCTCCTCGAACCGCTCGGTCAGCTCGGCGACATCGCGGACCGGCTCGTAGCGGCGCAGGGTGAGGTAGACGCTGATGGGCTCGGTCGCGGCGCTGTCGCGCGGGCCCGAGCGGGTCTTGACCTCGAAGTGGGCCTCGATGTCGCCGGTGTCGTTGAGCAGGGCGCCCAGGAGGGGCTGAAACTCGACGAGCTGCCCGCCGGGCAGGTCGGCCAGGGCGGCCAGGGGGCTTCCGGCCAGCAGCGCGTCGGCGACAATCCGGTCGTGGCTGCCCGAGGCGGCCAGGTCAAAGCCGTAGAGCAGCTCGAGGTATTCGATATCGAGCGGGCTGATCGAGAGGAAGTACGGGGCGACCTCGAGGATCGAGCGGTGCAAGCCGTAGGCCTGCTCCTCGTCCTCGGGGTTGACCACGCCCGAGCGGATGCTGTTTGACCGGACGGCGGCCCAGCGGTGCGGGACATCGCGGGCCGGGCTCTCGAGCGCCAGCTCGTCCTTGTGGCGGCGGAACGAGCTCATCTCCGGGTACTGGCGGCGGAGGCGCTCGAACAGATCCAGCGCCGTGTCGCGGCTGCGTGGAAGATCGAGCTTCACGTTGAGCTTCTGGTTGATGTAGAAATCTGAGCAGAGCACTCGGTAGCTGTCGGTCATGCTCGGGTCTCCTTTCCCGTGCGGCGGTCCTTCGCGTCACAGTAGACCACAACCGGCCGCCGACGGCAAACGCACAAGCCAAACCCACAAGCCAGACCCACAAGCCAGACCCGGCCTTGGCTTCGGTGGGCCGCGGCTTGGGCTGTCGGATTCACGGCTCTACCCGCGCGAGCGGCGGAGCATCGGCTGGGGCTGCCAGTAGGTCAGCGAGCGCCAGAGCCATTCGGCGGGCCCGAACCGGAAGAACCGGAGCCAGGCGAGGCTGAACACGATGTTGAACGCCCAGATACCGCCCATGACGACCCAGAGCTCGGGATACTGCACGGTGCCAAAGTGCCCCAGCCCGTGGGGATAGAAGATTGTCGTCGCCATGATCGTCTGCAAGAGGTAGTTGGAGAGCGCCATGCGACCGACCGCGGCGAGCGCGGCGGTGAGGGGCCTGAGCACACCGAGCTTGAGCAGGAGGATGAGGGAGGCGGCGTACCCGAGGCTCGTGGGGATGCCGATGAGCTGCCCGAAGCCCTGGAAGAGCATGCCGGCGTTGTCGAAGCCCGAGTGCTCGAGCGCGGTGAAGGCGGCGTAGGAACCGCTAAGCCCGACCGTGAGCCCGATCGCCGCGGTGACGGCGTAGAAGCGGGTGGACCGTTCGCCGGTGAGCACGCCCAACCGGGTGAGGGCCATGCCGCCCATCATGATGCCCGAGCACATCCAGAAGAACCCCAGCGGGAGCACCACGAGATACATCTGAAGCAGCATCACCACGCGGCTCTTGAGCGCCATGAGGTAGGTGCCGGTGTAGGCCTCGATCTCCATGTTCATCGCGGTCGTGAGCGACTGTTCGCCCTGCTCGCTCTGCCCCATGAACATCACCCAGAGCAGCATGAGACCGGTCATCAGTGCGGCGCCGAGCAGGTAGGTTCCGATACCGACGAGCAGTTGAAGCTTGGGTGACCACTTGCGCACCCACCAGAGGGCGCCCATCCCGGCGACGGCGTACCAGACCAGGATGTCGCCGTACCAGAAGAGAACCGCGTGCGTGAGCCCGATCGCGAGCAACCACCCCATGCGCCGGTACCAGAGCCACCAGCCCTCTTTCAGATCGCGGCCCTCGAACTTGCGCGCGTACATCACCACACCGGCCCCGAAGAGCAGCGAGAACAGGAACATCATCTTGCCGAAGAAAAAGACCGAGGTGATGTCGTGCGCGAGGTCGTTGGCCGCGGTGTGCGGCGGCGTGTCGGGCGTCAGGATAGCGACGGTCTGATCGATGACGCCGGGGTCGTACATCGCGATGGAGGGCCAGGCGAACGCGAGGACGTTGGGCCCCAGGATGCCCAGCAGCGCAAACCCACGGATCACGTCGAGGCTCTGGTGCCGGTGCGATTCGGTCACCGGGCGGGGGGTCTCTTGCGGGGCCTTTGGGGCAGGCGGCTGGGGCTCGGTCATGATCGGTGGCCTCCGGTCGGCGGTGCTGCACGGGAACCCGTGCTGTGCGAGGATCGATCAAGCCTATCGCCTAATGACAAAGCCCGTCTCCTCGGGCACGGTCTGGATCTCGCGGCTGGTCTGCTGGTCCACGCGGCCCGGTCGCACGGTGACGTGGTGGGCCAGGAATCGGGTGATCTCGCCCGGCTCGCCCTGGACCTGGGCGAGCACCGAGCCGTCCGGCTCGTTGCGGACCCAGCCGGTGATGTCGAACCGCTGGGCGGCTTTCTGGGTGGTGGCGCGGAAGAAGACCCCCTGCACGTGTCCCTCGAACCGGATCTGTCTTCGCTGTGGCGCTGCGGGCATGCGGGGTTCTAGGACGGTCGCGGCTGGGTTTCACCCTGCCTGACCGGCTGGGGGGGCGTGTTGGGGGTTGGGTCGGGAATCGGGCCCACGGGGGTCGTGAGATTGGTGGTTGCCCGACTCAGCCGTGCTACTGTTCTTTTCAGGCGAGGGGTCGCCCAACGGATCACGAGGCCGGTCTTCCCGGCAGCATCTCGTTCGATCACACTCTCCCGCGACCCCCGGACCCCGATTCTGATCCCCTCAGCCATCGCTGGGAAGATCTGTTTGTCGAGCGAACCGCGTGGGGCGGGTCGCGATGGTCTACTTGCGGAGCCACCAGGACGGTATGAGCGACGACCGGCTACAAGTCAGAGACGCCTCGGACATCGTCGACATTGTCGGCGAGGTCGTGAACCTGCAGCCCAAGGGCCGCGAGTTTGTGGGGCTGTGCCCGTTCCACGAGGACCACAAGCCCTCGATGGCGGTGGTGCCGCACAAGCAGATGTACCACTGTTTCTCGTGCGGGGCCGGCGGGGACGTGTTCACGTTCGTGCAAGAGTTCCACAAGATGGGGTTCCGCGAGGCGCTCGAGATGCTGGCTGAGAAAGCCGGGATCGAGCTCACCAAGTTCAACGGGCCCAAGCGAGAGCCCGGGGCCCTGGGACGCGTGGACCTGAGCGAGGCCAACACGTTCGCCAACCGGTTCTACCAATCGCTGCTGAGCCACGAGGAGCACGGGGCTGCGGCGCGTGGCGTGATCGAGCGACGCGGGATCTCGCCGGAGATGGTCGAGCGGTTCGAGCTGGGCGTCAGCCCGGACCGGTGGGACGGTTTGGGGCTCAAGATCAAATCGGCGCAGCTGAGCGAGGAAGCGTTCGTGGGCGCGGGGCTGCTCAAGACGCGCGACTCGGGCGGGTCGTACGACGCGCTGCGCAACCGGCTGATCTTCCCGATCCAGGACCAGACGGGCAAGACGATCGCGTTCGGCGGGCGCATCATCGCTGAAGATGACGAGCCCAAGTATCTCAACAGCCCCGAGACGCTGCTGTTCAACAAGTCGCAGACGCTGTACGGCCTGCCGCAGGCGCTGGCGGCGATCAAGCGCGAGAAGACCACGATCATCGTCGAGGGGTACACCGACGTGATCGCGTGCCACCAGGCGGGGATCGAGAACGTTGTCGGCACGCTGGGCACCGCGCTGACGCCCGGGCACGCCCGCGTGCTGCGGAGGCTTTGTGAGACGATCGTGCTGCTGTTTGACGGCGACGAGGCGGGGCAGAAGGCTGCGGGGCGAGGGATGGAGCGGCTGCTCGACGAGCTGGTGCAGGACATCCTGTTCCGGACCGAGGGGGCCGGGGCGCTGGACATCCGATTCGCGAGCCTGGCCGAGCTGGGCGACGCGAAGGATCCGGACGAGCTGCTCAAGACCGAGGGCGGGGCTGACCGACTGCGTGAGCTGATCAAGGGCGCGCCGGACCTGCTGCAGTTTCGGTATGCGGTGCTGGGGCGGGAGATGGCCGAGCGTGGCGCGTCGGGCAAGGAGCGGGTTCTGACCGCGGAGATCGAGCGGCTCACGAGGCTCGGGGTCGGCGGGCTGCCGCAGAGCCGCAAGATCACGATCGCGAGGCTGCTGGCCGAAGCGACCGGGCTGGACGTGCAGCTGGTGCTGGGGATGCTTCCCTCCGAGCGGAACGCGTCGCGGGTGGAGATCAAGCCGGTGCAGCCGGCGAGTGCGGTATCGATCGGGGCTCGCGAGCTGGCGCTGGGGTGCCTGATGGCGAGGGCCGATCTGTGGCGTTCGCTGAGCGAGGCCCAGCGTGACCTGCTCGACGTCGAGGCGTACCCTTCGGCGGTGTCAAGAACCGTTGCCGATACCGTGATGGAGCTGGGCTGCGACGGCGAGGAGGTCTCGCTGGGCGCGGTGCAGGCGGCGATCGGCGAGCGCGACGACGAGAACGAACAACTGATCTCCGAGGCCCGGCTCTTCGCCTCCAGGGTGCACCTCAAGGCGGAGCAGTCCGCCGGGGGAGACACCCAGACGCTGACACAGATTCTGTCCGACTGCCTCTGGCAGCTCGAGCGGGCAGATCTGGGGCGAGCGATCAGGGCTGAGAACGATTCGATTGAGAAGATGCGGCTGACCCGTCGGCTGCACGAACGAAAGAGCGAGCGAACGAAGGCTTCCACGTCCCGGGCGACCTAAAACACCGGGTGAATTGACAACACCGGGAGGCCACGAGGGCCGACCGATCAGAGCAGGCAGGAGTCCGAACCGTGATCAGTGTGATGCACCCCGCGGTCAGCGAGCTGTTGTCCATCGGCGAACGCCGTGGATGGCTGAGCTACGAAGAACTCAACAACACGCTGCCCGATGAGATGGTCGCGCCCGCGGCGATCGACGAGCTGCTGGTGTTCATCGACCGGCTCAAGATCGAGCTGGTGGACGAGATGGAGTACCGCGGGCGGGTCTACCGCCTGTCCAAGAAGAGCGGGACCGAGGACCTGTGCCGGACGGCGGGGCTGCCCAAGCAGTTCCGCGCGATGTCGGTCGTCGGCGGGGAACGGGCCAGCGGCGCGGTCATCCTGCAGGTCCGGATGAACTCGGACCACTTCCGGAAGGAAGACGAGCGGAACCAGGCCGAGCGTGACGTGGCCGAGGCCGTCGCGATGGACGAGGAGACCGTCCGCCGCGACATCGACGAGGCCGTCAGCGAGGACCCGGGCGCCAAGCGGATCGACGACCCGGTGCGGATGTACCTGACGCAGATGGGCACGATCCCGCTGCTGACGCGTGAGGAAGAGATTCGGCTGGCCAAGAAGATCGAGACGACGCGGATGATCTTCCGCCGCCGGTGCCTCGAGGGCGACTACATCATCGCGCAGGCGACCGAGATCCTGGGCATGGTGGACCGGGGCGAGCTCCCGTTCGACCGGACGATGCGGGTCTCGACGGCGGAGGAGAACCACAAGGAGACGCTGGCCAAGCGGATCCCGTCGAACCTGGAGACCGTGCACCGGCTGGCCGAGAAGAACCGGGCCGACTGGGAGCAGATCGAGCAGCTGCGTTCCAAGCGGGCCCGGGGCAACAAGAAGAAGATCGACGAGCTGGAGGCCGCGATGCGGCTGCGGCGGCGCAAGATCGCGGCACTGCTCGAGGAGCTGTGCCTGCGGACGGGGCGGATCGTGCCGCTGATGCGCAAGCTCAAGTCGATCTCCACGAAGATGACGAGCCTGACCCAGGAGATCGAGGCGGCCAAGCAGAGCCCGGAGGACTACGACCCCGACGACATCACCGTGATGCACGAGGAGCTCGACGGGCTGCGGTCGCTGGTTCTCGAAGAGCCCGAGGCGCTCGCGGCCCGGGTGCGGCTTATCGGCACGGTCTTCTGGGAGTACGAGCAGGCCAAGCGAGACCTGTCTGGCGGCAACCTGCGGCTGGTGGTCTCGATCGCCAAGAAGTACCGCAACCGCGGGCTGTCGTTCCTGGACGTGATCCAGGAGGGCAACACGGGGCTGATGCGGGCGGTGGACAAGTACGAGTATCAGCGGGGGTACAAGTTCTCCACGTACGCGACGTGGTGGATCCGCCAGGCGATCACCCGCGCCATCGCGGACCACGCCCGGACGATCCGCATCCCCGTGCACATGATCGAGACGATGACCAAGCTGCGGAACATGCAGAAGGACATCCAGCAACGCACCGGCACCGAGCCGACGATCGAGGAGCTCGCCGAGCAGTCGGGCATGTCCGTCAGCGAGACTCGGAGAGTCATGAAGGTCGCCCGGACCCCGGTCTCGCTGGACCGCCCGGTGGGCGAGAGCGAGGACTCGTACTTCGGCGACTTCATCGAGGACCAGTCGCAGGCGTCACCGGCCGACGCGGCGGCCCAGGAGATGCTCAAGCAGCGCATCGATCAGGTGCTCAAGACCCTCACCTACCGCGAGCGGGAGATCATCAAGCTCCGCTACGGCATCGGCGACGGGTACACCTACACGCTCGAGGAGGTCGGGCGGATCTTCAAGGTGACGCGTGAGCGGGTCCGCCAGGTCGAGGCCAAGGCGATCCGCAAGCTGCAGCACCCGGTGCGGGCGCGCAAGCTGCAGGGCTTCGTCGAGACCACGGTGTATAAGGAATCCAAGAGTGAGCCGGGCGTCAAGAAGCGCTGAGCGATTCGCCCAAGTTCCAACATTCCAATGCTCGGGCCTTGCTAAAGCTCGGGCAAGATTCGTGAATCACCGGCCCCCCACTCTCGCGGCGGCTGCGGCTCGTTGAAAGCGGAGCCGTGATACCCACCACGCTGATCCAGCCCGCTGACCGAAACAAGAGCTTCCCGGCCTCTGAGATCAAGGGCCTCTTTGACAGCCCCTCGCCCTCGGCGACCCCACCTCCCCCTGAGAATCCGCAGCCGAATGACGACACGCCGGCAACGCTCGGGCGGGGGGCGATGCTCAGGATCGCCGCGGTCTGCATCATCGGCCTCGGCGTCTCCGCGGTTGTCGCCTGGAACACCTTTGGGCCGTCCGAGAAGCCGGGCCCCGTTCAGAGCCCGCCGCAGGTCGCCGCCGAGACGGGGCAACAAAACCCGGCCCCATGGGACGACGGTATCGCTCCCGAAGACCCGGCAACCTGGACTGCCGACGCCCCGCCCTCGGGCTCGCCTCTGGCTGAGGAAGCCCGGGTTGAGTTTCTACGAGTTGACGCCGTCACGACGCACCTGCCACCGCGTTTCCTGGGCCACGACACCGAGCGGCTGTATCTGACGCTCCGTGACCACAAGGACGCGATTCTGGCCAAGGACCCGTTCGAAACAACCGCGGCGCACGAGAGCCGAGTCGCACAGGCCTGGTCGCAGTTTTCCATCGGGGAGTGGTCGATCGGCGACCCGCTGGTCTTGCAGATCGCCAGCGGCTCGCAGATCGTTGGGGGCATCGAATACGACGCCGACAACGGCTACTTCGACATCAAGGACTAAGCGCTCGGCGGAGGCCTCGCCTACTGGCGGTACGGCGATTCTTCTGAGTACGTCGGGCAGAACGCCTTTGGGGTGAAGGTCGACGTGACACAGGCCGAATCGTTCACGGTCTACTTCAGAGAGCCCAACTTCCGGGACGGGCTGGATCGCGACTCGTTTTTGCCGGTCATCTATCGCTGCTCGCCCGACGAGGCCCGAGCCCTGGCCGACCACCTGGATCTGTATATGGTCGCGACCCTGGCCGCACCCTTCCTTTCTGACGAGGAGTCCGACCGGCACGAACCCACGATCGATTCGCCGTATGAAACGATCAGCCTTGAGCAGACGATCCCGATCCGGGCGGTCGAGTATCTCTTTGTTGACCGGCGCGACTCTCGGGTACTGTCGCGAATTGGCCCCTGGAAGGGAGACCCGGACCGTTCTCTGGTTCGACTGGCTCGCGCTCGATCGACGCGGTCGTATGAGTACGTCAGCCACCGCATCCACAAGCGGGGCGATTCCCTGCACGCGGTGCTCGAGATCAAGGTCTCCGGCGAGCGGTACCAACTCAAGTTGGTCTGGGACGGAACGCTCTGGCGACTCGATGGCGGACCATGACCACCTCATGGACCGGTGAGACCACATCGCTCTCAAAGAAGTACGGTGATGGATGGCTCTCAAAGAATGACGGCAATAGCAAATTCGAAGGAGATATCCCCGAAGACCTGCGGCGCCACTTCTCACCCATGATCAAACCGCCGGGAGAATAGCCCGAACCGCTCGGCCGCTCTCACGCGGCCCGGCGACGGGCGGTGATCCGTGTGGCCCAGGCCCCTCACGAGCCAGGCCCACCGCGAGCCAGATCCCGCAGGCTCAGCACCCGGCGAGGAAGAGCGTGATAAAGAGCCCGATGTCACCGTTGTCCACCACGCCGTCGCAGTTGAAATCGACCAGCGGATTCTGGCTGAGGAAGAGCGTGATGAACGCTCCGATGTCGCCGTTGTCCACGACCTTGTCGCCGTTGAGGTCCGCTCGGCAGTAGGTGAACACGTACGCCGATCCTGAATCGAGCCCGTTGTCGTCGTCGAGCTGGGTGCCGCTGGCGATCGTCCCACCGTCGATGTCGATCGAGAAGCCGAAGTTGTCGTCCGCAGCCCCGTCACTGGGCAGCAGCTTGGTGAGCTGGCACCCGTTGATCGCATCGAAGAGGTACCCCGCGCCGGACCAGTTGCCGTTGTCGCTCTTGCGGTGTGCGCCGACCGCGAGGATGCCGTTGGAGAGGCCGATGGTGTCGCCGAACGCGTTGCCCTGCGTGCCGTCATCGGCGAAGAGCTCGTCGGTCTGCGCCCCGGTTGTCGCGTTAAAGAGATAGACCGAGCCGGTGTTGAAACTCAGCCCGTCGCCCTGCCACGCGCCGACCGCGACGGTGTTGCCCTCGATCGCGATCGACCGCCCGAACTCGTCGGCCTGCGAGCCGTCGTTGGGCACGAGCTTGTGGATCGGTAGCCCGGTGACCGCGTTGAAGAGGTAGGCGGCGCCCGAGCTGGTGCCGTTGACGGTGTCGCCCCAGGCGCCGACCGCGACCACGCCGCTGTTGACATCGACAGACCACCCGAACTGATGGAACGCGGCCCCGTCGTTGGCCAGCAGCTTGTGGGTCTGCGCGAACGAGCCAAGGTCGAACAGGTACACCGAGCCCCCAGCCTGCGCCGTGGCGTTGTCCCACGGTGCCCCGACCGCGATGACCCCGCTCCCGATCGCGACAGACATGCCGAACAGTTCGTTCGTCGCGCCGTCGTTGGCGAACAGCTTGAACAGCGGCGCCCCGGTGGTTGCATCAAACAGATACACCGCGCCCGAGTTGCCCGCGATGCCGTCGCCGTTGATTGCACCCACGGCAACAACCCCGCTGCCGATGGCGATCGCCTGCCCGAAGTAGTCGAACGAGATTCCATCGTTCGCCACGAGCTTGGCCGTCTGCGAGCCGGTGACGGCGTCGAACAGATACGCCGAGCCGGACCGCTGACCGTTGTCGTCGTCGCCGTAGGCCCCGACCGCGACCACACCGTTGTCGATCGCGACCGCGCCCCCGAACCGATCGTCGGCCACGCCGTCGTTGGAGACGAACTTGAGGTCCTCGTTGATCAACTGAGCATTCGCGCTGCTGACGAGAGCCGCGGAGCCGGCCACGACAGCCGCAAGAACGGCTCGGCTGCGGCGGGATGAGGCGGTGAAGGTGAAGAAGCGTGTGGCTTTCGCGACGCATTGATCTCGGCTGCTCATGGGCTGGCTCCAGTTGAGGTTCCACCGCCAACGACAATCCCCACGGAGAAGATACTCGAAATCAGACCGCCAAACAAGACCAAATGAGGCCCGGAGCGGTACGCAACAGAGTGCCTTGCCAATACGGTGCCCTTGCCAGCACGGCACCAGGCCACGGGGAACGACCGAAGTCGCTCACGTTTCGATGGCGTGCGCCCGTGCCAAGCGAGCAGGGACAGCCAGCCGCGGCGGGGCACTTCAGCGTTGCCAGGAACACCGACTCAGCCACGTCTTCTCAGCCGCGATCAGGCGGCGCGGCGGCGGCGGAACGCGACCAGGCTGCCCGCGCCGAACACCGCCAACGCCCCGGGCGAGGGAACCAGTGTGTCAGCCACCGCCCACACGCTCGCGCCCGAATCGCCGACGCTCTGGATGTGCATCGCGACACGGAAGCCGACGGGGTCATTGCTCAGGGCGTTGGCGATGTCCGCCCCGGAGTACCCGTTCACCAGATCGAACACAATGCTGACCGATTCGCCGGTCGTCATGCCGGTGAAGTTCGGCTGGGGGACCGTGGGCTTGAGCCCGTAGAACGTGCCGCCCCAGTCGCCGCCGTGGTGCTTGATCGAGCCGGCGGGCTTCCTGGGCGCGACCTTGTCGTCCTCGTAGTTCACGCCGGCGTTGTTCTCGATGATCGGGTTGGACAGCGCCCCGAAGCTCAGGTCCGTCAACTCGAAGTAGATCGACGTCACGCGGCTTTCGAGCGTGGAGTTGTTGGCAACGATGAACCGCACCTGCGTGCCAAGGTCCACGACCTCGAGGTCGATCTGGAGCCCGGTGAGTTCGATCCCGTCGCCGTTCTCGAAGACCACGAAGGGCGCGGACTGGGCCTGGGCCAAGCCGGCGGCCAGTGCGAGCGCAGCGATAGCGGTAACGCGGGAGCGCGTGGACATCTCTTCCCTTTCCGGGGTCGGTTCTGGATCTCTGGTGCCGCCGGCGCGGTCAGCACGGCGGAGTCTCTTCCCCCAGAACATGACCCGAGATCGGGAGGTGTGCAAGGAAAGTTCCGGATTTATCGATTGTGCGGGTGGGAGGCCCCAGATAGCCCTGCGAGACCGCGAGGCGGCTCTGGCATCTCCCGCGAAGCCGTGGCCCGGGATCTCAGCATTCTTCAAGAACCCGGACGGCTCGATCGAGCGGGCCGGCCATGTCTTTGTGTGGCATGCTCACGCGCTGACCAGGCGATGATTACTCATAGCTCTGGCGCAAACCCACGCCGCATCGTATTCTCCGCACAAGCCCTCGGCTCCACAAACTGCATCAGGTAGTCCGGCCCGCCGGCCTTGGAACCTACGCCGGACATGCCGAAGCCGCCGAAGGGCTGGCGGCCGACCAGGGCGCCGGTGATGGTGCGGTTGATGTAGAGGTTGCCGACGCGGAACTCGCGTTTGGCCCGCTCGATGTGGCTGGGCTTGCGGGTGAAGACGCCGCCGGTGAGCTTGTACTGGTGCCCGTTGGCCATGGCCATCGCCTCGTCGAACGAATGAGCATGGCAGACCGCCAACACGGGGCCGAAGATCTCCTTCTGGTAGATGGTGTGCTCGGTGGTGACGCCGGCGAAGATGGTCGGGGCGACGAGGGCGGGCAGCTCGGCCTGGAGCCGCTCGTAGTCGGGGAAGTCCCGCTCGCCGCAGACCTCGACGAGGTCTTCACCGCGGGCGGTCATGATGTACCGGCGGATGCTGGCCGCGGCCTGCTCGTCGATCACCGGGGCGACGTCGGTGCCGGGGTTGATCGGGTCGCCCAGCACGAGCGACATGGTGGCCTGGGCGAGCCGCTCGGTGAAGAGGGTGATGGCGGGGCCCTTGGGGCCCAGCGGGTCCACGACGATGCAGCGTGAGCAGGCGGAGCACTTCTGCCCGGCGAACCCGAAGGCGGACTGCCGCACGCCGAGCACGGCCTCGTCGAGATCCGCCGAGGAATCGACGATGAGGGCGTTCTTGCCGCCCATCTCGCAGATCACCCGCTTGACGTGCTCTTGGTCCTCGGGGGTGACGGCGGCGGCCTGGATGATGTCGAGGCCGACGGCCTTGGAGCCGGTGAAGGCGAGCAGGGCGACGTGGGGGTCTCGCACGAGGGCGGCGCCGGTGGTCTCGCCGGGCGCGGGGCAGAACTGGAGCACCTCGCGTGAGGCCCCCACTTCCGCCAGCGCCTCCCAGATGCGGTCCACGAGGCTGCTGGCGATGCCGGGCGACTGCTCGGCGGGCTTGCAGACGACGGTGTTGCCCGTGACGAGCGCGGCGGTGACCATGCCGCAGCAGATGGCGAGCGGGAAGTTCCACGGCGAGATGACAACCGCGACGCCGCGTGGCTGGTACCACATCTCGTCGAGCTCACCGATGAAGCGGCCCAGGCGGCGGCGCTCAAACAGCGGCGGCGCCAGCCGGGCGTAGTACTCGCAGAAGTCGATCGCCTCGCAGACGTCGGCGTCGGCCTCGCGCCACGGCTTTCTGGACTCCTTGATCATGATGCCCGCCAACTCGTCGCGCCGCTGACGGAGCTTGGCCGCGACCCGCACCAGCATGTCGGCGCGGACCATGGGATCGGTGTCCCGCCAGGCGGGGAAGGCGTCGTGGGCGGCCCGGACCATGCCGAGCCCCTGCTCGGGAGTGCGGTCGTTGGAGACCGTTGGCATCGTGGCGGCGTCGATCTCAGTCGCGAAGCGGGCCCGGTGATGGCTGTCGGCAAAGTCTCGGAGCGGCTCGGTGTAGAACGGGCGGCTGTCGCCCACGCCCTCGACGGCGGGTGAGAGGTTGTGCCGCTCTGGCGCGTCCTGGAACAGGTCCGGGATGGGAACGGCGCCGTCCTTCGGGGCCGGGGCAGCCAGCAGCAGGTCGGGCGAGGCATCGTCGAGGAAGCCGGCCTTGAGCCAGCTCTCGTTGGAGGTGTTCTCGAGCAGACGACGGACGAGGTACGCCATGCCCGGGATCATGTCGCCGACGGGCACGTACTCGCGGACGCGGAGCCCCATCTCCTCGGCGGCGTGCTTGAGCTGGTCGGCCATGCCGTGCAGCATCTGCAGCTCGATCGCCTCGCGGGGCAGCCCCCGGTCCTCGAGCCCGGCCAGCGCCGCGGCGATCGAGCGGACGTTGTGCGAGCCCAGCGCGAGCTTGGTGCCGCCCTGGCCCTCACTGGTCGGGCAGGCATCGAGCAAGACCGCGGTCATCTCCTCGAAGCACTTGTCGGTCTGCCACTTCTCGTTCCAGACCGGGCAGGGCCACCCCTCCTGCTCAGCGTGGATCGTCTCGTAATCCCAGTACGCCCCCTTGACGAGCCGAACCGTGACCTCGCGCCCGGTCCGCCTGGCCCAGTCCGCGATGCGGCGGGCGTCGCTCACGCCGGACTTCAGGTACGCCTGCATCGCCAGCCCCGCGTCAAAGTCGTACTTCTCGCAAGCGCGGCAGAAGGCGTGGAGCGTCAGGTCCTTGAGCTCGTACTGCTCCATGTCAAAGTTGATCAGCACGCCGTTGCGCTTCGCCGCGATCAGGATCGGCTCGAGCCGCCCGAGCAGCTCCGCGATCGAGGACTCGGGGTCGATCGGGTCGAACTGCGCGCACAGCGAGCTGACCTTGATCGAGACGTTCACCCGCGGCACCACGCCCAGGTGATCCTTCTCGAGCCGGGCCTGGCCCGCCCAGGTCGAGGCCTCGCCGACCAGGTTCTCGACCAGGTCGAGGTACTTGGCCTGGTACATGTCCGCCTCGGCGCCCGAGACACACGCCTCGCCGAGCAGATCGACGGAGAAGGAGATGCCGTCCTTCCAGAGCTTGCGGAGGCGGGGCAGCGCGTCGGCGGCGTCGGTGCCGGCGATGAAGTTGTGGGCCATCGAGTTGATCTGGCCCGACACGGTCTTGGTCATCAGCCCCTTGGCCACGCCGCCCGCTCTGAGCCCGGTCGCCAGGAACGGCGGGAGCTTCACGCCCGGCTGCGTCAGGTAGTCCACCAGGTGCTCGTGCACCATCTCGGGCGTGGTGAAGGCGGGGAAGGCATCGACGAACCGGAAGAGCTGGACCTTGAACTCGTGGTCCTTCATGGACCAGTCCATCAGCTTGTCCTGATAGAACTTGGCGTTGAGCAGCCCGGCCTTGTGGTCGCGGGCGCGATCGAGCATGTCGATCCCGATGGCGTGGATCCGCGGCTCGCCCCGGGCGGGGCCCGGGGCGGCGTGGTGATTGGCAGCGGGCTCGGTGGCCGACCGGGCCTTGCGGGTGAACAACGCCATGCGCGGATCCCTCGGAAGCAACAGGGTGAACCCACCGGGCCGGCTCCCTCAGCCGTACCCCGGAGAGGCGGATGATATGGACCCCACGCACGCCGAACACGCCCGAACCCCGCGCCGGCGCGCACGAAAGTGCATACCGTCTGCCCCATGCCCTCTCCCCCCCAAGAGACCACACCCCGAAACACGAGCGACTCGCCCGCGACCGCGGTCACGATCGGGAACTTCGACGGCGTGCATGTGGGGCACGCGGCGCTGGTCAAGGCCGCCCGCCAGGCCGTCGGGCCCGAGGGGTCGGTCGTGGTCCTGGCGTTCGACCCGCACCCGGCGAGCGTGCTGCGGCCGGGCACCGAGCCGGCCCGGCTGACCACCTTCGAGAACCGATCCCAGACGCTCGTCGCCCTCGGGGCCGACACGGTCGAGCGGCTTGAGCCCACCGGGGGCCTGCTGGGGATGACGCCCGAGGACTTTATTGCTGATGTCGTGCAGCGGCATCGCCCCGGCTTCTTCGTCGAGGGCCCGGACTTCCACTTCGGCAAGGGACGCGCGGGCAACCCCGAGACCCTGCGGCGGCTCGCGGCGAAGCACCGGTTCGAGGCAATCACCGTGCCCCCGATGCCCGTCGCGCTGCTGGACCAGTCGGTGGTCACCGCGTCGAGCACGCTCGCACGCTGGCTGCTGGAAAACGGGCGGGTCCGCGACGCGGCCCTCATGCTCGGCCGCCCCTTCACCCTCACCGGGACCGTCGTCCAGGGCGACCGTCGCGGGCGGACCATCGGCTTCCCCACCGCGAACCTCGCCCCCGACGTGCTCGTGCCCGGGCCCGGCGTGTACGCCGCGATCGCGACGGTCAACGGCACCCGCTCGTACGCCGCGGCGGTGAACATCGGCACCCGTCCGACCTTTGCGGGCGACACCACCCGCGTCGAGGCGCACCTGCTCGACACCGAGGACCTGACCCAGCCAGCGCCGGAAACGGTGGACGGGTGGGCCCCGCTGCCCGGCGTGCCCGAGTACGGGTGGCCGCTGGAGCTCGAGCTCGTCTCCCGCGTCCGCGACGAGACCCGCTTCGACTCCATCGAGGCGCTTAAAGAACAGATTGAACGGGACGTGCAGAGCGTCCGGCAACGCATCGGACCCATCGGCCCCGGCCGGCACCAGCACCTGGAGAGCACCAACGCATGACCGGCACGGACACCACCCAGACAGACCAATCCAACTCGACCTGGGCGACTAACACCACCCTGGAGGCGATCGCCGACTGGCTGCGCGACCAGCGGGCGGTGGTGCTGCTCACGCACGTCAAGCCCGACGGCGACGCGCTGGGCTCGACGCTCGCGATTGCCCGGGCGCTGAACCTGGCCAGCGGGACCTCGGGCGTGACCTCGCAGGCCGAGTGCTGGTACGCCGCCCCGATGCCGGGGTGGGGGCAGGGGCTGGCGACGGGGACCAAGACACGGGTGATCGAGCCGGGGCAGGCTGTGCCCGGGGCGATGGATCCGTCCGCGGTGCTCGTGTGCGACACGGGGTCGTGGAACCAGCTCGAGCCGTTCGCCGAGTGGCTCAAGGCGCGCGCCGAGAACACCGGGCTGCTTGACCATCACCTGCAGGGCGACGCGGAGGTCGCGCCCCGGCGGGTCATCGAGACCCAGGCCGCGGCGGTGTGCGAGCCGGCCGCGGAGCTGTGCCGCCTGATCCTCGGGCTCGGGTCGATCGCCGAGCTGCCCGTCGAGGTGGCCGAGCCGCTGTACGTGGGGCTGGCGACGGACACCGGGTGGTTCAAGCACAGCAACGTGACGCCCAACGTGTTCGAGACCGCGGGGCAGCTGCTGGCGGCGGGTGTGGACCACGCCAAACTATTCGAGCTGATCAGCCAGCGCGACCGCGCCGCCCGGCTGAAGCTCATGGCCCGGGCGCTTGGCAACCTCGAGCTGCACCCGGACAAGACGCTGGCGATGATGAGCCTCACGCCGGCGGACTTCAAGGCGACGGGCGCCGCCCCGGGCGACAGCGGCGGGTTCGTGGACCTCCCCCAGAGCGTGCCCTCGATCCGCGTGGTCGCGCTGCTCACCGAGCAGGAGGACGCGGACGGGGTGTTCACCAAGCTCAGTCTTCGCTCCAAGCCCACGCCGTGGGACGACAAGCCCGCGGTCGATGTCAACGTGGTGTGCAACACGTTCGGCGGGGGCGGGCACGCGCGAGCCTCGGGGGCCAAGATCCGAGGCGACATCGCCAAGGCCAAGCAGATGCTGCTCGAGGCCCTGCCGTGAGCGGTGATTATCAGCGCGGGCCCCGCAAGAAGGGCGGCAAGAAGCCGCCGAGCCCGCGCGGTCATCCACCACCACCACCCCCCACGCCCCCGGGTGGCGACGACCTGGCTGCGCGGATCCAGCGAGCGGTGGACGACACCGGTTCGCCCCGCCCGCGACGCCCCGCCCGCGACGTCCGCCCGCCGCTGCGTGTGTTCACCACCACGCACTGGGAGTACCCGAGCCAGCATTACGACGACACGCTGGGCAAGTCGATGCAGGGCGACAAGGAATACGTTGGCGCGACGCCGAGCTGGGTGATCTGGCAGCTGCTCCAGCGGTACACCCGCAAGGGCGACCTGATCGTCGATCCGATGTGCGGCAGCGGCACCACCATCGACGTGTGCACCGACCTGGGGCGCAAGGCCCGCGGGTTTGACCTGCAGCCGACGCGGCCCGAGATCGAGCGGGCCGACGCGCGGAGCCTGCCGATGGACGCGTGCATCGCGGACTTCGCGTTTGTGGACCCGCCGTACTCCACGCATGTGGACTACTCGGACGACGAGGCGTGCATCGGGAAGTTGGACGCGAGCGAGGCCCCGGGCCGCCGCGGCGAGCCGATGGGCCTCGCCTACTACGAGGCGATGGGCCGTGTGATCGGGGAGCTGCACCGCGTGCTCAAGCCGGGGCGCTACCTCGGGCTGTACGTCTCGGACTCGTGGAAGAAGAACAAGGGGGCCAAGGGTGGGACGCTGATGCCGATCGGGTTCGAGCTGTTCTCGATCATGCGTGAGCGGTTCGAGCCGGTGGACATCATCGCGGTGGAGCGGCACAACGCGAAGCTGGGGCGGGGGAACTGGCACAAGTCCGCCGAGGAGGGGAACTATTTCCTCCGCGGGTTCAACTACCTGTTCATCATGAAGAAGCCCAAGTAAGAAGAGACCGATCAGCGGGAGCCAGAAAAAACCCCGCGGATGCGGGGCCTCTGGGTGGGCTGATGGCTGGGCCGTTGGGTGGGCTGTTGCTCAGGGGATGTAGGGGAGCGTGTCGCCGAGCCCCTCTTCGATGGGGCCAACGAACTTCTCGTACCGCTTCCACCGCTCCTTGGACTTGGTGTCGATCTTTCGGCCGACCTGGTCGGTGCGGAGGGTCGGCGCGTTGCGGTCCTCCTTCTCGATCTCGACCACGCCCGAGTCGTACTCGAGCCCGATGAGCTCGAACAGCTTGCGGGCGTTGGGCTCGGGGTCGGAGACCAGGTTCTCGTAGGTGCTGTCCATCCAGACGGGCTCGTCGGCGGCCTCGGCCAGGGTCTCACCCCAGTACTCGGCCATCTTGAACACCTCCTGGCAGTACTGCCCGCACACCTTGAGATCCGTTGAGTAGCCGTGCTCGGCGCGGAAGTTTCGGAAGTAGCAGCTGAGGCAGACGTCGCGGGGGTCCCGCCGCGAGAAGATGAACCGGGCGTTGGGCATCATCGCCGACATCATGCCCACGTGCCAGATGTTGCCGGGCATCTTGTCGATCACCCGTTCGTAGTCGGGGCCGGCGCGGTGCTCGATGTGGTCAACATAGATCTGGCCCGCGGCCTTGAGCTGCCCGGGCGACAGGGCGTCGAACGCCTCGCCGATCGTGAGGGCCGCGACGGTTCCCGAGAACATGTGGTGGATCTTCTCGGGGATGGACCGGGCGATGCGCAGCTCGCCGGCCGGGTAGACCTTGGGGTGCCGCCCGAGCACCTGCTCGGTCAGGGTCGTGCCCGAGCGGGGCATGCCGATGATGAAGACAGCCTTGGAGCTCGGGTTGCCGTGCTCGCGGAGCCTGCGGATGCGCTCGGGCGTCCACATCTTCATCGCGACCTCACGTTTTTTCTGGATCTTCTCGAGGGTGAACTTGGACTCGCGGGGCTCGTTGCCCATCGCGTAGAACTTGAACGCCTCGTCGTAGTTGCCGAGCTTGTCGTACAGGTCGCCCAGCGAGAAGTACGACGCCACGACCATCGGCTGGGGGTGCTTCTTCGGGTCCATGACGCGGAGGATCCAGTCCGCCGCCTCCTGCTCGCGGCCGACCTTCATCGAGATCATCGCGAACGCCATCGCCAATTTAAGTGATTCCAGCCCGCTCTCCTGCGTCTTGAGGAGCAGCTCGGCGGCCTCGTCGAGCTTGCGGCGGCGGCTGAGGACCTCGCTCAGCTGCACGATGTGCCGCGAGTCCTTGGGGTACAGGCTCAGCATGTGGCGGGCGATGTCCTCGGCCTGCTCCATCTTGCCCACCGCCTCGAGCGCCGACGCGTAGTGAATCCCCAGGTCGTGGTCCCAGGGCGATTTCTCGTACGCCTCACGCAGCGCCGGCTCGGCGTCGCGAGACTGGCCCAGCGCGCTGCGCGACAGCCCGAGCCACCGGATCAGGTCCTCGCGACGCTTGCCCGTCGGGTTCTCGTTCAGCAGCGGCTCAAAGTAGCTCAGCGCCCCCTCGAACTCATTGGCCGAATACGACCGCAGCCCGAGCTCAAACCGCATCCGCCACCGCTCGGCCTCGGACCGTGGCGTGACCCCCTCGGTCGGCATCAGCTTGCGCGTCTGCGAGCCCACCTTGAAGACGCCGCGCTGCTTCTTGACCTTGACCTGTGCCTGCTGACGCTTCTTCATTCCTCGTCCTCTCCTCGCTCACCACGGATGCTCTCGTCGGTGAGCTCGAGCTTGATCTCTTCCATCATCGCCATCAGCCGCAATCGATCGTCCTTGTCGAGCCGGTCGGCCGCCTCCAGGATCCCCTCGGGCGTCAGCGTCTTGCGGACGCTGCTCCCATCGGGCAGCCGGCGGATCGCCGTCCCCGGCACGCTCGAGAGAAAATCGGGCTCGCCCTCGATCAGGTCCGCCATCTTGCGCAGCATGGCCACCGCGGTCGCGCTGGCCACGCCGTGCGCCACGCGCACCCGCACCGGAACATACGACCGGTCCACGCTCTTGCGCCGCAGCACCGCCCCGCTGACGATGTGCCCCTGGGCATCAGCGGACTCGTCGCCCAGCTTCTCGTAGGTCTCGGCGTTGACCGCGCTCAAAAAAATCGCGACCTGACGCTCATCAATGAAGCCTGATTCGGACATAGTGCCTCCGCTCCAATCCTACACCACACGGCGAGAACCGCCACCCGTCCCTGAGATCCAGCCCCCGCCCAGCACCCGCCGGCCCGACTCACGATCATAAACCACCACCGCTTGCCCAGCCGTCACAGCCCGCTGCGGCTCGTCAAACCGGACCTCAAACGCCCCGCAACGACCCGAGACCCCCGCCTCGCCGCCCCCGACCGCACGCACCTGCGCGCCCACTCCCACCGAGTTGTACCGGTGCTGCACGAGGCACCGCACCCAGTCGGTGGACGGCTCGACAAACCAGTTCGCCTCGCCCGCCTCGCACGAATCTCGCAGCAGGTCGGCCTCATCGCCCACCGTCACGGTGTTGGCTGCCGGGTCGCGGTCCACGACGTAGATCGGGTAGCCCAACGCCACCCCGACCCCACGCCGCTGCCCGATCGTGAACCGGTGCTGTCCGCCGTGCTCGCCCAGCGTGTTCCCCTCGCGGTCGAGAATCGGGCCCGATTTGGCGAGGTCCGGGCGTCGTCGCTCGACCAGCCCGGCGTAGTCATTATCGGGCACGAAGCAGATCTCCTGGCTGTCCGGCTTGTCGAACACGGGCAGCCCGAGTTCCTCCGCCAGCTCGCGCACCCGGGCCTTGGTAAACCCGCCGATCGGGAGGAGCATCTCGGCGAGCCGGCCCTGGGGCGCGCCGAACAGCACGTAGCTCTGGTCCTTGCCCTCGTCCACGCCTCGGACCAGCGTCGGCAACCCGGGGTCCGCCCGGTCGATCTGCGCGTAGTGCCCGCTGGCCACGTAGTCCGCGCCGATCTGCTTGGCGTACTCGTGCAGCTTGCCAAACTTCAGCCAGTCGTTGCAACGCACGCACGGGTTGGGCGTGCGCCCGTTGGCATACTCATCCACGAAGTAGTCGATGATGCGGGCGAAGTCCTTCTTGAAGTTGCAGACGTAGAACGGCACGCCGAGCTGGGCCGCGACCAGCCGCGCGTCCGCCGCGTCCCCCACCGAGCAGCACCCCTGGTGCCCGATCTTGATCTTCTTGGGATCACAAACCCCCTCACTCGAGTCCGGCTGCAGGCCCTCGAGGTCTTCACCGGGCGAGCCGAGGCGCATGAAGCAGCCGACGACCTCGAACCCGGCGCGCACAAGCAGCGCCGCGGCGACGGACGAGTCCACGCCGCCGCTCATCGCCACGAGCACCTTGGCCCCGGGGCGGACCCCGTTCAGATCGAGTTCAGGCGGATTCACGCGAGATTCTAGGGGTTCGCCGGGCCCGAGGGCGGAGGATCGGCCGGGGGAGAGGCTGGGGGAGAGGTCGCCGGCGAATCGGGCAGATTATCCAGCATCCCGTCGATCTCCCGCTTGGCCTGGGCGGGGCCCGGCTTGGGGGGCGGCGCCGAGTCTGCAGGGCCCTGGTCGAACATCGACAGCCCGAGGTCCATCCCGAGCTCGGACCGGTGCTTGACCCGACCGACCGTGATGGCGCGGGTGATGTGCCGAATCTTGGTGACGCGGCCTTCCCCGCTCCGCTCGATCACCTCGCGGTGCTCGATGTCGGTCAGCGGGATGCCGTGGTTCAGATCGTCGGGCGACCAGGGCTTGTCGAGCTTGGCGAACACGGTCAAGCACTCGGGGCAGCGGCCCGAGCCGCCCATCCCCGTCAGGTCCAGCCCGCACTCGCGGCAGACGTTCGGGTCGAAGGTTTTCTCCCCCGCCGACCGCGCGGCCAGGTCATCGAAGTGGTCCTGCATGCGGCTGGCCAGCCGAACGTTCCGGGCCGCGGTCGAGCCGTTGTTCAGGATCGCCCACTGGGCGGTGTTGGCCAGCAGCAAGAGGCTCAGCGCGATCATCAGCACCGCCAGGATGTTGAGCCCGAACGCCCCGAGCGTGAGCAGGTTGAACAGCCCGCTGAGCGCCCACGGGATCAGCGAGCCGACGAAGCAGATGGCACCGATGGTGCCGAGCACCGCGATGACCCAGGCGGCGTTGCGCATCCGATCGCCCAGGTCGGTGTCGCCCGCCCAGTCCGCCACGCTCGAGAGGTAGACCGACAGCGGCACGAGCGAGAACGCCGCGGCGACCATCAGCAGCAGCGCCAGGATCATCAGGCTCGTCCCGACCACACCGCCCGGGCCCATCTGGCTGGTCCACACCATCAGCACCGCCCCGGGTGCAAACGCCTGGGTCATCCACGCGATGCGGCGGAGCCGAGCCGAATCCAGCAGCATGTCCGGCGAGGTCATCGGCCCCATCGACCGCTCGCGGGTGCTCACCCAGGCGCCGAGCAGCCAGAGCAGCCCGCACAGAAAATACCCGCCGGCGAGGTAGTGCTCGATGTTGTTGATCGTCAGGAGCGTCCCGGCCCGGGAGGCACCGTAATACACGCTGTACCCCAGCAGCCCCGCGCTCCCGAGCATCGCCAGACAGAGCGTGAGCAGCCCCAGCCGCAGGCGACGGAGATAGGCCACCGGCGCATCGCTCAGGTTATCCGCAAACCGGACGGTCGAGATCACGCCCGACGGCGTGCCGCACTCGGGGCACTTGGCCGCCTCGGGCAGCCCCGCCAGCGCGTACCCACAGTGGGAACACCGGGCCGACTCGGTTTGCACGCTCTTCTCGATCACGACACCGAGTGTACCGGCGGGTCCCACGAACGGTTGAGAGAACTGCCAGAGCGGGGCGCGACCGGCTCAGGCCAACTGACCACGGACCGCGGCGACCGCGGACTCGAACATCGCCAACCCCGGCGTGACCGAGGCGCAGGTCGCCCGGTCCAGCCGCGCCGCGCTCGGGTGCCGGTTCCAGTCCAGGTATCGCTCGGGGTGTGGCATGAGCCCGAAGAGGCGTCCGGTCGCGTCGCACACACCCGCGATCTGCCCGGCCGACCCGTTGACGTCCTCGGTGTAGCGAACCGCGACGTGCCCGCCGGCTTTGAGGGATTGGAGCACCGCCTGGTCGGCGACGATGCGGCCCTCGCCGTGCGCCACCGGGAGCACCATCTGCTCGTCGCTGCGACCCTCAAGCCCGTCCGTCCAGACGCACGAGGTGCCGGGCTCGACGGCGAACCCCACCCACCGATCGACGAACCGGGCCTGGGCGTTGGTCGCCAGGCCGATCGTCGGTCGCGGGGCCTCGTCGGGCCAGGGCTCGCCGGCTGCGGGCCCGGGCAGCAGCCCGGCCTGCACCATGACCTGGAACCCGTTGCACGCGCCGATCATGCACACGCCGCGCTGGGCGGCCCGCCGCAGCGCCGGGTAGAGCTTCTCGCGGACACGCATCGCGAAGATGCGTCCGCTGGCGATGTCGTCGCCGTAGCTGAACCCGCCGGGGAAGCCGATCAGGTCGCACGCGTCGAGCCGGGTCGGGTCGGCGCACACCGCGTCCAGGTGCACCAGCTCGACGCTCGCCCCGGCCAGTTCGAACGCGCGGACCATCTCCGCGTCGCAATTGGTGCCCGCGGTGCGGAGGACGAACGCTCGGGGGTGCTCAGCCATGACTGATTCTAGGGACCGTATTTACGCACGATCCGTCGGCCAGACGCGGCCAAACAGTGTTCAGGGCGAGAAGCCGGGGCTAGGGTTGCGTTCTGGACGGGGCGTCCCCGGCCGAGGCCCGACCGGGCCAACTCGTGAGTGGAGCCCCGCATGCCCAAGGTCTACCCGTTCCGTGCCGTGCAGTACCAGTCCGGCTCCGGCGACGTCTCGGCGTTCGTCGCCCCGCCCTACGACGTGCTCGATGCGGGCCAGAAGAAGGCCCTGCTCGCGACCAGCCCCGACAACGTGGTCGGCGTTGATCTGCCCGTGGTGCCCGCCAAGGAGCTCGGCCCCGCCGCGGCGTACGCCAAGTCCGCCAAGGCGATGCGGGCGATGCTCGACTCGGGCGTGCTCAGCCAGCGCGACACCCCCGCGATGTTCGCCTACCGGCAGACCTTCGAGTTCCACGGGCAAAGCTACCAACGCTGCGGCATGACCTGCGACGTCGAGCTCCTCGACTTTGGCCCGCGCGACGGCGGAGGCATCCTCCCCCACGAGCACACCTTCGGCGGGCCCAAGGAAGACCGAAAAGCCCTCATGACCGCCACCGCCTGCCAGACCAGCCCCGTCTTCGGGCTCCACCCCGACACCAACGGCGAGGGCACCGCCCTGCTGCACAGCGTCATGGAGAGCCGACCCGCGGACATGACCGCGACGCTCACCCTCGCGGGGCACGAGGATGTGACGCACGAGGTCTGGACGATCGACGACGCCCAGACCGTCGCGGCGTATCAGAAGGTCCTCGACGGCGAGGACGTCTTCATCGCCGACGGGCACCACCGCTACAACTCCCAGCTCAACTACCTGGCCGACCTGCAAACCAAGGGCGAGGTGGCCTGCGACCACCCGGCCCGCCGCTGCATGATGGTGATCGTGGGCATGAGCGACCCCGGGCTCGCGATCGGGCCCACCCACCGCGTGCTCAGCGGGATGGGCAAGTACTCGATGGACGCGTTCATCGAGGCGTGCGCCGGGCTCCTCAACATCGAAGCGGTGGACAACGACCCGGCCAAGTTCGAGACGCAGATCAACTCGATCAGCGAACGCGAGCACACCAACGTCTTCGGGCTGTTCGATTACGCGACCGGGCTCTGCTTTGTGGGGTGGCCCGCGATCCCCGACCCGCTCGAGGACGACTTCCCCGACAAGCCCAAGGCCTGGCGGAACCTGGACGTCGCGCTCGTGCAGCACCTGATCGTCGAGCAGGTCTGTCAGCCGATCCTCAACGACGGCGAGCCGATCAACTGGGCCTTCCCGCACTCGATCGAAGAGGTCGTCGCGATCGGGCGTGGCGAGGAGACCGGCAGCGCGATCAAGGGCGGCGGCAAGCCGCAACTCGCGGTGATCGTGCGCCCAACCCCGCTCGATTCGGTCCGCGAGATCAGCCTGGCGGGCGAGGTGATGCCGCAGAAATCGACGTTCTTCTACCCGAAGCTCGCGACGGGGCTGTGGATCAACCCGCTGAGCTGAGAGCTCATCGCCCCCAGCCATTCCCCCCGGCCGCACCCCCTCATCCGTCCCGACTTCGTCGGGCCACCTTCTCCCCCAAGGGGGAGAAGGAGCAGAGCCGTGAGTCAGGTCAGCCCTCGGCGGGCGCGTCGTTCGAGGCTGGCGCGGTTGTGTTGGCTTCGAGCCACGCGACGAGCGAGCCGGCGGACTGCGCCCCGACGATCTTGGACCGGACCATGCCGTTCTCGATCAGCAGCAGCGTCGGATAAGCCTCGATGGTCAACTGGCGGATGCCCTTGGCCCCCTCAGGGGTGGTCTCTTCGAGCGTGACCGCGATGGTGCGTGACTCGATCAGCGCAAGAACAGCCGGGTCCTTGAGTCCGTTGCGTTTGAGACTCTGGCACGAGCCGCACCACTTCGCGGTCACAAAGGCCAGCACCGGCTTGCCCTCGGCGATGGAGCGGTCCAGCGCGTCGTCGAGCGTGAGCCCGGCGTTAACAACAACCGCGGGGGTCTCGGCGGGGCGGCTCTGCACGAGCTTCACGCCCGCGAGCACGACCAACGCCCCGATCAGGACGAAGCCGAACCACGAGCCACCGCTGCGATTGCACGATCCAAGGAAGCATGTCATGCGGGGAGTACCTCGTTGTGCCCGGTGCTATTCCCGGAGCCGGTGTCATTCTTGGTTCGCCGATTCAGCGGAAGTCCGCCTGTGCGGGGTCGTAGTCCGGGTCGAGCTGTTCGATGAGCCGCTCGGTGTACCGCCACGCGTTGAGCTGGGTCCGGATTCGGGGCAGGGCTTGGCGGCCTTGGCTCGCCGCGTCGAAGAGCTCGCCGACCCGCTCGATCAGGTCGGCCCGCCGACTCTCAGCCCAAGCCTCCCACTGGGCCCGCTTGGATTCATCCACGCCCCCTACTCCCCCTTTTCCCCCTTCTCCCCCGACAGCTAGATCGGCTTCAATCTGCTGACGGATCTCCATGATCTCCATGAGGAAGCCATCGGGGAGCGACTTATCCTCCGACTTGCCCGCCCCCCCGATCAGGGCGAGCAGAGCGTTGGCCCGGGTCTCGGGGTCGAGCAGGGCCTGTTTGGCGTGGTTTAGGTCGCTCGAGGCTCGCGCGGCCTCGTCGGCCTTTTCGCCCGAGAGGTCCGGGTGCAGCGATGCGGCACGCTGCAGGTAGGCCGACTCGATGTCGGCCCGCGTGAGCCGGAAGCTGCGGGGCAGGCCCAGCAGGGCGAAGGGGTCTCGGTTAGGCTGTGGATCGGGCATGCCAGATGGTAGAGGCCGACTCGTGTGTTTCTCGGCCAATCGATTCGAGCACCCCAAGCGTGCAAGAAAACCCTTGACCCGTAGGACAGGATCGGCGACCATGACTTTCGAGCAGAGAGACATTCGCCACGGAGGGCCGGCATGAGTCAGCACATCGGGATTGCTGCCGTCAGCCCCGAGGGTGGTGCGCTGTGCTATCGGCAGATCCTGCGGCACGCAGCCCGGCTGCTCGAGCCGAACGACCACCCCACCGTCACGCTGCACAACATGCCGTTTGCGCGGTACCTCAAAGCCGTGGTCGGCGAGGACTGGCACGAGGTCGGGCGGCTGCTGCGGGAGTCGGCCCGCGTGCTCTCGGACGCGGGTGCGGAGTTCTGCCTCTGCCCGGACAACGCGGTGCTGCACGCGGTCCACCTGGCCTCGCACCTGAGCCCGATCCCCTGGCTGCGGCTGACCGACTGCGTTTCGGACATGATCCAGGCCGACGGGCGCAAGACCGTGGGGCTGCTTGGCTCGCGGGCGGTGACGCGCGGGGCGGTCTACCAGACGAGCCTGGGGATGCGGGGCATCAAGGCCGTCGCGCCGCCCGACGAGGACGCCGACGCGCTGGACACCATCATCTACCGGGAGCTCGCGGTCGGGAACGTCCGCCCCGAGAGCCTCGCGCACCTGGCCCGGATGGTGCGTGGCTACCGCGACCGGGGGTGCGACGCGGTGCTGCTGGCCTACAGCGAATCGGCCCTGATCGACACGTCGTCGCTGCAAGACCTGCCGCTCTACAACGCGGCGGACATCCTCGCCGAGGGGGCCTTGCGGCACGCGGCCGGGCTTGAGTCGGTCGGGCCCTGTTCCTGACGCGAGGAGTGAAACCCGAGCTTGGGGGCTCGCTATGTTATGGGGAGCGTTGAATAAACCACGCGGGCTGGGCGTTGGGCCCTGCGGCGGACCCCGAGACCCTGTGCATATCACGGCGAGGACTTTCTTTGATCCCGAGATTCTTCAACAGCCTCAGGCCGACCCATCCCGTGATCGCGGGAGCGGTCGTGGCCGGGCTGTCCTCCGGGGCCCTCGCGCAGACCGGGCCCAACGACGAGGATCACTCCTCGGCCCGGCTGATCGCGTCAAAGACCGCGCTCGTTGCGGGCACCACCAACTCCCTAGAAGTCGTGTTCGGGGTTGACCAAGGCTGGCACCTCTATTGGGACGGGCAGAACGACACGGGCTTCCCGCCGGACCTGGCGATCGAGTGGCCCGAGGGTTGGGAGCTGCGCGAGACCTACTTGCCGATCCCGAAACGGCACGTCGCGGCTGGCGACCTGCTCGACCACGTGCTCGAAGGAAACCCCGTGTTCTGGCTGTCGGTCTATATCCCCGACGACGCGGCGGGGGCTGACGTCTCGCTGACCGGGAAGGCCTCGTGGCTGGTTTGCGATGAGGCCTGCATGCTCGATGACGAGTCGCTGAGCCTCACCGTTCCGGTTGTGCCCCACGGCACGAAGGTCGAGTGGAATCCCGAAACCGCCATCGGCCCGACGCGCTGGGATAGCTTCCCAGAGCCGAGCAAGCTGGCGATCCCGACCTGGATCGACGCCGCGTGGATTGGCGACGAGGTCAAGCTTCGGGTAACGGGTCAGGACCACGACGTGTGGGAGCCGGGCACCGTGCTGGAGTACTACCCCACCGCCGGCTCGGCACGGGTCGAGAACCTGCTCGCGGGCGGACGATCCGAGACCGGCGACATGACGCTGCGTATCGGCGACGGCGAGGCCGAGGGCACGCCGGCCCTGCGTGGACTGATCGCCCTGATCCGCCCGAACGGGGATCGGACGGCGATGTGGATCACGATGGACCGCCCCGACCCGCTGAGCCAAACAAAGAAGAACCCCGCAAAGAAGAGCCCGTAACCCGAACCCATGCACGGGCCCTGACGGCCCGCAGACCTTGGCGTGTGCTGCCCGCCGGTCCTGACGCAAACCGCGCAGCACCAGGAGTTAGACATGATGATGACCCGATCGAGATTTGCCGGCATGATTGCTGGCGTGGCCGCGTCGGCGTGCCTGATCGCCGCCGGCTCTGTGGGGCTCAGCGATGCCAAGCCGGCCCAGATCAACGAGGCCGCACCGGACTTCACGCTGACCGATGTTGCGGGCAACGAGCACACGCTCGCCGACTACACCGCGGCCGGGAAGATCGTGGTGCTCGAGTGGTTCAACCCGGACTGCCCGGTGGTGCAGAGCCGCTACAACAAGTTCGAGGGCGAGACCGCCCCGACGCTGGCGCTGCAGGAGAAGTACGCCGACTCGGTGGTCTGGCTGCGGATCAATTCGGGCGGCGAGGGCAAGCAGGGCGCGGGCAAGGCCCGCAACGAGAAGGCGATGACCGACTTTGGCATCGAGACCCCGATCGTGCTCGACATGAGCGGCGAGGTCGGCAAGGCCTACGGCGCCAGGGTCACACCCGAACTCTACCTGATCGATGCGCAGGGCGTGCTGCGCTACCACGGCGCGATCGACAACGCCCAGGGCAAGCGGCAGCTCGGCGAGAGCTACTACCTGAGCGATGCGCTGCAGGCGGTCTCCGCCGGCGAGACGGTCGCCGAGCAGGAGAACAGGGCCAAGGGCTGCGGGATCCACTACGGCTCGTAACGCCTGGCCCTCCGAACACCCCGAAAACCCGGTCTCAGGGCCGGGTTTTCTTGTGCGCCGCCACAGAACGGGCCGATCCGTGTGGGCCACCCTCCCCCTAGGATGCCCGCAATGAATGAACTCCTCGCCATGCTCTCCAACTTCGCCGACCTGCTGCTCGTGCTGTTCGGCTTCGGGCTCATCATCTTTCTGCACGAGCTGGGGCACTTTGTCGCCGCACGCTGGGCGGGCATCCGGGTGCTCGCGTTCGCTGTCGGCTTCGGCCCGGCGCTGCTGAGCTATCGCAAGGGGATGGGCGTCCGTCGCGGCAGCAGCGAGGCGGAGTATCTGAATCAGCTCAACGCCGAGGCCGCGGGCGTGAAGACGATCGAGGGCACCCCGGCCACGCACCACGGCATCAGCCCGACCGAGTACCGCCTCAACGCGCTGCCGCTTGGCGGGTATGTCAAGATGCTCGGGCAAGAGGACATGGACCCGACGGCGACCTCCAACGCCTCGGACAGCTACCAGAACTGCAAGCCGTGGAAGCGCATGATCGTGATCTCGGCCGGGGTCGTGATGAACATGATCACCGCGGCGGTGCTGTTCGTGTTCGTCTTCATGGTCGGGCTCAAGGTCGAGCCGCCGATCATCGGCACCGTCTCGGTGGGCTCGCCCGCCGCGATGGCAACACCCGTGAACCCCGAGGACGCCGCGGTCGGGCTCTTGCCGGGCGACGTGGTGACCGACATCGACGGCCGCCCGCCGAGGCACTTCTCCGACATCATGGTCGCCGGGGCGATCGGCAAGAAGGGCGTCCCCGTCAGCCTGAGCGTGCAACGCGACGGCGAGGCGAGCCCGATCGAGTACACCCTCGTTGCGAAGGCGAACGGCTCGACGGGCCTGCTCGACTTTGGCGTCTCTCCGGGCCGAACCATGACGCTGCCCATCGCCCATGACAAGGACGAGCGGGCCCTGATGGACGGGTTCTTCAAGGCGCTAGGGATCGCGGGCGTGGAGCCCGGCATGACCCTCACCCGCATCGGCGACAACACCAGCCCGAAGCAACCCGGCGAGCTGCTCACGGCGTTCGACGCCAGCGGCGGCGAGCCCGTCGAGCTCGAGTTCACCGAGCCTGATGGCAAGTCCGCGATCGTGCGGCTCGACCCCGTGCCCCGCTACGAGCAATCGATGGTGCCGCTCGGGGAGAGCGTGACGCCCCACACCCACCTGCTCGGGCTCGCTGGCGTGCTGCGGGTGTGGCCCGGCGCAGACCCGGCAGACGTCAAGCAGGGGCTTGAGCCGGGCGACATGTTTGTGCGGCTGGGCGAGGTCGAATACCCGAGCATGCCCCAGGGGATCGCCGCGATCCGGGCGAGCAAGGGGCGAGAGATCCGGGCGGTCGTGCTCCGGCAGAGCGACCAAACCGAGGAGCCCGAGCGTGTCGAGCTAGCCCTGAGCGTCAGCCGCAAGGGGCTCGTCGGGTTCCAGCCCGACACCACCGAGGCCGATTCGACGGTGCTTTCGAGCCCCGTGCTCGGGCTGCGCGAAGCCACCGACGGCAAGGCCGGGTCCGCCGCGGGCGAGTCGCTCGACCCGCCGCCCGGCAGCCGCGTCGTGTCGGTCGGCGGCGAGCCCGTCGAGAGCTTCGAGCAGCTCCGCGCGACACTGATCGACCAGACCGCCGAGGCGTTTGGAGATGCCTCCGTGGGTTCTGTCACGCTACCGATCACGCTGGAGCTGGCCGGGCCGATCGCCGCTGACGGCTCACGCCCGAGCCAGACGCTCGACTGGTCGATCCCGCGCACCGAGTTCGAGCGGTTGCACACGCTGGGGTGGGGCTGCCCGCTGCCGCTGGGCGTGTTCGAGCCGATCGAGATTCTCGACAAGGCGGAGAACCCGGTGCAGGCGATCGGGCTGGGCGTCGATCACACCCGCCGCGTGATGCTGCAGACCTACCTGACGTTCGCGCGGCTGTTCCAGGGGACCGTCAAGGTCGAGCACCTGCAGGGCCCGGTCGGCATCGCCCACCTGGGCACGCGGCTGGCCGACCGCGGCATCATCTGGCTGCTCTTCTTCATGGCGCTGATCAGCGTGAACCTCGCGGTGATCAACTTCATGCCGCTGCCGATCGTGGACGGCGGGCAGTTCCTGATGCTGGTGTACGAGCAGCTTCGGGGCAAGCCGGTGCCGATCGGGTTCCAGAACACCGTGACCATGGCCGGGCTGCTGCTCATCGGGGCTATGTTCCTCATCGTGACCTTCAACGACCTGACCCGCCTCTTCGGGTTCTGATCCTGCTAGCCGACCCTCATCCGTGGACCGATTGCTGAACGAATTCCTGAACCTGTTGCCGCTCCTGCTCGTCGGGGGCGTGCTGTACTTCGCGGTGCTCTCGCTGGTGACGCTCTGGCTCATCACGCACCCGCCCCGCCGAACGTACTCGTGGGCGGTCTCTCGCGGGCGGCCCGGCGACCCGGGCGAGATGGACTCGCCGCGGGCGTTCACCGAGCAAGACATCGAGACGCTCGGGTGCAGCCTGAGCGTGTGGGAGATCCCGGGCGACGCGCCCGAGGGCCCGGTCGTCTACGTCAGCCCGGGGTGGGGGCACAGCAAGATCGGCGTGCTGATCCGGATGGGCCCGCTGCTCCCCCGCTGCTCGCGGGTCATCGCGATCGACTCGCCGGGCGTGGGCGAGACGCCGGGGTGGTGCCTGCTGGGGCTGCGCGAGGGGGCGCTGCTCGAGCGGCTAGTCCGCGACACAGCGGGCGACTCGCCGGTGGTGCTGATGGGGTGGTCGATGGGCGGCGGGGTCTCGATCGAGGCCGCGACCAAGCTGGCCCAGGGCGAGGGGCTGGCCCAGGGCGAGAGCCCGGTGCGCGTGCTCGGCGTGATCGCGGAGGCGGCGTACCGCAGGCCGATCACCCCAGCCAGCGCGGTGATGGGCCTGCAAGGGCTTCCCTGGAAGGTGAACCTGCGGCTCGCGCTGTGGGCGCTCGGGATCTTCCACCGCCGAGGACCGGGGTGGAAGAACTTTGACCGCGAACCGCTCGCCGCGAAACTCGCCTGCCCGCTGCTGCTGCTGCACGGCGAGGACGACCCGGTCTCGCCGATCGCTGATGCCCGCGAGATCGCCGAGGCCGCCCCGGACGCGACGCTCGTCGAGACGCCCGGCGGGAGCCACAGCGACCTCTGGATGGACGACGAGTTCCGCCCGGCGCAGGCCGACTCGGTCACCCGGTTTCTCGACCGGATTCTGGGTTAGCAACTGAGCCGGGTTCTCGGCGGGCAACGAATCGGTGTTCCCGAGCCCGCTAGCCCCTAGAATGCTCGCGTGAACACCATCCCATCATCCAGCCCGTTGCCGAAAAGCCCGACTGTGGACGCGATCATGGTCGAGCACCGGTGTGCCCGCATCCAGGCCCGCTCGATCAAGAAGGCCTCCAAGGCCGCGGCCCTCAAGCTCGCGATCTCCATGGTGGACCTGACGACGCTCGAGGGCGCCGACACCCCCGAGAAGGTCCGGAGCCTGTGCCGCAAGGGCGTGCGGCCGTTCGAGCGCGACGAGGAAATGTTCGGCGAGCGGCTGCCGCACGTCGGCGCGATCTGCGTCTATCCCGCGATGGTGCCCGCGGCCCGCGAGGAGCTCGACCGCCTTGGCGCGACCGGCAAGGTCAAGGTCGCCAGCGTTGCGACGGGCTTCCCCAGCGGGCAATACCCGCTGCACGTACGGATCGAGGACACGCAGCGAGCGGTCGAGGCCGGGGCCGACGAGATCGACATGGTGATCAACCGGGGCGCGTTCTTGTCGGGGCGGTACGAAGAAGTGGCCCACGAGATCCGCGAGGTATGCGCCGCGTGCGGGCCGGCCCATCTCAAGGTGATCCTCGAGACCGGCGAGCTGTCCACGTATGACAACGTTCGCCGAGCGAGCGACATCGCGCTAGCGAACATCCGCGAGCACGACTTCATCAAGACGTCCACGGGCAAGGTCAGCCCGGCCGCGACGATGCCGGTGACGCTGGTCATGCTCGAGGCGATCCGGGATAATTTCCTTGCGGGTCACGGCGTGCACGGCATGAAGCCAGCCGGCGGGATCCGGACCGCCAAGCAGGCGTGGCACTATCTGTGCCTAGTGAGCGAGACGCTCGGGCAAGCGTGGCTAACGCCGGACCTGTTCCGGTTCGGGGCGAGCTCGCTGCTGAACGATTTGTTGCGGTCCTTGGTGAAGCTTGAGACCGGGACCTACGCCGCGGCACATGACTTCAGTGATGCATAAGTCGAGGCGCAAGCTCGTTCTTCGGCGCACGCTCACAATCCTGACTTTTTCGACTATTGTGACCGTCCTCATCTCGTGGGCCTGTGCCTGGGGGAGCGGAGCGGCCACAACGATCAAGTCAACGTGGCAAGGCGAGGCCGGCGGCAAGGTGGTTTGGCTCGAGCCCGTTCCGTCCGAATGGCTCCCTAGACCTCAAGGCGACTTGTGGATGGGCACGCACGCCGGGGAGGACAGCGTCCCTGCCGGGGTTCGCCGTCGCCAGTTGCAGTGGTACAGCCTTTGGCCGAAAGAACCGCCGTACGGCAGCATGTCCGGCACACTCAGCGCGGTGTCAGCCTACGGGTTCGCGAAGAAGAAATTCGAGGCTGAACACACGTTTGTGCTGGAGCGGGTCGAGATCGGGTGGCCGATCTACACCATGACCAGCCGCGGCTTGGAGGACACTCGCCCGTCACCCGGCACCTGGTTCGGTCGGGTGATCGCTCAAGGGATCCCGGCCCCCGGGTATCCGGCCCTCGGGCTGGGGGCAGACCGACGGCTTCCCCTCCAACCGATCTGGACACCGTTCCTGCTCACCGTTCTCGCCACCGCCATGGCGTTGGAACTGTTCTGGCAGGCCGTGCGCACGCCGGGGCGTGTCCGGCGTCATCAACGGCGCAAGGGCGGGCGATGCCTTCAATGCGGGTACGAACTCAACGGGCTGGCGGGCTGCCCGGAGTGCGGCGAATCGCTCACGCCGCGTGCTGCGACAGGTCGTACTGCGTCCGCAGGCTCGAGTCCTTGAGGATCCGGTAGGCCTCGGTGATCGCGTTGAACCGGTCGGCCGCGTCGGGCTCCTTGTTCATGTCCGGGTGCAGTCGCTTGGCCAGCTGGCGGTAGGCCTCGTGGATCTGCTCGTCCGAGGAGTTGCGGGGCAGCCCGAGCACGGCGTAGTGGTCCGGGCCGTCGAAGCTGACGCGGGCCGCCTTCTTGGGCGAGCCTGAGAAGCCTGCGCCCGGGGCCTTGGTCATGAGCACGCCGTGGATCGCGAAGTCCTGGATCGCCTTCTGCAGCTCGGGGCGGAGGCTGTTGAAGTGGATCCCGGCCTGATACTCCTTGCCGAACAGCGAGGTCCGCTTGAGCCAGACCACGCACCCGCTGAGCTTCACAGCCTGGCCGGTGCACGAGATGCGGAAGTCCTTGAGCTCCCCGACCTTGAAGCCCGGCTTGCCCTCGAACCGGATCCGCATGCCGGTGCCCGAGAGGTCTTCGAGGTTGCCGTCGCGACAGCTGAACCCGTCGGTGCTGTACCGGGTGGCCGAGCGGAGGTGGTGGAATTTCTCGTCGCGCATCTGGAACATCGTCGTGGTATCGGCCCGTCGCGGGGGGTGCCGAACCCAAACTCGGCGTTTCCTCGGGTACCCACGCCCCCCGCACACCTACGGAATCCGCACATCCCCCCCAGTCGGACCCGTATAATGAGCCCATGACCACGATCGAACCCAACGCCCGACCCGCTGACCCCCGATCGCTGACCGGCCCCGAGCGGCTCGATTTCACCGGCGGGATCTTCGAGTACGCCCCCGCGCCAGAGTCCGTGCGGCCCGAGATCGCCGACCGGTACGGGCTGTTTATCAACGGCGAGTTCTCGGACGCGACCGGCGGCAAGGCCTTCACCTCGATCAACCCCGCGACGGAGAAGCCGATCAGCCAGATCGCCGAGGCGGGCGAGGCCGACGTGGACCGAGCGGTCGCGGCGGCCCGGGCGGCCCTGCCCGCGTGGAGCGCGTTGCCCGGGGCCGAGCGGGGCAAGTACCTGTTCCGGGTCGCGAGGCGAATCCAGGAGCGGGCCCGCGAGCTGGCGGTGCTCGAGACGATCGACGGCGGCAAGCCGATCCGCGAGAGCCGGGATATCGACATCCCGCTCGCCGCGGCGCACTTCTTCTATCACGCGGGCTGGGCCGACAAGCTCGAGCACGCGTTCGCCGGGCGGACCCCAAAGCCGGTCGGCGTGTGCGGGCAGATCATCCCGTGGAACTTCCCGCTGATGATGGCGGCGTGGAAGCTCGCCCCGGCGCTGGCGTGCGGCAACACCTGCGTGCTCAAGCCCGCCGAGACGACCTCGCTGACCGCGCTGCGGCTGGCGGAGATCTTCAAAGAGTGCGGCCTGCCCGACGGCGTGGTCAACATCGTCACCGGCGCCGGCGCGACCGGGGCGGCGCTCGTGAACCACCCCGGGGTGGACAAGATCGCCTTCACCGGCTCGACCGAGGTGGGCAAGCGGATCGCCAAGGCGACGGCTGCGAGCAACAAGCGGCTCACGCTCGAGCTGGGCGGCAAGAGCGCCAACATCGTCTTCGAGGACGCCTCGCTCGACCAGGCGATCGAGGGCATCATCGAGGGCATCTACTTCAACCAGGGGCACGTGTGCTGCGCCGGGTCGAGGCTGTTCGTGCAAGAGCCCGTGCTCGACGCGGTGATCGAGAAGCTCGAGATCCGGCTCGCGTCGCTCCGCGTCGGCGACCCGCTCGACAAGAACACGGACGTCGGCGCGATCAACTCTCGCCCGCAGCTCGACACCATCGAGCACTATCTCGAGGCGGGCAAGGCCGACGGCTCCAGGCTGCACCAGGTCAACGGGTCGGCGCTGCCCGAGGCCGGGTACTGGTGCCGCCCGTGCTTCTTCTCCGGCGTGCAGCCGGCCAGCGTGATCGCCCGCGAAGAGATCTTCGGCCCCGTGCTCGCGGTGATGAGCTTCCGGACGCCCGAAGAAGCGATCAGCCGAGCCAACGACACGCCGTACGGCTTGGCCGCGGGCGTCTGGACCGACAAGGGCTCCAAGATCTTCGATGTCGCCCGTCGCCTCGACGCCGGCGTCGTCTGGCTCAACACCTACAACAAGTTTGACCCGACCAGCCCGTTCGGCGGGTACAAGGAATCCGGGTTCGGTCGCGAGGGTGGGCGGCACGGTCTCGCGGCCTACTGCCGCTTCTGATTTCCCCGGGGGCCTCTCCCCGGCACACGACGACCTCGGCTCGGTTCGCCCGCGCCCCACGGAGTTGCCCATGACAGACTCAGCACAGCCCGCCGCTTCCGAGACCCGAGCCCCGGCCGGGTTTGAGATCCGCCCGCTGGTCCCCGCCGACAAGGCGTGGGTGCGGGGCGTGCTCAACCGCTACTGGGCCTCGCCGCGGCAGGTCACGCGGGGCAAGCTGCGCCACGCCGACGAGCTGCCGGGCTTTGCCGCGTTCCGAGGCGAGGAGGCGGTCGGGCTGATCACCTACGAGATCGTGGGCGACGAGTGCGAGATCATCACGCACAACTCGCTGGCCGACGACGGCGGGATCGGCTCGTGCCTGCTGGCCGACCTGCGCACCCACGCCCGCGCCCAGGGCTGCCGCCGCTTGTGGCTGGTCACCTCCAACGACAACACGCTGGCGATGAAGTTCTATCAGCGGCGAGACTTCGACATGATCGCGGTGCACCGCGACGCGATCGCCGACAACCGGAAGCTCAAGCCCGAGATGCCCGAGGTCGGGATGTTCGGCATCCGCGTCAAGCACGAGATCGAGATGGAATACAGCCTCTGACCCCCCGCCCCTAATTGGGCACCGCCCCGAGGACCCGCACCATGAGCGACCGGCTCGCCATTACCAAGACCTACAAGCTCTTCATCGGGGGCAAGTTCCCGCGCACCGAATCGGGGCGGAGCACCGCGGTCCACGACGCGCAGCAGAACCTCGCGGCCCACGTCTGCCACGGGAGCCGCAAGGACCTGCGGGCCTCGGTCGAAGCAGCCCACGCCGCGGGCAAGAAGTGGGCCGGCGCGACGGCGTACCTCCGCGGGCAGGTCCTCTACCGGCTCGCCGAGATGGTCGAGAGCCGCAAGGGCGAGTTCGCCGAGGCGATGGGCCCGGGCGCCGAGCCAGAGATCGACGCCGCGATCGACCGCGTGGTGCACTTCGCCGGTTGGACCGACAAGTTCAGCCAGATCCTCGGCGGGGCCAACCCGGTCGCCGGGCCCTACCACAACTTCACCGTGCCCTTCCCGATGGGCGTGGTCGGCGTGATCTGCCCCGACGAGGCCCCGCTGCTGGCGCTGCTCTCGCTGGCGGCCCCGGCGCTGGCTGCGGGCAACACCGTCACCGTGCTCGCGAGCGAGAAGAGCCCGATCCCCGCGATGATCTTGGCCGAGGCGATCGCGACGAGCGACGTGCCCGGCGGCGTCGTGAACATCCTCACCGGCTTTCGCGAGGAACTGGTCCCCCACTTCGCCTCGCACCGCGAGATCATTGCGATCCACGCCGCGGGCGTGAGCGACCCGCAGCGGACCACGCTGCGCGAGGGGGCCGCGGAGAACATGAAGCGGGTGGTGGTGCGCGAGATCGCGGACTGGCACGACAACGACGCGTGCCAGGGCCCGTGGTGGATCGAGCCGTTCACCGAGGCCAAGACGATCTGGCACCCCAGCGCGACCTGAGCCTCGCCAGGCATTCCGGGTCTCACAGGATCAGGGTCTCACAGGATCCCTGAGATCAGATTTGTTCAGGAGGTCGCCGCGTCGTCCGAGTTGGGCTCCGCCGAGGTGAGCTCGAACGCCTTGATGACGTAGTGCCCGCCGATCGAGGCGATCACGAAGAGCACGAGCCCGCCGAAGAGCACGGCGATCAGCCGGGCCACGCCCAGCCCGGTCTCGATCTCGCCGACGAGCCGCGCCGCGCCGTTAAACCGGATGAGCCACGCCCCGATGCCCAGCATGGGGACGAGCAGCGCCAGACCGAGGCCCAGCGGCCTCCACACCGCCCTGGATCTTGTCAGCACCGCCAGCGCCGCGAGCCCCGCCAGCGCCGCCGCGAGCAGCACCCGCGCCCTCACCACAGCCTGCAGGACGCTCGCCGCCGAGGCCGAGGCCTCGCCGGTGAGGGTGGCCGAGTTCAGTGTCGGCCCCGCCGCGTACCGCAGCCCGAACACGCCGCTCACGATTACCGCCCCCGCGACGCACAGCAGCGCGAGCCCGACGCCCTGTCGCAGCCGCCCCAGCCCCGCGAGCACGCCCACGATCCCCGCGCCCAGCGCGACGAGTTCGAACCCGACCGAGGTCCAGAGCACCTGCCCCGAGGCCAGCACCGCGAGCCAGAGCCCAGCCAGCACCGTGACCACATGGGCCGCGGACACCAGGAGCACACACACGCGGACGCCGCCCACAAGAGGGGTCGGCCCCGGGCTCGAAGCCGAGGCTTGTTCGGGGGTGTTGGGGGTGTTGGGTTCGCTCACGGGGCTCCTATCGGCTTGCCGGGGTTGATACTACGGCCAAAAGCCGCTGGGTGAGATGGGGCGTCTCGCACACCCCCCCCACGACCCCCCCGAACCGGCGCGGAATCCGCGCCACACCCCTCCTTCTGCGCCAGCGGGCGCAAGGTTCGCCCCTCGCGACGAGAACTCTTTGCGGACCTTGTGATCACGGTCAAGGCTCTCCGCTCCAGATGCCGACTTGAGTAGATCGCCCCGAGCTGCGCGATCAAACCATGCAGAACCCGACCGCCACCATCCCGAATTCGGCCACCCACGCCCGGGTGATGTACCTCGCGGTGCTCGAGGGCTGGGCGATGGACTGTCTGCACCTGCGAGCGAACGGAATCGACGTCCCCAGCGCCCGCCGCGGGAGCCTGGCCGGGCCGACCCGGGCCCACCGCGCGCGTCGGCACGAGAATTGCCTGCCCGACCTGCGGCCCGTCAGCCCACGCTGGCAAGCCGCCTAGCACCGGGAGACCCCTCGTATGTCCGGCATCACCTCAACAGGACTCTTCAGCGGCATCGACGCCAACCAGCTCATCGAGCAGCTGCTGCAGCTCGAAGCACGGCCCAAGGTCATGGCCCAGAACCGGCTCGCCCAGCTGCAGTCTCAGCAGGCCGCGTATCTGGATCTCAACAACCGTCTGAGCACGCTCAAGTCCGCCTCTGCCGCGTTCCGCGTCCAGCGCAGCTTCGATTCCAAGAGAGCCGCCTCGACCAACGCGGACGTGATCACCGCCACGGCGGGCATCCGCGCCCAGCCCGGCTCCTACAAGTTCGTCGTGGACCGCCTCGTCTCGACCCAGCAGGTCCTCACCCGAGGCTTCTCGGATCGCGACAACTCCGCCGTCGGCCTCGATCAACTCACCATCGAGAGCGCCGCGGCTCGGCTCGACCGCAACACCCCGCTGGCCGACCTCAACGACGGGCAGGGCGTGGACCGCGGCAAGATCCTCGTCAACGGCATCGAGGTTGATCTGTCCCGGGCCGCCACCGTCAACGACGTGCTCAACGCGATCAACAACGCCGACGGGCTCACCGGCGTCTCGGCCACCGTCACCGACGGCTCGTTCATGCTCGAGGGCATCACCAGCATCGCCAACGTCACCGGCGACCAGACCGCCGACTCGCTCGGGCTCACCACCGCCGGGGGCGGCTCGCTCGTCAGCACCACTCTCACCGGCGGCACCGTCTACGGGCTCAACGGGTTCTCCGCCCTCAGCTCGCTCAACGACGGGCGCGGCGTCTCGATCAACACCGTCACGGGCGTGGGCGTGTACGACTTCGCGATCACCGTGGCCGGCGTGGAGGCCCAGATCCGCCTCGGCGAGATCGTCGAGTTCCAGCAAGACCCCGAGTTCCCCGACGATCCCACCAAGGAGATTCTGGCGACGATCGCCGGGTCGGCGTCCAACATGAGCACCGTGCTCGACCGGATCAACACCACGCTGCAAGGCGCCGGGCTCACCGACGTCACCGCGAGCCTCGACACCGCCAACGGGCGGCTCGTCATCACCGACGGGCTCGGCCGAGACATCGACATCGCGTCGAACAACTCGACCACCGCCGAGGAACTCGGCATCGCCGGCTCCTTCACCGGGGGCACCGCCACCGGCGAGCGCGTCCTCGCGGGGATGAACTCCACCTTGGTCTCGAGCCTCAACGGGGCCTCGGGCCTGACGGGCGACGGGCTGGTCCAGTTCGACACCGCCGACGCCTCGTCGTTCTCGATCGATGTCTCCGTGGCGACCACACTCGACAGCCTGATCACCCTGATCAACAGCGACTCGGGCAACGCCGGTGCCGTCACCGCGTCGCTCAACAGCACCGGCAACGGGCTGCAGATCACCGACAACACCACCGGTGCCAACGACCTGGTCATCTCGGGCACCGGCGGCGCCGACACCGCCACCTCCCTCGGGCTCGCCGGCACCTTCGCCGACAGCGTCGCCAGCGGCGAGAACCTCCAGCTCGGGTGGGTCTCCCGGGCCACACGCCTCGACACCCTCGCCAACGGGCTGGGCACGGGCACCGGCTCGTTCCGCATCTCCGACAGCTACGGCAACGTCTCCACCATCAAGATCACCGAGAACGACCTCACCCTCAACCAGGTCATCGACAAGATCAACAAGTCCAACACGCTCGAGGTCACCGCTCGCATCAACGACACCGGCGACGGACTCATCATCGAGGAGGACACCTCCAACAGCCCCGGCAACGTCACCGGGGCCTCGGCGATCAAGATCGAGGACCTCGACGGTGTCGTCGCCGACCGCCTCAAGATCGAGGGCGAGGCCTCGGGCGTTGACGGCGCGAACTTCCTCAACGGCTCCTACGAGCAGACCATCACGTTCGACCCCGACGACACGCTCAACCAGATCGTCACCAAGATCAACAACGCGAACCCGACCGCCGAGGTCGCCATCATCAACGACGGCTCGAGCTCGGCCCCGTTCCGCCTGAGCTTCGCGGCCGAGAACGCGGGCTCCGAGGGCCGCTTCCTCATCGACTCGCACGGCTTCGACCTGGATTTCAACCCGCTCGACGAGGGGAACGACGCGCTGATCTTCTACGGCTCAGAAGACCCGGCCGACGGCATCCTGCTCACCAGCTCGACCAACCTGCTCGAGAACGTCATCCAGGGCGTCAGCCTCGACATCTCGACCACCTCCGACGAGGTCATCGAGATCAACATCACCCAGACGCTCGAGGACGCCGAGACGCAGATCTCCGAGTTTGTCACCGCCTTCAACGACCTGATGACCCGCATCGACGAGCTCAGCCGGTACTCGAAGGAGACCGGGCAGCGAGCCCCGCTGCTCGGCGACGGCACCACCCTCAACCTCCGCAGCTCACTCGTGGCCACCTTCCTGGGCGAGAACATCGGGTTTAACAGCACCATCGACCAGCTCGCCTCCGCCGGGGTCACCCTGGGCGGAGGCGGGCAGATCGAGTTCAATTCCGACCGCTTTCGCGCCGCCTACGAGCGCGACCCCCAGGCCGTCGAGGACCTGTTCACCAAGCGTGACGTGGACCCGAACTCCGGCATCGAAACCGTAAGCGAAGGCATCACGGCGCGAGACCCGCTGGCCCGCACCGAGTTCACCGCCCTGGGCGTCATCAACCAGATCGAGCAGTTCGCCGACGACTACATCACCTCCATCGGCGGCACGCTCACCGAACGCTCCAACGCCCTCAACTCGCAGATCCAGCTCCAGCAGCAGCGGATCGCAAACTTTGACGTGCGGCTCGAATCCCGCCGCCAGGTCCTCTCGGCCCAGTTTCTCGCGATGGAGCAGTCCATCGCCCAGTTCCAGAGCCAGGGCTCCACGCTCGCGATGCTGGGCTGATTTTCGTACCGTTTCACGCCAAGCCGGCTCAAGAGCCCCCCCGGCTGGCCCGATAGTTTCCCCCATGGCAGACCCCAACACCGCAAACGCGTACCTCCAGACCAAAGTCATGAGCGCCAGCCCCGAGGAGCTGCGGCTGATGCTCATCGAGGGCGCGCTCAAGTTCGCCATCCAGGGCCGCGACGGCATCCTCAACGAAGAATTCGAGCAGGCGTTCCTCGGCTTTAGCCAGTGCCGCCCCATCCTCCTCGAGCTGATCAACACCATCCGCCCCGACCACGACCCGGAGCTGGCCCACCGGGTCCGGTCGCTCTACACCTACATGTTCGGCGAGATCGCCCAGGCCGGGCACGAGAGGGACGTCGAGCGGATCGACAAGGTCATCGCCCTGCTGGAGTATGAGAAAGAGACCTGGGTCCTGCTGATGGAGAAGCTCGCCACCGAGCGGGCCGCCGGGCGGAACAGCCCCTCCGCCGTCCCCTCCGCCGCCCCCGCGGTCGAGGCCCGCGCGTCGTTCAGCATCCAGGGCTGATCACCACCACCGAATCCCCAAAGCTCGATCAGACCGAGGCCAGATCCCCCATCGGCGGCACCGCCAGGTCTCCCGCGAGCCCCTCGAGCGCGAACGCGGCCTGCACCTGGCGCGCCGCGAGCGACTCGGCCCGCCCGATCGCCTGCACGGCCTGCACCGCCCACGCCTGAGACCGTTCGTCGGGCATCCGCCGCTGCGCGTGATACCCGACCAGCGAGAGCATCCGCCGCATCCCGGCCCGGTTCGCCGACTCCTTGCTGCGGACCTCGAGCCCCTTCTCGCCCCCCTTGACCCACTCGCTGGACCACGAGTCCACCAGCCCCGCCATCACGCTGCCCAGCGCCGCGGGTGCCCGCCCGCCCGCCGCGTCATCGAGCATCGGCTCAAGCTGATTCCACCAGTCATACAGCCGTGATTCGTGCGCGCTCTGCAGCACGCCCGGCGAGCCCGCCGCGAACCCGAGCAGCCACGCCTCTTCCCGAGGCTCGATGGGCAGCTTGCTCGCCACCAACCAACGCCGCATCGATCCCTCGTCGAGGGGCCCGAACCCCACGCGCTGGCATCGGCTCCGGATCGTGGGCAGCAGCCGATCCTCGCTGGAGGTCACGAGGAAGAGCACCGTGCCCTCGGGCGGCTCCTCGAGGGTCTTGAGGATCGCGTTCTGCGACGCGGTGTTCATCAGGTCCGCCTCGTCCACGATGAAGACCTTGCCCGCCAGCCCGCCGGGCAGGCTCGCGGTCTTCGCGGCCGGCTCGATCAGGAAGTGCTCGGTGACCCTCTTGGAGATCCCCCGCTGCTTGCTCTTGCGTTCGTCCGGATTCGGGTGGAACGCGGAGAGTTCCTTTCGGATCACCTGCAGCTCCGGGTGCCCGCCGCCGCGGACGAGCTTCTGGACGCGGCTCTCGGGGTCGGCGGCGAACCGCCCCGCCAGGTCCGGCCCCGCCTCGGGGTCCAGCAGCACCCCCGCCATGGCCAGCGCGGTGGTGAACTTGCCCACCCCCGCCGGGCCGTGCAGCAGCCACGCGTGATGCACGCGGCCCGAATCCAGGGCCCGCTGAACCACCGACACCGCCCGGGGCTGGCCCAGCACCTGGTCGAGCCCGATCGCCCCCGGGGTGGGCAGTCTCGGGCTCTTGGTGACGTCGTCGCCGGGCCTAGCGGCCTTCGTGGTTCGTTTGCGGGTGCTCGACTTCTTGGCCATGCCCTCAGCGTAGCGAGCCGGGCCCGCTCACGGGGGCGATCTTGGAGGTGGGCACGGGGCTCGGTCGAGGCGTGCCATCTCGCGTAGGATGGTGCCGATGAACCCCGCTCAGGAGATTTCTGTGCCCGTGAACGCCGATCTGTCTGCCTCCGCCGTCCGCCAGCGCTTCCTCGACTTTTTCGAGAAGCGGTCGCACACACCGGTGCCGTCGTCCACGACGGTGCCGACGAATGACCCGTCGCTGCGAGACACGTTCGCCAACGCGGGCATGAACCAGTACAAGCCGATCTTCTTGGGGCAGGTTCAGCCCGGCTCCTATCTCGAGGGGCTGACCCGGGCGACCAACACGCAGAAGTGCATCCGGGCCGGCGGCAAGCACAACGACCTCGACGATGTCGGCAAGGACACCTACCACCACACCTTCTTCGAGATGCTCGGCAACTGGTCCTTCGGCGACTACTTCAAGGCCGAGACCATCGAGTGGGCCTGGCAGTTCTTCACCAACGAGCTCGGGCTCGACCCCACGCGGCTGTACGCCTCCTACTTCGGCGGCGACGAGCAGACCGGGCTCGAGCCAGACCACGAGGCCAAGAACCTCTGGCTCCGGCACCTCCCGCCCGGGCACGTCCTCCCGTTCGGCATGAAGGACAACTTCTGGGAGATGGGCGAAACCGGGCCGTGCGGCCCGTGCTCCGAGATCCACTACGACCGCGTCGGCGGGCGCGACGCGTCATCGCTCGTCAACGCCGACGACCCCAACGTCCTCGAGCTCTGGAACCTCGTCTTCATCCAGTACGAGCGGCTCGAGGGCGGCAAGCTCCGCTCGCTGCCCGCCAAGCACGTGGACACGGGGCTCGGGCTCGAGCGGATCGTCTCGGTCCTGCAGGACAAGCCCTCCAACTACGACACCGACCTGTTCACGCCGATCTTCGACGCGCTGCAGAAGGCGACCGGGGCCAGGGCCTATTCGGGCAAGCTGGGCGACGAGGACACCGACGGCATCGACGAGGCCTACCGCGTCATCGCGGACCACGCCCGCTGCCTGACCATCGCCATCACCGACGGCGGGACACCCAGCAACGAGGGACGCGGGTATGTGCTGCGACGGATCCTGCGAAGGGCGGTGCGGTACGGCCGCCAGAAGCTGGGCGCCAACGAAGGCTTCTTGGCAGACCTCGTGCCGGTCGTCGTAGAGATCCTCGGTGACGCCTTCCCCGAACTCAAGAAGAACCCGAGGCGGGTCGCGGGCATCATCCGCGAGGAAGAGACCAGCTTCGGCAAAACGCTGGAGAAGGGCATCGGGCTGTTCGAGGAGTTCGCAAGCGAGTCCAAGGGCGTCATCTCCGGTGCCGACGCCTTCAAGCTCTACGACACCTACGGCTTCCCGTTCGACCTCACCCAGCTCATGGCCCAAGAGCGCGGGCTCACGGTTGACCTTGCGGGGTACGAGGCGGCGATGGCCGAGCAGCAGAAGCGCAGCCGCGCCGGCGGGCGCAAGGCCGAGACCGACAAGCTCAACCTGGGGCCCGAGGACCTGGCCCGCCTGGCCACGCTGCAGGTCAAGCCGACCGACGACTCGCACAAGTTCCACGCGCGCGAGATCCGCGCGACGGTCAAGGCGATCTGGAACGGGCACAACTTCGACGACCACGCCCGCCAGGCCTCCGCGTCGGCCCACCAGATCTGCGTCGTGCTCGACAGGACAAACTTTTATGCCGAGATGGGCGGGCAGGTGGCCGACCACGGCCGCGTCGTCATCATCAAGGAGCACAAGGGGATCAACGACAGCATCAGCGGCGGCGAGTTTCGGGTCGAGGACGTCCGCTCGTTTGGCAACTACATCGGGCACATCGGGCGCGTCTGCAAGGGCGAGCTCCGCGTGGGCGACGGCGTGGTCCTGCACATCGACGCGAACCACCGCCACCAGGTCTCGGCGAACCACACCGCGACGCACATCCTCAACCACAAGCTCCGCACCATCCTCGAGGCCGACTGCGACCAACGCGGCTCGCTCGTCGCGTCCGACAAGCTCCGCTTCGACTTCGCGCACAACTCGGGCGTGGACGCCGAGCAGCTCGCACAGATCGAGGAGTTTGTCTGCGATGAGATCGAGGCGGACCTGCCCGTCTACGCCGAGCCCGCACCGCTCGAGAAGGCCAGGTCGATCGCGGGCCTCCGGGCGGTCTTCGACGAGACCTACCCGGACCCGGTCCGCGTCGTCTCGATCGGCAACCCCGTGGGCGACCTCCTGGCCAGCCCGAGCGACAAGCGGTGGCCGGGCTACTCGGCGGAGTTCTGCGGCGGCACCCACCTGCAACGCACCGGCGAGGCCGGGCAGTTCGCGCTGATCTCCGAAGAGGGCATCGCCAAGGGCATCCGCCGCATCACCGCCGTGACCGGCGTGGCCGCCCAGGCCGCGATCGCCGCGGCCGACCGGCTCGCGACCGACCTCGCCGCCGCGGAGACCGCTTCGGAAACCGAGCTGCCCGCGGTGGCCAAGGAGCTCGCCGAGGAGATCGACCTGCTCACCCTCCCCGCGGCCCGCAAGGCCCGGCTGAAAGCCAAGCTCGAGACCCTGCAGGATCGCGTCAAGAAGGCCCAGAAGGGTGCCGCAGCAAACCGGGCCGCCCAGGCACAGCAGCAAGCCCAGCAGATCGCCGCCACCGCCCGCAGCAACCCGGACCAGGTCGTGATCTCCACGATCGAGCTGGGCCCGGACCGCAAGGCCCTCGAGGCCGCGATGAGCACCGTCGAGTCGGCCTGCCCGACCCAGGCGGTCATGCTGCTCTCGACTGACCCGGACAGCCCCAAGGTTGCGGTGCTGGCCTGCGTGCCCAAGTCACTCGTGGACCGCGGGCTCCGGGCCGGCGACTGGATCCGCGAGACCACCGCCGCCCTGGGCGGGAAGGGCGGCGGCCGCCCCGAGCGGGCCCAGGGCGGGGCCGACAGCAACACGAATCTCAAAGAAGCCATCGCGGTCGCCCGGCACTTCGCCCACAGCAAAATCACCTGACCCCCGCCAACCGCCCCCCACCCCCATCATTCCCATGGACGAGCACCCCAACAACGACCTCGCCGACCAAGCCAAGGCCTGGGTGATCGCTCTGAACGTGGTGTACGGCATGCTGGGGTTCGGGGCGATGGGGTTTGCGATCGACTATTTCGCGGGCACCAAGCCCAAGTGGATGCTGATCCTGGGTGGGATCGGGCTGTTCGTTGGGCTGTACCGGTTCATCCGGGAGGCCCTGGCGATGAACAAGGCCTTTTCCAAGCCTCGGCGAAAGGGGCCAGAGGGCGAAAACAGGCGATAATCCGGGCCCTAATTCCTCGCCGCGGCGGTGGCAGGACGCTATTCTTCCCGCCCCGCGGACTGTGTTCCTGCCGGGTCGTACCCCATCCGTTCTCACGCGAACCCGATTCGCCGAATCGTGTCCCGAACCCTGCGACACCACGCCATCGCTTCCCCCTCCTTCCCATGCCCCAGTCGGCCACCCCCAACCTGATCCGAGTCCCCTCGATCACGCTCGCGATAGCGATCGTCGGCGCGACCGCGGTGTTTGGTGGGCTTGGCGCAACCGCGGCTTGGCTCGCAGGGATCACCCCAACGACCTCGGGTGCGATGGGCCTGATCGCCGCGCTCGCCGGGTCCTGTGCCGGGGTCCTGCCCTGGCTGCTCCGGCACGAACTGACCGCGTTCAACGCCGCCGCCACCCAGCTCATCTCGGCCAGCACCCGCATGCTCATCGGGCTCGCCGCGGCGCTCGGGCTCTTACTCGTGACCGACGCCGACCGCCCCTGGATGCTCGGCGTCTTCCTCGTCGCGACCCTCGCGGGCCTCGCCGCTGAACTGCTCGTGCTGACCCCGACGCTTCGGGCTGCCAATCATTTGAACCCGAACGCCCCCTCCACGGCCACCCCCACCCCGGAGACCGCCGGATGAACCCGATGTCCCTGCTTCACAACCTGCCACTCGCCGCGGCCAACCCGGTCGAGCACGTGATCAACCACAAGTCGGTCACCACCGAGAGCGGCTTCTGGATCTGGTCCGCGATCCAGACCAACCTGATCCTCTCCGCGGTCATCGTGCTCGGCGTGGGCTACTGGGCCTCGACCAAGATCAAGACCGGCGACGAGAGCCAGGGGCATGACCGCTACCTGACCCGCAATCCGCTGGCGCACATGATCGAGGTGATCTGCTCGTACCTGCTCAAGAACACGATCGAGCCGCTGCTGCACGGGCGGACCAAGGCGTACGCCCCGTTCCTGCTCACGATGTTTTTCTTCATTCTGGTCAACAACCTGCTCGGGCTGATCCCGCTGCTGGACCTGAACCACATGCTGATCCCGGCCCACAAGGCCGACCACATGGCCATCATCGGCGGCACCGCCACCCAGTCCATCTGGGTCACCGGCGTGCTCGCCGCGATCGCGGGCCTCATGATCAACGTCGCGGGCGTCAAGGAGCTTGGCGTCGTGGGCTACCTGAAGCACCTGACCGCCGGGGCCCCGATCTTCGTGTGGCCGCTGATGATCACCATCGAGATCGCCGGCACGTTCATCAAGCCGATCGCCCTAGCGATTCGTTTGTTCGCGAACATGACCGCGGGCCACATCCTGCTGGCCGTCGTGATCGGGTTCGTGCCGATGTCGCTGGGGGCGGGCCTTGCGGTCGGCGTTCCCGTGACGCTGGTGAGCGTGGTCGGTGCGATCGCGATCTACTTCCTTGAGATCTTTGTCGCCTTCCTGCAGGCGTTCGTGTTCATGTTCCTGACCACGGTGTTCATCAGCCTGCTGAGCCACCACGGGCACGAGGAAGACCACGACCCGCACCACGGGTACGACGAGACGGTGGATAAGGTTGCCGGGGCCGCCGGAGCGGCGTTGGCATAAGCGTTTGATTGAGTTCGGCCTCGAGCCCCGCGGGGAGGCACGATGGTCGGTTTAAGCCGGCAGACCAGCTTGGACCCGGCAACTGTCCTCCCCGAAACACCCCCTGGGCTCCCCACCGCGTGAGGGGCCGTCGAGAATCGAAGGAATACCCCATGAAGAACATCGTCAAGAAGATCGTCCTCGCCGCCGGCATCCTCGCCGCCTCCTCATCCCCGACTCTCGCCGCCCAGGGCGGCGCCGCGGCTGAGGCCGTCGGCATCGAGAACATCGGCAAGGGCCTGGGCGCTGTCGGCGCCGGGCTCGCCATCGTCGGTGGCGGCATCGGCATCGGCCTCGTCGGCAAGGGCGCCGTCGAGGGCATCGCCCGCCAGCCCGAGGCCGGCGGCCCCATCGGCACCAACATGATCCTCGCCGCGGCCCTGATCGAGGGCGCAACCCTCTTCGCGGTCGTCGTCGGTCTGCTGGTCGTCCTGGCCTGATCACAAGTCACACCGCGTGCGGGCCCAACCGCCCGCTCGCGATTTTTTCATTCGCACCCTCTGAACGGAGAGCCCCATGCGTGAGCTCCGAACTCTGATTCTTGTTCTCGCCGCCGCCCTTGCTCTGGCGATCAATCCTGTCTCGTTCGCTCAAGACGGGCACGACGCCGCCACGGCTGTTGACGACGCCGCGCAAGCGACCGAGACCGCCGCCGACGACGCGGAACACGCCACGGACGCAGCCGACCACGGCGGCGATCACGCCGCGGCCCCCGCCTCGCCGCTCGCCAAGCCCAAGGAGGGCATCGCCGCCGCGATCACCACGCTGATCACCTTCGCCATCGTGTTCGGCGTGCTGTACGTCGCGGTGTGGCCCAAGATTGTCGGCGGGCTCGACGACCGGGCCGCGAAGATCCGCGACGACCTCGCGTCGGCCGAGTCGCAGCAGCGGCAGGCCAAGGACTCGCTGGACCAGTACGAGAAGAACCTGGCCGACGCCCGGGCTGAGAGCCAGCGGATGATCGAGGAGACGCGGGCCCAGCAGGGCGAGCTGGCCAAGCAGCTCAAGGTCAAGGCCGACGCCGAGCTCACCGAGCTGCGGGCCAAGGCGCTCAGCGAGATCGAGAACGCCAAAAAGACGGCGATCGCCGAGATCTACACCGAGTCGGTCAACCTCGCCACCGTCATGGCCGGCAAGATCCTCGCCCGCGAGGTCTCCGGCGGCGATCAGCAGCGCCTCATCGACGAGTCGCTCGCCCAGATGCAGGCCAAGGCCTGATCCCACCCGTCCGCCCGTCCGTCCGTCCCCGCGATCGCCTCTCCGGAGCCTCCCATGCCCCTGATCGAGTCCCAACCCGACGCCCTGGCCCGGATCTACGCCACCGCCCTGTTCGAGCTGACCGCCGCTTCGGGTCAGGCTGAGGCGATCCTCGGCGAGCTCGAGGACATCCTCGAGGCCGCCCGCGGCGACAAGGCCTTCGGTGAGTTCCTCTCCTCGCGCGTCATCAACGCCGACCGCCGCGAGGCCTCGCTGCTCAAGATCTTCGAGGGCAACGCCTCCCCCGTCACGCTCAACTTCCTCCGCGTGCTCAACGACAAGGACCGCCTGACCCACCTCCCCGCGATCACCACCGCGTTCGACGAGAAGGTGCAAGAGAGCTACGGCCGCGTCGAGATCGACGTCTTCACCGCCTCGACCATGGACGCCGCCGCCCTGGCCGACGTCAAGGCCCGCCTGTCAGCCGCCATCGGCAAGGACGCGATCGTCCACCCCTACACCGACGCCGCCATGGTCGGCGGCATCAAGCTCCGCATCGGCGACCAGCTCATCGACGGCTCCGTCCAGTCGCAGCTCCGCCAGCTCAAGGACAACCTCACCACCGACGGGGCCGCCACGCTCCGCTCGAAGTTCGGGAAGATCCTCGAAGACAACGCGGGCGGCGAGTAAGCCCGACCGCCCCACGCTTCCGGTGGCGCCCACGCCCCCACCCCTCTGGAAAGCCCAAAATGCCCAAGAAGACGATCGACGCCGTTGAGGTCTCTGGCCTGCACGTTCTTATCCGCGTGGACTTCAACGTCCCGCTCAAGAACAGCCCGGCCGGGATTCAGATCACCGACGACCGACGCATCAAGGCCGCCCTGCCCACGATCCGGTCCGTCATCGACCGAGGGGGCAAGGCCGTGCTCATGAGCCACCTGGGCCGCCCCAAGGGCGTGGGCTACGAGGCCGACAAGTCGCTTGCGCCCGTCGCCGCGCGCCTGAGCGAGATCCTCGGCAAGCCCGTCGCCTTCCCCTCGCACGACTGCACCGACCAGGCCGCCAAGGACGCGATCAACGCGATGAGCGACAGCGACGTGGTGCTGCTCGAGAACCTCCGGTTCCACACCGCCGAGAAGAAGGGCGACGCCGAGTTCGCCACCAAGCTCGCCGAGGGCATGGACGTCTACGTCAACGACGCCTTTGGCACCTGCCACCGCCCGCACGCCTCGATGGTCGGGGTCCCCAACGCGATGGACGGCAAGCCCCGCGTCAGCGGCTTCCTCGTCGAGAAAGAGATCCGGTTCCTCTCCGAGGCGCTCGCCTCCCCGGCCGCCCCGTTCGTCGTCATCCTCGGTGGAGCCAAGGTCTCTGACAAGCTCCCGGCGATCGAGAACCTGCTTCCCAAGGCCGACAAGATCCTCGTCGGCGGCGCCATGGCCTACACCTTCCTCAAGGCGCTGGGTCAGGAAGTCGGCGAATCGCGTGTCGAAGCCGACCAGGTCAAGACCGCCAAGGCTCTGATCGAGGCCGCGGCCCACCACAAGACCGAGCTGCACCTGCCCTCCGACCACGTCTGCTCGACGCTGTTCGCCGAGGACGCCGGCGACATCGAGGTCTTCGAGGACTCGATCAAGCCCGGCTTCATGGGCCTCGACATCGGCCCCAAAACCCAGGCCCACTATGCCCGCCTCGTCGAGACCGCCAAGACCGTCATCTGGAACGGCCCCATGGGCGTGTTCGAGTGGAAGCCCTTCATGGTCGGCACCATGACCGTCGCCAAGGCCTGCGCCCGATGCACCCAGGCCGGCGGCGTCACCATCGTCGGCGGCGGAGATTCCGCCGCGGCCGCCGAGCAGTTCGGCGTCGCCGACCAGCTCACCCACGTCTCCACCGGCGGCGGGGCCTCGCTCGAGATGCTCGAGGGCAAGGCGTTCGAGGCCGTCGATCTGTTAGACAACGCCTAACTCTCTTCACCGCAAAACGTAACGGTTTCAATTCTCACGATCAGCTCGTGGGCTTTTTTTCTGGTGTGACGATTGCATAATCGTAACTGTTCCGGTATTCTGAGGACGAGCACTCGCTCGAGGGATCACAATCCAAGCACCGGAGGGATTCACCATGTCGAAGACCGGAACACCGCTTTGTCATCTCGCACTCTGCACGCTGGGCCTGCTCGCGGTGCCCGCCGCGGCGCAGAACTACACCCTGGTCTGGGCCGATGAATTCGACGGCTCACTGATCTCGAACAACTGGGAGCCCATGATCGGAGACGGCACGCTCTACGGCCTGCCCTCCGGATGGGGAAACAACGAGCTGCAGTACTACACCAGCAGCGTCAACAACGTGAACGTGTCTGGCGGGGCGCTGCACATCCTCGTGCAGGAGGAGGCCGTTGGCGGGAAGAGCTACACCTCGGCCCGCCTGCGCACCAAGGGTGCCCAGGATTTCACCTACGGCCGCTTCGAGGCCCGCATCCAGCTCCCGTCGGGCACCGGGGCCTGGCCCGCCTTCTGGATGCTCCCCACCGATGATGTGTACGGGGGTTGGGCTTCCTCCGGCGAGATCGACATCGTCGAATCGCAGGACCGCGACGCCCCCGACCAGATCATCCAGGCCCTGCACTACGGCGGGGTCTGGCCCGACAACACCTCCGCCGTGCACTACCACTCCGAGGGCAACGGGCCCAACAAGGTCGTCTTCTCCGAGAACTACCACGTCTACGCGATCGAGTGGGAGCCCACCGAGATCCGCTGGTACGTGGACGGCGTGCAGACCTACGCCTTCTCCAACTGGAGCTCGGCCGGCGGGGCTTACCCCGCGCCGTTCGACCAGGACTTCCACATCCTGCTGAACATCGCCGTCGGCGGAGCCGCGCCCTCGCCCGGCGTCAACACCGCTTTCCCAATGGTCATGAACGTGGACTACGTCCGCGTCTACCAACTTGAAACCACGCCGCCCCAGCCCGGCACCACAACCCACGTCGCCTCCATCAACCCCGGCACCCAAGGCGGCGGGCCCAACACCAAGGGCGCCGCGACCGTCGTGGTCCAGGACGAGAACGGCGCGGCGGTAAGCAACGCCACCGTGCAGGTCACGTTCACCGGCGACTACAACCAGACGGTCAGCGGATCGACCGACGCCAATGGCTCGGTCACGCTTGTCACCAGCGCCGGCTCGCGAAACCCGTCCTACACCGTCTGCGTGGACAGCGTCTCGCACGCCTCGCTCACGTACGCGCCGGGCGACAACCTCGAAAACTGTGATTCTCGCTGATCCCCACGCCGCTCCCGCGTGGGCCCGATCTGGCCCGGCCCGGATTGCCGTGCGTAATCCGGGCCGGGGCCAACCGGATTACCTAGACTCCAGCCCATGCGCCCCGATTCGGGCATCACGATTGAGCCTCTGTTCACCCCGACCGAATCGGCGGGGTCGGCGCGGGGTCCGCTCGCCCTCTCGGTCATCATCCCGATGTTCCGGGAGCGTGACCGCGTCGAGCTCGCGCTCCGAGACGTGCTCGCGAGCCTGCCCGGTCGTGGCGTCACGCCGTCGGAGGTTCTGCTGGTCGACGACGGGTCCGACGACGACACCGCGGGGGTCTGCCGGGCGGTGGTCGAGGAGCTTCGAGCAGGCCTGGATCCTTCCATCCATCGCATCACGCTGGTGACCACCCTCCAGAACCGGGGCAAGGGGGCTGCGGTCCGCACCGGGCTGGCCCACGCGAGCGGGCGATGGCGGCTGATCATGGACGCCGACAACGCGACCGCGATCGACCAGCTCGACCGCCTCCTTTCTCACACCCAGACCGCGGGCACCGAGATGGTGATCGGCTCACGCAACACCCCGGACGCGGTGGTCGAGGCCCAGGCCTTCCGCCAGCTCACCGGCATCGTCTTTAAGACCGCCCTGAGCGTGCTGGGCATCCGCCTCGCCCGCGACACCCAGTGCGGCTTCAAGCTCTACTCCGACCGGGCCGCGGCCCTCGTGGTCGAGCACGGCGAGGCCAACGGGTACTGCTTCGATATCGAGCACCTGTTGCTGGTTCGCGCCGCCGGCGCCCGCTTCACCGAGGTCGGCGTCCGCTGGCATCACGTCGAGGGCGGGCAGATCAGCCCGATCCGCGACGGGTTGCGGATGCTCAGAGCGGCGCACCGAATCAAGCATCGCCTCAGCACGCTGGGCCCGATCGAGTTGCCCGCGGAGGGTACCGAGGCCCGCCCGGGGGTGTTCGTCGAGACCAAGCCCGCCGAGACCAAGCCGCTGGCTGCCTCGCCCGGTGTCGGCCATTGAGCGAGCCCGAGGCCAGCCCGGGGACTCCGAAATCCATCAAACGTGAACGTGTGCTGGCCTTCGTGTTCTGGACCGTGGTTACGCTGATCGTTGCGTTTTTACTCTTCAACTCCAGCACCATCCGCCACGGCGGGACCTCGGGCGACTTCCCCGTCTTTTTCGTTGCCGGGCAGGGAATCGTCGCGGGCGACAACATCTACATCAAGCCGGAGAACGCGGGCGAGTACATCTATCCGCCCTTCCTCGCCTGGGTGTTCGGCTTCATCAGCCCCACCGGGCAGGCCGCCTCGGCGTGGATCTGGGGCGTATGCAACGCACTGATGCTCTCGGCCTCTCTCGTGATCGGGGCCACGACAATCGCCCGCCGGTTCGATCTCAAGCCCGTCGCGTCCGGCGCCGGCGCAGTCGCGCTGCTCGCGCTGCTGCTGAACCTCGACAAGGCCAAATCCGTCTTCAGCGGCGGGCAGACCGACCTGGTCACCGTGCTCGGCGTCACGCTCGCGATGGCCTGGCACCAGAAACGCCCGGCGCTGGCCGGGTTCTTCCTCGCGCTGGCCGGCATCGTCAAGTACGTCCCGCTCGCATTCCTCGGGCTGCTGCTGCTCCGCCGTGGCCGCCGCACGGCGTGCTGGTCGGTTGCCTTCTTCGTGCTGCTGGCACTGCTGCCCGCGATCACCATCGGGTGGTCTCGCAACCTCGAGTTGTGGTCCATCGCGCTGGGCGGCGTGGCCAGACTGTTTGGCTTCAGCGGCGGCGAGCTCTTCGCCGGCAGCATCAAGGACGCCACCCACCAGCTCAGCGTCTCGGTCACCAGCGCCTTCACAAGGTGGATGCTGCCCGAGCCCGGAAAGACCGCAGCGCTGGCCGCTTCGGGCTTGGTCGCGCTGGGCGTGCTCGCGATCACGTGGCGGATGTACGCCCGAGCCGGGGTGCCGCTGTTCAGGCGGAACGCCGAGAACGACCCGGACCGCGACGCGATCCTCGCCCCCGTCGAGTGGGCCGGCGGCGTGGTCTCGCTGCTGGTGTTCAGCCCGCAGACGCAGGGGCGGCACCTGGTGCTGCTGCTGCCTTTTTATCTGGTCTGCGCGGGGTTGCTGATCCGTCCGACGCTTCGGCCGAGTGTCCGTAGAGCCAAGTGGATCATGATCGCCGCGGTCGCGTTGTTCTTTGCCGCCATGACGCTCCCGCCCGGCAGCCGTCGGTTCTACGACGCCCAGATGTGGTGGCGATCCGTCGGCGGCGCGACCTGGTGCCTGCTCCCCGCGTGGTTTGCGCTGTTAAACCTGGCCATGAAAACTTCGGAGCCACGAGCACCCGGGACCGTGGCTGCCGATCTCTACACCGACCCAACAACCTCTCCGTCGAGCCCCCCTGCGGGCTCACCCCCCCAGACCCCGAGCTAGCCGGGCGGAACGGGCTCGGTCGCTCCGAGGAACTCTCCGGTCGTGTCGCGCCGGGCGTAGTCCAGCCCACACCAGACGAGCCCGAACCACATGAGCAGCAGGCACCAGCTGACGCCGCTCACCGAGCGCCACCAGTCGAGCGCCGGCCGAAGGGCGTCCACGTCTCCGGGCGGCAGTCTCGTGGCGAGCTGGAAAATCACCACGCCCACGAATAGAGGCCACTTCCGCACCCGCGGGCGGGGCACGAGCAGCACGTACGCGGCCGCACAGTTCACCGGGATGAGCAGGAACGTGTGCCGCACCGTGGTCTGCGGGGAAAACACCAGCAGCGCCACGATGAGCCCGCACCACTCGATGAGCGTCGCGGCCCGTGCCGAGTCTGACCTCTCGTAGGCTCCGCCCCGCTCCCGGAACAGTCTGAACCCGCGGGCCCAGAACATCCACCACGTCACGCCGAAGGTCGCCGCCGCCATCAGCCCCACGATAAGCACCAGCGGTCCCCCCGGCACCGAGCCGTCCGCGTCGGCCAGTGCTCGCGCCACACCCGAGGGCAGCGAGATCGACTCAACCCACGTGATCGGGTAGAGGAGTACCGTCTCCGGGTCCGGCTCGGATCGAAGGAGCCCGAAGAGGTAGCCGTACGCCGTCGCGAGGTGCTCCATTGTCGTGGCCCAGCCCAGGGTCAGCGCCGGCAGCACCGCGAGCACCGCCGCGCCACCGAGCATGGCCCCGGCCGCGGCCCACCGCCGGCGAATGAGCAGGTACGGCAGCATGATGAGCGCCTGGTGCTTGACCTGCAGCGCCAGCCCGAGCACCACGCCCGCGGCCGCCGGGAACCGGTCGAGAAACCAGAGCCCCGCGGTCAGCCCCAGCAGCGCCACGGTGTCCGTCTGCCCCTGCTCGAACTCCCACCGCACCTGGTCCATCGTCAGGAACAGGCTCGCCAGCAGCACCGCCCAGACCGTCAGCCGGTCGCGCGGGCCACGGAGCCGGCTCGACACCACGCGGAACGACAGCCACAGGCACACACACGTCAGAACCAGGTTCGCCCCGCCCCACGCCCGCTCGCCCCACAACCGGCCCAGCAGCGTCAACGGCTGAAGCAGCCACGCGACGAGCGGCGGATAGATGTACCCGCACTTTTCGAGCACGCCCGACGAGTACGGATCAGCCCCCGTCCGCATCGCATCGGCGGCCCAATAGAAGTGCTTGAAATCCCCGGTCTCGAGCTTCGAAGATCGCTGCCACATCCGAGATGTGGCCCACGCCAGCACCGCGATAAACCCCGCCATCGCGCCGACCGTGAGACGGCCGCGCTTCTTCAGTTCGTCCGACGTGTACTCGGGGGTCGTGTCGCTCTGACTCATGCCTGCTGAGCATACTACGGCGAGCCTGAACGCGTTGGTTTCATGATCCGTTGGCCGGGAAGCCTGGGCTGCCAATCGGGCCCGCCCCCGCTTGGCACGCCCGAAATCACCGCCGATCGAACAGCTTCTCCAGCTCCGCGATCGTGACGCGGACCGTGGTCGGCCGGCCGTGCGGGCAGCTCCCGCTCCGCTCCACCCGCTCTCGCATCGAGACGATCTCCGCCATCTCGCTCTCGCTGAGCCGGTCGCCCGCCTTGACCGCGGCCTTGCACGCCATCATGTCGAGCACCTCGTGCAAGGCTTCCTCGCTGCCCGGCGTGAACCCCGAATCCAGCTTCCCCAGCACCTCAGCCACGAACGCCTCGGGCTCCACGCCTCTGCTGTAGAGCAGGCTCGTGAACGACCGCACGCCCACGCTCGTCGGCGAGAGCAGCTCGGCCTCGATGCCCAGCTTCGCCAAGAGCGGGGCCAGCTCGTCGATCCGGTCCGCCTGCCCGCGCGGCACCGCCACGACCGCTGGCGTCAGCAGCTGCTGACTCTCTAGCACCCCCGCGCTCTGCACCCGCGCGAGCAGCTTCTCAAACATCACCCGCTCGTGCAGCGCGTGCTGATCGATGATCACCAGCCCGCGCTCGTCCTGCGTCACCAGATAGCTCTGGTGCACCTGCATGACGTGGGACACGCCCTTGACGGTCGCCATCGGGGTCGGCTCCGCCTGGTCGCCTGAATCGAGCGGCTCAAGCTCCGCCGCGGTCGGCTCGCGGGCCCCCTGCGCTCGCAGCTCTTGGTTGACCGGGTCCAATGCCCGTTGCAACGCCTCGAAATCCAGCTTCTCACCCGCACCCGGCAGCACCCGCTTGAAGTGCTCGGCGAACTGCTCGGGCGAGATCGTGCGTTGTTCCGCGACCCCAGCCCCGCCGCCCCCCGCCAGAATCGCCTCGGCACCGAATCTCCCCGCGCCGCCGAGCCCGGGCATCTTGTCGAGCAGGGTCGGCGTCAGGTCCGCCCGCCGCAGCGACTCGCGCACGCTGCGCAGCACCGCTGAGTGCACCATCGACTGATCGCGGAACCGGACCTCCAGCTTCGCCGGGTGGACGTTGACGTCCACCGCGCCCGGCGGCACGTCGATCATCAGCACCGCTGTCGGATATCGCCCCGGCTCGATCAGCCCGCGATAGGCCTCGCGGATCGCGTGCTGCACGGTCTTGTCGCGCAGCGCCCTGCCGTTCAGAAACACGTGCTGGGCTCTCGCTGTGGCGCGCGCAACCGAGGGCAGCCCGACCAACCCCCACAGCACGATCCCTCGGCTGTCCGTCTGCCCGTCGTAGTGGACCTCGAGAAGCTGGTCCTCGAGCTCCTTGCCCAGCAGCTCGACCACCCGCTCGCGGGCGCCCTGGTTGGGCGGGACATCCAGCTTCACATCACCATCCGAGGTCACCCGGAACCCGACGCCGGGGTGGGCCATCGCCAGGTCGCGGACCCAGTCGAGGCAGCGGCCGCGCTCGGTCTGGATCGTGCGCAGGAACTTGCGTCGGGCCGGGGTGTTGAAGAACAGGTTCTTGGACTCGATCACCGTCCCCACCGAGGCCGCCGCGGGCCGGGTCGCCGAGACCTCGTCGCCCGACGCGGCGATCTCCGCCCCGTGCTCGGCCTCGCGTGCCCGCGATCGGATGGTCAGCCGACTCACCGACGCGATCGAGGCGAGCGCCTCGCCCCGGAACCCCATCGTCGCGATGCGGTCCAGGTCCTCGGATTCGTGGATCTTGCTCGTCGCGTGCGGGGCCAGCGCGAGAACCAACTCATCCGCAGCGATCCCCTTCCCATCGTCGGAGACGCGGACCAGCTCGATCCCGCCACCCTCCAGATCAACCCCGATCCGGGTCGCCTCGGCGTCGATCGCGTTCTCAACCAGCTCTTTGACCACGCTGGCGGGACGTTCGATGACCTCGCCAGCCGCGATCTGGTTGACCAGCAACGCGGGCAGGCGACGGATCACGGTGTCCGTTATCTCGATCGGTGGTGGGCTGGTCTCCGGGCTCATGCCCAGATTCTAAGCCCTTGTGCCCCCATCGACACGGCCTTGCCCAAACCCTCGCCCCCGGTGGATACCATGGGGTATGAGCGACTCCATTTTCAGCCAGATCATCCGCAACGAAATCCCCGCGCACCGCATCTACGAGGACCCGCACGTCATCGCGATCCTCGACATCAACCCGCTCTCGGAGGGGCACGCGCTGGTGATCCCCAAGGAGCCCGCCGAGACGCTCGACGAGCTCTCCGACGACGCCGCCGCCGGGCTCGGGCGGGTGCTCCCGCGGGTCTGCCGAGCCCTCAAGAAGGTCTCGGGGTGCGAGGCCTACAACGTGCTGCAGAACAACGGCTCGGACGCGGGCCAGGCGGTCAGCCATGTCCACTTCCACATCATCCCCCGGTTCCCCGGCCGCGGCACGCCCGTGCAGAGCAAGCCCGACAAGGACAACGGCCCCGGGCTCGAGTTCAGCTGGAACCCCGGCACGCTCACGCAGGACGAGGCCCTGGAGATCGGCAAGCACATCAAGCGGCTGCTCTGACCGAGCCCGGCGATTCCGCCAAGCCTCTTCGATCAATCGGCCCCATTGGTTCAGTCGGTTCAGTGCGTGAGCACGTCGGCGAGCTCGTGCTCGACCGCGGCTTGGTCCATCGCGCACACCCTCGAGACCGCGCCCACGAGACGCTCGGCGACCTCGATCCTCGAGGCCCCGCACCCGAGCTGGGCCAGCGAGATCGCGGACTTGGCCAGGGCCGCGTTCCAGTCGTCGTCCTGCTGCGTGACGTTGATCCCAAACCCGACGAGCACGAGCCCGGCGCGTCGCTCGACGAGCACGCCGCCGAGCTTGAGCCGCTTGGGCCCGCCCACTTCAAGGACCACCAGATCGTTGGGGCTCTTCACCCGAAGCCGCTCGGCCTGATCGCCCAAGAGCCCGTGGCAGGTGAGGTACATCGACAGCCCGCCGGCCAGACTCAGCCACTCGGTCGGCATCCCCTGGTCGGCCAGCGCGATCGTCGCCGTCAGCCCGCAGGAGCCCGAATCCCACTTGCGACCCATGCGGCCCCGGCCCGACTTCTGGACGCCCGCCAGCACCATCAGCCGCGAGCCGATCTCGCCCGACCCCGCCATCGCCGCCGCGGTGTCCTGCGTCGAGGCGGTCTGGGCGACCACCACCACGCGGTCCACGCAGCAGTGCTCGGTCCGCGCGATCGTCGCTTCAATCCGCTCAGCCCAGGTTGTCAGGTCCTCGTCGAGTTTGCTGTGCATCGGGAACGTCCAATCCAACATCAAGACTCACCGCATGGTGGGTGAGCCCGCCGACGCTGATCCGCTCGATTCCTGTTTCTGCGATGCCCCGAACCGTGTCGAGCCGCACGCCACCGGACGCCTCCAACAGAAGGGCCGCGTGAAGTTGGGATCGTATACGCACCGCAGCAGACAACTGTTCGCATGTAAAATTATCCAGCAGCACAATATCGATCAGGCCCGGCTCGATCGCCAAAGCCCGCTCCAGTTGCTGAATTGTGTCCACCTCGACTTGCACAAAGCGGATACGTTTATCCTGTCTTAGTCTCGCTGCCTCACGCGTTGATTGCTCGATTCGAGCCGCGAAACTATCGAGACTCAGCCCCGCGACGTGGTTGTCCTTGATGAGCACCGCATCGAAAAGTCCGAGCCGATGGCAGCGCCCCCCGCCACACCGGACCGCGTACTTTTCGAGCATCCGCATCCCGGGGGTCGTCTTGCGTGTGTCGAGAATCTGGGCGCTCGTTCCCTCGATCGCGCGCACGAACTCAGCGGTCCGCGTCGCCACGCCGCTGAGCCGCCCCACCAGATTGAGGAGTGTCCGCTCGATCGTGACGACCGAGGCCCGCGGCCCGACCAGCCTCGCGACGACCGTCCCCGCGTCCACCGCGTCGCCGTCCTGCACGGCGTTGCCGTTCTTCACAGCGTTGCCGTTCTTCAAGACCGTCTCGAATCGGGCCCCATGCTCAAGCCGCTCGCTGAAGACCTCGCACACCATCGTCCCGACGGCGAGTCCCGCGACCACGCCGTGCTCTCGCAGCGTCAGGTCCGCTGAGATCTCATCGGCGCCACCTCCATCATCACCACGCCCAGTCACCGCAGCGGTGATGTCGCCCGTCTGGCCAAGGTCTTCGTCTCGGGCCAGTTCGATCAGCCGGCGCGCAAGCCCCGTGCGCGAGAGCTCCTCCCAGAGATCGGGGAGCGGGAGTGCGTTCAGGTCTGGCAGCGGTGCGTCGGGCATACGCCCATCCTACGCCCTACCATGGCCTTCACTCATTTGCACCCCCTCGGAGGACGCCCCATGGCCCTGCTGGACGGCAAAGTCGGACTCGTGGTCGGAGTCGCCAACAACCGCTCGTACGCCTGGCACATCGCCAAGGCCCTCACCGAGCACGGCGCCACCTGCGCCTACGCCCACATCCCCGGCGAGAAGAACGAGCGACGCACCCGCAAGGCCGTCGAGGAGATCGCCCCGGATCCGTGGCTGTTCCCCTGCGACGCCGGCTCCGACGAGGAACTCGATGCCCTCTTCAACGCCTACAGCGAATCACACAACCAGAAGATGGATTTCCTCATCCACTCCATCGCGTTTGCCGACCGCGAGTGGCTGCAGGACGGCATGTTCGTCAAGACCCCACGAGCCGCGTACCTCTCGGCGATCGACATCTCCGCCTACACGCTCTCGGCCATGGCCAACCGGGCCCAGCCGATGATGACCGACGGCGGCTCGATCCTGGGCATGTCCTACTACGGCGCCGAGAAAGTCATCCCGGGGTACAACGTCATGGGCGTCGCCAAGGCCGCCCTCGAGTGCACCGGGCGATACCTCGCCTCCGAGCTGGGCCAGCACAACATCCGCGTGAACCTGATCTCGGGCGGGTACCTCCGCACGCTCGCGTCCAGCGCCGTCGGCGGGACGGACGCGATGGGCGAGGCCGCCGCGGCCAAGGCCCCGCTGCGGCGAACCGTGGATGGCTCAGACGTCGGCGGGACCGCGGTATATCTGTGCTCGCAGCTCTCGGCGGGTGTGACCGGCGAGACCATCTACGTCGATTGCGGCATCAACACGCTGGGGGCGTAGAACCCCGCCCAGGGAGCGGCCCACCGGTTCTCGGGGCCAGTCTGTGCGGGTTACCCACGAGATGTAGGGGGCAAGCCCTCGGTTATGGGGACGCACCCCCAATTGGTTGAAGATTTCTAACTGAATCCGCCGACATTAAGTGCATGACTGGCGCGATCCCAAACTTCCAGGCCTCCGTTGCGGGCAGCCCGCTGCAGGCGGCCCAGCGCAAGGAGCGGGTCCGCCAGGCGACCAAGGCCCGCGCCTCACGCGAGTCGGACGACTCGGTGGAGCTGACCGAGGTGGAGCAGGTGGACGCGGTCCGCGAGACCGAGGACTCGACCAGCGAGGAGACTCGCGAGGACCATCAGCAGCACGCTGCGGGGTACAACGCCGACGGCGGCAAGAAGCCGGTGAAGCAGACCAACATCGATCTAAAGGGCTGAGGCGACCGGATCGCTGATCGGGACGTATTCTCGTTCCATGAGCTCCGAAGCAACACCATTCTCGGTCTCGTCTGTAAAGCGTTTCGGCGTGCGATCGCTCGTCACGCTGCTCGTATTCGGTGGCATTCTCGCCTATCCCGTCTACCGCATGACTCGCAAAGCGGGCTGGTCTCAGAGCGATGCGGCGAGATACCAGGTCCGCGAGGTTTGGCGTGGCGTGGACAACTACCTCAGGGAGTCCCCCGCCCGACGCGACAACGCGGACTTCCGTACTCAGTTTGAAGCTTGGTGGGGCGAGCCGATTGTCGATATCTGGGGAAGCCCGGTCGAGATCCGCATTAGCACTCGCGTTGTGGTGTCGTCGGCCGGTCTGGATCTTGAGCCGGGCACGCAGGACGACATCACGTATTCAGGCGAATAGAGAAACCGTTCGCGGGCCTACTTGCCGCGGAAGAACTTGCTCACCGCGTGCACGGTCGTGGCCCGACCCATCGCACCGATCGACTCGGTGAGCGGGATCTCCTTGGGGCAGACCTTGACGCAGTTCTGAGCGTTGCCGCAGTCGCCGACGCCGCCGGTGCTCATGAGCTCGTCGAGGCGGTCGTCCTTGAGGCGGCTGCCCGTCTCGTGCATGTTGAACAGCTGGGCCTGGCTGATCGCGTGGGCACCGATGAACTTCGAGTCCCACTTGTTCTCGTCGGGCTCAACCTTGAACTGGGGGCAGGCCTCGAGGCAGCAGCCGCAGCTCATGCACTCGGAGAGTTTGTAGCGGAGCTCGGAGTCCTTGGGGGACTCGGTCGGCCCGGCGCCCAGGTTGTAGGTGCCGTCGATGGGGACCCACGCCTTGATGCGCTTGAGGTTGTTGAACAAGCGGGCGCGATCGACCCAGAGGTCGCGGACCACGGGGAACTTGCTCATCGGCTCGAGGGTGATCACGTCGCCTTCTGCGGGGGCGTACTCGTCGATGAGGCAGGTGCACGACTGGCGGACCTTGCCGTTGATGACCATGGTGCAGGCCCCGCAGACCTCCTCGAGGCAGCTCGAGTCCCACACGACCGGCGTGGTGGCTTTGCCGTCGGCGGTCACCGGGTTGCTCGCGATCTGCTGCAGGCAGCTGATCACGTTGGCGTTGGGCTCGATGGAGACCTTGAACGTCTCCCATCGGCTCGGCTTGCCCGGCCCCTCGGCCCGCTTGATGCGGAACGCGACGGTTCGGCCCGCGACAGCCCGCTGCCGGTTGGCCTTGCGTTCTTCGATGGTGGGTGCGCTGGGCATATCAGCTCGCTCCTGCGGTCTGCTTTTCGGGGGTGCTATCTGTTTTGCCATACGTCCGGGGCCGCAGGGCGACGAGCCCCGCACGCACCGGCATGAACTCGATCCGACTCGCCCCGGAAGACTCGTCGAACTTGGCGACCGTGGTCTTCCAGAACCGGTCGTCGTCGCGCTCGGGGAAGTCGGTCCGGAAGTGGCTGCCTCGGGATTCTTCGCGCAGCAGCCCGCCCAGCGCGACAGCCTCAGCCAGGATCAGCATGTCGCCCACGGACCGGGTGTAGCTGAGCGTCTGGTTCGTCCACCCGGCGCTGTCGCCCAGGCGGACCTTGGCGAACCGCTCTCGCAGCTCGGCGAGCTTGGTCATGCAGTTCTGCAGCCCGGGGCCCGTCTTCACGACGGTCGAGGCGGAGGTCATGATCTCGCCCATCTCCTTGGCGATGACGTACGGGTTGGTCTTGTCGTCCGCCTCGCCCTCCCCGACACTCTTGAGCAACCGATCGGCCTTGCCCTGCTCCTGCTTGATGAAGCGGTCGTAGACCTTCTGATCGATCTCGCTGACGGGCGTCTCGTCGGAGTTGTTGACAAAGTTCACGACGCTGGTGCCGCTGAAGAGCCCGTCGAAGATGCAGCTGAGCAGGGCGTTGGCGCCCAGCCGGGTCGCGCCGTGGAAGGCGAAGTTCACCTCGCCGAAGGCGTAGAGCCCGCGGATGCTGGTCATCATGTTCACCGGCGAGCCGTGGTTCATGCCGCGTCCGACCTCGGTATCGACGGGGACCGAGGCCCCGGGCACGTGGGCCGGCAGGGGCGAGTCCGGGTTGTAGCTGCCGCCCTCGTAGGTCGTCCACAGCCCGCCCATGGTGTAGTGGACGGCGGGGAAGATCTTCATCGGGGCGTAGCGCGGGTCCTCGCCGGCGAACTTCTCGTAGATATCCAGGATGCCGCCCAGCTTGCGGGTGAGGTAGTCCGGGTCCATGTGGGTGAGGTCGAGGTAGACCATGTTCCCGCCACCGATGCCCATTTTTTCGTTGACGCAGATGTCGAAGATCTCACGCGTCGCGATGTCGCGTGGCACGATGTTGCCGTACTTCGGGTAGCGCTCTTCGAGGAAGTAGTAGCGATCCGCGTCGGGGATGCTCGCCGCGGGCCTCTGGTCGTTGGTGTCGCGCGGCACCCAGACGCGGCCACCCTCGCCGCGGGCGCTCTCGCTCATCAGGCGGCACTTGTCGGCGCCCGGGATCGCGGTCGGGTGGACCTGGATCATCTCGGGGTTCGCGTACCAAGCCCCGTGCTGGTAGCAGCGGCTGGCGGCGCCGCCGGTGCAGATGACCGAGTTGGTGCTCTGCCCGAAGATCAGTCCGTTGCCGCCCGTCGCCATGACGACCGCGTCGGCGCGGAACGCGCGGATCTGCATCGTCCGCATGTCCTGGGCCACGATGCCCACGCAGCGCTTGTCGTCGCCCTCGCCCTCGGTGATCGGCGAGAGGAACTCCCAGTACTCGTACTTGTTGACCTTGCCCTCGGCCTCGTACCGCCGGGTCTGCTCGTCGAGCGCGTAGAGCAGCTGCTGCCCGGTGGTGGCGCCGCTGAAGTGGGTGCGTTTGAAGAGGCTGCCGCCGAAGAGCCGCAGCTCGCGGCGTCCCTCGCCGGTCCGGTTGAAGGGCACGCCCATGCGGTCGAGCAGGTCGATGATCTTGGGGGCCCAGTTGGTCATCTCGAGCACCGGGCCCTGGTCGGCCAGGAAATCGCCGCCGATGAGGGTCTCGTCGAAGTGCTGGTACTCGGAGTATCCCTGCTGGCGTGCGACGTCGTTGCACGCGTTGATGCCGCCCTGGGCGCAGACGCTGTGGCTTCGCTTCACGGGGATCATGCTGAACAGGTCCACCGCGACGCCGGCCTCGGCGATCCGCACCGACGCGGCCAGCCCCGCCAGCCCGCCACCAACCACAATCACTCGACGCTCTGCCATCTGTGCACCTCACGCCCGCACTCGGGCAATCAACTCAATCCGCTGAATCCAACCAGGGCTGTTCGCAGTGAACCACCCTGTTCGATCACGACCCGCTCTGAGCCTCCAAGGCCTCATCAACCGACTCGGCACTCTCAGAGGCCTGTTCTTTCGCTTCGAGCCTCTCAAGCTTCACCCGCCCGATGTCGTCTCCCTCGAGGATGATGTGCTCCTCAACCGTCCGGGCCTGTGCCGGGTCGAGCATGACCGCAGCCGCGAGCGAGGACCACGCCGCGAGCATCAGCCCGCAACCCAGAACGAAGCAGACGCCCCCCCACCGTTTCTGGGCGCCCTCCGAGACGGTCAGGCCCCAGGTGATCGCGGCGGTCCAGAGCCCGTTGGCGAAGTGGAACACGAGAGCGGTGATCCCAAAGAAGTAGCCGATGCTCACGGCGACACCCGCCGGGGTGATGCCCTCGGTCCCGCCGCGGAGCGCCGCGGCGAGTGTCGAGGCGGAGAACTGGTGGTCCCACTTGGTGCCGCCGGGCACGAGGAAGTCCCACCCCCACCGCAGTGTTGCGACGTGGTAGAAGATGAAGAGGATGCCGACGTATCCGGTGGCTCGTTGGAGGGAGTACCGGAAGTTGTCCTGATAGGCGTAGCGGGTGGTGTTGCGTTTGCCGCTCATCGCGATCATGACGCCGAAGATCGAGTGGAACGCGATGGCACCCCAGAGCGAGAGCTCGATGAGCAGGAGGTGTGGCACCTGCTCATTGATATACGAGACCTCGTGCTGGAAGTAGGCCGCCCCGCCCTCCTGGATGCTCAGGCCCTCGCCGCCGCCCCGGGTCATGAACTTGCCCCACGCCAGCGAGGAGTTGGTGAACAGGTGCACCATGAGGAAGACCCCGATGGGCACGATCCCGGACAGCGAGTGCAACCGGCGCAACAAGAAATAGTGCCGATCCATCAACCCTTGCTTTGCCACTTCGCTTCTCCCTGCACGCCGGGCACCGCTAGCGGGCACCCGGAAAAGCCACTTCGAGCCATCTGCATACCCATTCGTCGGCTAAAGACCGCCGCCAGGCTCAGGAAACGGGGGCGGGTGCGGGCTCGGCGCCGCCGCCCATCAGCTCCTCGAGCTTTCCCTCAGCCCGGGCCTGCTGGATGACCTTCATGATCTCGACGAACTGCATCCGTAGTTCCTGGAGGGTGCCCGCCAGCATGGCCTTCTCGTCATCGGAGAGATTGCCGCGGGTCTTTTCCTCAATCACACCGAGCATATCGATGTGCAGCTTGGCGTACTCGGGGGCGAGCATGGCCTTGCCGGTGTTGGGGTCCGGGATGGCTCCCAGGTACATAAGTGCTTGGGTGGCCATCATTTTGACGAGGTCGTCGAAGCCCAGATCGTCCCCGAAGGGTCCGTCGCCGCCCTCGGCCATGCTCTGGGCCTTGGCCTTTTCCTGAGCCCCCTGCTCGGCGAGTTTTTCCTTCTCGGCCTGGGCTTGCGACTTCCAGTCGTCATCGATGATAATCTTGGGCTGCTCGCCGTCGGACATGGGTATTCTCCTTGGTTGGAGCATCCTAGCGGCGGCGCATCGTCGGGCGAGCCAGGAAGGGCGACTCATGCCAAGCAAATCCACAACGACCCGCCGAACACAGGCCCGCCAAGCGTGGCCGATCGCCCTGCTGGGCACCGCCCTGGTCGCGGGCTGCGGCGGACGGGCCGGGAGCGCACGCGGCCCCGAGCTCTCGCCAGCCGACTTCCGAGCCGGGCCCGAGGCCCAGCCGGTCGCGCTGGCCCAGGCCGAGCGATTGCAGATCGAGCCGGCCGAGCCGGTGTCGGCCGCGCCGTTCAACCCGGGCACGCCGGTGGGCCGCCAGACGCTCTCGATCGGGCCGTCGCTGATCGCCAACCCGCTGGCCGCCCCCGACGAGCGGATCACGCAGGCGTATCTGACCGCAGCGGGCGCCCCGCAGCCCGACCCGACGGGCCGCCCCGTGGCGAGCCCAACGCTGATCGACGCGAAGCTCGGCGACATCAACGGCAAGCCGATCTTCGCGGGCGAGTTCTTCGAGACGCTCGAGGCCGCGTTCGAGGCCGAGGCCGAGCGGATGTCCCGGGCGACCTGGCTTCAGTTCGTCCGCAGCACGATCACCCAGCAGCTCGACGGCATGATCACCGACGAGCTGCTGCGAGCCGAGGCGTTGGCCCGGCTGACGCCCGAGCAGCAGCAGGGGCTGCGGGCGTTCCTGAACAAGACCCGTGACGGGTTCTTGAGCAAGAACCTGGGCAGCGAGCGGCTCGCCGAGGAGCAGGCCCGGTCCGAGCGGGGCAAGTCGCTCGACGACGTTCTCCGCGAGGAACGCGAGTCGATCCTGATCAGCATCGAGATCCGCGAGTCGATCAACCGACGCGTGAACGTCTCGTGGCGCGACGTGCAGCAACGATACCTCCGAGACTTCGACGACTGGAACCCGGACCCGATCGCGGTCTTCCGCCTCATCCGCGTGATGGCGAGCGACACCGACACCGTCGCAGCCGTCAACGGGCGGCTGGGTGCGGGCGAGGACTTCAAGGCCCTGGCCACCGAGGACTTCAACGGGTTTAACACCGACACCGAAGGCGTGCAGAGAACACCGTTCGCAGGCGACTTTACCGGGGGCTCGTTCTTCGGGCCCGCGGCGCTCAACGAGGCGGCCCAGCAACTCAAGCCGGGCGAGTGGACCGGCCCGATCGAGTTCTCCGGGCTGGTGTTCTGGCTTCGGCTCGAATCGATCGACGAGCAGAGCACCTCGCTCTACGACGCGCAGATGACGATCGAGACCCAGCTGCTCTCGCAGCGACGCCGGGCCGAGCTGGACCGGTACATCCGACGCCTCGTGGACCGGGCCCGCGTGGGCAACCGTGAGCAGATCATCGAGTCGCTGTACGACATCGCGGTAGACCGGTACGGCGTGAGGGAGTGACGTGCCCGGGTTCCTCGCCAGGCTGACGCGACGCGAAGCGGCCCATCTCCGCGTGGGCCGGCTGGGCGAGAAGGCCGCGGCCCGCCACCTCAGGCAACGCCGATACACCGTTCTCGAACGCAACACCCGCACCGCGCGGGGCGAGCTGGACCTGATCTGCCTCGCCCCCGACCGCCAAACCGTCGTCATCGTTGAGGTCAAGGCCCGCGCCCTGCGCCCCGGCGCGAGCGAGGACGGCTTTCGCCCCGAGCTGCACATCACCCAGGCCAAGCGGGCCAAGCTGCGGTCGCTGGCTCAGTCCGTCCGCCAGGCCCGCGGCTGGCTCGATCGCCCGGTCCGGATCGACGTCATCGCGGTTGACCTGGACCGGCGAAACAAGCCCACCGTTCGCCACTACGAGAACGCCGTCTGAGACGGTTCGCCGCCTGAGGCGGTTCGCGCTTCGAGTCGCTCAGTGGAGTTCTTTGCCCGTTGCGAGAGAGCCGCGGAAGCGAGATTCCAGGTTGGTCTCGTCCACCGCCTCGGCCTCGATCCGGATGGGCAGGATGATCGAGAACATCGCCCCACGCCCCGGCTCGCTCACCAGCTGCACCTCGCCCTGGAGCACCCGCGTCAGCTCGCTCACGATCGCGAGCCCCAGCCCCGCCCCGCTGTGCCCGCGGGTCAGCCCGGCCTCGGCCTGCTCGAAGCTCTCGAAGATGCGGGTCTGGTCCTCGGTCGCGATGCCCGGCCCGTTGTCGATCACGCTCACCCGGACCCGCTCCTCTTCGCCGAGCGACTCGCCCGCGGGAAGCCGCTCGGCCCGCAGCGTGATCTCGCCGGGTCGGTCCACGCTCTCGGTGAACTTCACGGCGTTGGAGAGCAGGTTGAACACCACCTGCTGGAACTTCCTCATGTCCGTGTACACGGTCGGCACGTCGCGGGCCACGTCCAGGCTCACCTTGATCCCCTTGCGGTGCGCCAGCGGGTAGATCAGCCCGACGAGCGCCTGGCAGGTCTCGGGCAGGCTCATCGCCTCGACGCGGATGTCCACTCGCCCGGCCTCGAGTTTGGCCATCTCCAGCAGGCTCTCGATCAGCTCGAGCAGCGTGCGGCCCGCGGTCACGATGTTGGTCAGATACCGCCCCCGCTTCTCCATCGCGGCCAGCTCGGCCTCGTTGCCCTCGACGGCCTTGCTCACCTGTGCGCTCTGGGCCGACTCGGCCTTGGCGATCTCGAGCAGCAGCTCGGCGAACCCGATGATCGAGTTGAGCGGCGTCCGCAGCTCGTGGCTCACCCGCGCCAGGAAATCGCCCTTGAGCCTCGCCGACTCGTACAGCGCCACGTTCGCCTCGGTCAGCTCGCTCAGCTTCAGGTCCATCGCCTTGTTGATCGCCCGCAGCTGGTCCTGCTGGCTCTGCAGCTCGGCGAGCATCAGGTTGAACGTGTCGGCCAGCTCCTCGTACTCGTCGCCCGTCTGGATCGTGCTCCGCGTATCAAGCCTCCCGCTCCGCACCCGCTCGGCGGTCTCCTTGAGGCTCTCCACGGGCACCAGGATCAGCCGATTCGTGATGATCGCAAACACCACCAGCGCCACCGCCAGCACGACCGAGCCCGCGACCGTGATGAACAGCAGGTTCACGACCAGCTGGGCGCCCGCGTCGTCGGAGACCCGCTCAAAGACCAGCACCGATTGCAGCTCGCCCCCCGCCTCCCGGACCGGTCGGGCCGCGTCGTAGGTGTGGGCCCAGCCCTGCCACCGCCCGCCGAGGACCTCGGTCTGATCGTGGTGGTCTCGAAGCCGCTCAGCAGAGCGGCGGATAAACCCCTTCTCGTCGGCCAACGCTTCATCCAGGGGCAGACGGCGCACGGTGGTGCTGCCCAGCTGCACGGTGTCGCCGTCGGCCAAGGGCGGGTCCACCGTCCGGAGCCACGCCGCGACCTCCCGCGAGAGCTCGGCCTGCCCCGCGTCCACCAGCGAGTTCATGCGAAACAGGGGCAGCAGCAGCGCCAGCGTGGTGATCGCCGCCGCGGCCGACCCGAACAGCACCAGACACTTGCTGGCAAGCGGGAGCTTCCGGAACAGTTCTCGTGGGCTCTCGCCTCGCATGGGCAGAGTCTACACCCAACCGCCGCGGCCCGACCTGCCGGGCCGCGGTGCGTACCATCTGCCCATGCCCGGACCGACCCCAGAGCCCAGCCAGCCCGATCTCGCCGCCGGCGAGAAGTCGATCTATCTCGAGACGTTCGGCTGCCAGATGAACGAGCTGGATTCGGAGCTGGTCGCGGGGCAGCTGGCCGCGCTGGGGTACCGCTTCACCGCGGACCACGACGCCGCGGACGTGGTGCTCTACAACACGTGCTCCGTGCGTGAGCGGGCCGAGCAGAAGGTCTGGTCGCGTCTGGGCGAACTCGCCAAGACCAAGCAGGGCAATCCCGCGCTCGTGGTCGGGGTGCTCGGGTGCATGGCTGAGCGGGACGGGTCCTCGCTCATGGACCGCATGCCGGTTGTGGACCTGATGTGCGGGCCGGGCGAGCTGGACAAGCTGCCGGGCCTTCTCGACAACGCGGTGCGCACGCGGGCCTCACTCGTCGCGGGCGACCCGACCAAAGCCGGTGCCCGGTCGGCTCGCGCCTCGGCGCTGCAGGGGTCCGCGTCTCGCCGATCGTCAACGCTCGCCGCTGCGGGAGACTCGCTCGAGATGCTGGATCTCTCGCGGGCGGTCTCGCCGATCGAGCAATCTCACCGTCGATCCGCGTACGTCCGCATCACCCGCGGGTGCAACAAGTTCTGCACCTACTGCGTGGTGCCGCACACGCGGGGGGCCGAGATCCACCGCCCGCCCGAGCACATCATCGACGAGTGCAAGAAGCTCGCCGACGCCGGCGTCATCGAGATCACGCTGCTCGGGCAGACCGTGAACCACTACCGGTTCGAGCACGGGGCCTCGGTGCGGGTCGACGGCGTCACCCAGCCGCAGAAGGGCCGGACCTACAAGGGCAGCCACCACCGCGACTCCCTGGCCGGCGCAAACACCACGACCTTCGCCGACCTGCTCGCTCGCATCCACGACGAGGTGCCCGGCGTCCTCCGCCTGCGGTTCGTCACCAGCTACCCGAGAGACTTCGGCGACGACGTGCTCGAGGTCATCCGGGACCACCCGCGGCTGTGCCGATACCTGCACGTGCCGGCGCAGAGCGGCTCGGACCGCATCCTCGCCAAGATGAACCGCGGGTACACCGTCGGTGAGTACTACGAGTTCCTCGACCGAGCCCGCGACATCCTCCACCAGCCTGAGATCGGCCGCCCGCTCATGATCTCGGGCGACATCATCGTCGGCTTCCCGACCGAGACCGAGGACGACTACCAGGCGACCCGCGAGCTGATTATCCGCAGCCGATGCAAGAACCAGTTCATCTTCAAGTACTCGCCGCGCCCGGGCACCGTGGCGTTTGACAAGATTCCTGATGATGTGCCCGAGGCCGACAAACGCCGCCGCAACAACGCGCTGCTTGATCTGCAGTCCGAGATCTCGGGGCAGATCACCGCCGAGCAGGTCGGGCAGAGGTTCGACGTGTTTGTCGAGGGGCTCAGCCGAGCCGAGAAGAAGAGGCACGGCGTGGACGTCAAGCCCGGGACCGGCATGATCGACATCACCATCGGCGGACGCGGCGTCAAGGCCGGCGACGGTTCGACCGCGCTGCTGGACCCCGCGATCGACCTCGGCCCCACCGTGCAGCTCTCGGGCCGAACCGACACGGACCTGATCGTCTTCTTCGACGCGCCGACCGAGGCGGTGAACGGCACGGGCTCGGGTTCCGTCGCCGAATCGCTCGTCGGCACGATCCGGAGCGTCAGCATCACCGGGGCCGACCGGCTCTCGCTCAGGGGCGAGCTGGTCCTGGATCAGGTCAAGTGAGCGAGAAAGAGAAGAAGTCAGCCGGGCGCCTTGTCTTTGAGATCGTCGGAGCCATCGCGTTGATCACGCTGACCGTCTCCTTCCTCATGCGGGGGCTTGGCAACTAGATCGACATCGCCATCGTGTACGCCGCGGATCAACCCTCGTCGGATTCGAAACGCTCCCTCGCACGCCGCTTGGCCGCGAGCAGCCCGCTCTCTTCGGGTGCGGTCGGCTCGTCGCTCTTTGGCTGGGCGGTCGGACTCGGCGGGCCCGAGGCGGTTCCTTCCCCGCTTGTCTTCTTGTCAGCCCGCTGCTGCTCAACCTTGTCCCGGTGGGCCGTCACCCGCGCCCGGCGGACCTCGCGGTCGGTGTCGGCTGCCATCCGCTCGGTCGCGGAAACACCCGAGCTCTTCTTCAGCCTCGCAGCCAAACTCTCGGGGGCGTCTTGGCTCGTCTTGAGCCCCGCGACCGCGGCCTGGGCGCTTCCGCCCCGGTCCTTCACCGCGTGGCGTGCCCGGGCGGCAAGGCCCTCGCCAAAGTCCTTGCTGACGAACCGGTCCCACGCGACCTTCCGCGTGCCCACGTCGAGCAGGAAGACGACGATGGCCCACGCGAGCACGATCGGCCACACGTTCTGAACCGCCAGCCGGGGTGAAACGCTCGACCGATCGAACACCTCCGCGGCGTCGTCGAGCCCGAGCACGCGCCCGCCGGTCGTGTCGGCGATGGTCTTGAGCAGCCCGATGTTCGAGGTCAGGGCGCTCAGCTCGCCGCCGGCGCTCACGGTCACGCCGCCGAACGCGGGCGCGAGCGGCTGGCCCTCGCTCTGGGCCGACGCCACGGCGATCCACGCGCCGGGGTTGGGCACGAGGATCTCGGCGGCGTACTCGCCCGGCCCGCTCTGCACCAGGTCGGCGTCGAGCTTGGAGCCGTCGGGCCCGTAGACCCGGGCCGTCGCGTGCAGCCGATCCAGCGGCACGCCCTTCTTGCTCTGGGCGCGATAGGTCAGCCGCAGCACCCGCCCCTGCGCCTCGACGCTCAATTCGCCCCCGCCCGTGTCGGTGGCTCGCGAGACGGTCCGCACGAGCTGGGCCCAGAACCGCGTGTACACCGGCGTCGCGGCCCACCCGCTGGCCCACTCGTCCGCGTCACTCGTGAACGCGACGACCCGCCCAAGCTCGACGGGCCAGTCAGCCAGCACGGGCTCGCCCAGCCCCGTCACCACCGAGGTCGTCACGGTCGGCTCGTCACGCACCGAGGTCAGCGAGAGCCCGCCGAGCACCGGCAGTGAGCCGAACCCGGCGATCATCGGCGAATTCGGGTCCGCCACGTTCGGCGTGAACGGCTCCTCGCGAACCATCGGCGAACGCTCCACCCGGACCGCTTTGATCAGGACCGCCGGCAGCGCCTCGGGGCGCGTGACCCGGTAGAACGCCCCGTCGCCCGCCGCGGCCATCGTCCGCAGCCGGTCCACGTCCGCGTCATCACCGATCGCGATCGTGGTCAGCCGAATGCCGGTGCCGGTGAGCCCCTCGGCGATGGGCAAGAGCTGCTCGCTGTTCTCGCTCTGCCCGTCGGTGAGCACCACGATCTGCCGGTCCTTGGCCTCGATCGCGGAGAGCCGGTCGACCGCGAGCCGAAGCGCCGGCGGCAGGTTCGTCGCGCCGCCCGGCGAGATCGACCGCACCGCGCTGGCCGTCCGCTCCGCGTCCTCGTTGGGCCCGAGCCGGACCACCTCGCGCTCACGATCGGAAAACGCGATCACGCCGACCAGGTCGTACTCGGCGAGCATGCGGATCGCGAGCACCGTCGCCTCGTTGGCGATCTCCTGCTGGCTGCGCTTGGAGCCGAGCACGCCCGCGCCCATCGAGCCGGACTTGTCGATCACGAAGACGACCGCGGCCTCGGGCTTGACCTCTCGCACGGGGAGATCCAGGTTGACCGGGAGCAGGCCCTCGATGGTCGAGCCGCGCCAGCCGCCGCCGCCGAAGGAATCGGGCCCGCCGATCATCACGAGCCCGCCCCCGAACCGCCGCACCCACTCGGCCAACAGCTCCTGCCGCGCGTCGTCCACGCCCTCGACCGGCACGTTCTCCAACAGCACCGCGTCGTACCCCTGCAGCTCGAGCATCGAGCCGGGCAATCCCGCGGGCCCGACAACGTCCACGCCGATGCCCACCGACCGCAGGCTCTGCGCCAGCACCGCCCCCCCACCAGCAGCCCCGCTCGCCAGCAGCACCCGCCCGCGCCCGGGCGTCACGGTGAACGACTCGCCCCGGTTGTTGGTCAGGCTCGTGTCCGACAACTCGCCGCCCGCGTCGGTGTCCGGCTCAAACACCGCCTCGAACCGGTGCACCCGCCCCACGCCGAGCGTGATGGGGACCTCGACCACGGTGCGCCCGGGCGAGAGCGCCACGCGACGGGCGAAGCCGTCCGCAGGCCCGTTCGCGTCCACCGGGTCGCCGTTGAGCAAGATCGAGATCGTGCCCGAGGCCGCGGCGGTTGACCGGAGCACCACCCGCAGCCCGACGGTGGACTCAGCGCCCGAGATCGGCGGGGCCTCGACCGATTCGATCGCGACCTCGCGACCCACGCGGTACCCCAGCGGGACGACGTCAACGCTGACGCCCCCCCCCACGCCAGCGCGCGACCCCCGGCTCGCGATCTCGGCTGCCGCGGTCGCGGCATCGCCGCCCGTTCCTCGCCCCGTCTCGTTGCCGTCGCTGATGAGGACCAGCCGCCCGGTGGCGCCCGGGGGCACCATCGCGGCTGCGAGCCGCAGCGCCGAGGCGATGTCCGTGCCCTCGCCGCCCGGGCCGAGCAGCTCACGCTCGGTCGGGTCGGTCGTCGTTGGCAGGGCGACCGCGACAGCCTCGCCATCAAACACCACCAACCCGAGCAGGTCATCGGTCTCTCGTTGGGCCAGCGCCGAAGCGAAGAACCGTCGCGCGGCCTGGTCAATCGTTTGGTCAATCGCTGCGCTCGGGTTGTCGGTGCCGGCCTGGCCCCCGACCTGAGCGAACCGCTGCACGCTCTGCGAGACATCGATCACGCCGATCACGGCCAGGCGATCGACCCGGCTCGACCACGCCAGCCCGGCGAGCACGAGCGAGAGCAGCGCGAGCAGCACGCCCCGCAGCAGCACCGCGGTGCCCCGGCGGACACGGCTCATCGAGACGAACCACCGCCACGCCAGCAGCCCCATCGGCAGCGACACCAGGAAGACCGAAAGCCAAACCGGATCGCGCAGCACCCAGCTCACGAGCCGCCGCCCTCGGCGGGGCCATCGCCCGAGCCACCACCTGCGGGCACCGCGTCCTCGCCGAGCGGCGCGATCGGTTCACCCTGGGCCCGCTGCTGCCAACGCCGAAAGACGCGGCGGATCAGCTCCTCGTGCCGCGTTGGCACCCGCTGCTGCTCGACCGCACGCTCGGCGCTGCGGGCGGCCTCGAGCATCCGCTCGCGGGCCTCGGGGGTGTACTCGCCCTCTTGGCCCTCGCCGAGCCACTCGGAGATCGTCTGCGGCGCACCCTGCGCATCCTCGGGCCGCGCATCAACAGTCTCCGTGCGCTCAAACCCCTCACCCGTCGGCCCCAGCGGCTCGGTCTCGTCGCCCGTCTCGCCCGGACGCGACCCCGTGCCCGGCTCGCCCTGCTCACGCTGCAGCGCCCGAGACCAGCGGTCCTGCGGATCGGGCGTCTCGTTGGGGTCCTCGGAGGAATCGCCGGGCTGACGCTCGCGGTCGAGCAGCCGATCGGCCTGCTCACGAAGCCGCTCAGCCTGGCGACGGTCCTCAGACGCTCCATCCCGGGCGTCCTGGGCCTCACGCAGCACCTCGTCCAGCGATCGGTCGCCGGGCTGTTGCTGGTCACCGGGTTGCTCTTGGTCGCCGGGCTGTTGTTGGTCACCGGGTTGCTCTTGGTCGCCGGGCTGTTGTTGGTCACCGGGTTGCTGTTGGTCGCCGGGCTGTTGCTCGTCGCCGGGTTGTTGTTGGTCGCCGGGCTGTTGCTCGTCGCCGGGTTGTTGTTGGTCACCGGGTTGCTGTTGGTCGCCGGGCTGTTGTTGGTCGCCGGGCTGTTGTTGGTCGCCGGGCTGTTGTTGGTCGCCGGGCTGTTGTTGGTCGCCGGGCTGTTGTTGGTCGCCGGGCTGTTGCTGGTCGCCGGGTTGTTCTTGCTCGCCGGGCTGCGGCGATTCCTCGGGCTGCTCGCGGATCCGCTCAGCCTCGCGGCGGATCGCATCTGAGACCTCGTTCGGAGACGATTCCGTCTGTGACGGCTCGGGCTGTGACGGCTCGGGCTCAGCCCCCTCGTCACCGGCGTCATCCTGTTCGCCCGCGGGCTGCTCTGATTGCTCGCCGGGCTGCCCGCCTTGCGGCTGGTCCTGGGTCGGGTCCTGGGTCTGGTCCTGCGATTGGTCCATCTCGTCGGCCAACCGCTGAAGCTCGTCGGCGATCCGCTCTCGCTCCTCGGGGCTCGCGTCGCTGGCCCGCTCGTGCAGGTCCCGCATCGCCTCGCGGGCACCCTCGAGATCACCCTGGGCCAGCCTCGATGCCAGGTCGCGGGCCTCATCGAACCGGGTCTCGTCGAAATTGGTCTCGTCGAAATTGGCCTCGTCGGACTGGGCCGCATCGGGGTCACGCTCGCCCATCGCCCGCATCGCTTCTTCGAGTTCTTGTACCCGCTGCTCAGCCTCGTCGGCCCGCGCCTCGCGCCGCTCGGCCTGCTCCTCGAGGTCCGCCGCCGCCTCAGCCAGCGCCGCCGCCGGATCCGCCTCGCCCGAGGCCAGTTCCTGTTCGAGCTCCTCAAACGTGCGCAACGTGCCCTCGTCTTCGAGCGATCTCGTCGGCTGCTCGGTGCCGGGCTCGAGCGGCGTGAGGTCTTCGAGCGCCTCGCGGGCCTGGCGGATCTGGTCCGCAGCCGCGAGCCGTTGATCTTGCTGAGCCTCGCGCTGGGCCCGCACGACCCGGGCCCGGTCGGGCAGCCCCACGCCCATCCCGACCATCGCCAGCAGCAGCACCCCGCCGACGGTCCACCCGCGCCCGAACCGGATCGGCACGGCTGTGCGCACGTTCGCCTGGCTCGCGACCCGCTCGGCGTCCTCGATCGCGACCCGCTCGAACCCCTCGCGGCTGGTCTGGGCGAACTCAACCGCTGACGACAGGCGATCGGCGTACCCGAGCCGGTCGTCGATGAGGCCGGCGGCGTGCAGCGACCCGACGCGGATCATCGCCGCCCGGGCCCCGCCGGCGAGCAGGGCCGTCGCGGCGGCCGCCGCGGGATAGACCCACCACGCCACGCCCCAGACCCACCACCACCCGGCCATCGCCAGCCCCACGCCGACCGCCCCCGCGAGCGTCAGCGAAAGCCCCGCGGCGTTGATCCCGGCTCGCTTGCGCAGGCGACGGCTGACCGCGACGACCACTCGCCGCGTCGCGGGGATCGCTCGCGGGCTCTGCTCGGGTTGTCTGTTGCCGCCCGCCATGGGGGAATCGGGGCCTCCGTGCCGGCCGGTGTGGCCGCGTCTGAAGTGTCTGGGTCTGTCTCATGGTACCTGACGAACGCGGCCGGGCTTCGGTTCGCGCTCCGGTTCGGTCGGACAATCGCCTATCCTGCCCGCGTGAGCACACCATCCATCATCGAGATTCTCAAGTCGCTGGCCTCGGGCACCCCGATGGACGAGGACGAGTCGTACGCCATGATGTCCGCGTTGCTGCAGGGCGAGATGGCCGAGGCGCAGATCGGGGCGCTGCTTGGGCTGATCGCGGCGCGGGGCCCGACGCCCGACGAGCTGGTCGGGGCGGCCCGGGTGATGCGCGAGCGGGTCACGCCGGTGCCGTATACCGCCGGGCCGGGCGAGTCGCTGATCGACACCTGCGGCACGGGCGGAGCGCCCAAGACCTTCAACGTCTCAACCGCGGCCGCGATCCTCGCCGCGGCTGTCACCCCGCCCGCCCAGAGCCGCATCACGCGGGTCGTGGTCGCCAAGCACGGCAACCGCTCGCGCACCGGGCGAGGCTCGGCGGAGGTCTTGCAGGCCCTGGGCGTGAACCTGGACGCCACGCCCGAACGCCAGGCCGAGTGCCTGCGCCAAGCGGGGATCTGCTTCTGCTTTGCGATCAACCACCACCCGGCGATGCGGCACGCCGCGGGGCCGCGCAAGGCACTGGGCTTCCCGACGATCTTCAATATGCTCGGGCCGCTGACGAACCCTGCGGGCGCGACGCGTCAGCTCATCGGCGTGGCGAGGCGGGAGTACGTCTCGCCGATCGCGACGACGCTGGCGAGGCTGGGCACCCCGCACGCTCGGGTGGTTCACTCGCGCAACGGGCTCGACGAGATCACGACCACCGACACGATCGACGTCGCGGTGGTCCGGGGCGACTCGGTGACCCTGGAGGAGATCGACCCCGCGTCGCTCGGGCTTGCGGCCGCGACGATCGAGCAGATCCGCGTCGAGGGTGTGGAAGAATCTGCGGCCCTGGTCCGCTCGATCTTTGCCGGCGAGCCGGGCCACGCGGCCGACACGGTCGCGCTCTCGACCGCGGCGGCGCTCATGGTCGCGGGGGTCGCCGAGACCATGCAACAGGGCCTCACGCTGTCACGTGAGGCCCTGGGTTCGGGGGCTGCGATGTCCAAGCTGCAAGAGCTGGCGGAGGTCTCCAACGCCGGGGCTTGATAAGCCCGCACGCCGGGGCGATGCTCAGTCCAGGTCATCGATCTGATCGGCGAGCCGAACCACGTCGTCCAGGTCGTCGGCCTGCGACGAGATCACGCCGTCGGCCCCGATCAGGAAGTACTCGACCGCTTCGGGCTCGCCCTTGACGGGCGAGATCCAGAGCACGCCGTCGTAGTCGGACGCGATATCGCCGAGGATGCCCTTGAGCCGCCCGCCCAGCTCGGTCGAGTCCAGCGGCAACGCCCCGCGGTCGGTCCGCACGCGAGCGAGCAGGTCGAGCAGGTCGGTGTCCGCGTCGTCAAGGCTGGTCACGAGGTCGCCGGTCAGCTCGGCCCCGGATTCGGCGAGCAGGCCGAACGCCCGGTTCAATAAGGCCTTGACCTGGTCATCGAGCGGGGAGGTCAGGTCGCTGAGCACGAGCACCCGCTCCTCGAGGCTGGGCATCTGGGCCAGGTAGTCCTCGACGTTGGGCGCGACGTTGGGCGCGATCGAGATTGTCGGGAAGCCGTCGGTGTTGATCGTGACCAGGTTGTCACCGGCAACCCACGCGGACGCGGTCCCGCCGGAGCTGTTGATCCGCGTCTCAGAGCGGGTCAGTGGTGCGAGCAGCGCCCCGACGACCAACGCCATCGTGAAGAAGACCCCCAACGCCAGGAAGAGCCCGAAGACCAGGCCCTTGGTCCCGCCCATAGCCGAGGGCTTGCGGGCGCGGCGGGCATTGGCCACCCGGCCCGAGACCCGCTGACGAGCCTTGGCGCGGGTCGCGCGGACACGGTCGCGGGCGTTCTTGAGCTGGTCGGCTGCGGGGGCGCGGTGCTCGATGGGGACCACTCTCGCCGCGGGGGTGCCCCGGTGCTCGGCCTTGACGGGCTCCCCGCGGACCTTCGCTGAGGCCTTCTCCCACGCGGCCTTGGCCTTCACGCCCGCGTTCTCGAACGGCGTGTCGGTCAGGGGCGATTGCGACGCGGGGGCGGCGCCAGCCTCCGCGGTGTACTTCCCACTCCACCAGTCCGAAACACGCAGCCTCGGGGCCCGCTTGGGACCCGCCGCCGCGGCGGCGCCCATGGGCCCGACCGAGGCGGCGGCTCCGCCCACGCCGCCAGCGGCAGCAGCGGCACCACCGGCGAAGGCCTGGGCCGCCTGACGCGGCCGCATGTGAGGCACGGGCTCTGGTGAATTATCCCTCACTCGATGATCATTGAGAATTGCCCAGATGTAGGCCGGACCACGAACGAGATTATTGATCTCGCCCGGGCCCTCTAGCGGCATCAGTGCGTGAGCCTTCACGAAGTCCGCCTTTGACAACGGGTAGTCAGTCCTATCTGGCGTCACTCTCTTGCCATCAAACTCGTACGCAAACTCTATTCCCGTCTTGGTTTTGAACGTCTGACCGGCGAGATGTCCAACCGTTGCCCAAACCATCTCAAAGCTCGGCGATCCTATTGAGCTCTCCACCCCATTGGTGCCCGCGGCGTCGCCCTTCATGCTCGGCAGCTCGGCCGGCCTGACCGCGAACGGGTTGGCGGCGTGCAGCACGACGTCTAGGTCGGCCCGCATCTCGGCGGCGGAGGTGTACCGACGCTGGTAGTCCGCCATGGCGCGGCGGACGACCCACTTGAGCGCGTCGGGGCACTTCTTGGTGATCTGGCTGAGCCCGCCGTGGGCCGGGAAGGAGTTCTCGATGACGGAGAACATGACCGCACCGGCGGAGTAGACGTCAAACTTCGCGCCGTCGATCTCGTTGACCTTCACGCCACGCAGCGCCTGGCGGACCAGCTCGGGGTCGCGGAAGTACTCGGTGCCGTGCGTGGTGAGGGTCATCGCCGAGCGCATCGGGGTGACGAGCCCGAAGTCCACGAGGTGGGCGCGGTCGTCGGCCGGGTCGATGATGATGTTGTCGGGCTTGATGTCCTTGTGCCACAGCCCGCCGCGGTGGTAGGTATGCAGCGAGTCGATCAGGTCCGCGGCGTACCCCATCACCAGACGCAGGCTCTTGGCGTCGAGCCCGTCGCTCGGGCTCGTCGCGTGCAGCCGGTGCGTGACAACGCCGAGCGAGTCGCCCGGCACATACCGCATGACGTAGTAGAACCGGTCGGCCTCGGAGGAGTGCTCGAGCACGAGCCCCAGCTCCTTGGCGGCCTCGAGCGCCCGGCTCTCGCGGACGATCTGGTCGAGCGTGGACCCGTCGCTCTGGCTGAAGGCCTTGATGACGACGCGGTCGACGTTCATCATGCCACGCCGCTCGAGCGCGGCCCGCTTCATCACCTCCGGCTCGGCGATATACAGCCTCGCCCCGGACCCGCCCACGGGCAGGCTCCCGATGATGTTGTAGCCCTCGTACCGGCCGGCCTTGCCGCCCTTGGGCTTGTCACGCCCGGGGGCCTCGGCCATCGCCGCGGGCAGCCGCTCCTCGACACCCTGCAGCGCCCCGCCCAGCCCGAGCAGGCGGGCGGGGTTGCCCACCGCGATTCGGTAGACGCTGGCCCCGATCGAGCGGAACTCGGCGCCGACGTTGCGGCCGAAGTGCGCCGAGGCGCTCCAGCGGCCGATGACAACGTTGAGCAGCACGAGCAGCGAGAAGATCGGGATGACCACCACCGCCCCGATGAGCTTGGCCACGTCGCGGACCTCGGACCCGATGAACCGGAAGATGTTGCCGAAGATGACCCAGACGAGCCCGAACAGCTTGGTCAGCAGGAAGACGACCGCGGCGAGCGCGATGACGCCGACGACAACCGCCAGGATGACTAGAAGAATGTTCGCGATGGTGAACATGACCCGCTCCTTCCGGCTGCTCGCCGGATGCCGCCCGGTTAACCGAGCAAATCGTCTTGGGCCCGGAGCTGCATCTGCTGGTGGTAGATCTCAGCGACGGCGTCGTCGAACATCCCGTCCGACGACTTGTCCGGCCCGTCGTCGTTTCTATTGGGACCCAGCACCAGCCCGTTTCGCTCCGCCTCCTCTAATTCTTCCTTTGTGAAAGAATACATCGCGATGACCTCGCCCAGCCGCACCTTGAGCTCCTCGCGGACCTTGCTGAGCCTTCGGCTGACCGTCGGCTCGCTCACCCCCACCGCGACCGCGACGTCCTTGCCGGTGGTCCCCTCGAGGACCCGCATCCGATAAATCTCGAAATCGGTGAAGTCGCTGTTCTTCTCGACCATGCGGATCGCCGCCTCGACCTTGGCCCGGAAGACCGCGGCCTCGTAGGCCTCGTCCACGCCCTGGGCCTTGGAGGCCGCCATCCACGATTCCTCGAGCGACGCGGTGGACTTGCCCCCGCCGCGTTTGAGCGCCATCCGCCGATCGATCTCGTCGCCCAAAACGTGCTTGGCGATCGCCAGCAGCCACGTGCTGAACCGGGCCCCCTTGGCCGGGTCATACCGGTCGATGGAGTTGGACAACGCCGCGAGCGTCTCTTGCGACAGGTCGCGGACGGTCTCAACGCCCACGCGCCCTCGGCCCCATTTGGTGAGCTGTGCGCGCAGAACCGGGCCGAACGTGGCCCAGAGCTCGTACCAGGCGGCCTCGTCGTTGGCCCGCAGCCGAGCCACGAAAGAGGTGGTGAGATTGGTCAGCATCCGGATCCTTTCACGGCCATCTCGGGGATCAAAGAGTAATCCGCCGAGCCCTTGTTCTATGGGAATCCACCGTGTTCGGTTTCGATTCAGAGGCCTCTAAAGGGTACGCCGCGGGGTCTTTGCGGGCAGAACTTGGGTGTTTTCCGTTTTTTGTCGCGGGTTGTGAAAGAGCGTCCGGTCGTCTCCGAATCAGGTTGGTGTGCCCCGGTCGGAACGGTCCGGCGGGGCGAGCAAGAAAAAGTCGCGGCCCAGAGCCGCGTGGAATCACCCGCGTGGGCCACCAAGGCCCGCCAAATGACGAGGAGGTCATCATGGGCTGCATCGGGAAAACAGTTGTACGAGCCGGAGTCATCGCGGCCCTCGTTGGAGGCACCGCGGTCGTCATCGCCGGGCCGCACCGGGTTGGGGCGGTCTTCCACCAGACCCAGAACCACATCAACCAGGTCATCGACAGCCAGATCGACGACCCGATCGCGCTGCGGGAGCAGATCAAGCGGCTCGAAGCCGAGTATCCCAAGAAGATCTCGCAGGTCCGCAGCGACCTGGCCCAGGTCCAGCAGCAGACCGCTGAGCTCGACCGCGAGCTGAAGGTCGCGACCCGCGTGGTCGCCCTGGCCAGCGCCGATCTGAACCAGTACAACGCGATCCTGGCCCAGGCCCAGGAGACTCAGTCTCAGAACCCGTCGGCGGTCGTCAAGGTCTCCTTCGAGGCCTCGACCCGGTCGATGAACATGCAGGATGCCTATTCCAAGCGGACCCAGATCGACCAGACCCGCCAGATGTACACGGGCCGGGCCGCGGATCTGAACACCGAGCTGGGCTTCCTGAGCCAGCAGGAGAAGCAGCTCGCCGAGCTGCTGACCAAGCTGGAGACCGAGCGGGCTGAGTTCCAGTCCAAGCTCTTCCAGCTCGACGCCCAGATCGACTCGATCGCCCGCAACGAGCGGCTGATCGAGCAGCTCGAGGACCGTCAGGCCACGATCGACAAGCTCAGCCGGTACGAATCGCACTCGCTGGATCAGCTGTCCAAGAAGCTGAACACCATCCGGGCCGAGCAGCGCAGCCGCATCGAGTCCATCGCCGGGCGTGAGCAGGACCTCAACTACGAGGACATCGCCCAGTTCGAGATCGACTCGCAGGGCGTGAGCACCCCGGCCCCGACCGCCGACGAGGTCTTCTACCTGCAGCCCGAGTCGATCGAGGTCGGCCCCCAGGACGTGCCCAGCGACAGCGTCGCGTCCCGATAAGGCACCAACCCGCCGGGACCGCCCGGTGAACAGGATCCTCACCGGCCCGGGGCACACCAGCCCCGGGCCGTTTTTCGTCGCCGGGTTGTGATCTTAAAAGAGATCGGCCCGGGGCGGCCCGACGGGGGCCCGCGCGTTCGGCTATTCTTTCCGGTCACGCCCCGACCTCCTCGGGGCGAGCATCCTCGCGGGCCCCGGCCCGCCCCCTTGACGGAGAACCTTGCCGCGTGTGGCTTGAACGACTCATCACTCCCTTCAGCGTGGACATGGGCATCGACCTGGGTACCTGCAACACCCTGGTCGCGGTCCGCGGTCAGGGCATCGTGCTCAACGAGCCCTCGGTGGTCGCGGTCCGCAAGGGCACCAACGAGGTGCTCAAGAACGGGCAGGCCGTCGGGTGGGTCGCCAAGGAGATGCTCGGCAAGACCCCCGGCTCCATCACCGCCATCCGACCCCTCAAGGACGGCGTGATCTCCGACTTCGAGATCACCGAGTCCATGCTCAACTACTTCATCAACAAGGTCACCGGGCGGATGCGGTTCATCGGCCCCCGCGTGGTCATCTCGATCCCCTCGGGCATCACCGCCGTCGAGAAGCGGGCCGTGTTCGATTCGGCGGCCCGCGCCGGCGCCCGCCGCACCTACCTGATCGAGGAGCCGATCGCGGCCGCCATCGGCGCCGGGCTCCCGTTCACCGAGCCGACCGCCTCGATGATCGTGGACATCGGCGGCGGCACCACCGAGGTCGCCATCATGTCGCTCTGCGATATCGCGACGTGTGAGTCGGTCCGCGTCGCGGGCGACGACATGGACGAGGCGATCATCAGCCACATGAAGCGGACGTACAACCTGATGATCGGCGAGCAGACCTCCGAGCGGATCAAGATCCAGATCGGGTCCGCCGCCCCCGTCGGGGACGAGTCCTCGATGGAGGTCCGCGGCCGCGACATGGTCTCGGGCCTGCCCCGCAAGACCGTGATCACCTCCGAGGAGATCCGCGACGCCCTCCAGGAACCCATCAGCGCGATCATCGAGACCGTCACCCGCACGCTCGAGCGGGCCGAGCCCGAGCTGTCGGCCGACCTGGTCGAGAACGGCATCGTGCTCGCCGGCGGCGGGGCGCTGCTGCGGGGGCTGCCCGTGCTGCTGCAGAAGGCGACCGGGCTCGAGTGCGTGCTCGCCGACGACCCGCTGACCTGCGTCGCACGCGGGACCGCGATCTATCTCGAGAACATCGAGGACTGGAAGTCCACGCTCGAGAACGACATGGAATTCTGACCCAACCCCGGGGCCCCTGCGCTGGCCCGCCTGACGCAACTGGCTCAGACCCGCACCGACCCGCTCAGCCATGGCCCGATCCCCCCACCACAACACCACGGCCGCCGCGTTGCTCCCGCTCGCGGTCGCCTTGCTGATCGTGACGAGCCTGCTGCCGGCCCGGTTCTCGACGCCCTGGGTCAAGCCGCTGGGCGCCCAGTCCACCGTCGTCTTCGCGCCCGTGGCTCGGACCTTCAACCTGGTCGGGCAGCTGTTCACCCGCCCCGCGCTCGAGGCCGACGCGATCGACCCGGGCACCGCCAAGGCGGCGATCGACGACCTGCAGGCCCGCAACCGGAGGCTGCAGAGCGAGAACGACGAGCTCCGCCAACGCAACGCCGAGCTCACCAACAGAGGTTCCATCCGCCCCCAAACCCCTGTCCGGCTCATGCTGCGGCCCGTCACCGAGCCCGGCGGGCGCCTGATGCGCGTCCGCGGCGGCGAGGGCGACGGCGTCACCCTCAACACCTTCGCCACCTCCGGGCTCACCCAGCTCGTCGGGCGTGTCGTCGGCATCGAAAACCGCACCTCGATCATCCAGCCGATCACCGCGAGCGACGCGCCCAAGGTCAACGCGCGGGTCCTCTTTGACCCCGGCAACGCCGCGGGGCTCGCCTGCGTGCTCGAGTCCATGGGCGACGGCACGCTCACCGGGCCCGTCACCGTCGAGGGCCGCGGCTCGGGCTTGTCGGGTGCCCCCACCATCACCGCCGGGCAGACCGTCGTGCTCAACGACGACCGGTGGCCCGCGCACGCCCAGTTCTTCGTGCTCGGGCTCGTCGAGTCCGTTGTGGATCACCCGGTGACCAGCACCCGCAAGATCATCACGGTCATCCCGACCGTGGACGTCCGCCGAGTCTCTGAGGTCTACCTGCAGATCCCGCTCGACGCCGAGACGCCCCGGGGCACGACGGGGGGCTCGCCATGAACTGGCTGCTCTTCGCGCTGTGCTCGTGGGTCTGCTTTGGCGCACAGCTCGGGCTCTCCAAGCATCTCAGCGCCGGCTCGGGCGACATCTACCCCTCGTTCGTGATCCCGCTGCTGGTGTATGTGTCGCTGCACGCGACCCCGCGGGCGGCCCTGTGGGCGGCGCTCGTGCTCGGGTGCCTGGCGGATCTGGCGGACCTGGCCAACACCCACGCGATGAGCACCGGCTCGGTGATGCAGGTGCTGGGCCCCTCGGCGCTGGGCTACCTCGTCGCGGCCCAGCTCGTCATCAGCCTCCGCGGCATGGTGCTGGCCCAGAACTTCTTCACGCCGATCATCCTGAACCTCGTCGCCGCGTTCGTCGCGGGGCTCGTGGTCGTCGCGATCTTCACGCTGCGTTCGTTCTACCAGGACCAGATCGACTGGCAGCCCGCCAACCGCCTCATAATCGTCGGCGGCTCGGCGCTCTACACCGCCGTCATCGCGATCCCGGTCACGATCCTGCTGCACCTGGCCTCGCCGTGGTTCGGGTTCACGACCCAGCACTCGCAGCATCGCGTCGGCCATGCCCGCGCGTTCAAGCGGTAGACGGGGTTGCAATCAATCCTGCGACGGTCTCAACGAGCCCCTCACGAGAGTGAGGAGAACCCGGTGTCGATACGCACCCGATGACGCTCAACGGCTCACGATTCCCCCGACTCACGTCGGGAGCTCGGTAAAGACATCAACCCCGCAACGCCTCCACCGTGATCTGCCCGATGTTCTCAAACACCTCGTCGGCCCCGCTCAGCCGATCCGGGCCGCACGTGTGCGCCACCGCGATCGTCCGGATCCCCGCGCCCTTGGCCGCGTTGATGCCGTGGTCGGTGTCCTCGATCGCGACGCACCGGCTCGGCGCAAGCCCCAGCCGCTCGCACGTGAGCAGGTAGCTCTCCGGGTGCGGCTTGGCGTTGGAGACCTGGTCCGCCCCGACGAGCGCCGAGAGCAGATCACGCACCCCGAATTTTACCAGCGTCGGCTCGATCGTCGGCGTCCGCGACCCCGAGCAGACCGCGATGGGCCCGCCCGCAGCCGCGGCCCGGACCAGGTCCATCGCCCCGTCGAACGCTCGGACCTTGCCGGCCTCGAGATACTCCAGGTACATCAGCCGCTTGGCCTCGACGAGCCCGTCGAGCCTCGCGTCGTCCACCGTCTCGCCCGCCCGCTCGCCCAGATCCCTGAAGCAGTACCGGTCGCTGGTCCCGATATACCGGGCGAAGAGCGCTGGCTCGTCGGCCCACCAGCCCATGGGCTCGACAATCGCCCGGATCGCGGCCTCGTGGACGGGCTCCGAATCGGCCAGCGTGCCGTCAAAGTCAAAGATCACCCCGATCGATCGTTTTTCTTCCGAATCCCGTCCAGTCGAACCCATGCCCACGCTCCTCGTACCAGAATTCAGTGAGCCGCTCGGCCCCATTCCTTCGACCCGAGCAAGCCCCGGCTCTCTCCGGCTACACTCGAACACGCATGACCGACACGACCCCGAAAAACACCGGACCCGCCCGACCCGCGATCCTCTTCGATGACGGCAAGGGCACCCTCGCCCCGCTCACCGACCTTAGGCCCGCGTTCCACGTCCGAACCGGCGCCCTCACCAACGCCGAGCGGATGACCCGCGCTCTGCACCTCGAGGTCGTCGCCGTCGCGGTGCCCGGCCCCATGATCGAGCTCGCCTCCGATCAGCACGGCGTCCCGGTCAATCAGCCGCCCAAGGAGACCCCGGCCCGACCGATCCTGCTCCTCAACGGCCGCCTGGCGCTGCCGATCCCCGAGATCGAGGCCCTCACCCCCGGGCAGGTGCTCGCCGAGGAGGAGTCGGGCGACATGGTCGCGGCCCTGCTCACCCCCAACGACTGCAACCAGTTCCTCACCGGCGGCAACCCGCCGATGGAGCACGCGATGCTCGACCGCCGCGTGCTGATGCACCGCCCGTGGTCCTGGCGCGACACCCGCGACGCCTGCCTCGACCTGGACCTGCGGCTGCTCTCGGGCACGCCCAAGACCAACAACATCCCCGAGGGCGTCACCGTGATCGGCAAGCACGCCGTACACATCCACCCAACGGCGCACCTCGCCCCCACCGTCGTCCTCGACGCCACGCACGGCCCCATCCACCTCGACGAGAACTCGGTCGTTCGCCCGCTCGCGATCATCAGGGGCCCGGCGTATATCGGGCCGGGCAGCACCGTGCTCGACCACGCCCTGATCAAGGAGCACACCGCGATCGGACCGGTCTGCAAGGTCGCCGGCGAGGTCGGCGGCACCATCTTCCAGGGGTACTCCAACAAAGCCCACGCCGGGCACCTGGGCGACTCGTGGGTCGGCGAGTGGGTCAACCTGGGCGCCGATACCACCAACTCCAACCTGCTCAATACCTACTCGCACGTGCTGCTACGGCCCAGCCACGATGCCAAGCACGAGGACACCGGGCACCAGTTCCTGGGCGCGACCATCGGTGACCACACCAAGACCGCTATCGGCACACGCATCGGCACCGGGACCATCTTCGGCACCGGCACCATGTACGCCGCGAGCGCGATGACCGGTGGAACGAGCGGCGTCACCCACCCCTTCGCCTGGATCACCGATGCGGGGATCAAGGCCTACCGGATCGGCAAGTTCGTCGAGGTCGCGCTCGAGGCCATGACCCGGCGCAGCGTGCACCAGAGCCAGGCCTACGCCCGACGCCTGACCGTGCTGCACGAGACCGCGACCGGCGAGGCCGCCTTCGACTGGCCGGGCAAGGACAAGAGCCACCTGCAATCTTCCTGAATCCCTGATCCCTGATGCCTAACCAAAACCTCTACCTCATCGACGGCTACGCCCAGTTCTTCCGGGCCTTTCACGCCATCCGCACGCCCATGTCCTCACCGGTCACCGGCGAGCCGACCAACATGACCTTCGGCTTCGTCGGCATGCTGCTCAAACTCCTCCAGCACAACGCGACAAACCTCACCGGCGACGGCGTGCCGACCCACCTCGCTGTCGCGCTCGATGTCAGTGGCGACAAGGGCACCTTCCGCTCTCAGATGTACCCGGACTACAAGGCCAACCGCGACGCCCCGCCCGAGGACCTGTTCCCGCAGGTCGAGCGAGCGATCGAGATGCTCAAGGCGATCGGCGTGCCGTGCATCGGCTCAGAAGGCTTCGAGGCCGACGACGTGATCGCGACCATCGCCAGCACGTTCAGCGAGAAACACCCCAATACCCGCATCCGGATCATCTCCAAGGACAAGGACCTCAAGCAACTCCTCGGCTTTGGCACGCCGCCCACCGAGATGTACGACGTGCACACCGATGTGCTCATTACCGCCGACACCATGATGACCGACATGGGCCTACGCCCAGACCAGATCATCGACATGCTGGCGCTCATGGGCGACACCTCGGACAACGTGCCCGGCGTGCCGGGCATCGGTGCCAAAACCGCAGCCGCCCTGCTGCAAGAGTTCGGCACGCTCGACGCGGTCATCGCCGAAGCAACCGCAGACAAACCCGCCAAAGAATGGCTGATCAAGGGCAAGCGTCGCGAGAACCTCGCCGCGAGTCTGGACGTGCTCAAACTCTCCAAAGAGCTGGTCTCGCTCCGCCACGACACGCCGTTCGAGTTTGAGCTGCCCCAGGCTGAGATCAAGAACCTGGATCTCGAAGCACTGATGCCGTTCCTCAAGCAGCTCGGGTTTAATCGGTATCAGGACGAGCTGGCCCGCATGCTGGGCACCGCCCCGCCCCTTGCCTCGGGCGGATCGGGTGCATCGAGCGCACAAAGCACGACATCGGCGCCAAAGAAAACAAAGGAACCAGACCACGGCGACTTCGGCGGGCTCTTTATCCAGTCCGAACCCGCACTCCCCGAACCCGAGGGCGACTACCACACCGTCACCACAATCAAGGACCTCAACGCCCTGGCCAGGCGGCTCAAGGCCACGGACTTCTTCGCGGTGGACACCGAGACGACCGCGTTGAACCCCCGCCGCGCGAAACTCGCGGGCATCTCCGTCGCGCTGACCCCTGGCGAGGCGTACTACATCCCCACGCTCTGCCCATCAGATGAAAAGTGCCTGGACACCCAGGCCGTTCTTGAGGTGATGCGACCGATCCTCGAAGACGAGAGCATCCTCAAGGTCGGGCACAACATCAAGTACGACCTCGTCGTCTTCCGTGGCGCCGGCGTGCACCTGCGAGGGCTTGTGCCACCCGTCGGGAGTTCGCTCCCGGCTGGCGACACCATGATCGCGTCGTACCTGCTCGATGCCTCGCGGAGTTCGCACTCCATGGACGCGCTGGCTCTGGCGGAGCTTGGCCGCGAGAACATCTCGATCAAGCAGCTCATCGGCACCGGGAAATCCGCCATCACCTTTGATCAGGTCCCGCTCGCCAAGGCGGGTCCGTACGCCGCCGAGGACGCGGACGTCACGCTGCAATTGGCCTACAGGCTCATCCCAAAGCTCGCAGAGTCTCAGCTTGACACGCTCTACCGCGATCTCGAAACCCCGCTGATCGATGTCCTCGCAGAGCTCGAGTTCAACGGCATCGAGGTCAACCCCGTCGAACTCGAAAAGCAACGCGAGCGCCTGCAGACTCGCATCGACGAGCTGATCGTGGAGTTGGACAACGAGACGGATACCTCGCTCGGCCGCCGGTTCGACGCCAACTCCCCCAAGCAGCTCGGCGGGGTGCTGTTCAACGCAACGGACTACGAGGAGGCTCCCGGCCTGGGCTTGAAGCCGATCAAGAAGACCAAAACCGGCTTCTCGACCGACGCCGAGGTGCTGGAAAAACTCGCGCAAGATCCGGACATCGCCTCGCCGATCCCGACGCTCATGCTTGAGTACCGTCAGCTCACCAAGCTCGTCAACACCTACCTGGTGAATCTCAAGGAAGAGATCAACGCGGACACCGGCCGCATCCATGCGAGTTTTAATCAGACGGTCGCCGCGACCGGGCGGCTGAGTTCCTCGGACCCAAACCTGCAGAACATCCCGATCCGGACTGATATTGGTCGCGAGATCCGCCGAGCGTTTGTCGCGCCCCAGGGCCGCACCTTAATCACCGCCGACTACTCGCAGATCGAGCTGCGCCTGCTCGCGCACCTGTCCAAAGACCCCGCGCTGACGGCGGCCTTCCACGCCGACGAGGACATCCACGCCGCGGTCGCAGCCCAGATCCACAGCGTCAAGCTCGAGGACGTCACCAAGGACCAACGCTCGGGCGCCAAGATGGTCAACTTCGGCATCGTCTACGGCGTAACCCCGTTCGGGCTCGCACGCAGGCTCGGCGTGAGCAACACCGAAGCCGCCGAGATCATCGACGGCTACAAGGCCAAGTTCACCGGCATCACCAGCTTTCTCGCTGAGTGCGTGGAGTTTGCGCAAGCCCATGGTTATGTGCAGACGATGATGGGCCGCCGCCGCCCGATTTTAGAGATCGACTCGACCAACCCGAACCGCCGCTCGCTCGCAGAACGCATGGCGATCAACACGGTCGTGCAGGGATCCGCAGCGGACCTCATCAAGATCGCAATGGTGGATCTGCACCGCCGACTCATGGCGAGCAACCCGGCGTCCGGCCCCAAATCCTCCCCCGTTCCCGAGCGGGGGGGCGGGGGAGGTGTCGCCGCAGGCGACGGAGGGGGGCCTTCTTCCCTCTCCTCCCTTGGGGGAGAGGGTTGGGGTGAGGGGGTTCTTGCCTCCCCGGCCCTCGCCGGCACCCTCATGCTCCTCCAAATCCACGACGAACTCGTCTTCGAGTCCCCCGAATCCTCAGCCGAGCCCGCGAAGGATCTCATCGTCGCCCGCATGGAGGCCGCGATGCAGCTCGACGTCCCCCTCAAGGCCGACGCGGGGGTCTCGACGAACTGGTACGAGGCGAAGTAAGAACCCGGTAGACTGCCCCAATGCCTCGATCGACGAACTCAATCCGACGCCGACTGATCCGCCGAGGCTTGATCAGTCTCACGGTCGGGCTGGCCCTGACTCCGGGCATCGCCTGGGGCATCGTCTTGGTCCGCGCCCTCGTCGGCATGGAGTCCGATGCCTGGCGGATCCGAATCGAGGTGCTGCAGAACGGCGTCATCCTGGGTCGAAGTTCCGGCGAGCACCAGGGCCTCACACGTGAAGGGGCACTCCCCATCAAGGGTGACGCGGAAGACCTTTACGGCCCGTTCGAGCCCTCAACCGAGACCGAGTCGCTGCTCCGCAAGCTCGTCCGAGATCGCATCAATACTTCCGAGGAAGAAAAGTTCACCATCGATCTGATCAGCGTCGGCCTTCCGATGCGGGCCATGTCGTATTATAAGGTCGACACCTACGACTCCGAATCCCCTCCCCCACCGCCAACAGACCCGTTTCAAAAATTCGTGTTCCCGCCGATCGAAAAAACACAATTCTACTACGCATTAACCCCCGGCTTCTCAGCCGATGCTCCGCTGGACTCCCGCCTCCCCCTCCGCCCCCTCCCCCTCGGCTTTGCGATCAACACACTCCTCTACGCCGGCATCGTCTTTGGCACCTGGGAAGGCCTCGGTTATGCCCGCAGAGCCCGCCGCAGACGGAAGGGTTTGTGCGCCAAATGCGCCCACTCGCTCGATGGCCTGCCAGATTCGGCCCCCTGCCCCGAATGCGGCACCCTACCCAAAGCAGCCGCTCCGTCGGCAAACCAGCCCTCGGCGTAAGACGAGGGGCTCGGTCCTCAATCAGCATCATCTGCCGGCACCCCACCGGGCCCCACCGCTCGCGCGGTGGGCTCGTCGAAGACCATCGCTCGGTGTAGACGAGCCCTCGGCGTAAGACGAGGGGCTCGGTCCTCAATCAGCATCATCTGCCGGTAACCCACCGGGCCCCACCGCTCGCGCGGTGGGCTCGTCAAAGACCAGCGCTCGGTGTAGACCAGCCCCCGGCGTAAGACGAGGGGCTCGGTCCCCAATCAGCATCATCTGCCGGCAACCCACGGGGCCCCACCGCTCGCGCGGTGGGCTCGTCAAAGACCAGCGCTCGGTGTAGACCAGCCCCCGACGTGAGTCGGGGGACCCGAGCCGCTCCGCATCTCCCGAGCACTCAAAGAATTCACGCTCTCGCCAAGGCCCACGGCTCCACTCACTCCCGTGAGGGGCTCGTACGAGCACCAATGACAACGCGTCCGCTAGCTCTGGTACAATCTCCCCATGCCCACCCCACCCCTCTTTCGATCTCTTGTTGCCCATTCCCATCTCCGCGCCTCGGCGCTTCTTTGCGCCTCTGCGTTCTGTCTTTTATCGTTGTTCTCTTCCCCCGCCGCCGCTCAGCCGGCCCCCCCACCAGACACCATCTACCACCACGCCACCATCTACACCGTCAACGATGAATCCCCCACCGCCCAGGCCATCGCGATCACCGGCGACCGGATCGAAGCCGTTGGAACCAACGGTGCCGTTCTCGCGCTCGCCGGCCCCGAGACGGTCCTCGTCAATCTCGACAGCAAGACGGTCCTCCCCGGGCTCATCGATGCCCATGGCCACCTCGCCGGGCTCGGGGCGTTGTCACTGGGCGTCATCGATCTGTCTTACACACGAACCTATCAGCAGGTCATCGATCTCGTGCGTGCCAAGGCTGACCGCACCCCCAAGGGCGACTGGGTCATCGGGCGCGGGTGGGATCAGGAGTCCTGGCCGGGCAAGCAGATGCCCACGCACGACCAACTCACCGAGGCGGTCCCCGATCACCCCGTCACGCTCAGCCGCGTCGATGGGCACGCGCTCTTGGCCAACCAAGCCGCGATGGACATCGCCGAGATCTCGCCCGAGACCCCCTCGCCCTCAGGCGGCGAGATCCTCAAAGACTCGGACGGCGAGCCCACGGGCGTCTTCGTCGATAACGCAGAAGGACTCATCGGCAGAGCGATCCCCGAGTCGGCGCGCATCGAGCTCGCTGCGAGTTTGCTCGCGGCCCAGGAGCAGTGCTTCAGCGCGGGCCTCACCGGCGTGCACGACATGGGCGTCAGCCCGACCGATCTCAAGACCTTCGAGGCCCTCGTCAACGACGGCGTGCTCAAGCTGCGGGTGTATGCCGTGCTCTCGGGGGCGTACGCCAAGGACTACTTCGCCGAGCACGGGCTGACGATCGGGGACACCCTCACCGTGCGCTCGACCAAACTCTATATGGACGGGGCGATGGGCTCACGCGGCGCGTGGATGCTCGAGCCCTACGCCGACCGGCCTACGGACGCGGACGGCAACCCGTACACCGGGCTCGCCGTGAGCGAGACGGCGTACATCGCCGACATCACCGCCGACGGCATCCGCAACGGATACCAGGTCTGCACCCACGCCATCGGTGACCGGGGTAACCGCGAGGCCCTCGATGCCTACCTGCGGGGCGAGTTCATGGGCACCGACGGCATCCGCCCGATCGGAGCCGAAGAGCCCACCATGCTCGCCGACGCCCGCTTCCGCATCGAGCACGCCCAGCTCCTGAGCCCCGCCGACATCCCCCGCTTCGCCCAGCTCGGCGTCATCCCCTCGATGCAGCCAAAGCACTGCACCTCCGACATGCGCTGGGTCGATGCACGCGTCGGGCCCGAGCGGGCCAAGGGGGCGTATGCGTGGCGATCTCTGACCGACTCGGGCGCCCCGATCGTTGCGGGGAGCGATTTCCCGGTCGAGCCGCACAACCCGTTCCTCGGGTTTCATTCCGCGGTGACCCGCCAAAACGGAGACTCGTACCCGCCCGGCGGCTGGCACCCGGAGCAGAAGCTGACCCGCATGGAAACCCTCAAGGCCTTCACGATCAACGCCGCGTACGCAGCCTTTGAAGAGAACACCAAGGGCACGCTCGAGCCGGGCAAGCTGGCCGACTTCATCGTGATCGACCGCGACGTGATGACCTGCCCCGAGGCTGAGATTCTGGAGACCCGGGTGCTCACCACAATTCTGGGTGGCCAGGTTGTCTACGAGGCACCGCCCGCGACCCCGCTGACCGATCCGGGTGACGAACCCTGAACCGGCCCCCTAAACTCGACCCGTGACCACCGCCCCCCCCACAACCTGGACGACCCGCACGCTGCTCGAGTGGATCAGTGGCAAGCTCACCGAGCGTGAGGTCGATTCGCCCCGCCGCATGGCTGAGCTTTTGCTGGCCCATGTGATCGGGTGCGACCGCCTGCGGCTGTACATGGAGACCGACCGCCTCGCCACCGACGACGAAAAGCTCGTCCTCCGCGACCTCGTCAAGCGGGCGATGAGCCACGAGCCGATCCAGTACCTCGTCGGCAAGGAAACCTTTTACTCGCTCGAATTCAAGACCGATGCCCGGGCCCTGATCCCGCGTCCGTCGAGCCAAACCATCATCGACGAGGCGATCCGGATGCTGCGGCCCGCGATCACCCAAACCGAGATTCGGCCCGAGGGGCACGACCCGGACTTCGATTCCGACGACGCACCAGACCCCGCCTCAGAGACCCAGACCCCTTCAGCCCCGCTCCCAGCATCCGCAACACCCAAACGTCCCGAGCCTGAGGCCGGCCCCCCGCTGCTCATCGCGGACGTGTGTACGGGGACCGGGTGCCTCGCGATCACGCTGGCCAAGAACCTGCCCGGGGCGCGGCTGATCGCGACGGACATCTCAGCGGATGCGTTGTCGCTCGCTAGGGAGAACGCCGAGGCTCATTCGCTGACTGAGCGGGTCGAGTTTGTCGAGGGCGACTTGCTGGTGCCGTTGAAGAACGCCGGGCCGTTTGATGCAATCGTGAGCAACCCGCCCTACATCCCGGACAGCGAGTGGGACGCGGTGGAGCCGAACGTGAAGGACCACGAGCCGGAGCTTGCGTTGCGTGCCGGTCCCGATGCGTTGCGATTGGTGTCGCCGCTGATCGAGCACGGGCCGGGGTCACTTAAGCCGGGCGGCGTGCTGCTGATCGAGCTGGCGTCGTGCAGTGCCGCCGACGCGTTGAAGCTCGCGCGGAGTCAGCCGATGCTTGAGAACGCGAGGATTCTCAAGGACATCGACGGCTTGGACCGAGTGCTGGCCGCGACGCGTATTCTGAATTAACCGGTGCCCGCCTTCGATGCGCAGGGCGTCTTGTCCTTGCCTTAACGAGCCCCCGACGTGAGTCGGGGGACCCGAGGGGCGTGACAACTATCGTGCTGCTTCGGTCTCGTTGTTCCCTCACTCGCGTGAGGGGCTCGTCGAAAAATCAGCTCTTCTTCGCCGCCGCCTTGCCCGTCAGGGCCTGGCGGATGCTCTCAAGAAGCAGGTCGATCTCGAAGGGCTTGAACAGCACGCCGTGCAGCCCCTCCTGGCTCGCCCGGACGATCGAGTGGTGCGGGTCGTACCCGAAGCCGGTCATGAGGATCACCGCCGCGTCCGAGCTGAACTTGCGGCTGGCGCTGAAGACCTCGTACCCGTTGCGGTCGGGCATCTGGATATCGCTGACGATGAGATCGAACCCGCCGGGGGTCGCCTTGAGCGCTTCGATCGCCTCGCCCCCGCCCTGGCAGACCGTGACCACCGCGCCGCGGTGGCTCAGCAGCTCGCCGATGACCTTGCGAATCTTCGGGTGGTCGTCAGCCACCAGCACCCGCCGTCCGACGAGCACCGGGTCTGTCTTCTTCTTGCCCAGGTGCTTCTCGAGCCCGAGCAGCGTCTGGGGCCCCTCGGCCACCTCACGCATCCGACGCTTGATCGCCTCCACGTCTTCAGCCAGCCGCTTGACGTGGGCCGCGGCCTCCGGGTTCTGGTCCGCCACCGTCCGGAACCAGTCCACCTCGTGCTCCAGGTCCTCGAGCGGCTCGGCCAGCTCGCCCTCGAACCGCCCGCTCACGCTCTGGTTCACGTCGCACCGCTCGGCGACCAGCAGGTCCAGCAGGTGCAGCGCCATCGCGATGTGCCGCGCGAAGATCTCGACGAACTGCTTGTCCTGCTCGTCGAACTGCCCCGGCTCCTTGGACTCGATGTCCATGATCCCGATCACCCGGTCGTGCACCCGCAGCGGCACGGTCAGGCTCGACCGCGCGCCCTTGAGCCCGGGGATGTACATGTCGTCGGTCGTCGCGTCGTAGCAGATGTAGCTCTCGCCCGTCGCCGCGACGTGCCCCGAGATCCCGTTGCCCTCTGCACCCGCGACCAGGTCCAGGTCCTCGATCTCCTCGGGCAAGCCCTCCGAGATGACCAGCTGCAGCTTCTCAGCCTTGCGGTCTTGCACGAAGATCGCGAAGTGGTCGTAGTTGAGCAGCCGCCGCGTCGCCTCGATGATCTTCTTCTCGAGCAGCTGCAGCCGCTCATAGCTGTTCATCTTCCGGATCTCGTCGGAATCAAACCTCGCAAGCTCATACCCCGCCCGGTCGATCGCGTCCATCTTCCGCTGGGTCCGCCGCTGCACGGTGACATCGCGGACGACCACCGCCAACCCGCCCGCGGGCTCGCCCTCGATCTCGACCGTCGTGGCGTAGACGTCGAACACGCGGGACTGATCCGTCGATTCGATCTCGTACTTGCACGCGATGGGTCCGTGGAGCGGCCCGTCGGGCCCGACGGGGTTTCTGGACATCTCGCGGGCCTGGCTCGCCGCCTGCACGCTCGCCCGGAGCACCCGCTCGCGGATCTCGTCGGCCAGGCGATAGAAGTACGGGTTGCCCCAGATGAGCACGCCGTCCGGGTCGGTCAGCAGGACCGCTTCGCCCAAGGCCCCGAGCAGCACCATCGCCGCCTTGGACTCGAGCTTCTCCCCAGATTCATTGGCGTTGTTTTTCACCACCCCGGACCTATCCCCGCTCGGTTCGTGTGAGGCCGATGCCTCGTGTGAGCATCCCCCGACAAGGTAAACAGTAGCCTTGCTCGGGTTCATTTCACGAAACCGCTTCTCGTTCTGGATCATGAGTCTACCGCCACTCGTCCCGGCGACACAACCGTTCGGGAGAGACTCTGCCGACAGGCGCTAATATCGACCGATATCGGTCCTCTCACCAATCCCATCGGGCCCGACCCCCCACGCCACACCCACCCCACCATGATCCATGCATCTGACATCTCCAAGACATACGGCCGCGTTCGGGCGCTGGATCGGACATCTTTCGAACTCCCGGCGGGGCAGGTCGCAGGGCTCTTGGGACCCAACGGGGCGGGCAAGACCACCACGATCCGGATCCTGACCGGGACCACACCCCCCGATTCGGGCGATGTCAGCATCGCCGGGGCCTCGATCACCCGCGATCCGATGCTCGCCCGCCGCAAGATGGGGTACCTGCCCGAGCACAACCCGCTCTACCCCGAGATGACCCCCGAGGCCTATCTCCACCACCGCGGGCGGCTGTTCGGGCTCGACCGCAAGGCCCGGGTCGCTGCGATCGAGCGTGAGGTCTCGCGGTGCGAGATCGGCGCGATGCGCACCCGAAGGATCTCGGCGCTCTCCAAGGGGTACCGCCAGCGGGTGGGGCTCGCTGCGGCGCTGCTGCACGACCCCGAGGTGCTGATCCTCGACGAGCCGACCAACGGGCTCGATCCGACCCAGGTTCACCAGGCCCGGCTGCTGATCACCGAGCTCGCTGAGAAACGAACCGTGCTGCTGTGCTCGCACATCCTGCCCGAGGTCGAGCGGCTGTGTGACCGGGTCATGGTGCTCGTCGCCGGGCAGGTGCGGGCCGACGGCACCCCGGCCGAGCTGGCCCGAGACCACGCCGGGGCCCCGACCTACCGCATCGAGATCCGCACCAACCCGTCGGCTGACCCCGGGCTGGCACCCAGGCTGCTCAGCACCGTGCACGGCGTCGCCCACATCGAGCCCGCGCCGAATCAACCCGTTGACGCTCGCGTCGGGTGGCAGTCGCTGATCATCACCGCCCACGACGACGCGGCGGACCTGCGCGAGCCGCTCGCCGGGGCGTGCGCCGACGCGGGGTACTTCATCCGCGAGATCAACCGCGAGCGAGTCGGGCTCGAAGCGCTGTTCATGCGGCTGATCGAAGACCGGGGGGCCTTGGCATGACCCCCCACACCAACACCACCCCGACCACCCCCAACTCCTCTTCTCCCATTCCTGAAGCCCCCGCCGGGCTGAGAGCCCAGATCACGAGCCGGCTGAGCGACTCGCTTGACACGACCCTGGCCATCGCCCGCCGCGAGCTTGTGTCGCTCTTTCGCGTGCCCGTCGGGTGGATCATCATCGCGCTGTTTCTGCTGCTGACGGGCGTGGTCTTCATCGATCGCACCATCGCCCCGGGCACGCCGGCCACCATGCGGTACTTCTTTTCCGCCGCCGCGTGGCTCTTCATCCCGCTCGCCCCGGCGATCTCGATGCGGCTGTTCTCCGAGGAGCTCCGCACCGGCACGCTCGAGATGCTCCGCACCGCCCCGGTCTCCGACCCCGCCGCGGTGCTGGGCAAGTATCTCGCCTCGGTCGCCTTCCTGCTCTGCCTCCTGCTGCCCTCGCTGGTCTACCCCGTGCTGCTCTCGCTGATCGCGACCGAGCCCGGGCTGGACTGGGGCGCGGTCGTCAGCGGGTATCTGGGGCTCGTGCTTGTCGCGGCGTTCTACCTCGCCGTCGGAACGCTCGCCTCGACCTGCACCTCCTCGCAGTCGCTCGCCTTCCTGGGCACGCTGGTGACGCTGGTTCTGCTGATGCTGCTCTCGACCGCGGTCGCGGAGAAGGCCCCGCCTCGGATCGCCCAGGTGCTGGTGCAGCTGAGCGTGCCGACGCGGATGGCGGAGTTCGCCAAGGGCCTCGTCACGCTCTCCAGCGTCGTGTTCTTTCTCTCAGCCACCGCGTGGGCGCTCGCGCTCGCCTCGGTCTCGCTGCACTCGAGGGCCTGGCGATGAACGCACGACCACGCAAAGCACTCTCCGTTCTCATCACCCTGATCGGGCTGCTCGGCGCGACGGCGGCGATGGTGCTCGTCAACCTGCTCGCCGCGACTCGCCCCGTTCGGCTCGACCTCACCCTCGCCGGCGAGCACCGGCTCTCGGACCGGACCCAGCTGCTGCTCGACGGGCTGACGGGCGACTTTGAGATGGTGCTCGCGGTGGACAGCGAGGCCGTGCCAGACCCCGCTGCGTTTGTGCGGGTGGCGGACACGCTGACAGCGATCGCCGACGCCAAGCCACGGGTCTCGTTCTCGCTGATCGATCTGGCGAGCGGCGAGAGCGCCGCCGAGTCCGCCGCCGTGGTTCAGCGGCTCGCCGAGCGAGACGCCGACCAGATCGCTACGCGTGAAGGACTGATCCAGAGTTCCGCCGACCGGCTCGACCGGGTCGCCGCGTTCTTGAACACGCTCGCCGACCGGCTGCTCGCGGTGCGCGACGCGATCCCCGACGAGGCCCCGTCCGCAGCGACCAACCGGGGCTACTTCGAGCAGCGGGCCGGGCTGATGCGGGTCGCCTCGACGGACCTGAGCAACGTGACACGAACCGCGCGGCAGGAACTGAGCCATCCCACCGGCCCGACAGCCGGCCCCGAGGGCGAACCGACCCCGCTGACCGATACCGACCGCTTCTTGGGGCCGCTGATGGATGTCTGCGGAACCATGGACGCCCAGTTCGCCTCGCTGGCGCGCGACCTGCGGTCGTTCGCGCAGGCCCCGGCGATCGACGCGGCGACTCGTGATGCGGCCTCGCCCATCCCGACGATGCTTGCCGAGCAGCGCGACCGACTGGCGATCCTCGCCGACGAGCTCAAGCGAGCCGAGCCGCTCGAGGCCCTGCGCATCGGCACCGCCCTCGAGACCGGCGAGGTCCTGCTCGTCGTCGGCCCGCCCGACGCCGGGGCGGTCGCTGTGCCGATCTCGGCCCTGCTGACGCTGACCGATGTCGTCGATTCCATGGGCCTGTCCTCAGCGACCTGGTCCGCCCAGCGAGCCGAAGACCTCGTCGCCTCCGCGATCGGATCGCTCGTCAACCCGGACCCGCCGATCGTGGTGCTCACGCACGGCGAGCCGCTCGTCGGCGTGCTCGACGCGCCCACGCTTCAGGGATTCATCCGCCGCCTCTCGCTCCGCGGCGTGGATGTCGCCGAGTGGGCCGCGGCGGTCAACCCCGAGCCGCCCACGCTCAACGACCTGGACCCAGACCAGCTCCGCCCGCGGGTGTATGTCACGCTGAACCCGGACTCGACCGCGCCCGCGCTGCGGGGCCAACCCGACCAGGCCGGGACGCAGCGGGCAATCCGGTTCGCCGCGGCGCTGCGCACCGTGATCGACCGCGGCAAGCCCGTGCTGCTCTCGGCCAACCCCTCGATCTTCCCGACCTATGGCGACACCGACCCGCTCACGCCGATCGCCGAGGCCTTCGGGATGGAACTCGGCTCGGCGACCCCGATCCTCTTCGAGCAGGTCTCGCCACAGGGCCGACGGGTCATGACGGACCTGGCGCTGGCGGGCAACGAGTCGGGCCATCTGATCGCCGAGGCGGCGCACGGGCTCGCGATCTTCCTGCCCTGGGCCGTGCCGATCACCGCGGGCGATGATGCGACGCCGCTGCTGACACTCTCCGCCACGGGGACCTGGGCCGAGGGCGAGTGGCTCAACCTGTGGCAGACGGACCGGTCCAACCGGGGTGCGCTCACCAACCAGCCCCAGCCCGCGGGGCTGCGTGATCTAACCAGCCCCGAGTGGACCCTCGCCGCCGCGGCCTCACGCCCCAACCCCGAGACCGGGCGAGCCCAGCGGTTCGTGCTCGTCGGCTCCAACGGGTGGTACCTGGACCCGATCGCCAACCGGCAGACCGAGCAGAACCAGCAGAGCGTGCTGACCTACCCGGGCAACATCGAGCTTCTCGAGGCCGCGGTCTTCTGGCTCGCGGGTCAGGACGAGCTGATCTCACGCTCGATCACCGCCGAGCAGATCGCGACGGTCCGCCCGCTCGACGCGTCACAGCTCGGGGCGCTCAAGTGGTCGCTGTTGCTCGGGCTTCCCGCGCTGGTGCTCGGGCTGGGCGTGGTCTTCCGCCTCGTGTTCGGGTGAGCCCGGGTCGACGCGGGTCGTCGGCGCGTCGGGCAGATCGCTGCCGCTCAGGCTCGGCCGAACCGTCCCGCTGCGTCGATAGACCCGGTGCTTCGGCTCGCCACACTCGGGGCACCGGTCCGCCTCCAGCCCGGTCAGGTCATACCCGCACCGGAAGCAGCCGGTGTGGTAGGTCGTGGGCATCGCAACGATGAACAGCCCGACCAAACCGACCAGCCCCGTGTACGGGTACATGATCGATTGCAGCACCGGCAGCACGATGCCCTGCCCGGCCGAATCCCGCGCGGCGCTCCATCGCCCGATCCGGTAGTGCAGGTAGTTGAGCCCCATTAGCCCGGCGATGCCGAGCACCACCCACCCCAGCCCGAGCCACTGGCGCCGGTGCTTCGCAGCGAAGTACCACACCAGCAGCGCGTATCCGACGAAGAAAGGAATCACAGGGACCTCGAGAATTCGGAGTGCTACCCGTCGGAAGTCGGCGGGGTCTTGTCAGGCTCGCGTGGCTCGCGCAGCTCGTGTGGCTCACGCAGCCGAAGGTTCTTTCGCACCATCCCCATCCCGACGAGCCCCATCGGGACCGCCACGAGCAGCTCGGCAGCCCGGTTGATCAGGTCCGCCACCAGCGCCGTCTCCAGCGAGGCACCAAGGCTGCCACCGAGCAGCCCCACCGTCCACTCTCGCACGCCGAAGCCGCCGCCGCCGGTCGGCGCGAGCATCGCGATCTGGCTCAGCGACGCGATGATCACCGCGACCTCCAGCCGCACCGGCGTTCCCAGAACCCAGAGCAGCAACGCGTACCGCCCGGTCCAGATCAGCATGTCCAGGTACCGCACGCCGGCCGCGGCCAGCACGCCGCACCACGCCGAGCCGCGGTGCCTCACGCCCAGCACCGCCGCCGCCGTGCCCAGCACCACCACCGGCACCAGCAGCAGCCCGATATCGAGCCCCACGCCCCCAGAGACGCCCGTCTCTTGCGCCCGCACCATGCCGTCGAGCAGCCCGAGCCCCAGCAGCAACCCCGCGGCGAAGACCGACAACGCGACGGCCTCGACGAGCACCCGCACCGAATCACGCACCGCGATGCCGTTGACCCTTTTGTGATACGCCAGCCGCCCGAGCAGCCCGGGCCGCATCGGCAGATAGTTCAGCAGCGTCGCCCCGCACACCAGCGCGTTCATCTCGCCGAACCCGACGCGCCCGAACCGCCGCGTCAGCAGCCACAGCGAGCACGACGTCATCACGATGCTCAGGATCGGGAACAGCACGATGAGCGTGATCGCCCACCACGGCGAGCCCGCCGCGTGGCTCAGCCCCTCGCCGATCGCATCGCGACGGTCCACCACCACCCACACCGCGCCGCTGATAAGCCCCAGCCCGACCACGATCGGTGCGCCCCGCCGCACCAACCCCCCGCGACCGCTGCGCCCGTCAACGCCCCGAAGCCCTCGGCCCGTCGCGCTCATTCAGGGGCCGTCCTCCCCGACGAACCGCGACGGCGTCATGCCCGCAAGCTCCTCGAACCCCGGGCCCACGGTTGCCAGTGTCGCACGCCCGTCCGTCAGCCGAGACCGGAGCACCCGCGCCAGCGAGGCCATCGCGTGGTCCTCCGAGGCGGCCGCGGCGGCCAGCACCGGGGCAGCCGGATCGGTAACCCGGGTGAGCAGCACCATCGCCAGCTCCACGCCGCCAACAGATCCGTCGGCGGCCAACTCGATCACCGCGTCGTCGAACGCTCGCATCACGCCCGCCTGGTGCGCGTGCGGTAGCATCGAGAGCATCAGCACCCGCTCGGCGACCCCGCCCCGGGCGTATCGGCCGATCAACGCGGAGACCAGCTCGTCAAGCCCCACCGCGGCCCGCTGATCCTCGAAGCCCGGGTGCATCAGCATCGTGCGGATCACGGCTCCCAGCTCGGCGAGATCGTCGCCCGAGGCCTCCTCGACCCGCGTGGTCAGCTCGGGCCACGTGAGCCGCGAAAGCAGCGAGACCCATCGGCGGACCGAGTCGGTGTTCGCCGTCAGCGCGACCGCCCCCGATTCGATCGCGCCCGACCCGCCGATCCAGAAGTCCTGCAGCACCCGCCACCGCTCACGCATGGTGACGTGCGCGTTGGAACCGATCAGCCATCCGGTATACCCCAAGTCCGCCGGGATCACGACCTCTACGCCCTCGCCCGGGCGCAGCCGCAGCCGATGGTCGAGCTCGAGAACCTCGGGCTGACCCGTGCCGACGAACCCTGTCACGGCCCGGTCGAGGCTCGGCGAGATCAGCAGACGGCTCGAGATCGTCCGGTCCGCGCCAAGCCCGAGCGGCATTGGAGCGATGTTCTCGATCCGCACCCGGAGCATCGCCTCCTCGCCCGAGGCGACGCCCGCCGAGGTCGGCTCCACGCTCATCAGCATGAAGCTGCTCGGGTTGGACGTCATCCGATCGATCCAGTCCGGCACCCGGTCCACGAACGCGGCCATCTCCCGGCCCGTCGGGGTGATCACCGCGTCGAGCCCGCCGGTCTGCACCGCCAGCCGCCTCGCCCAGGCCGACAGCGCGGGGTTGGTCAGGCTGTTCGCGGACCGCAGCAGCCGCCGCACCGCCTCGTCGGTGTTCCCGAGCCGCCGGCTCGCGATGCCGGCGCACAGGTTGTTCAGCGCGGTCGGTCGCTCGGCCTGGATCTGGTCCATCGCTCCCTGCGCGTCGCCACTCGATAACGCGATCCACGGTGCCAGCGACGCGCGGATCGGGCCCGTGCCGTCGAGCCGCCCCGCCAACGCCTGCAGGCCTTCCTCGACCTGCTCGGTGTCCAGGTCCATCATCAGCCGCACGATCTGCAGCTGCACAAACCGGCTCACCAGATCACGGATGTACCCCGCCCGCGCCGCCTCGTCAGCCGCCTTCGCGCCCGCGTCGTACAGCAACTCGATCTCTTCGGTGATGGTCTGCGTCAGCCCGTCCATCGCGGCCCGCCGCTGGGTCTCCCGGCCCGCCGCGTCCGCCGAGAGCAGCCGCAGGAACTCCAGGTTACGCGGCAGGCGGACCTCGTCCGGGTTGGGCTCCCCGGTGGTGGGCAGGTCCTTGGAGACCAGGAAATCGAGCTTGCGCTGCGCCTCGATCCTGAGCCCCGTGAGCCGCCCCTGCAGCGCATCGGCCACGCTCGCCGGGTCGTCGATCAGGAACTCGAGCTCGAGCTGTTTGACGACCAGCCCCTCGTCGTCGCGGCCGAGGATCCGGGCGACCAACGCGGAGTTCTGGAAGAACCGTCTCGCCTGCGTGAACGCGCCCTCGGCCAGCAGCTCGCGCGAGATCGCCGCGTGCACGTTCGGGTCCACCGGATCGGCGTACAGCAGGTTCACCTGCAACTCGAGCCGCCCCATCGGGTCGTCGATCCGGGCCGCGAAGAACTGCGCCGCCAGCGACGCGGCGCTCTTGTTGGTCGCGTCCAGCGACGTCGCCTGTGACAGCAGCTCCACGAACCGATCACTGTCGCCCAGCTCTCGCTGGAGCAAGGCCGCGTCGAGCGCGAGCCGGCTGCGGACCGACGGGTCGAGCCGCGATCCCGCGGGGCCCAGGAACCGCCCGTACGCCGCGAGTCGGTCCTCGACCGTCTGGGCCCGCCCGATGATCTGGGAGATAAGCCGCAGCTGCGCCACGGTGTCCTCGGGGTCCAGCCGCACGAGCTCACGGGTCAGCGACTCCATCAGCGCGGTGTCGCCCCCGGAGAACGCCGCCGAGATCCCACGCCGCAGCAGCGCCGTGTCCTCGGGGGCCAGCTCACGAATCAGGCTCAGCGCCGAGGCGGCCGCCGAGTAATCCTCGATCAACACGTCCGCCCGCATCCGCAGGTCCAGCGTGACCGCGCGGGTCGCCTCGATCGCGGCCCGCTGACGGACCGCGTCTGTGGTGGTCGGGCCCGATATCGGGAAGGCGGGCTGCCCCACCGCGACCGGGCCGTGCAGGCCCAGCGTCAGCATCAGCCCAGCAGCCACCAGACCAGCGCCACGAGCACGCCGACGAAGGCCGCGATCATCCCGCCGCACATCACAAGCTCCATCGACCACCGCAACCTCCTGCTCGCGCGCGGAAAAACCCGATCGGCCACACAGCACAGGAAGACCAGCTGCCCCCCCGCCATGGCCAGCATCCCCGAGGCCCCCCCGCCGAGCCGCCCGGCCGGCGAGTCGCCCAGCACGTCCGACGATGCGAGCCACGCGCCGCCCGCGGTCAGCGACAACGCCCACACCCCCGCCGCCAGCACCAGCGGCAGCAGCGACACACGCCCGGGATGATCCACGCTCTGTTCCATGCCTCATGTCCCGACAGCCTACCCGGCCCGGGCCCGCCGGGTTCGTCCCTGAAGTCCCGCCGACGCCGATCGGCCCAATGTCGAGCGGTCACGAGGCCCGGGGACCGAGCCGGCGCGACCGAGAACCTCAGCCCGAACCTTAACCCAGGGCCATCTTCATCAGGAACTCCGCGTTGGACTTGCTCTTGCCAAGACGCGTCTTGAGCAGCTCCATCGCCTCGACCACGTTCATGTCCGAGAGCACCTTGCGCAGCCGGTAGACCAGTTCCAGCTCCTTGGTGTCCATCAGCAGCTCCTCGCGCCGGGTGCCCGAGGCGGCCACGTCGATCGCCGGATAGATCCGCTTCTCGACAAGCCTGCGGTCCAGGTGCAATTCCGAGTTGCCCGTGCCCTTGAACTCCTCGAAGATCACCTCGTCCATCTTGGAGCCCGTGTCCACCAGCGCGGTGCCGATGATGGTGAGGCTGCCGCCGCGCTCGATGGCCCGGGCGGCGCCGAAGAACTTCTTGGGCCGCTGCAGCGCGTTGGAATCGAGCCCGCCGGACATGATCTTGCCCGAGTGCGGCATCGCGTTGTTGTACGCCCGCGCCAGCCGCGTGATCGAGTCGAGCAGGATCACCACGTCGTCCCCGAACTCCACCATCCGCTTGGCCTTCTCGATCACGACCTCCGCGATCGCGACGTGCCGGTCGCCCTGCTCGTCGAACGTGGACGCCACGACCTCGACCGAGTCCTGCGTGTTGCGCTTGAAGTCCGTGACCTCCTCGGGCCGCTCGTCCACCAGCAGCACGATGATGTGCGCCTCGGGGTAGTTGATCGTGATCGCCTGCGTCATCTTCTGCATCAGCACCGTCTTGCCGGTCCGCGGCGGGGCGACGATCAACGCCCGCTGCCCCTTGCCGATCGGCGCGACCAGATCCACCACCCGCATCTCGATCGCCTCGGGCGTCGTCTCGAGAATAAACCGCTCCTCGGGGTGCAGCGGGGTCAGGTCCTCGAAGTTCACCAGGTCGTGCACGTCCTTCGGGTCACGACCGTTCACCGAGTCCACCCGCAGAAGCGCGAAGTACTTCTCGCTCTCCTTGGGCGGGCGGATCGCCCCGCGGACCGTCATCCCCTTGCGGAGCCCGAAACGCCGGATCTGACTCGGCCCGACATAAATATCATCCGGCCCGTGCAGGTAGCTCAGCTCCGGGCTGCGGAGGAACCCGAACCCGTCGGGCATGACCTGCAGCGTGCCGTCGCCGAACATCAGGCCCTGCTTGGCGGCCCGGGTCTTGAGAATCTTGAAGATCAGGTCCTGCTTGGGGATCTGGTGGAAGTCCTCGAGCCCCTCCTTCTCAGCGACCTCGAAGACCTCGTCGAGCTTCATCCGCTGCAGGTCGCCGATCGAGATCGCCTCCGCCGCGAGCTTCCCGCCCGAGGCCGCGACGATCTTCTCGAGCTCCGCGGCCTCGCGCTCAAGCTCCTCGTCGCTGGGCAGCCCGAGGTGCTGGTACCCACGCTGATGGCCCCCGCCACCACCACCACCACCACCACCGATCCCACCGCCGCCGCCACCAGCGCCACCACCGGTGGACCCGCCGCGCCGCTTCTTGCGACGGCGACGCTTTGAGTTGCTGTCCCCATCTCCGCCACCACCGCTGTTGTCCCCGCGCGGCTCGGGCCGCGGCCCGTCCTGAGACCCCTCGCGCCGTGGCTCCGGCTTGGACTCGGGCCGGGACTCCGGCTTGGACTCGGGCCTGGACTCGGGCTTGGGCTTGCTCCCCGGCTTGGGCTCAGCCGACGACGCCGCGGGCTTGCTCGCCGCGGGCTTCGCAGACTCGGGCTTGCCCGAGTCCGACTTGGACGGCTCGGCCTTGGACGCCGCCTTCTTGCGCGTCGTCTTCTTCGTCGTCTTCTTGGCCGTCTCGGTCTCGGACTTGGTCATAGTCAGCCTTCTCCCGGTCACAGACCCATCGAGGGCCCGTCCGTCCGCCTGCATCGAGCGAGTATCAGTTCGTGGAACGCGAGCCCCGGCACAACGCCGAGACCCCAGAATCCCCACCGTGATCCGCACCGGGATCGCACAACGTCATTCAAAGGGATTGGGGATCGGATGCAAGGATTGAGTCGAGCACCTCGCGGACCCGGGGGCCCAGTGGTGCACGACCATCATTGGTCACTACATAATCGGATCTCGAACGCTTCACGTCAAGGGGCATCTGCGCTTTCTCGCGACGTTCCAGCTCCCCCGGGGCCCACCCACGGCCCTCCACAACCCGCCGCACACGCTCGGTTACCGGGCAGTCCACGAACACCACCGCGTCGCAGACCCCATCGATCCCAGCCTCAAACAGCAACGGGGCGTCCACCACCACCGCCAGAGCACCCGCCGCCAGGGCCTCCTGCGCCACCCTCTCGCGGGCCTCATGCACCAGCGGATGGATAAGTTTTTCCAGCCGCACCCGCTCAGAATCGTTCGAGAACACGATCCTCGCGACCGCGGATCGGTCGAGTTGGCCGCCCGAATCGAACACCCCATCCCCCCACCACGCCCGCAGCGCCTCGATCACCTCGGGTCGCGCAAACGCCATCCGCGAGTCCGCGTCCGAGTCGCTCACCGCGCACCCGAGCGCCGCGAACTCCTTGGCCACGCGGCTCTTGCCGCTCCCGATCCCGCCGGCCAGCCCGATCATGATCACCCGCTCACGCATCGTCGCCCCCCTCGGCCGGCTTCTTCGCGGGCGGCTTCTTGGACGCTTTCTTGACTGGGCCTTTCTTGCTCACGCCCTTCTTCGTCGCACGCTGGCGCGTCGTCGTCGTCACCCGCGGGTCCGCGATCTGGGCCCGCACGCGGTCGGCGAGCCGATCCGCCTCGGGCACCGCGATCCAGAAGACCTCGAGCCCGCCGGTCGCCGCCGACCCAAACCCGACGCTCCCGACCCCGAGCAGCCGCTCAAGCAGCGGCCGCACCACCACGATCCCACGCACCGAGTCGAGCGGCATCTCGGTGCTGTACCGCCCGAGCACGCCGCCGATCGTCATCAATCGATTCTCCGTTACCGCGTACCACCGCGCCTCGAAGTGCAGCACGTTCCACGTCACCTGCAGCGCCAGCAGCAGCACCCCAAACCCCGCAGCCTGGGCCCCGTACCCCCACACGCCGTGCCCCAGCAGCTTGCCCCACACCAGCAGCCCCGCCAACGCCACCACCAACCCCGCGATCCGACGCGGCGTCCGCAGCACAACCCACACCATCGCCGGCTTGTGCAGCATCAACAGCTTCTCGCCCTTGGGCAATGCCGCGTGGGGTGAGAACAGACTGCGCCCGACTGACCCGGCTGACCCGGCTAGGCCGGCCGACCCGGCTGGGCCCGAATCTCTCAGGCCTGAGCTGCTCGGGTCTGGCGTGCTTGGTTTGGCGTTGTCGGGCTCGGGCGAGCCCACGGCTTACCCACCCCCCGAGATCGCGTCGGGCCGCAGCACGACGATCTCCGGGTGGTTGCGGTAGTACCCGTTGAAATCCAGCCCGTACCCCACCACGAACTCATCGGGGATCTCAAACCCCGCGTAGTCCGCCTGCACATCAGCCACCCGCCGTGCTTTTTTGTCCAGCATCACCATCACCCGCACGCTCGCCGGGTGCTTCTCGTTCACGAGCCTCTTCACCAGCTCGATCGTCCGCCCGCTGTCGAGGATGTCATCGATCAGCACCACGTGCTTGCCCGTCAGGTCGTCGGGCAGCTCGCTGGCCAGGTGGGCCCCCTTGCTGCTCACGCTCTCGCCCGGGTAGCTGCTCACCGCGATGAGCCCGAGGCTCAGCTTCACGGGCATCTCGCGGATCAGGTCGGCCACGAAGATCATCGCGCCCGTCATGATCGGCACCAGCACCACCCGGCCCTCGTCCTGGATCGACTGCCCCTCAGCGCCCAGCTGCGCCTCCAGGTCCTTCACCAGCGCGCGGGCCAGCTCGCCCACCCGCTCGCGGATCTTCTCTCGGCTGACCAGCACGCTTTCGATCTCTGGAAACATGTTTTACAGCCTAACTGAATGTCAGCCCGAGCGTTGCCGGAAGGCCCAGCCTGCCACACGCCCAGCCCAGTGGAAAGAAGTTCCACCACCGTAGGCCCGGCCCGTTCGCGTGGTCACCGATCCAAGGCCCGGCCTCACTCTTCTTTCTTCTCTTCCCCGGTGCCTGATCCCTGATGCCTGTTCCCTCTCTTCACTACACTCCCCACATGCTCACACTCGACTACGCCAACTGCATCTCCGACCGCGTCGGCGAACACGGCCTGGACCCCGCCCGCGTGGACCCGGCCGGCCGCCCCGCCGCCGGAATCGCCCGCCTCACCGAGTCGCTAGAAAAATCCGCCGGCACCGGCTGGGAACGCTGGCGGGACCTCTGGGCCGACCCCATGCGCTTCGAGCACACCACCGCCGTCCACGAGCTCTCCAAACAGCTCCGCGCCGACACCCGCTTCGAGAACATGATCGTCCTGGGCATCGGCGGCTCGGCCCTGGGCAACATCGCCATCCACAACGCCCTCAACCCCTCAACCTACAACCTCATGGACCGCGGCCCCAACAAGGGTCAGCGCCGCGGCCCGCGCCTCTTCGTCGTCGATAACGTGGACCCGGCGAACCTCGCCGCCGTCCTCAGCGTCTGCGACCCGGCCAAGACCCTCTTCAACGTCGTCTCCAAGTCCGGCGAGACCGCCGAGACCGCCGCCCAGTTCATGATCATCCGCGACATCCTCGCCAAAGCCCTGGGCGACAAGGCCCACGAGCACGTCGTCGCCATCACCGACCCCGAAAAAGGCACCATGCGGCAGATCTGCGACGAGGCCGGCTACGCCACCCTCCCCGTTCCCGAGGGCGTCGGCGGCCGCTTCAGCGCCCTCTCACCCGTCGGCCTCTTCTCCGCCGCCATGACCGGCATCGATATCGACGACCTCCTCGACGGCGCCGCCGCGATGGACCAGCGCTGCCGACGAGCCGACCTGCACACCAACCCCGCAGCCATGCTCGCCTTCCTGCTCGTGGACCTGGGCACCCGCAAGGGCAAGACCAACCACGTGCTCATGCCCTACGCCAACGCCCTCTACTCGCTGGCCGACTGGTTCCGCCAGCTCTGGGCCGAATCACTCGGCAAACGCTTCGACAACGACGGCGAAGAGGTCTTCACCGGCTTCACCCCCATCAAGGCACTCGGCACCACCGACCAGCACTCGCAGGTCCAGCTCTACCGAGAGGGCCCCAACGACAAGGTCTTCGGCTTCCTCGAAGTCGCGGAATTCGATTCGGACATCACGATCCCCACCGGCCTCGGCGTAGAAAACCTCAAGTACCTCGAGGGCAAATCAATGACAGCCCTGCTCAACGCAGAAAAACGCGCCACCGAATTCGCGCTGGTCGATTCGAGCCGCCCCAACTTCACGATTCGGTTCCCGAAGATCGACGCCCACCACGTCGGCGAGTTCATGGCCCTCTTCCAGATCGCGACGGCCTACGCCGGTCTCATGCTCAACATCGACGCCTACGACCAGCCCGCTGTGGAGACGGGCAAGAAGGCGACGTTTGGGCTCATGGGGCGTGAGGGGTTTGAAGAGTGGCTGGGGAAGGTGGACCGGACGTTGGCGAAGACTGATCGAGTCATCACTAAGTAACCCTCGCCTTGCTCTCTTAACGAGCCTCATTCCCAGTCCAACCATTCCTTCGCCTTCTCCACATCCGCCTCGTCGTCTGAACCAATCCAGACCTTCCCATCGTGGTTGCACTCGAACCACCTGCTCTCCGCACTATCCAACACCACGAACCCCCACCCAAAGCTCAGCCCAACGAACACATAGCTGATGAGAAAGTCCAGGTCCATTGGCCCCACGACCAGCCCAGGCTTCTCTTCCAGCGTGCCTGAATCGGGAACCCGATCGCGTATCGCTTGCTCAAGCGGGCGATGTTCCTCCCAGATGCCATGCTCGGTGACACACAGCAGAACACGTCCACTCGTATTGCTGAAGATCCAGCGACAGGCACATCGCGCATAGGCAAGCAATCTCTGAGACCGCATCACCTCGTACCTCGTGTGCCGTGAAGCCTGAAACGCGGTGTGCTCGATTTCGCTCGACCACCCCCGGGGCCGAAGCTCAAAGCTCGCATTGATAGAGTCCGCAAGCACCACAGCTTCTGCTCTCGAGATGAAATCCCGCGTCCCCTTATCTGTATCCGCCATGCTACCCACCTCATTCTCGAGATTCGATCTCGCCGCTACCATACCTCAAACGGAGAACCCACCATGCCCCCCCACCACCGCATCAACTACATCGAACTCCCCGCGACAGACCTCGCCGCATCCAAGGCCTTCTACGCCGCCGTCTTCGGGTGGACCTACACCGACTACGGCCCGGAATACTGCTCCTTCAACGAAGCGCCTAATCCCGATGCCCCCTCAGACACAGGCCTCGACGGCGGCCTCACCACCATGGGCCCCCCGCCAACCCCCGGCGCAAGTGCACCACTCGTAGTCTTCTACTCTGGCGACCTCGAAGCCACCTGCGAGGCCGTCGCCGCCGCCGGCGGCATGGTCGTCAAGCCCATCTTCGATTTCCCCGGCGGCCGCCGCTTCCACTTCACCGACCCCGCGGGCAACGAGCTCGCCGTGTGGGGCGAGAGCGCCGAGTAAGCCGAGCTCAGCACCCACCCAGGAACGCGCCGACGAACGTGGAGATATCGCCCAGGTCCAGGATGCCGTCGCCGTTGAGGTCCGCCGCGAGATCGCCCGCGAGGAACCGAACCACGAAGGCGCTGATGTCGCCGAAGTCGAGCACGCCGTCGCCGTTGGTGTCGGCCGCACACTCGGACGCACACACGCCGTTGCCGCAGAACAGCGTCGCCTGGGCGACCTGGGTCCGGGCACCGGTCTCGGTCTGGATCTGGAAGTACATCACCCGGCCGTCATAGCGGCCGTCGCTCGGCACCGGCCAGAAGATCGTCGCGATCGGCCCGCCGCTCTCGCCACGCACCGCCGCCACAGGCCCCACCGTCTCGTCCGCACTCAGCAACCCGCCAACAGGCGGCCGCTCGCTCACCAAGAGCGTCACCAGCTCGCCCTCGTTCACGCCCGTGATCGCGAGCTTGAAATCCTCACTCCCGAGCACCGGCGGCGTCCTCGAGATCAGCCGCGGCACCACGTCGCTGCTGAGGTGCACCACCCCACCACCGTTCAGCACCGCGCTCGGCGGAAGCTCGCTCCGCAACGTCGGCCGATCGAACGGGAACTCGCCCGCAGCCACCCGCGGATCGAGCAGCCCACCCTCCAAGAACGCGCTGATGAGCTGCACATCGCCGTCGCCCCGACGCGGGTTCACAATGTCCAGCAGCGGGTCCGCGTTCTCGGGGAACCGCGGCAGCAGGATGTACAGGTCCACCACGCCCTCGATCGTGTTCTGCTGACCGGTGTGAAAATACGTCGGCTTGAGCGCGATGTTCCGCAGGCTCTGTGTCTTGAACTTCCCCGCGTCCGCCGGGTCACCCGTCACCTTCTGGCGACCGATGTCCTCCGCAACCGGCCGCAGCCCGAGGTTGTGGAACTGCCGATCCGTAAACAACGGCGGCGTGTGACACCGCACACAATTCCGAAGCTGGAACAGGTTCCACCCCTGCCGCTGCTCAAGCGTCATCGCGCTCGCATCGCCCGAGACGAACGCGTCCCAGGGCGACTGATCCGAGATCAGCGTGCGCTCATAGGTCGCGATCGCCTTGGCGATCCGGTCCGCCGTGATCGCACCGTCGCCGAACGCGCGGATGAACAGTTCCGGGTAGCTGGGCGCCCCGCTCAGCGCCGCGTCGAGATCAGCCGTCAGATTCACCGCCAACGCCAAGGGCCTCGCGCCGGCAAGCTTCGCCGTGATCTGCGGCCAGTCTCGGTCCGCGTGCGCCATCTCCGTCGAGTTCAACGGCGGCCCCACCACCTGGCTCTCAAGCGCCCCGCCCGCCGCGATCGAGACCTCGCCCGTCTGCGGGTCCACAAACTCGCTCGTCGCCCGCCCATCCCAGAACAGCTCGGGCGCGAACGCCGCGTTGATGACCGTGTTCGCGGTCCGAGGCGTCACCCGCGGGCCGAGCCCGAAGATCGCGTCGTTGATCTGCCGCCCCTGCCCGTCCTGCGCCTGCACACCCCGCGAGCCACGCACGTCGTCCGGCGTGTTCACCAGCCCGTCGACGCCGGGGTTGAGCGTCACCCGCGCGTCGTTGCCGCCGATCTCGGGCATGTGGCACGTGCCGCACGACATCGTGCTGTCGCTCGAAAGCTGCTCGTCCCAGAACAGCACCTTGCCCAGCACCCGCTTCTCTTCGCTGATCGGGTTCTCAATCGGCACCGGCACAGGCGGCAGCGGCTGAGCCAACGCCGAGGAGCCCAGCGAGACTACTACCAGCGCCATCGGCAGCGCGACACGCCCCCAACGTCGATGGGCGCAGTCGGTCACGTTCTCTTGGCTCGGCGTTCTACCCATCATCGGCGTTCCCCTATAAGAACGCCTCTCTCGCTTCTCAGCGAGGCCCGGGCCGTGTGGGGCCAAGCGGGCCGGCGTTCCTACACCAAGTAACGCCGCCGACGGGCATCAGTTGCTGTTCATTTCGCCTTTTTTCATCCGGAGACCACTCTCAAGCCCGGCCCAGACCCCGCGGGCGTGTGGACCCGAGCGCGGCCCGTGGACGGGCGCTCAAAGGGGGGCGTGTGTTCCACGTGGAACACGACGGCGGTTTGGGCGCGGGGCGCACAAACCGCCCAAGCCCCCCACACACACTTTGGCACGCGGGTTGTGTAGGTCAGGCGGGATCTCCCGCGGCTTGCCATGGATCGGCGCCACCACACGCGGAAGATCGAGAGACATCGCGGGAGGCCGGGGCCCAGGGACGGGCCTCGGCGATCTCCCAACCCCAAACCCCTCGGCGGAGCCGAGGGAGACCGGACGAGACCATGAACTACGGCATCCAGATCTCCACCTCCGGTGTGATGAACGCGATGTATCGCCAGGACGTGCTCTCCAACAACCTGGCCAACCTCAACACCACCGCCTACAAGCCCGACGTGCCCGAGTCTCGCTTCCGCGACGCCGTCCGCGACGAGGACAACCTGGCCTTCATGAGCTCCAATTCGCTTCTCGAACGCCTCGGCGGCGGGGTCACGCCCTTTGCCAACCGCGTCAGCTTCGCCCAGGGCGCCCTGGAGACCACCGGCAACCCGCTCGACCTGGGAATCCAGAACGAGGGGTTCTTCGTGGTGCAGGGGCCCGGCGGCGAGGGCACCCAGCTCACCCGCGACGGACGCTTCACCATGGACAGCCGAGGCCGACTCGTCATGGCGAACACCGGGCAGGCGGTGCTCGGCGCCGGCAACCGCCCCATCACCCTGGACCCGGGCCAGACCCCGCAGATCACAGGCGACGGCGTGATCTCGCAGGGCGGTCGCCAGGTCGCGAGGCTGAGCCTCATGGAACCCGCCGACAAGAGCCAGCTGCGCAAAGCCGGCGCGGGCCTGTTCGATATTGACGCGGCGCTGGCGCAAACCCTGCGGCCCGCAACAGGCACCATCCAGCAGCACACCCTGGAAATGTCCGCAGTAAACGAGATCAAGGCGTTGATGGACGTCCAGTCCGCCAGCCGGGCTGTGTCCGGCAACATCGGCATGATCACCTACCAGGACCGGATGATGGATATGGCCATCAACCGGTTCGGTCGCATCTCCTGACCCCCTCCTCTGACCGGAGCCACCCATGGCCGTCATCGCCCTGCAGTCCGCCTCGAGCGCCCTCAACGCGCTCAACACCCAGCTCGATGTGCTGGCCAACAACCTGGCCAACATCAACACCACCGGGTTCAAGGCCAGCCGCACCAACTTCCAGGACCTCCTCTACATCGAGCGCCAGCAGCCCGGCATCGAGAACGCCAACAACGACCAGAAGCCCACCGGGCTCTACGTCGGGCTGGGCGTCAAGGTCAGCGGCACCCAGCAGAGCTTCGCCCAGGGAGCCCCCGAGACCACCGGCGGCCCGCTGGACATCATGATCGACGGCATGGGCTTCTTCAAGGTCAACGTCGAGGCCGAGACCGCTGAGGGCGGCGTCGCCTACACCCGGGCCGGGAGCTTCACCACCAACTCGGACGGCGAGATCGTGCTGAGCAACTCCGACGGCCGCCGCCTCGAGCCGAGCATCACCATCCCCGACGGTGCCGAGGGCATCACCATCGCCACCGACGGGCGAGTCTTCGTCCACATATCAGGCAACGCAGACCCGCAAGAGGTCGGGCAGATCGAGCTGGCCACCTTCGTGAACCCGGCGGGGCTCCAGCAGATCGGGTCCAACCTCTGGGGCGAATCCGCCGCCAGCGGCCCCCCGATGGAGGGAAACCCGACCGAGGACAACCGAGGCTCCCTGCTGCAGGGCATGCTCGAACGCTCAAACGTGGACCCGACCCGCGAGCTCATCGGACTGATGACAACCCAGCGGGCCTTCGAGATGAACTCCCAGTCGATCAAGGCCGCGGACGAGACGCTCCGGGCTATCGGGCAGCTCCGGCGATAAATGATGCCGCCTAAAGGCTTGGTATAGAAAGGCTTCCGACGTGATCCGTGCTCTGCTCACTCTCCTGATCCTGCTCTGCGGCGCCCCGGCGTTGGGCGATACCACCACGGTCTCGCTGCGGATCGGGGCCCGGGTGAGCCAGGGCGAGCCGGTCACGCTGGCGATGATCGCGGATCTGACCGGGCCGTTGGCTGAGTCGCTCGGCGGGCTCGTGATCGAGCCCGACGCCGGGCAGCGGGCGGCCTCGCTCGGCCCCGCGACCGTCTCGATCGACCTCGTGAGAGACTTGGTGCTCAAGGCCGCTGAGGAGTCGGCGGTAGTGGTCCGCGGGACCGCGTGCGAGCTTCGGATTCGCCAGCCGCTGGCAGAACTGGCCCCTGCTCCTCGACAATCGCTGCAAACTATTGCAAACAAAGAGACTACGACACTCCGAGATCAAATCACAGCTCACCTTCTCGCGATCTTCGCGGTCGAACGCGACTCGATCCGGCTGACCTATGAAGACCGCGACGCGACCTTGCTCGACACCGTGATCCAGGGACGGGTGGCGGAGGTCCGGGCGATCGGATCCGGGCGTCGGGTGCCGCTGAGCGTGGCGGTGTACGAGGGCGACCGGGTGGTTGCTGAGGGCACGGTGCGGGTCGAGGTCTCGCTGCGGCGCTCGGTGGTGGTGCTGAACCAAGAGCTCTCGCGCGGCGTGACGGTGAGCCCCGAGCACTTCACGACCCAGGACCAGTGGGTCGAGGCGGACGACGACTCGTGCACCGCTGAGCAGGCGCTGGGACAGATGACCCGGCGGCGGGCTCGCGCGGGCGAGACCCTGACCACCGACCTACTCGAGGCCCCGATCATGATCTCGCGGGGCGACATCGTCACCGTGCGGTCGGTGCGGGGGGCCGCGGTGGTTCGCCTCCGGGCCCGGGCGCTCGGGGACGGGCGGCTGGGCGAGCAGATCGAGCTGGAACACACAACGCAACAGAGCGGGCGAGATCGGCGAAGCCGCATCACGGCCCGCGTGATCGGCCCCGGGCGAGCCCTCATCGGGGCCACCGGACCCCAAGGAACCAACCAATGAACCCCACCCCCCCCACAACCACCACCCTGATCACGCTCGCGACCGCGATTCTTCTCGCCACGGGCACAGCCCGGGCGCAGAACCTCTACGCGGCCCAGCCGGCGAGAGCCGCGCCCACAGACCGGGACGAGAACACGGCGCCGGACCCGGGCTCGGTCTCGGCGCTCAGCATGATCTACGTGGAACCGCCCGAAGAGCGAGAGATCCAGGCGCACGACATCATCTCGATCCTGATCGACGAGAACAGCAACGTGAAATCTGAGCAGACCCTCGACACCAACAAAGAGTTCGATACCTCGGCGACGCTGGGCACGATCCTGGACCCGTGGGAGCTGCTCGAGCTGCGGCTGCGGACCGGGGCGATCTCGGACCTGGAGCTGATCAACGCCCAGGGCGACCGGCAGTACACCGGCGAGGGCGAGTACGAGCGCAAGGACAAGTTCACCGCCCGGATTGCGGCGACGGTGCTCGAGGTCAAGCCCAACGGGACGCTGGTGCTCGAGGCCCGCAAGCGGATCGCCAAGGACGAAGAGGAGCAGGTGCTGGTGCTGAGCGGCCGCATCCGCCAGGAAGACGTGACGGCTCAGAACACGGTGCTGTCGAGCCAGATCGCCGAGCTCACGATCGTGATGCAGAACGAGGGCGAGGTCCGCAGCGCGGCGAAGAAGGGTCTGATCACGCGGGTGCTCGATTCGATCTTCGCGTTCTGACGCCTCGTATCCCGGCCCGGCCCGGAGTGGCACGGCCGTTGCGTTTTGACGTTCATGGGAAAGGAGTCCCGCATGCGTCGATGGATTTGCGCAGGAATTGCGTTGTGTGTGCTCGCCGGGCCCTCGATGGCTCAGCGAACTCTGCGCGAGTATTCGAGGATGCGCGGGCAGGACGAGTACAAGCTGACCGGGCTCGGGCTGGTCGTCGGGCTCGGCGGCACCGGCGACTCGGGCGACGAGCTGGTCATGGCCCGCCCGCTGGCCGAGATGCTCAGGTCGCTGGGCAACCCGGTCCCGGACTTCCGAGAGCTGGAGAACTCAAAGTCCGCCGCGCTCGTGCTGATCACCGCGACCGTGCCCCGCACCGGGCTCGAGGTCGGCGACAAGCTCGATATCGATGTCGCGGTCTTGCACTCAGCCAAATCGCTCGAGGGCGGGATCCTGCTGACATGCCCGCTGGTGAGCCCGGTGATCCGGGACCAGGCCTTCGCGCTGGCCCACGGGCGGATCTCGCTCGAGGCCGACGGCACCGCGACCGTGGGCACGATCGCCGGCGGGGCCGACGCGATCCGTCGCGTGAGCAACGTGCCAACGCTCAACGGGTCGTTCGACCTGATTCTGGACACGAGCATCGCGGGGTGGGAGGTCGCCTCGGCGGTCGTCACCGAGATCAACCAGCAGTACCTGCTCACGAGCGGGGGCGGGGCCGAGTCGCTCGCGACGGTGACCGACCCGCGGACGATCCGTGTCCGGATCCCGAAGACCGAGGCCGAGCATCCCGCGGCGTTCGTGGGCGACATCCTCTCGACGGACATCTCCTCGGCGCTGCGAAGGCTCGAGGCGCGGGTGATCTGCGACACGCGGAGCGGGCTGATCCTGCTGACCGGCGACGTGCAGGTGAGCCCGGCGGTCATCACGCACAAGGACCTGACGATCACGACGACGGTGCCGCCGCCGGCGCCCACCGCGGGCAACCCGATGGTGGCTCGCAACCGCTGGGCCGCGGTGAACACCGAGCCGCAGGACACCAACACCTCGAGGCTCGAGGACCTGATCGGGGCGTTCGAGCAGCTCGACGTGCCCGCGGCGGACCAGATCCAGATGCTCGAGATGCTGCACAAGGCGGGCAAGCTGCACGCCAAGCTGACGGTGGACGGGGTGCAACGATGAGCGGGATCGGAACCATTGACAGCTCGCGCGGGTTCGGGGCGATCGCCGACGGGTTCGCCGCGCCGCGGCTGGTCGCCGGGGGCAGCTCGGCCGACGAGCAGCAAGCGTTCGGCGAGATCCTGGGCCTGGCCCGCGGGAAGAACCTCGACGCGACGCCCGAGCAGAAGCGAGACGAGGCCCGCGAGGCCGCGGAGAAGCTGGTGGCCTCGACGTTCATCGAGCCGCTGCTCAAGTCCGTGCGTGAATCGAGCCAGGCCGCAGCGCCATTCGCGCCGACCCAGGCCGAGAAGCAGTTCCGCGGGCTGATGGACGCGCGGGTCGCCGAGTCGGTGGTTCACCGGACAGACCTAGCGATCGTTGGCCGCATCGCGGACAGCCTGCTGCGGGCCGCGGGGCTCGATGAAGGGAGCGAATCATGACGATCGCGGGACGACTGACACCAGAGACCGTAGGGCTGATCGAACCGATCCTGGAGTCGATGCTTGCCGAGCACGAGGTGCTGCTGGCGCTGGCCATCGAGCACCGCGGGGCGCTGAGCAAGGCCGACCCCAAGCGGCTCGACTCGATCATTGCCCGGACCGGGGAATCGATGGCCCGGATCGCGGGGCTTGAGGACGATCGCTGCCGCGTGCTGGGCGTAGAGCCCGGGGCGTCGCGGCGGGGCATGAGCAAGCCCACGATCACCGAGATCGCGGCGCTGGCCGGCGGCGACGACGGGGCTCGGCTGCATCGGCTTGGCGAACGGCTTCGAGAACTGATCGAGCGGGTCCGGGCCGAGCACGCGACGGTGCAGGCCGCGTCGCGGTCGTTGGCCGACCACATGCGCGGCGTGATGAAGCAGGTCGCCGCGAAGCTGAGCCACGCGGGCACGTACTCGGCGGCGGGGACCGTGGACCCGGGCCGCAACCAGGTCATGAGCGGGATCGACATCAAGAGCTAACCGAACGGCACACCCATGAGCCTCTCCGCCACAATCAACGCCGCCCGCTCTGCCCTGAACGTGAGTTCACTGGGCATTCAGATCGCGGGCAACAACATGGCCAACGTGGCCACGCCGGGATACTCGCGGCAGATCGCGATGCTCAAGGCGCTGCAGGGCACGACCAACGGGCAGTTCCAGGTCGGCGGTGGCGTCGGGATCGCCGACGTGCAGCGCAAGGTCGATGAGGCGTTGATGCGTCGGCTGCGCTCCGGGATCAGCGACGAGCACGCCGCGGCCTCCAAGGTCGCGACCTTCAGCCAGCTCGAATCCGTGCTCAACGAGCTGACCGGGTTTGACCTGTCCTCGAGCCTCAACGACTTCTTCGGCGTCTGGAGCGAGGCGACCAGCCTGCTCGAGTCGGGCTCGGTCGTGGTCGAGCAGGGCGCCAAGCTCGCCAACTCGATCCAGAACCTCCGATCCGAGATGACGCTTCTGCGGCGACAGACCGAGGACCAGATCGACCAGACCTCACGCGCCGCCAACTCGATCCTCAACGAGATCGCCGGGCTCAACGCCGCGATCACCGCCAGCGAGATCGGGCAGAGCAAGGCCAACGCGTTGCGCGACCAGCGGGACCAGATGGTCGCCGAGCTCTCCACGCTCGTGGACGTGAACACCGTCGAGGATGGGCAGGGCAACCTGGACGTGCTCATCGGCTCCACCCCCGTGATCATCGGCGGGACCAACCGCGGGCTCGACATCCAGCGAGAGACCAACGACGAGGGCGTGCTCGAGGTCAGCGTCATCATCGCCGACGGCGGGACCCCGGTGAGCGTGAGCGGGGGCAAGATCGGCGGGCTGCTCGAGAGCCGCGACGGCGCGATCGACCGGGCCATCAAGGACCTGGACGAGCTGGCCGGGCAGCTGATCTTCGAGATCAACAAGCTGCACTCGACCGGCTCGAGCCGCGACGGGTACGCCGCGCTCAAGTCCACCCTGCAGGTACCCACCGCCGACCGAGCGCTGGCGCTCAACGACCCGAACAACAGCACGCTGAGCAACCTCCCGTTCGCCCCCGAGAACGGGGGGTTCTTCATCAACGTGCAGAACGCGACCACCGGCGCGAGCGAGGCCAAGTGGATCGAGGTTGACCTGGACGGGCTCGACAACGCCGGGTTGCCGGGCTTCGGCGATGACACGTCGGCCGAGGACATCCGGGCCGCGATCGACGCCACCGACGGGCTGCGGGCCACCTGGAGCGCCGACGGGAAGCTCGAGATCGCCGGCGAGACCGGGTACACCTTCTCGTTCTCCGAGGACAGCTCCTCGGCGCTCGCGGTGCTCGGCGTCAACAGCTACTTCGAGGGCACCTCCGGCTCCGACATCGCTGTCCGGGCAGACCTCAAAGAGTCGCCCAGCCTGCTCGGGCTCGGGAACTACAACAACGGGCGGTTCGTGGAGAACGGCACGGCGTTGGGCATCGCCCAGCTGCAGGATCAGTCGCTGGCCTCGATGGGCAACCGCACCGTCAGCTCGTTCTGGGGCGACGCGGTGCAGCGCGTCGCGGTCACCGCGTCCACCGCGTACAACGAGGCCCACGCGACGGCGCTGGTCCGCGAGAGCCTCGAATCGCAGCGGTCGGCGATGTCGGGCGTGAGCCTCGACGAGGAATCGATCAACCTGATCACCTTCCAGCAGCAGTACCAGGGCGCGGCCCGGCTGATCCAGATCGCCGACCAGATGACCCAGGAACTCCTGAACATCCTCTAGGAGGGACCCGCCATGACGAGCTTCCCCACCAGCTTCGGACGCACCCCCAACTTAATGGGCAGCCAGCTCTCGCTGTCCAACATCAACCGGACCAGCGCGAGCCTGTTCCACGTCGGGCAGCAGCTCACGACCGGGCGCTCACTCATCAAGCCCTCGGACGACTCGATCCGGGCCGCGACGATCGCGACGCTCGACACGCGGCTCGAACGGTCGGACCAGATCCTCAAGAACCTGGGGTACGCCGGCAGCTCGCTGGACACGCTGGACCTGGCGGTCGCCGACGCCTCGGACCTGGTCAACGACGCGCTGGGCATCGCCTCGGCGCAGATCGGCTCGCTGGCCTCGTCCGAGGAGCGCGAGGGGCAGGCGGTCATCGTTGACTCCATGCTCGACTCGCTGCTGCGGATCGCGAACCGAGACTCGCTCATCGGGCACGTCTTTGGAGGCTCGGCCCCCGGGCGGCCCCCCATCAACCAGCTCAACAACGCCTACCAGTTCATCGGCGAACGCGGCAGCCTCTTCACCGACGTCGGGCTCGCCTCGGGCATCCCCGTCACCCTCGGTGCCGACTCGGCGATCGGCGCCCTCTCGGCCCGCGTCAGCGGCAGCGTGGACCTAGACCCGCAGCTGAGCCTCGAGACCCGGCTGGCCAACCTGGACGGGGCCCGCGGGCTCGGCTCCACCGACGGGGCGGTCGAGATCCAGTTCGGGGCGGGGCCCGCGGCCACGATCGACCTGACCGGTGCCAAAACCATCGACGACGTCGTGGACGCGCTCACCGCCGGGATCGAGCAGTACGAGATCGATAACAGCGTGAGCATCCTCGGGCCCGGCGGCATCGGGGTCACCGGCGAGGGGCTGACGCTGGACGTGCCCGCGGGTTCGCTGCTGATCAACGACCTGCAGGGCAGCTACGTCGCGGCGGACCTTGGGATCGCCAACACTTTCGACAGCGCGACCGTCAACGGGGCCGCCCTGGGCCCGCAGTTGACCCTGACGAGCCAGATCAGCGACCTGCAGGGGCTCGCCGGCCCGCTGGGAACGCTCGAGCTGAGCAACAACGGCAAGCTGTTCCGGATCGATCTCTCGGCGGCGCAGACCGTCTCGGACCTCAAGAGCCTGATCGAACAGGGCGGGACCGGGGTCCGCGTCGAGATCAACGAGGACGGCACCGGCATCAACATCAACACCACGATCGCCGGGACGCGGTCGCGGGCGATGTCGATCGGCAACACCGGCACCACGGCGACGGCGGACCTGCTGGGCGTGCGGACCTTTGCCGAGGGCACCCCGACAAGCGTGCTCAACGACGGGCGCGGGGTGCAGGCCCTAAACGGGGCGACCGACGAGGACGGCAACCCGGCCCCGGAGTACGACGTGGATTTCACGATCACGCTAGGCGACGGGTTTGAGATCGACATCAACCTGGACCCGAGCAACATTGCCACGATCGGTGACGTGGTGGCCCAGATCGAATCGCAGGCCGACGCGGTCCTGACCGCGGCGAGCCGCCCCACGACCGACCTGACCGTGATCGTGGCCCCGAACCAGAACGGGATCATGCTGGCGCAGAATCCGCTCATCACGGGGCTGCCGACGACGGCGTCGCGCAACAACAGCACGGCGGCCGAGCAGCTCGGGCTGCTGGACCTGTCCCCGACCTCGCAGGGCGGGCAGGTCGTTGGCGCCGACACGGGCTCGGTCCGGGTGGACAACCTGTTTACCGCTCTTCTGGATCTGTCAGAGGCTCTCCGAGACGACAGCGAGTTTGGCATCCAGCTTGCGTCTGATCGTTTGCAAACACTCTCCGATGACCTCGCGATAACCCGCGGCTTGGTCGGCGGGTACGGGCAGCGAGTCACGGACGAGATCTTTCGGGAAGAGGACAAGCAAGTGCTAGATGCGAGTTTGAAAGCAGGCCTGTTCAACGTGGACTTCGCGGCCGCCGCGACGCAGATGTCGCTGCTTCAGGTGCAGTTGCAGGCGGGGCTTCAGATCGCCTCGACGAGCTCACAGCTGACGCTGCTGAGTTTCCTGGGCTAACGCCCCGGGTTGGGTTTCTCGGGCTAGCGCCCGGGGGACGGATTCTTGGATCGATGAGCCCCCCGAGATCGGCTGCGGGGACGCTTAAGACAGGACGTCGACCGCCAGAGGAGCTGGCGGGAGTTGATCCGCGAAGGGTTCAGCCGATTAGAGCGGAGCGCACACATGGAAGTGCGGACCACACGTTTCGGAGTGATCGAGATCGCGGAGGACCGCGTGATCACGTTCCCGAAGGGCCTACTCGGTTTCCCGAGTCAGTCCCGGTATTGTCTTCTGCAACCGGGCGACGACGCCCTGTTCTTCTGGCTGCAGAGCCTAGACGACGCGAATCTCGCGTTCGTTGTGACCGACCCCACGCTGTTCGTGAACGACTACTCGGTGCCGGTTCGGCCCGAGCAGATGGAGGACCTTGGGCTGGCCGATCTGGTCGATGCCCAGGTGTTCGTCATCGTCAACAAGGTCGAGCAAGAACTCACGGGCAACCTCCAGGGGCCGCTGGTGATCAACACCCTCTCCAAGCAGGGCGAGCAGCTCGTCCTGGCCGAGAAGCGGTGGACGACACGCCACGTGCTGATGAAGGTTGGCTCGGATCAGCGGGCCGCGACCGCCTAGCCGGGATCTCGGTTCGGGTTCGGTGGGTGTCCCAACGCGTCACGCGTCGCGTGACCGGTGCGGGCACGGCACACCCGGCCTTGTGAGAACGGCCCCCGGGCCCTCTCGATGAAAACTTCAGGGACCCTCCGCAGTTTCGAGGGCGCCCTAGCACGGATGCGAGACAAGGAGCCGACACCATGCTGGTGTTATCACGGCAACGCGACGAAACGATCATGATCGGTGACGAGATCGAGATCAGCGTCGTTGACATCCGGGGGGACAAGGTCCGCCTGGGAATCACGGCGCCAACCAAGATCGCCGTCCACCGTAAAGAGGTGTACGAGGCGATCCGCAGCGAGAACGCCCAGGCCTCGAGGATCGGGGAGGGCGACATGGCCAGCCTCGACCGACTGAGGCCCGGGCCCGCCAAGCGATCCGCCGAGGCACGGCGCAAGGCCATCGGCCTGGCGACCCCCTCGGCCCCCCCACGCCACCCCCCGCCACTCCAGGCCCCACCACGCCAAGCCGGGCCCGCCCCGGCCCCAGCGCCAACCCAGATCAACCCCCCGGGCACCGCCCGCAAAGACACCGGGTAACTCGACTCTCACGGATGAGGAATCTTTGAACCCCCCACGCCTCGGGACGATCTCGAGGCAAAAACCCAACGCAATCACGGAGGATTGCCATGGCTCGCATCAACACAAATGTTTCCAGCCTTATCGCCAGGACCAACCTAGCCCGGACTGGGCAAGAACTCGACCTACGGCTCGAGCGACTCTCCACCGGGCTGCGGATCAACCGAGGCAAGGACGACCCGGCTGGGGTCATCATCTCGGAACGGATCTCCACGGATCTGAGCGGGCTCAGCGCTGCGATCAACAACGCGAACCGAGCCAGCTCGGTGATCTCGACGACCGAAGGATCGCTCAACGAGGTCTCCAACCTGCTCAACGATATCAAGGGGCTGCTCGTGCAGTCGGCCAACCTCGGGGCCAGCAGCGACGAGGAGCGGGCCGCCAACCAGATCCAGATCGACTCGGCGGTCAAGTCCATCACCCGGATCGCCAACACGGCGAGCTTCGGCGGGCTCAACCTGCTCGACGGAAGCCTCGACTTCGTCACCTCAGGCGTCGCCAGCTCCGCGATCTCCACGTCAAAGATCTTCTCGGCCAGCTTCGTGGGCGCCCAGAGCCTCTCGGTCGATGTGGACGTCATCGCCTCGGCCCAGAAGGCCTCGCTCTTTATGAACGGCAACTCGGGCATCATCACCGCCGGCGTGCTCGACAACTCGCTCACCCTCGACATCGGCGGGTCCAAGGGCTCGGCCGAGATCTCGTTTACCTCGGCACAGACCGTCACCCAGATGGTCGCCGCCGTCAACTCCCAGTCCTCCAACACCGGCGTCACCGCCGTGCTGATCGACCCGGCCAACTCGGCGATGGGCTTCGCCTTCCGGAGCGCCGCGTACGGGACCGACGAGTTCGTCTCCGTCCAGAAAATCGCCAGCACCGGGGCCGGCGCCGTCGAGTTCTTCGCCCTCGAGGGCAACGTGGACACCCCGTTGCTCGACGGCACCTGGAACTGGGGCAACGCAAGCCTCTCCACGGGCGCTGACAAGCTCCGCGACGAGGGGCGAGACGTCACCGCTCTCATCAACGGCAACCTCGCCACGGGCGACGGGCTCGAGGTCTCGATCAACTCGCCAACCCTGGCAATGGAGCTGCTGCTCGGCGAGACCTTCGGCACCGACCCCACCGCCTCCAGCTCGGTCTTCACCATCACCGGTGGCGGCTCGCTCTTCCAGATCGGCCCCGAGATCAACTCCCAGCAGCAGACCTCGATCGGCATCCAGTCCGTCGTGGCCTCAAAGCTCGGGGCGACCTCCATCAACGGGACCGTCGAGTTCCTCTCCAGCCTCAGTGAGGGCAAGGCGAACTCGATCCAGACCAGCGCCCGCAAGAACGACTTCACCGCGGCTCAGGACATCCTTAATAGTGCCATCGGCGAAGTCTCCATCCTCCGGGGCCGCCTGGGTGCCTTCGAGCGAAACGTGCTCAACACCTCCCAGCGGAGCATGCAGACCCAGTTCGCGAACCTGACCGCCAGCCGCAGCCTCATCCAGGACGCCGATTTCGCGTCCGAGACCAGCGAGCTGACCCGGGCCCAGATTCTCCAGAGTGCGGGCACCTCGGTGCTCTCGCTGGCCAACCAGAGTGCCCAGTCCGTGCTGCAGTTGCTGGGCTGATCGGCCAAGAACCGCCCCCAAGGGTCCAAAACGGGGCTTTAATCCCCGAAACAACCTCGATGCTCCCCACCACACCCCGGGTCTCCCCGGGGTGTTTTCTTGCGCGGTCCGAGAATCGGGGATGACATCTGGGGTAATCCGCAATGAATTTGAGGTGTTGACTTAACTCGCGATTCCAGCGGGACGATCTCGCTGCGTCGGCACTCCTCCGGGAGGTCGTCACGGATGACACCGGACGGATCCGGTGTTGAATCAGGGCCCTGGAGACGGGTCCAAGTCACGCTCGGCGGCGTTCGTCGAGTTCCCGAACCAGGAAGTGACGGACCCACCTCGGGCTCCCGTCCATTGAAGTTCACGGAGGAAGTTTTCCCATGAGTCGCATCAACACCAACATCGCGTCACTCACCGCCCAGCGTGTTCTGGGCCAGAACAACAAGTCCTTGGGTACCGCTCTCGAGCGTCTGTCCACGGGTCTGCGGATCAACCGTGGTAAGGATGACCCTGCAGGCCTGATCGCCAGTGAGAACCTCCGCAGCGACCTGAGTTCGCTCAACGCCGCGGTCACCAACTCCGAGCGTGCTGACCAGGTGGTCAACATTGCTGAGGGTGGCCTCCAGGAGATCTCCTCGCTGCTCACCGAGCTGCAGGGCTTGCTGACCGCTTCGGCCAGTTCCGCCGGCCTCTCCGGCGAGGAGAAGGAAGCCAACCAGCTCCAGATCGACTCCATCCTGCAGACCGTGGACCGGATCTCCGGCTCCTCGTCCTTCCAGGGCATCAAGCTGCTCAACGGCAACTTCGATTACAAGACCACCGCGGTCGATTCGGGCGTCACCGACTTCCAGGTCAACGGCGCCAAGTTCGAGAGCTCGACGCTCGACGTTGACGCGATCGTCACCCAGTCGGCCCAGAAGGCCGGTCTGTTCGTCGAGCTCGGGGCCAACGCCACGGGCACCGCCGGCGAGATCAGCCTGGGTGATACCGGCGGTACTTTCACCATCGAGATCACCGGCACCGAGGGCAGCCGCGAGCTGAGCTTCAGCTCCAACCAGACCCTGGGCCAGGTCGCTGCGGCGATCAACAGCTTCACCGAGGTCACCGGCGTCGAAGCCGCCGTGTCCGGCACCGGCGTGACGCTCTCCAGCTCGACCTTCGGCTCCGAGGCCTTCACCAGCGTCAAGATCAATGACGACGCGGGCATCGTTGACAACGGCTCGGGCAACTCCCTGGGCGTTTACGCCCTCACCGCCGGCGACTTCACCGCCGCCACCGGCACGGCCACCACCTTCAGCTCATCGGCCGCCTCCAACGGCATCTCCGATGAGGGCCAGGACATCGCCGGCACCATCAACGGCATCGTCGCCACCGGCAACGGCAAGGAGATGTCCATCAACACCGACTTCCTCGATGTTGCGTTCACCCTTGACGACACGACCTCCCAGACCCTCGGTGCGGTCTCCGCCATGACCATCACCGGCGGCGGTGCCGACTTCCAGCTCGCCGGCGACGTCAACATCGCCGGCAAGGTCTCGCTGGGTATCGGGGACATCTCCACCCGCAAGCTCGGCAACTCCGACGTCGGGTACCTCGACGACCTGTCCAAGGGCAAGGCCTTCAACGTGGTCACCGGCGACGACGCCGCCCTCTCCACCGCTCAGAAGATCGTGGACGCCGCGGTCAAGAACGTGTCATCCACCCGTGGCCGTCTCGGTGCGTTCCAGAAGAACGTCGTCGGTGCGACCATCCGAAGCCTCGGGATCACCATCGAGAACACGACCGCCGCTGAGTCTGTCATCCGTGACGCCGACTTCGCCAAGGAAACGGCCTCGCTGACCCGAAACCAGATCCTGGTCCAGGCCTCGACCTCGTCGTTGGCCCAGGCTAACCAGCAGCCGCAGAACGTCCTCTCGCTGCTCGGATAAGCCGTTCCTCCGTTCGGGAAACGTCTCCGAGGGCCCCGGTTCTTACGAACCGGGGCTCTTTTTATAGACTCATGGTTCATCCCTCCGCCCGCGGGCCGCCGACACAACGTCATAGCCGATGAGCCACGCCAAAGCCATCTCGCAGCTCCCCCCCGACCTCGGCCGCGCCCTGGACGACTACCTCGTCTACGCCCGCGTCGAGTGCGGCCTGCTCCCGGCGACCCTCGAGGCCTACGCCCGCGACCTCCGAGACCTCATGCAAGACCTGGCCGACCACGGCGTGAACTCCGTAACCGACATCGGAGCACGCCACCTCTCCGAGCACCTGCGGATGCTCTCGCGCGACCGGGCCGCCGCCCCGGCGACGCTCGCCCGGCACCTGGCGACCATCAAGGTCTTCTTCCGCTTTCTCGAAGCCAACGGCAAAATCGAGTCCAGCCCCGCGGCCCACCTCGACCAGCCCACCAAGTGGAAACGACTCCCCGGCGTCCTGAGCCCAAAGCAGATGCGCACGCTCGTCGAGGCCGCCCGAGAGCCCGACACGCCGCCCGGCAAACAGCCTGTCAGCCCGCCGCTCTGGATGCGCGACCGCGCCATCCTCGAGCTCATGTACGCCTGCGGCCTGCGGGCCAGCGAGGTCGGGGCCCTCTCCCTCAGCGACATCATGAGCGAGATGCGGCTCGTCCGCGTCACCGGCAAGGGCGACAAGCAGCGGATGGTCCCGATGGGCACGCCCGCGATCGACGCGCTCGCCCGGTACTTCAAGGACTGCCGCCCGTTGCTCATCACCGCAGAACGCGCCGCCGAGCGGCGCGACAAGGGGCGGGTCTTCCTCTCCAAGACCGCACGCCCGATCGACCGAGTCCGGGTCTGGCAGATCGTCAAGCGGTACGCCAAGCTCGCCGGGCTGGGGCACGTGCACCCGCACATGCTGCGCCACAGCTTCGCGACGCACCTGCTCAGCGGCGGGGCCGACCTTCGCATTGTGCAAGACCTGCTCGGGCACGCCGACATCACGACCACGCAGATCTACACCCACGTGGACCAGGGCAGGCTCAAAGAAGTGATCAAGAGCCACCACCCGCGGGGCTAGACCGACGCGTGCTGAGCCGAGGCGGCCTGCGAGAACCCGCTATTCTGGACCGAGCGGGCCTCGACCAACGGTGCCTTGGCGGCCTGTGCCTCGGCCGGATGCGTCTCGAACGGGCACGCCTCAAACAGCCCCAGCCCACGCCGCGAGCGATACCCACCCGGCACGCCGTGCCTGGACAGCACCAGCTGCCAGAGCTGGTACTTGCGTGAGCGGAACGCCGCGGCCGACAGCATCAGGTAGTACTTCCACATCCGGTAGAACCGCTCGCTGTAGCGGTCGCGCAGCTCGGGCCATCGGCGGTCGAAGTTGTCGAACCACGCCATGAGCGTGGGGTCATAGTCCGCCCCGAAGTTGTGCAGGTCCTCGGTCACAAACCGCCCATCGACCGCGCCGCCCACCTGCCCCAGCGTCGGCACCACGAACCCGGGGAAGATGTGCCTGGACACCCACAGCACCTCCGAATCGAGCAGGTTCGGCCACGGCCGCTGCGTCGCGAAGAAGTGCAGCAGGCACAGCCCGTCGCCCTTCAGGCACCGGCGGACCACCCGCATGTACGCCGCGTAGTTCTTGGGCCCCACGTGCTCGAACATCCCGACCGAGACCACACGGTCGAACGGCTCATCGACCTCGCGGTAGTCACGCAACTGAATCTCCACGGGCAGCGACACGTACCGGGCCGAGGCATACTGGGCCTGCTCGCTCGAGACCGTCACCCCCACGACCTCGCACCCGTACCGCTCGGCGGCGTACCCCGCAAAGCCCCCCCACCCGCACCCGATATCGAGCACCCGCATCCCCGGCTCCAGCCCGAGCTTCTGGCAGATCAGCTCGAGCTTGTTCTCCTGGGCCTCGTCGAGCGTGCTCGCGCCCTCCCAGAACCCGCAGGAATAGACCAGCCGCCCGTCGAGCATCCGCTCGAACAGGTCGTTGCCCCGGTTGTAGTGCGAGCCGGCGTTTCGCCGAGCGCTGCGGGGCTTCTGCAGGTTGAACAGCCGCTCGATCGCGTACCGCCGCAGCACGGGCCACGTGAACCGCAGCCGGGCGGGCAGGTCCGCCCGCAGACACCGCACGAGCATCTGGTCGAGCGCCTCGCACTCCCACCACCCATCCATGTACGCATCGCCCAAGCCCGTGAGACCTCGCCGCGCAACCCGGTGGTAGAGCCGATCGTCGAGCACGACCGGGTCCCACGGACGCCCCCCTCGGACCACAACATCGGCGGACTCAAGCAGGCGAGAAAACCTCAAGCTGGAACGCGACATGGCAACAACCCCTTCCCCCCCCAAAGCCCCCACGGGCGGGTGAAGTTCGTCACTCCGTACACATCATTCTATTCCGCGCGCCAGAATTCTCAATCCCGAATCCCGCCCCAACCCGACTCAGCGAGCGGCCCGATCCACCGAAGATTCCAGGGCCCGAGACTCCAGGGCCCGCACCAGCCGCTCGGCGGACCCGGGCGCGAGCCCGAAGAACAGCGACGGCTCAATCAGCTCAAGCTCCGAGAGCATCGGCGAGCCGTCCTCAGCCTCGAAACAGTCCACCCGCGCATACAGCAGCCCCGTCACGCCCGCCGCCTCGAGCACCGATCGCGAGAACGACTCCAGCCGGGGCGTGAGATCGGCGGCCTTCACCAACTCGTCCTCGCCCTTGAACCGCGGCATCTTGTGCACCGCGTGCGAGGGCTCGCCGGCGAAGCACACGATCGAACGCTCTCCGCTCGTCGCCACGGAGCGAACAAACGGCTGCACCATCGCGTCGCGGCCCGCCAGGATCGCGTCCAGGTGGGCCTGCGCCGCCGGGTCCTGGGCCGTCGTCCGCAGTGCCAGGAACGAACCCGCACCGACCGTCGGCTTGATGACCAGCTCCGACCAGCCCCGCTCGCGAGCGATCGACAGGACCGAGGCCCCGGCCCCCCCGCCCCCCTCGGCCCCGCGCCGCACGATCCGGGTCGGCACCGTCGCGACGCCCCGAGCCGCCAGGTCTGGCAGGTACCCCTTGTACGCGTTGGCCCGCACCACCGCCAGCGGGTTGAGCAGCGTCGTGTGAGTCGCGGCAACCCGCAACCACTCCAAGAACAACTCCAGATCGTGGTAGTAGTCCCATGTCGCCCGCGGCAGAACCGCATCAAAGGGGGCGAGCTCGCCCGGCTCGCTCGTGTTCCACGCGACGGTCTGCGCCTCGTGACCCGCAGCCTTCAAGGCCGCCAGCAGCGGGGCCTCGTCCGGGTCCGGCTCGGGCAGGGGCGAACAGTTGAGCAGCGCGACCTTCATAGGCCCAGCCTAGGGGCATAGGGCGACCAGAATCGCGCCGCCCCGGTCGAGATTCACGGGCCGGCGGCGTACGATTTCAATGATTCTTGAAACCAACCTCCAAGCCGAGCACGACGCCGAGGCCCCGAGATCAGAGACCCGATCGCATCAGGAGAAGGCGAGATGAGCACCATCTACCAACCGCCCACAGAGCACAAAAACCTGGAGTTCGACGATGCCGGCCTGCTGGCCGCGGTCGCCCGCGGCGAGGCCCGCCTCACACTCCAGCAGGGGCTCGACACCCTCAAATCACTCCCGATGGCCGAGCTTGGGCGATGGGCCGATGCCCGCTGCCGAGCGATCCATGGCGACTCGCTCCGCACCTACGTCATCGACCGCAACATCAACTACACCAACATCTGCACCGCCAAGTGCATCTTTTGTGCGTTCAAACGCACCGCGGACGACCACGATTCCTACACGCTCGAGTACGAGCAACTCTACGAGAAGATCGCCGAGCTCGACGCCATCGGCGGCACCCAGATCCTCATGCAGGGCGGCATGAACCCCGAGCTGGGCCTCGACTGGTACCTCAACCTGCTGCGCGGCATCAAGGAACGATTCCCCCACATCCACGTGCACGGCTTCAGCCCGCCCGAGTTCATCGAGTTCGTCAACTTCTTCACCCCCCCCGGCAAGGACCTCGAGGCCAAGCTGCGCTGGGTCATGGTGCGGCTGCAAGAGGCCGGCCTCGATTCCCTGCCCGGCGGCGGCGGCGAGATCTTCGCGCCCGCGGTCCGCGAAAAAATCGGCATGGGCAAGTGCGACGCCGAGGCGTGGCTGACGACGATGTACGTCGCCCACTCGCTGGGCATGTACACCAGCGCGACGATGATGTTCGGGCACATCGAAGGCTTGGCCGACCGCGTGCACCACCTCGGGCTGGTCCGCAAGTGGCAGGACAAAGCGTTGATGGACTTTGGTACCGGGAACGTGCCCGGCGATGTCGCGGGCGACCCGAGCGTGGCCAAGCCCGCGACGGGCGGGCACTACACCGCCTTCATCTCATGGCCCTTCCAGTCGGACAACACCGCGCTTGGCCGCGTCAAGGAATGGCCTCAGCCCGGAGACGACGGGGTTTTCCCGGGCGATGCGGCTGCGAATCTTGAGGGCACCGGCACCAAGAACGACCACCCGGACTTTGGACGCCGCCTTCGCCTCGCTGGCGCGACGCCCTACCTGCGTGCCCAGGCCACCAGCCGCCTGCTGCTCGACAACATCTACTCGATCGGTGCGAGCTGGGTCACCATGGGGCCGCACGTCGGGCAGATGGGGCTCAAGTTTGGTGCCAACGACATGGGCAGCGTGATGATGGAAGAGAACGTCGTCTCCAGCGCCGGCACGACGTACTGCTTGGATGAGGCGGTGCTGTGCAGGCTCATCCGCGACGCCGGGTTCATGCCCGCCCAGCGCGACAACTCGTACGACGTGCTCCGCGTGCAGGACGGCCAAGAGAGCCCGGACCTGCAGGTGAGCGACTGGTCCAAGCACCGGACGCAGCGGCTGCACATCGAGAAGGCCGATGAAACCAGGGCGGAGCTGACGGTGAACGCAGGCGATTGATTCAACGTCCAAAGCACTCGGCTCCGATCACGCCGCCCCCGCCGCTGTGCCGATGAGTGCAGCGATGAACGATTATTCTTCAACCTGCCCGTTGTGCGACTCGCCGGGCCACCCCTGGCTGCGGGTCCCCGACGACTGGCGCCGGCCGGGAACAGGCCCACACAAGCTCGACTGGTGCGACACCTGCTCCATCGGATGGCTCAACCCCAGGCCCATACCAGAGTCGATCGCTGCGTTCTACGACGTGGAGTACTACACGCACAACGCCGACGGCTCGGCACCGGCACCGCGAAGCCTCGGGCGAAAAATCCTCGAACGCATCGCGTGGCAACTCGACACCGATCTCTCGTTCGACACGGACTGGTTCAAACGATGGCTGCCCGATGCCCATGCCCGCGCGGTAGACCTTGGTGCCGGCTCGGGCGTCTACTCGCAGATGCTCGTTGATGCGGGCGCAGGCGTCGTCGCGGTCGAGACCGATCCCAAGGCCCGCGCCGTCATCGAACAGCGAGGCATCAGAGCGATCGACGGTTTGTGCGAGAGCCTGCCCGACTCGGTCGAGCGTGGTGCCTTTGACCTTGCGCTGCTCAGCCACGTGCTCGAGCACACGCTGGATGTTCACCGAGCACTCGAGCAGTCCGCGTCCACCCTCAAGCCCGGCGGCGTGCTCGTGGTCGAGGTGCCCAACAACGACGCGATCGGGCTCACACGCGCCGGCGACTGCTGGCACTGGCTCGATGTGCCGCGCCACCTGAACTTTTTCACCAGGGCCAGCCTGGTCGCGGCCGTCGAGCGGGCAGGGCTCACGGTCGAACGCACCGAATTCGTGGGCTACACCCGGCAGTTCCAGAAGCCCTGGGCCGACGCAGAACGCCACATCGCGTCCGCGCTTGAGCCCGACAAGCCCGCTCGCTTCACAACCTCACGGGGCCAGGCGGGCCTGCTCGCACGGACCGCGCTCTCGAGGCCTGAAAAGAAGTACGACTCGGTGCGGGTGATCGCTCGGAGATGAGGCCCGCTCAGCCCTCGGGTGCCGTCTCGGCTTCCGCCTCGAGTTCGGCGGGGTCGATGAGCTGCCAGTACCCCCCGCCGCCCGCGCCAAACTCGAACCGCGCCTGCTGCGCGGGATCGGTCGTGATCCACCGCACCGAGGCGGTGTCGCCCAGCTGCGCCACCGACACCTTGTACGCGTCGGCGACCAACCCCTCGTACACCGTCACGGGCTCGAGCGCCGTCACCTCGATCGACATCCACCCCGTCTCGGACTCGTGGAAATCCACCGACGGGATCGACGCGGCATACCCGATCTCGAGCGGCAGGCACCCAAACACCATCGATGCAAGCGACGACTGGAACATCGGGCCGTCGATCGGGATCGAGAGCTCCTGCGGCTCGGCGTCCTCGGGGCGCTGGATGGTGCCGAAAATACGGCCGTGCTCGAACACGACCTCGATATCGCCCTTGGGGTCGGGCTGCCTCTGCCGGACCGCCGCGAGCGTGGTGGCGTCGCAGACGACTTCGTAGAAGATCTCTGTGCCGCCCATGCTCATCTCGCTGCGGAACATCCAGAGCGTGCCGCCCTCGATCCTCTCGAGCGTGTTGTGCAGCGTGATGCCATACTTCACACTCCCGTCCTCTTGCGGGAACGCGATCCTCCAGTCCTGCACAAAGGGCTGCACACGCGACACGTCCAGGTCCGGGTGCCCGGGCCGAATCACAACCGCGCCCGCCGCCGGGGCGTGGTGCTTGAGGACGGGCTGGGCCGCCTCGGCCTTGGGGGCGGCCTCGGCCTGAGCCAGGGCTGCCCCGGAGAGTGTGGTTAACGCGATGACGGCTGCGATGGCGTGCTTCATTTGGATCCCTCTCGAGTTGCTGACCGCTTCTTCCGCCTACGTACCCCCGGATTTCACGGCGGGTTGCAGTCGGCCCGCGTCATCGCTCGGCGGCGAGCCGTCCATCGGCAAGCACCCCAGCACCGCGCTACCCTCCGCCGATGAGCCTGCTCAACCAGAAACTCCGTCTCGCGGTCCGTGCGTGGAAGTACCGCGTGAAGCTCGACCCCGCCGAGGTGTCCTACGTCCGCCGCACGATCGCTCGGGGCAACACCGCGATTGATCTGGGCGCGCACAAGGGCGGGTACACCTACTGGCTTGCCGAGTCTGTCGGCCGCCGCGGCACCCTGGTCTCGATCGAGCCGCAGAAGCAGCTCGCCGACCGACTGACCCAACTCGTCGCCAGCCGCCCGCAGTGCCAGGTCCGATGGGCCGCGATCTCAGACTCCGAAGGCACCGGGCGGCTCTCGGTGCGGACCAAGGACGGCCCCTCGCACGGGGCCTCGCTCACCGGGTTCGCGGGCGGCGAGACCGGCCGCGTCGATGAGGTCCCCACGATCTCGCTGAGCGGGCTCGCCGAGGCGCACAAGCTCGACCGGTGCGACTTCATCAAGTGCGATGTCGAGGGGCACGAGGTCGCGGTGTTCGCCGCCGCGGGCGAGTTCCTCAAGAAGTTTCGGCCCACCGTGCTGTGCGAGTGCGAGCTGCAACACCAGAAGGGCGGGCACGAAAAAAGCGGCGTCGAACGACTGCGCGACTGCTTCGAGCCGCTGGGCTACAAGACGCTCTACTTCAAGGGCGGCTCGCTGCACCCCGTGAGCGAGTTCGACGCGGTGCGTGACCAGACCTACGGCACCGGTGAGTACTGCAACAACTTCGTCTTCGAGCCCGGCGCGAGGTGACCGGGCCGCGGCTCAGCCCGCCAGCTCGTCGTAGACCGCGCCGATCGCCCGGCCCCGGATGCTCGCAAACCCCAGCCCGTCCATGAAGCCCCACGACTTCTCCTGCGCGTCGGCCTTGGAGGTCCCCGCGTCGAGCTCGGCTTGCACCGCGTCGATGAGCCGCTCGAGGTACGCGATCTGGGCGCTCACAGTCTCGCGACCGCCCTTGGGCCCGTGCCCGGGGATCACGACGGTCTCCGCGTCGCACGCCTTGAGAACGTGGGTGAGCGATCCGATCCAGCCGCGTGCGGTCACGCCGCCCGCCGGATCGAAGAACGGGTGCAGCCCGTTGAAGACCAGATCGCCGGTGTGGATGACTCGCCCGCCGTCGATGCTGAGCACCAGGTCGTTGTCGGTGTGCCCCGGGCCGTGATGGGCGTAGGCGATCTCGGTCTCGCCGACGGTGATGGTGCCCGAGTTGCCGAGCCCGAGGCTGGGTGTCCAATCCGTCGCGGTGAGTGCGTCGGCGCGGGTCGCCATCGCCCGGGCCATCTCGTTGAGCCGCTCGTTGTCCGGGGCGAAGTCGTTGGCCTGGCGGGGCCCGCCCGCGGCTGCGGACTTGTAGTTCTGGACCTGCCCCTCGATCCGCTCGACCGCGTTGGTGTGCGCCAGCCCCGTGACGGCGTTGTCCCCGCTGCGGAAGGCCGAGTTGCCCCCGGTGTGGTCGCCGTGGTGGTGGGTGTTGATGAGCGTGATCGATTCTCCGCCCAGCGTGCCCGCGTCGGTCCGGATCGCCTCGCCGAGGTAGGGGAACTTCGTGTCGATCACCAGCGCCTCGCCCTGAGACCCGACCACGGCGACATTGCCGCCCGTGGCCTGATCGATCATGGCGTGCACGCCGGGCGAGAGCTCGTCCCAGGGTAGGATCAGCCCGTCGGATCCTCGTTTCCATGCCCGCGCCAGGGCTATCGGACCGAGCGCCAGCCCGGCGGTCGTGGCGAGTGTGCTGGCAAGAAACGACCGGCGTGTGGCATGGATCGGCATCGAGAGGTCTCCAGCGGGGTGTCTTACGGGCTCTGGCGGGCTTATCATCCGCCCCGAACCCGGCTTGGGCATCCTACCCGCCCCCCCCACAAGCCCACACACAACCCCCTGCCTCGAACGGAAATTCCCGATGAAGTCCAACGATCTCAAGCCCGGCGTCGCGGTCAACCTCAATGGCAAGCTCTACGTCATCGTCAAGACCGAGCACGTCAAGCCCGGCAAGGGCCCCGCCTACACCCAGGCCAAGATGCGGGCCGTGGACGGCTCGGGCACCCAGGAAAAACGCTTCGGCGTCACCGACAACATCGACGGCGCCACCCTCGACAAGCGGGAGATGGAGTTCCTCTACTCCGACGGCGCCGGCGGCGGCACCTTCATGGACACCAAGGACTACGACCAGGTCGAGCTCCCCGGAGCCCTGCTCGGCGACATCATCCTCTACCTCGCCCCCAACTCCACCTGCACCGTCATGTTCCACGACGAGAACCCCGTCTCCGTCGAGCTGCCCTCGAGCGTCGAGCTCACCATCGCCGAGACCCAGCCGGGCATCAAGGGCGCGACCGCGACCAACCAGCTCAAGGAAGCCGTGTGCGACACCGGGCTCAAGACCCGCGTGCCCCCCTTCATCACCGAGGGCGAGAAGATCAGGGTCTCGACCGAGGACGGCTCGTACATGAGCCGCGTGAAGGCCTGAGCGTGACCGCCCCGCGCCAGCCCGCGACCCTCGTGCTGCTCGGGCTTCGGGGCTCGGGCAAGAGCACGCTGGGCCACACGCTCGCCAAACGCCTCGAGCGGGCCTTCGTGGACCTCGACGACCTGACCGCCGAAGCGATGCAACAGACCTCCGCGGGCGAGGCGATCCGCGAGCACGGGCTGGCCGTCTTCCGCGAGGCCGAGGCCCGAGCCCTGGCCGACGCGCTGACGCACGAGCGGGCTCACCGATCGGGCGGCGTGCTCGCCCTCGGCGGCGGCACCCCCACCGCACCCGGGGCCGAGCAGCAGCTCCGCGAGGCCCAGTCAGCCGGCGCCGTCTCGGTCGTCTATCTGCGAGCCACGCCCCAGACCCTCGCCGCCCGCCTGGCGACCACCGACACCGAGTCTCGCCCCTCGCTCACCGGCAAGGGCACGCTCGAGGAGATCGGCGAGCTGTTCACGCAGCGAGACTCGCTCTACCGGGCGATAGCTGACGTTGTTCTTGAGACGGACGAACTCGACGAGTCCGCGACCCTCGACCGCCTGGTCATCTGGGCCCGGTCGATCGATCGGTCGATCGATCGGTCGGTCGATTAACCCGCGGCGTCCGCAGCGAGCACCGCCCGCACAAACGCCCGGATCTTGTCGTGGTCCTTCACGCCCGGCGACGACTCCACCCCGCTCGACACGTCCACGGCGTACGGCCGCACCCGGGCGATTGCCTCGCCCACGTTCTCCGGGGTCAGCCCGCCGGCGAGAAACACCGGCTTGGCAAACCCCTCAAGGTGGGCGCTCAGCGCGTCCCAGTCCAGCGCGGTGCCCTCGCCCCCGTCCCCGCCGTCGATGAGCACCGCGTCCACCTCCTCGATCGCCCCCCACTTCTTGAGGCGCGAGGCGATGGTGACCTCCTCGTACTTGAAGGCCTTGATGACGCCGGGCCCGCAGGCGCGGACGGTCTTCTCGTCCTCGGCGCCGTGCAGCTGCGAGATCGGCGTCGGGCAGGCCTCCTCGAGATCGCAGAACTCGTCCACAGAGAGATCCTGCGTCACGCCGACCGCCGAGACCAGCGGCGGGAGGCTCATCATGATCCCGACCGCCTCACGCGGTTCGATATACCGCGGCGAGCCCTCGACAAAGATGAACCCGATCGTGTCGGCCCCGGCCTGGGCAGCGACCCGGGCCGCCTCGTGGTCTCGGATGCCGCAGACCTTGATCCGTGTTCGGTGCGTGCTGCTCATGCCTTGGTCTCCTTGAGTCTCGGGAACTCGGCGCACAACTCGGCAAAGTCGTCCTGCGCGATCGTTTTCATCTCGTCGTTGGTGCCCTTGTCGATCACCCGCTGCAACTGCTGGCGGGCCTGCTCGGGCTGCCCGACGTGGTCGGCGAGGATCCGGGCCAGCAGCACCCGCACGCCGTCCGCCTCGGCGTCCTTGTGATAGACCTCCAGAAACCGGGTCCACGCCGCGGCGGCCTCGTCGTAGAGCCCGACCGCGTACAGGTGGTTCGCCAGGCGGTACTGCGCGTTCCGCGACAGCGTCGTCGCCGCGACCGAGTCGGGGAACTCGGCGCACAGGGCTCGATAGGCCTCGACCGCGGCGTCCAGGTCCCCGCCCGAGATCGCCAGCGAGACCTTCGCCCGGGCCTTGGCCAGCGCCTCGGTCTGGGGGTCGGCCACTCGCGGGGCGTCGGGACGATTGATCGGGCGGGCCGCGGTGGAAGCCATAGCCGCCTTGATCTGCCGACGGCGGTTCGCCTGCTTCACCGTGGTGAACAGGTCATACGGCTGGTGCGGGACGAGCTTGAGCCAGAGCAGCCCCATCCCTGCAGCGAACCCAAAGGCGTACCCGCCCAGGTGAGCCACGCGGGCGATGTTGTCGTTGTTGTTGATCATCAGCAGGTTCCAGGCCATGCCCAGCCCGATGATCCACCACGCCGGGGCGAGGATGATCCCGCCCAGGATGTAGAAGCACTTGATCCGCGTGCGGGGGAACAGGACCAGGAAGGCCCCGGTGACGCCTGCGATCGCCCCGGAAGCCCCGATTGCCGGTGAGTTTTCGAAGGCGATGTGGGCCCCGCCGCTGGCGGCCGCAGCGAGCAGATAGAACACCAGATACTTGAGCCACCCGAGCCGATCCTCCAGCGCCCGCCCGAAGGCGTACAGGAAGACCATGTTGCCGGCCAGGTGCAGGATCCCGCCGTGCAAGAAGGCGGAGCTGAGCAGCTGGAACCACTCGAATCTCGAGCCGCCGACGACCGCGAGCCGATCGAGAATCCGGTTGGCCAGCTCGGGGTCCGAGCCCCGGATCGCGACCATCACGGCGTGGATCAGCACGTTGGACCCGATGAGCAGGCTGGTCACCCAGGGGGTTCGGCGGAGCGGGAGGTCTGGTGAGAGTGGGATGATCACGGGCGGATGGTAGCGACCCGCCCCGGACCGACCCGTGAAAGCGGTTTTCGTGCCCGTTTCTCGGTCTGTTCGGCCGGCGCGGGTAGAGGCTCGGTCCGTAGCGCCCCTATAGTCCGTGCCCGACGGGCGTACGGCTCGGCGGGCCCGCAGTGACCCAATTCGAGCGATCCGGAGGACGCAACATGACAACGAGCACCTATATCAAGGGCCTTGAGGGAATCGTGGCCTCCCAGACCGAGATGTCCTACATCGACGGCGTCAACGGAGTCCTCGAATACGTCGGCATCGCCATCGGCGACCTGGCCAAGCACTCCACCTTCGAAGAGACCGTCTTCCTGCTCTGGAACAAGCGGCTGCCCTCCGAGCAAGAGCTGTCCGAGTTCACCGCCGAGCTCCGCAAGCGGTACGAGATGCCCGAGGGCATGCACGCCCAGATCACCTCGCTGCCCCGGACCGCCGAGCCGATGCACATGCTCCGCACGATGGCGAGCGCGCTGGCGATGTACGACGAATCGCCCAACGCGATCGACCCCGCCGCGGCCCGCGAGAAGGCCCTGAACATCCTGGCGTGCGCCCCGAGCATCGTCGCCTCGTTCGACCGGCACCGCCGCGGGCTCGAGGCCGTTGCGCCCGACCCGTCGCTCAGCTTCGCTGAGAACTTCATGTACATGCTCAACGGGGAGCGCCCGACCGAGGCGATGGCCCGGGCCTTCGACATCTGCATGATCACCCACGCCGACCACGGGCTCAACAACTCGACCTTCACCGCCCGCGTCATCATCTCGACGCTCAGCGATATGTACTCGGCCATCACCGGCGCCATCGGCTCGCTCCGCGGCCCGCTGCACGGCGGGGCCAACGAGGGCGTCATGAAGATGCTCAACGAGATCCCCAGCGTAAGCGACGCCGAGGACTACGTCATGGGCAAGCTGGCCCGCAAAGAGAAGGTCATGGGCTTCGGGCACCGGGTCTACAAGGCCAAGGACCCCCGCGCCAGCGAGCTGATGGCGCTGGCCAAGCAGCTCGCCGACGACACCGGGAACTCCGACCTCTACGAGAAGTCCAACGCGATCGAGAAGATCATGGAGCGTGAGGTCGCGGCCAAGGGCATCTACCCCAACGTCGACTTCTACAGCGCCACCACGTACCACTGCATCGGGCTCAGGCTCGACCTGTTCACCCCGATGTTCGCGCTCTCTCGCATCTCGGGCTGGGCCGGGCACGTGCTCGAGCAGCTCGAGGACAACCGGCTCTTCCGCCCCAAGGCCGAGTACGTCGGGCCGCACGGCAAGCCGTACAGCCCGATGAGCGACCGCAGCGCCCAGGTCTCGATGGGATGAGCGACAACCCGAGCCTCATCGGGCTGTTTGTCTGGGGGTACGACGACGCGGACTGCTACCTCTGGCAGACCACCGGTCCCATGGGCCGCCACGGTCGGCTCCGGTTCTTGCAGCGAGAACTCGACGTTGATCATGTGCTCTGCTTGACACTCCCGTCAAGCAGGCGCAGCGAACCCAACGTATCGTACCTGCAAAAACGCCTGCTAAAACTCCGCGGCAAAGCCCACTACCGGCGCGAAAAAACCGCCATGCGGTTCGGGTTCTTGCAGAAAGACCCATCGGAGATCACGCTGCTCGTGTACGAACCCGAGAGCGCCTTCGGTGACGAATGGTACGACGCGGCCCACCGCATGTGCGGGCAGGTGTACGGGCCAGATCCCCGGTGCACACATCAGATCCGTCTGCCCGCGACCTGGTCGTTTGCCGAATCCGCCTCGGCTCTCCTGGCCGAATCACCACCCCAGATCGAAGACAAGCCGATGGACCTCGTGTGCGTGACTTCGGGAACCAGAACCTATCCAGGGCACACCGATCGGCTGGAATTCATCGCTCGCCTCCGCGACGTCGGTGTCCCGCTCGACCTCTTCGGGCGTGGCCTTGACCCGAAACTCGGTTCTTCGGGCTCGGTCAACTCCAAGGCCACTCCCCTCCGGGCCGCAAAGCTCACACTCGCGATCGAGAACGATGCCTCGGGCGAGCACTATGTTTCAGAGAAGCTGTGGGACCCGCTCTTGTGCTGGTCGCTGCCTTTGTACTACGGCTCGACCGCTGCGGACTCCATGATCCCCACCGATTCGTTCATCCGTCTCCCCGACCTGGGCGAGGCGGGTGTTCAGGCTGTGCGGGACGCGCTGGCAAACCCCGGGCTGTGGGCACAGCGGGTCGAGGCGATCGCCGAAGCACGCAAAAGAATCCTCGGCGAGCACAACCTCATGAACTGGGCCGAGCGTGTGATGCCCGTCTGAGCAGCTCCGCGCAAGGCTACCCGTGCGTTACCGCTTCTTCGTACACCGCGACCGTCTCCGCGATGCACCGGTCCCACGAGAACCGGGCAAGGTTCGCTCGCCCGGCCTCGATCAGCCCCGCGCGCACGCCCCGCCCTTGCACCTCACCGACGCGGGCCGCGAGCTGATCGGGGCGCCCGGGATCGAACCGGACCGCACCGTCGCCGGCGACCTCGTGGTTCACCGTGATATCGCTGCACACCAGCGGGGTGCCCGCCGCTTGCGCCTCGAGCACCGGGAACCCGAAGCCCTCCATCAGCGAGGCGGAGATCACGCAGCTCGCCCCGGAATACAGCCGCGCCAGCTCCTCGTCGCTCACACGCCCGGCGTGCCGAACCTTGTGCCGTTTGGACAGTAACTCGACGCGGAACCCCTCGGTCGCACGCCATGCCGGCCCCACGACCACGAGCCCGACCCCATCGGGCCACGCCTTCTCGTCCATCGCATCGAGCACCACGCGGAAATTCTTGTACTGGGTACGGTCCCCCACCACCATCGCGTAGGGCTCTTGTGGAGACTCGCCCTTGGGCGCCTCCGCCCGCCGCAGGTGTTCCCACCCCCAGTGCACCACACGGGTCTTGTCTTCGCACCCGGGATAGAACCGGGCAAGCTCAGCCGCGGTGGACTCCGAAATCGCGATGACCCGTGTCGCCGCGTCCATCACACGCCTGCGGTGCTCGAAGAGCTCTGTGCGGGCTCTGCCCGAGCAGAACTCGCTGAAGCGTTCGAGCACGAGATCGTGCACGGTGTGCACCGTGGGCATCGGGCAAATCGGCAGCGTGTCATAGGTTGAGTGGAACACATCACACCCCGACTGCGCTCGGCGTTGCCCGGGCCGGGCAAGCATGGGGTGGACGATCTTCCTCAGCTTGCGGGGCAGCGCACGCGGCACGGGCATCCCGACGCGGATCACGGGCACCCCGCTTGGAAGGTCGGCCCTGGCCCGCCCGAGCAGCGTCATGCTCGGCTCGACCGCCTCTGGCAACCGCTCGATCAGCTCGCGGAAGGCGCGTTGCACGCCCCGCTGATGACCGTTCTCAAACGCGATTCCGTCGTACAGCACTCGCATCGGGCAGAGTATACACACACCCCCATTCATCGCGGCCCGCTGCCAAGAGCCCCTGGGTATCATGGGCCCATGAACACGCCGATCGCACTGATTGCCTTTAACCGTCCCCAGCAGACCCAGACGGTGTTCGACGCGATCCGCGCTGCAAAGCCCCAGCGGCTGTTCATCATCGTTGATGGCCCACGGGAAAACCACCCCACCGACGCCGAGCGATGCGAGCAGGTCCGAGCGCTGCTTGAGAAGATCGATTGGCCGTGCGAGCTGACGCGGATCTACTCGGATGCAAACCTCGGGTGCCGCGAGCGTGTTTCGTCCGGAATCTCTGCGGTCTTCGAGGCTGTAGACCGATGCATCTTCCTCGAGGATGACTGCCTCCCCGAGCCCACCTTTTTCCGGTACTGCGCCGAGCTGCTCGACCGCTACGAGCACGACGAGCGCGTGATGTCGATCTCGGGCGACAGCTTCCAGACCGCGATGGGCTCCATGGAGTTCAGCGAGAGCTACTTCTTCACGCGGTACTCCCACGTCTGGGGGTGGGCCACCTGGCGCCGGGCCTGGCAGCACTACGAAGGCGTCCTCGGCCGCTGGCCCCAACTCCGCGACTCGGGCCTGCTCAACGATCGGCTCGGAAATCTCCACCAGCGGATCTTCTGGACCCGCTGGCTCGACAAGTGCGCCCGGGGTGACCTGAACACCTGGGATGTTCCCTGGCAGCTCGCGATCTTTGAAGCAGGCGAGAGCAGCGGGCTCTCGATCTGCCCGAGCGTCAACCTCGTCTCAAACATCGGCATGGACGAGCAGGGCACCCACCACACCGGCGAATCTGACATGGGCGAGCTGCCAACGCACCCCATGCCCTTCCCGATGACCCACCCCGCTCAGATCGAACGCAACGCGGCAGCAGACCGGTGGGCCGAGCGGCACATCTACAGCGGGTCACTCCTCGCCCGCTACCACCGCGTTTGGCGCCACGCAAAGAGCAGCCTTCGGTTAAGATTCTCTGAGCGGAGTAAAACTAGAAAACTGTAGTTTTCATAGGGTGCTACCCTCACCAACCATGACGCCTGAAACACTCGCAACCATCTCATTTATCCTCTGCCTCGTTCTGCTTGTCGGGTTCATTCTGCAGTACAAGCAGGTCTCGAGGATCCGCAGCCGCGTTCGCCGATCAATGCAGATCGGGCCCGAGGCCCACCTCCGGCTCCAACGCCAGCTCTACGACCGCATCGCCCAGCAAGACTGCAAGGCCCGCGGGTTCACCCCCGTGTTGCCGGCCGAGTTCCGCTCCGAGTGGGGCGAGGACACCCTGCTCTACGACCTCTTCGCGGGGCAAGAAACAGGCATCTATATCGAGGCCGGCGCACTCGACGGCAAGGACAACAGCGTCACCTGGATCTTCGAGGCCATCGGATGGACCGGCCTCCTCGTCGAGCCCACCCCCAGCCGACTCGAAGACTGCAAGCGGTTCCGCCCCGGATCAACCGTTGTACACGCGGCCCTGGACTCCAAAGAAACCGACGGCACCACCACCTTCATGGTTCCCAAAGACCCGGATCATCAGTTCAGTGCCCACCGGGCCGAGCACTCTTCCAAGGAAGTCCGAGAGGGGCTCGACAACGCCGGTGCACAGCTCGACCCGGTCCAGGTCCCGCTGACCACACTGACGGCGGCGCTGGACAAGGCCGGGTTCGATCACGTGGACTTCGCGGTGATCGATGTCGAGGGGTTCGAGGCCGACGTGCTCAAGGGGTTTGACCTTGCGCGGTTCAAGCCGCGGGTGCTCGTGGTTGAAGACCTTTCGTTCAGCAAGACCGATCCGCTCGAGCCGATTCTTAAACCCGCCGGATACAAGCAGGTCATGTGGATCGGTGCCAACCGGGTTTATTTGCGATCCGATGACGAGCGGATGATCGAGCGTGCAGCGAGACTCGCCGAGACGGTCTATTCCCCGCTCGTCCGTCCTAAGGGTCACCCGGACCGCGCCCCACACAACGTGTCCTAGCTCATGGTGTGAATTGGATTCAGAGACCCAGCTCGAAGAGCATCTGCTCCAGAATCGCTCGGCTCTCGGCCTCGTGGCCCACCGGCTCGACCAGGATGTTCACCCACGTGCACTCACGGTCGATGCCGATGTTCACCCGCACCCGCTGACGCATGATCAGCGGGTTGGGGTTGGACCCGGGCGGGGTGCCCAGGATCAACGCTGAGCCCAGGTCCACCTTGCGGTGCGAGATCGAGAGCCCGCGGTTTGTCAGCACCCGCTGGGCCGCCGCCGCGACCGAGGGCACCTGGACCCAGCAGGGCAGGTGGGCCCGGAGCTGGCGCCCCTGATAGTTCGCGACGACCCCGGTCTGGCCCTGCACGCCGGGCCTGGGCCGAACCGCACACCCGCTCATACCTCCCACGCCCCCCACCGTCGCGCCGAGCAGCCCAGCCGCGGCGAGGGATCGCAGAGCTCGGGCCCAACGAAAACGGGCTCTGGGGGTCATCCGGGATGGCATATGGTGGTTGGGCATGGTTTCGAGAGGAAAATCGGCCGTTCGCGGGTCCGGGCACCAATCACCGCGGAATCCGCGTGGGGGCGGGGGTTGAGAGCCGGTTTCTCGACGAGTCGGACCGGGGGGTTGATTTCGTGGGGTGGGCGGGCTTTCATTGAGGCCGCAAACGACCGATACGACCCGAAAGGACAGGGAAGAACTCATGGCGATCCGGATCAAGGCCCGCAACGGTGAAGGCGTGGAGCAGATGATGCGCCGCTTCAAGAAGCTCTGTGAAAAAGAGGGCCTCACCAAGGACATCAAGCGCAAAGAGTTCTACGAGAAGCCCTCGGAGCGCAAACGCCGCGACGCCCGCAAGTCGGTCAGCCGCGTCGCTCGTCCCGACAAGGAGTGAGCCCCACGGCCCCCCCTCGCTGAATCAACACGCCGGTCCGGGTCCTCCCGGTCCGGTTTTTGTTTTGCCACGCCGAATCCGGGACTGCATTTTCATGCGTCCCGAGGGACTCTGGCATCGACTTTTGAGCTTGGCGGGGGCCTATACTCGCCCCCGTTTCGTCTGTTGCAGCAGGAATCTGACCTGTTGAACCGAAGATAACCCCACAGAGACCTCATCTAGGGCACCAGACCGCGAGTTGTGACGAGGGAGTCACAGCCGATGGATCAATCACCCTGCCCTCCGCCTGAAACAGAAAGGCAAGACGATGACTGACTTGGTCCTTCCCACGCTCGCGGCTATGAGCGACGTCCCACCCGCGTATTACCTGGCCCCGGTCGGAGGCGTTCTCGCCCTCGTCATGGCCAAGGTCTTCCAAAAGTCCGTCATGAGCAAGTCCGAAGGCTCCGACGACATGATCGAGATCGCCCAGGCGGTCCGTGATGGCGCCATGGCCTACCTCACCCGGCAGTACAAGGTTGTCGCCGGCGTGTTCGTCCTGCTGATCGCCTTCCTGGGCATCATGTACGCTCTGAACCTCCAGTCGATCTACGCCCTCATCGGCGTGCCCGTCGCCGGCCTGTTCTCAGGCTTGTGCGGCTGGTTCGGCATGAAGATGGCCACCAACGCCTCGGCACGAACAACCCACGCCGTGAAGAACTCGCTCAACGAGGGCCTCACCGTGGCCTTCCGTTCGGGTGCGGTCATGGGGCTCAACGTTGTCGGCTTCGCGCTGATCGACGTCTCGGCCTGGTTCTTTGTCTTCAACCAGTTCGATCTCGTCGGCGGCGGCATCACCGAGATCACCACCATCATGCTGACCTTCGGCATGGGTGCCTCCACCCAGGCCCTGTTCGCTCGTGTTGGCGGCGGCATCTACACCAAGGCCGCCGACGTCGGTGCGGACCTGGTCGGCAAGGTCGAGGCCGGCATCCCCGAGGATGACGCCCGCAACCCCGCGACCATCGCTGACAACGTCGGCGACAACGTCGGCGACGTCGCCGGCATGGGTGCGGACCTCTACGAATCCTACTACGGGTCGATCCTCGCAACCATGGCACTCGGTGCCGCGGCCGCGATGACCCTGACCAGCGGCGACGCTGCCGGCGCACTGGGGCTCAAGCTCGCGGTCGCACCGATGGCACTCGCCGGCCTGGGCATCTTCTGCTCGATCGCCGGCATCTTCGCGGTCAAGGCCAAGGAGAACGCCACCTTCTCGCAGCTCCTCAAGGGCCTGCACAAGGGTGTCTATGTCGCCTCGGCGTTGATCATGGTTGGTGCGTTCGCGTTGCTCTGGTTCATCTTCAACGGCGCCACCGAGCTCGATGGCATCACCACCTGGTGGGGCCTGGGGCTCTCGATCGGTTCGGGCCTGGTCTCGGGCCTCGTGATCGCGAGTGCGACCGAGTACTACACCTCGTATGAGCACGCGCCGACCAAGCGGATCGCTGAGCAGGCGCTGACCGGCCCCGCGACCGTCATCATCGCGGGGATCGCAGAGGGCATGAAGTCCACATGGGCCTCGCTGCTCGTCGTGGTTGTCGCGATCATCGCGGCCTTCTCCTTCGCAGGCGGCGGCGACTCCTTCCTCATGGGTCTCTACGGCGTGGGCATCGCCGCGGTCGGCATGCTCTCAACGCTCGGCATCACACTCGCGACCGACGCCTATGGCCCGATCGCGGACAACGCCGGCGGCAACGCCGAGATGACCGGGCAAGAGCCCATCGTTCGTGAACGCACCGACATGCTCGACTCGCTCGGCAACACGACCGCCGCGACCGGCAAGGGCTTCGCGATCGGTTCGGCCGCACTCACCGCCATGGCGCTGTTCGCCGCGTACATCCAGATCGTCCAGGTCCAGATCGGCACCCAGGCGACCAACTACTACGGCGACGGAACAGCGTTCGTTGAGCCCGAGGGTTCAGAGCTCGGGTTCGCCGTCCACCAAGGCTACGGCAAGTTCGCGGTGGTCACCCCCAACCCCGATGGCGAGGGCGAGATCGTCGATGGCGGCATGCTGCTCGACGTTGTCAACGGCAAAGGGCATCACAGCTCGAAGATCCAAGGCCTTGAGAAGGGTGATGTGATCGCACTCACCGCCAACCACGACTCGCGATACGAGATCGCCGGCGAGGGCTGGAACGCAACGCTTGCTTCGACGAAGCGTGGGCGTGTGAAGGACGTTCTCGCGTTCTACGACGTCACCCTCGCCAACCCGAAACTCTTGGGCGGCATCTTCATCGGTGTCCTCCTCGCGTTCCTCTTCTGTGCTCTGACCATGAACGCCGTGGGCCGCGCAGCCTACGCGATGATGGGCGAATGCCGCCGTCAGTTCGGCTTCATCCGCCAGGCACTCCGCAACGAGGGGATGTCCGAAGAGGACGTCGCCAACCCGGACAACTGGCCGATGAAGGGTGTCGATCTCGATGGGCATCACTACCCGGACTACGCCGAGTGCGTGTCGATCTCGACCACCAGTGCCCAGAAGGAAATGGTCATCCCCTCGGTCCTCGCGATCGCGGTCCCGATCCTCGTCGGCCTGACCCTCTCGGTCGCCGGCGTCATGGGCATGCTCGTTGGCGGGCTCACCTCAGGCTTCGCTCTCGCGGTCTTCATGGCCAACGCGGGCGGCGCTTGGGATAACGCCAAGAAGCTCCTCGAGTCCTACGGCCCCACCACCGCCCAGGACATGGTCGATGGCACAGGCAACTCGACCAAGATCCCCGACACCGTCCGCAGCGCGATCATGGATCGTGCCACCGAAGCCCTCAAGGCCGGCAACGGCGACCTAATCGTCTATGGCAAGGGCTCAGACGACCACAAGGCCACCGTGGTCGGCGACACCGTCGGCGACCCCTTCAAGGACACCTCGGGCCCGGCCCTGAACATCCTGATCAAGCTGATCTCGATCGTTTCGGTCGTCTTCGCGGGCCTCATCGTCGCCTACGGCGACATCCTGGGCAACCTGATCGGCCTCGGCTAAACAACGCGACGCCCTGAACATCTTCAACCCCAGGGACCCCGGTCCCTGGGGTTTTTTTACACCAACACTTCTTGGCCGGTGCCCGCCGCCCCGCCTTGGTACGATCCGCGCATGCACCCCCTACTCCTCATCGGCCTGTACATGCTCGCTGCCCTGCTCGCCGGGGCCGGGGCCATCCACATCGTGGTCCGCTTGGGCAAGCCCGGCCGGGCGGTGTGCGACTGGCTCGCCCACGCCCCGGGGCTCGACGTGCTCATCTTCTACTTCAGCATCATCCCGCTCGTGGTCGGCCCGATCGCCGGCGCCCGCACGATCGACGCCTGGTGGGGCTGGCTCGCGGGGCTCGGCGTCGCTGTCGGGGCCCAGGTCCTCATGCTCATGATCTGGACGGTCGCCCACGAGCTGGCCAACCCGAAGGCCCGCAAGAAGAAGCGGCTGGTGCACCAGATCAACTCCTCGGTCGGGCGTTGGCGCAACCACACCGCCGTCTGGATCACCGCGCTCGCGGTCCCGCTGTTCGCCGGGTGTCGCCTCGTCGAGTACCTCGTCTACCCGTCGCTCACGGTGCTCGTCGGGTTCCCGAAGTACAAGTCCGCCGAGTGGGTCAACGTCAGCCGCCACAAGTTCGAGGGCCTCGTCGGGCACGACCTGCTCTGGTGCCTCTACTGCGACTGGATGACCGGCGTCTGGTCGTTGGGCACCGAGATGCTCCGAAACGTCGAGAGCTTCTGGTGCCCCATCCGCTTCGACTCGTCCAAAAAGTGTGTCAACTGCACCATCGACTTCCCCGACATCGACGGCGGCTGGACCCCTTCCGATGGAACCATCGAAGACGCCCGGGCTGTCCACGCGGCCCACTACCCCGGGCCGGGCGGCGAGAACGCCTGGTTCGGGCACCCCGGCCGCCAGTCGGCCAAGCTGACCGTCGAGGGCGAGCCGACCGAGCCATGATCGAGCCTTGGCCGAGCCTTGGCCGAGCCTTGGCCGACGACTATCACCCCCCGCGCACGAAGCATGACTCGAGGTGGTCGTCCACCAAGCCGCACGCCTGCATGAACGCGTAACAAGTCGTCGGCCCCACGAACCGGAACCCCTTCTTCTTGAGCGCCTTGCTCATCGCCTCAGCCTGTGCGGTCTTGGTCGGGATCTGCTTGAGCGTCGTAAACCCGTTCACAACCGGCTGACCCTTGCCGCTCGGGTCCGTGAACCGCCAGAGGTACTCGCTCAGCGAGCCGTTCCTCGCGATGATGCGCTTGGCTGCGCGCGCGTTGGACACGATCGCCTCGAGCTTGCCCCGGTGCCGGATCAGCCCCGCGTCGGTCATGCGGCTGTCGATCGATGCGGGCCGCATCACCGCGACCCGATCGATCTCAAAGCCGCTGAACTGCTCGCGATAGCGGGCTCGTTTCTTGAGCACCGTGATCCAGCTGAGCCCGGCCTGCTGCCCCTCAAGGCACAGCATCTCGAACAGGTGCGTGTCGTCGTGGCTGGGCCGCCCCCACTCCTCGTCGTGATACTCGACATACAGCGGGTCGGTGCCGCACCACTCGCATCGCTTGATCTTGGTCTCAGTCATCGTGCCCCTCGCTGGCCATCTCGCGGAGCCTCGGGAGCATCCCCAGGTCCAGGTTCCCGCCCGTCAGGATCACGCCGATGCGCGAGCCCTGGGCCTGCTTCTCCGCCGCCGCCCGCGCCAGCCCCAACGCCGCGGTCGGCTCGATCACGATCCGCAGCCGCTCGAGCATGAACAGCGTCCACGCCGCCAGCTCCCCGTCGCTCGCCGTCTCGATCCGGTTCACCCGCTCACAGATGATCGGGAAAGTGTACCTCCCAAGGTACGGCGTGCGCGCGCCGTCCGCGATCGTCGCTGGGTTCTGCACCGTCGCGAGTCGCCCACTCTCGAAACTCCGCTTGGCGTCGTCCGCAGCCTCGGGCTCGACCCCGATCACCTCGCACGCAGGATTCAACGCCCGCGCCACCGTCGCGCACCCCGAGAGCAGCCCGCCCCCGCCACACGGCACATACAACCGATCCAACCGGCCCCCACCCGCGAGCTCCCCCACCTGCTCGAACAGCTCGACCGCGGCCGTCCCTTGGCCCGCGATCACCTGCGGGTGGTCATACGGCGGGATCATCGTCATCGGCTCGCCCGAGGCCTGCAACCCCGCCGCGACCTCCTCGCGGGAGACCTTGGCCGGGTCGTGCCCGACGACCCGTGAGCCCTCTGGCGCGTTGCTCAGGTATCCCCGGGTCGCGGCGAGCTTCACCGCCGGGGCATTGGAAGGCATGACGATGACCGCGCGCACGCCGAGCGTCGCCGCGGCCAGCGCGATCCCCTGCGCGTGGTTCCCGCTCGAGTACGTCAGCACGCCCACGGCTTTCTGCTTGTCAGTCAGGCTGGTGATCGCACTCATCGCGCCGCGGACCTTGAACGCCCCGACCCGCTGCAGGTTCTCGCACTTGAGATAGACCGACGCCCCGACCCGCCGGTCCAGCTCGCGGCTGGTCAGCACCGGGGTCCGCTTGATATGCGCCCCGATCCGATCCGCCGCAGCGCGGACCGTGTCGATCGTGACCCGGGCCGCCAGCGCCGGGTCCGGCGTCGCGCCCTCGCCCCACGCGGTCTGGTTCTGGATCTGGCCTGGGTCGGTCGTCATGCCGGCATGGTAGTAGCCAAAACGAAAAACCGCCCGATCCAATCGGACCGGGCGATCATCCGGGCACGCGGCCCGAGATTCTGTTGATGGGCTGCACAAGACGGCAAACCCCGTCAGGCCGCCGCTACCGGCGCAGCCCACTCATACATTGACTATCGAACACTTAATCACCTCCTGCGTCTAAGAACCGTCCCAGCCGTCACGCATCATTGCGCCGCCGGGTTCATTCTCCCCGGGTCGTCATCCGGGGCTCATCGCCCAAGGCCCCGGACCATCGCTGGCCGCGGCCCCGCACGTCCGGGCGTCTCGTCGTGATCGGCTGAGGGGTTGTCCCAGGCCTCACGCGATCTGACCATCCCGACACACCCATTATCGTGAATCCGGGCTGAGGTGCAAGAACATTGCCTGGGCTGCCAGGTGTTTTTTGTCCGGAGCCAATCTATCGGCCCCCGCTGGCGGTCAGTCCTCGAGCTTCTCGAACGCCCCCTTGCCCGCCTCGCCGTCCAGATAGGCCTGAAACTCGCCCGTCTTGTACGACACGAAGCAGAACACGTGGTGCAGCGTCGCCCACTCTATATCCGTGACGTCCTCGTCGAGGTCCTTCCGCAACCGGTTCAATTCCGCCAGCATCCGCTCCGCTCTGATCGTCTTCACTGCTCGCTCCTGTTCATTGATACGGGTTCGCTCGATCCTATTCCGGCCCGCCCCGATTCACACGCCCGGCCCGCGCGGCACCACCCGAGCCACCACGAACACCCCCGCCATCGCGAGCACCACGCTGGGCCCCGCGACCAGGTCCGCCTCGAAACTGACGATCAGCCCCAGCACCGTCGCGACAACCGACGCGACCACCGACCACGCCCACACCCGGCTCAGCCCGTCAGTGCGGCTTAGCGCAATCGCGCCGGGGAGCACAAACAGCGCCGTCGCGAGCACGATGCCCGCCAGGTTCACCGCGACGACGACCGAGACAGCCAGCAGCACCAGCAGCACCGCGCGGGTCCGCCCGGCATCGACGCCGAACGCGCGGCTGGCCGACTCATCAAACCCCCAGAACAGCATCCACCGCCGCGTCCACCACAGCACGATCAGCACCATCGCCAGCACCCCCGCCGCGAGGCCCGCCGAGCCCCAGGTCGCCGCGAGCACATCGCCGAACAGCACCGCGTGCAGGTCGGGCGGTCGCGAGCCGATCTGCCCGGCCGCGAACCGATCGCCCGCGAGTCGGTAGAGCACAAACCCCCCCGCCATCGACGCGGCGAGCACAATCCCGATCGCGGTGTCCGGCTTGGTCTGCGGCTTGTCGCTCAGCCACGCGATGCCCAGCGCCGCGGCGATACTGAACGCGAGCACGACCGCGGCGAGGCCCGACTGGCCCGCGAGCGTCGGCCCGCCCAGCCCGAGCGCGAGCCCGAGCCCGACGCCGCCGAACGCGGCGTGGCTCACGCCCTGCCCGATGAAGGCCATCCGCTTGAGCACGACCAGCGGGCTCAGCACCGCGCCCAGCACGCCCACGAGCACCGCCGTCACCACGCCGGGCCAGAACAGGTGCGCCTGCGAGCCGAAGAGATAGTCGATCGTGTTCACGCCCCACCCCCGGGCTTCTCGGGGTGCTCGTGCGAGTGGCCGTGCGTGGGGGTGTGGGTGGGATCGCTGCACTCGTCGGCGGTGTGCGCATCGATGTGGACCTCGCCGAACACCGCCTCCACGTCGTGGCTGAAGACCTCGGCGAGCACCTGCGGCGTCAGCCCCGCGGGCGCGTCGTGAAAGTGCAGCGTCCGCCGCAGGCACGCGACCCGGTCCGACGTCGCCGCGACCGTGCTCAGGTCGTGGCTCACGGTGATGACGGTCAACCCCATCTCGTTGTGCAGTCGCTGAATCAGCTCGCCGAACCGGCGCTGCCCGACCACGTCCACCCCCACCGTCGGCTCATCGAGCAGCAGCACGCGCGGGCGGCCCGCGACCGCGCGTGCGATCATCGCCCGCTGCACCTGCCCGCCCGAGAGCTTGCCGATGGGCGTGCGCGCGTGCTCGCCCATGCCGACCAGGTCGATCGCGCGGTCCGCGGCGGACCTGGCCTCCTCGCTCACCCGCTGCCAGGGCCTGAGCCCCAGCTTGCTTGGCATCATCACGACCTGCCGAACCGTCAGCGGCCAGTCCAGCCCCGCGTCCACCTTCTGGGGCAGATACCCCACGAGCCCGGCGCGACGGGCCTCACTGGGCGCACGTCCGCAGACTTCGACCGTGCCCTCACGCGGCTCGAGCAGCCCGAGGATCAGCTTGAGCAGCGTGCTCTTGCCCCCGCCGTTGGGCCCCAGCACGCCGAGCCGTTCGCCCGACGAGACCTCGATCGTCACGCCCTGCAGCGCGTCGGCCCGGGTCCCCGGGTAGGCAAACCCCACGCCGCGCAGCCGCAGCGCCGGGGTCTGGTCCGCGGTTGAAATCGGGGATGGTGAAGAGGCCGCCATGGGCAGAGTCTACGGGCCCACGGGATCGGTGACATCGGCGTCAGCCTCAGTCAACACCCGCACCAGCTCCGCCGCGTTGGCCCGCATCATCGCGAAATAGTCCCCCGAGCCGAGCGGGTCGAGCGTGCCCACCCGGGCCCCGGTCAGCTCAGCCAACCGCTGGGCCGACCCGGCGGGCATCTGTGGCTCGATCAGGATCGCCACCGCCCCCGACGACCGCACCACCGCCGCAGCCCTCGCCAGCTCGCCCGGCGTCGGCTCCACCGAGTCCAGCGGACGAACCACCGCCGCGACCGTGAAGCCGTACCGCGCGGCGAACCGCGAGAACGAGTCGTGGTGCGTCACGATCGAGCGCCCCGCGACGGGCGCGAGCGTCGCCCGCAATTCCTCGTCGAGCGCGCGAAGCTCAGCCTGCCTCGCCTCGATCACCGCGGTCGGCGTCCCCAGGGCACGGCCGATCTGGGCGACCAGCTCCACGCACAGCACCGGGTCCAGCCAGAGGTGCGGGTCCGAGCCCGCGTGATCGTGCCCGTCACCCTCCGCGTGCGCATGGTCATGCCCCTCGTCGGTCTCGAGCCCCACGACCTGGGCAAACTCCACGATCGTTGCGTTCGGAGACCGCCGCGCCACCCGCTCGATCGAGGCGTCGAGCCCCGCCCCGACCAGCACGACCAGGTCCGCCCTGCCGATCGCGTTGACATCAGACGGCGTGAGCTCGATGCCGTGGGCCGAGCGACCCGGCGGCACCAGCACCGTCACCGAGGCTCCCTCGCCCAGGAGCCCCCCGACGAGCCCCGCGAGCGGCGGGATGCTGACCACCACACGCACAGGGTCAACGGCACCCGGGGCCTCAGCGTCCGACGGGGCCTCGGGCTGGCGCGAGCAACCCGCGACCGCGACCACCGCCGCCGCAGCGGCTCGCCAGAGCCAGACGCCCATTCGCTCCCCCGAGCCCGATCGCTGTCCGAGGTCGTTGCCGATCCGATTCCAAATGCTCTGCATCAGTGGGCCCCCTGCAAGGTGGATCGTAGTTCGTTGCCGAGCCGCCCCGGGTTCGCCGTCACCCCGAAAAACCACGTCTGAGCCCGATCGCGTGAACTTGCCACGAGTTGCCAGCCCCGCTCGCCAACGCCCGAATCGACGGATACCATGTCGGCCTGAGGGGCGGTAGCTCAGTCTGGTAGAGCGCTGCAATCGCACTGCAGAGGTCAGGAGTTCGAGCCTCCTTCGCTCCATTTCCCTCAGATCCCAATCGCCATCATCGGGCGATCGGTGCGCGCCAACCCCCCACACAGCCAGCTCCCCCCACGGCCCCCCCCGCTTACGGCAACGGGTCCGACCAGATCTCGGGGATCGAATCGACCGCGTTGGCGCTGCCGTCGAAGTACGCCGCGTCCAGCCGCGTGCCCACGCCCCGCTTGAGCGGGCCGTGGTGCCACCCGGCCCGGGCCTCGACGTGCTCAGCGTTCCGAAAATCGATCGTCGAGATGGTCTGTGTCTTGGGCGGTGCATTGCCCACGACCGGCGCGGGGTTAGAGTCGATGTACCACGCAACGGCGCTGGGCCGCTTGATCTCCCAGGTCTTGATCGAGACCACCGCCTCGTCGTAGCTGTCCGGATCTCCCCCCGCGTCCCCCACAACCCCAAAAGCCCCCGCGTGCCCCGTGACGTTCACCGCGTAGGTCCGCGTCATGCCGGGCCCGAAGCGGCGGTCGGCGCTCGGGCAGACCAGCACGCTCTTCTCGACGTACAGCTCGCCGGGCCCCAGGTCTCGGGTCCGCTCGCCCCCGGCCCGCTGGAGCACCTCGACGCCCCAGAACGGCGATCGCCCCCAAGGCCTGCCCAGCGCGGGTGAGCGCCCGTCGTTCTCCGTGGCGTACAGCATCGAGAACTGACCGATCTGGCGAAGATTGGCCAGGCACGCGGTCTGCTCGCCCGCCCGCTTGGCGCTGCCAAGCGCGGGGAGCAGGATACCGATCAAGAGCGCGATGATCGCGATGACGACCAGCAGCTCGATCAGCGTGAACCCGCGATGCATCAGGTCGGGTCTTCGATGAGTTTCAGCGCGATCAGGTCCTGCACGTCGATGAGCCCAACGGGCTTGCCGTGGTCATCAACCACCGGGATCTCGTCGAGCCGCACCTCACGAACGAGCTGCACGGCGTCGCGGACCAGGTCCTTGTCGGTGAGACAGCGAGGCGTCTTGGTCATCAGCTCGCTCACCGGCTTGTCCAGCACGCCGGGCCCCTCACGCACGATGCGTCGGCGAACGTCCGCGTCCGTCAGGATCCCGCTGAGCTTGCCAGCCGAATCCACCAGCACGATCGCACCCGCTCGACGCCCCTCGGACTCCGCCCGCTTGAGCGCCGAAGCCAGCGTGCCCGTGTCCGGCACCAGCGACAGCCCCTGCTCGGCGGTAAACCGCATCACGCTCGTCAGCGGCAGCATCCGCTTGCCCAGCAGCCCGCCGGGGTGCCGCTTGCGGAAGTCCTCGGCGGAGAATTCCTTCGTGTCCGACACCGCCAGCGCCAGCGCGTCGCCCAGCGCCATCATCGCGGTGGTCGAGCTGCTCGGGGCCAGGTTGTTCGGGCAGACCTCGGTGAGTGTGCCGACGCTCAGGTGAGCGTCCACGAGCCCGGCCAGGTGCGTGTCGTTGCCGCGGCTCATGCCGATCAGCGGGACCTTGTCCTGCGCGAGCAGCGCCGCCAACGCGATGACCTCTTCCGTGCCCCCGCCGTAGCTGAGCAGGATCGCGATATCGCCCCGTCGGATCCGTCCCAGGTCGCCGTGGGCGGCCTCGGTCGAGTGCATGAAATGACTCGGGATGCCCACCGAGCTCATCGTCGCGCTCAGCTTGGCCCCGATCAGCCCGCTCTTGCCGATCCCGCTGACCACGACCGAGCCCGTGCAGGCTCGCACGATCTCGACCGCCCGGTCAAAGCCCGCATCGAGCCGCCCGATCACACTGGCCACCGCGTCGGCCTCGGCCTGCAAGACCCGGGCTGCGAACTCCCGCGCCCCAGATCCGCCCCCGGCGGCAGATTCGCCCTCGGCGGGAGATCCGCCCCCAGCGGGAATCGCTGACGCCCCGGCGCTCTTGTTTTTCACAGCTGGATCCATCGCACCATGATACGCCCGCCCCCACACACACGCCCCCCCACGCCACCACCACGCCCCCTACCACACCCCCCACGCCCACCGGGGCTGCCCCTGAGGCACCCCGAGGGGCCCCAGACCGACGCCCGAGAGGAATTGGCGCCCGGACGGAATACCTCTGGGCCGAGCCCGGTTGTCTGGGCACAGGCCCGCGACGCGGGCGACAAGCGAAGCTCGACGAGAGTGTTGCAGGGCCCGGCGCGTTTTCCCCCAGACGTGTCGGGCCTCTGCTTTTTTGAGCCCTGCGGGGCCCCATGGCGGGGCTCGGGCTCGGGCCGCCGGGCCCTATGCTCCACGATGCCCCTGGGCCCCAAGCCGGACAACCCGCCCCGCCTCTACTTCGGTTGGCCGATGCTCGCGATCGCGTGCCTCACCACCATCGCCACCAGCCCCGGGCAGTCCTACATCGTCGGCGGGCTCTTCCTCGAGAGCTACGAGACCGGGCTCGGGCTCTCCACGACCACCATCACCTTCGCCTACCTCGTCGCAACAGTCTGTGCCGCGATCCCGCTCACGCTGGTGGGCAAGGCCTCGGACCACTACGGCCCCCGCCGCGTCATGCTCGCCGTCTCGATCGGGCTCGCGCTCGCGTGCGGCTACATGGGGCTCGTGCAGGGGTTCTGGATGCTGCTCGTCGGGTTCTTCCTGCTCCGGTTCCTCGGGCAGGGCGCCCTGAGCGTGCTCTCGGGGCACACCGTCGCCCTCTGGTTCGAGAAACGCCTGGGCACCGCCGAGGCGATCCGGATCGCCTCGATGTCCGCGGCGGTGCTGCTGCTGCCCGTGCCGATCGCCGGGCTTATCAACACCTTCGAATGGCAAGGGGCCTACCCCATCCTCGGCGTGCTCGTGCTGCTGCTCACACTGCCCTGGATCATGCTCTTCTTCCGCAATCGTCCGCAGGACGCGGGCCAGGTGCTCGACCAGCACGAGATCCCCCAGCGAGACGAAACGGACGAGCCGCTGGCTCTGGATGACGAGCCCGAGATTCTCCCGCCCGACGACCCAGCGTTCACGCTCCGCCAGGCGTTGCGAACCCGGGCCTACTGGGCCCTGGCCGGCGTGCCGATCCTCAGCGGGTTCGTCGGCACCGCCATCGTCTTCCACCTCACCGGGCTGGTGGGCGCGGGTCAGTTCTTCGAGGGCACCGACGAGGAGATCGGCAAGGCCAATCTCGCGCTGGGGGCGGCTGTCATGCTGCCCTGGGGAGTCGCCAGCGGGCTGTGCATGCCCGTCGGCGGGTGGCTCATCGACCGCGTCAAGCCCCGCCACCTGCTCGCGGCCTCGCCCCCGATCCTCGCGCTCTCCATCATCATGCTCTGGATGGGCATGTCGCTCGGCGTCGGGTCGTTCTACTTCCTGGGCATGGGCGTCTTCGGTGTCAGCCAGGCCTGCGCCATGGCCGCGGCCGGCCCCACCATCGCCCGGTGGTTCGGCCGCACCCACCACGGCGCCATCCGGGGCTTCACCTCCACCCTCGGCGTCGTCGGCACCGCCTGCGGCCCCTTCGTCCTCGGGCTCTCCTCAGACACCTTCGGCGGATACACGCCCGGATTCCTCTTGTTCATCGCCCTGTGCGCCCCGCTCGTCTGGACCGTCTGGACCGTGGAGAAACCAGACTCGCCCAACCTACCAACCGGCGGACCCACCGACGATCGCGATGGTTCAGACGACGACCCCGACCCGGATTCTGACCTGGGGCCCGAGCTCATCGACGACGCCACGCGAGTCCGGGCGGTCGATGAGATCCGCGCACGCAAGAAGGACGAGCCGGGCCCGCCCGTGCGGTACGACCTAGACGACGTCGGCGAATCAATCCCGCTGGTGGACAGCCCGCCATCACCTCCGGCCCCAACGCCGCCGCCGGCCCCACCCCCCCAAGCCTCCCCGAGCGACGACGAGGGGATCGAGCTCGAACCCGGCACCGATCCCATCGACCAAGACGACCCGGATTCACCCCCAACCGATCCGGCGGGCCGGGTATCCTGATCCCTCCCATGACCGCTGCCCCCCCACAACCCACCCAGCCCGGCAAGCCCAAGCCAACGGCCAAGCCCGCGCCCAAGCCCGCGCCAAAGAAAGACCCGTGGGCCACGCCCGCGATGCAGCAGTTCGTGCGCATCAAAAAGCAGCACCCCGACTGCGTGCTCTTCTTCCGCATGGGCGACTTCTACGAGCTGTTCGGCGACGACGCGACCAACGTCGCCAACGACCTGGACCTCAAGCTCATGCACCGGGGCAACGACATCCCCGCCGCGGGCGTGCCGTACCACCAGCGCGACAAGTACCTGCGCCTGGCGATCGCGGCCGGGTACCGCGTCGCCGTGGTCGACCAGCTCGAGGACCCCAAGGACGCCAAGGGCATCGTCGCACGCGGCGTGACCCAGGTCATCTCCGCGGGCACCCTGATCGACGAGAACCTGCTCGAGTCCGAGTCGGCCAACTTCCTCGCCGCGGTCTGCTTCGACGACAACGAGCACGCGGGGGTCTGCCTCGCCGAGGCGAGCACCGGGGCGGTGCTGGTGCTCGACGGCTCGCCCGAGCGCATCGGCGACGAGCTGGCGCGACGGGGCGTGCGCGAGATCCTGTTCGCAGAGCCCAGCGACGGCACCGTGCCCGAGCGGGTGACGCATCTCACCGACTCACTCCGGGTGACCCCGACGCCGCGCGCGGGATGGCACTTCCGCGACAGCGAGGCGCTCGAGGCGATCGGCGAGCACTACCGCGTCGCGGGGATCGAGGGGTTCGGGCTCGCAGAGGGCTCGCCGAGCACGCGGGCCTTGGGCGCGATCCTGCGGTACATGGCCGAGACCCAGGCCGTGGGCACCCCGACCGCCGACGCGACCAGCGGGGGCGAGTTCCAGCGTCAGCGGGCCACGCTTGCGCACCTGAGCCCGCCGCGCCTCATCGAGACCGACACCCATTGTCGGCTCGACCACGCGTCGTTGCGATCGTTGGAGGTCGAAGAAACCATCCGCGATGGGCTGCTCGAGGGCTCGCTCTTGGGCGTCTTCCTCAAGAGCCGCGTGGGGACCAAGTGCGTCGTGCGCACGCCGATGGGCAAGCGGCTGCTGCGCGAGTGGCTGACCGCCCCACTCGCCCAGGCCGAGCCGATCCGGCAGCGGCAGGACGCCATCGGAGCCCTGATCGACGACACGAGCCTGTCTGGCACCATCGCGACCGAGCTGGACTCGATCGCGGACGTGGCCCGGATCGCGGGCCGTGTGGCGCTGGGGCGGACCACGCCCCGGGACCTGGTGGCGTTGGGCGCGTCGCTCGCGGCGGGCCCGGGGCTCGCTGAGGCGATGAGCGGGTCGGCGTCGATGCGCGCGCAAGCCGACGAGCTGCGCGAGCTTTCGGGCACGCTCGCGCCGCTGACCCAGGCGGTCACCGCGTCGTGCGTGGACAACCCGCCGACCCGGATCAACGACGGCGGGCTGATCCGTGAGGGCGTGGACACCGAGCTGGACGAGGCCCGGGCACTGCAGCGAGACGCCGGGGCGTGGCTCGTTGACTACCAGACGAGGCTGACCGCCGAGCACGACCTGCCGAGCCTCAAGGTCGGGTACAACCGCGTCTTCGGGTACTACATCGAGCTGCCCGCGAACCAGGCGCTGCGGGCCCCGGACCTGTTCACCCGCAAGCAGACGCTCAAGAACGCCGAGCGGTACATCACGCCCGAGCTCAAGGCGTTTGAGGACAAGACGCAGACCGCGGAGGCTCGGGCGCTGCAGCGAGAGAAGGTCATCTTCGATCGGCTGTGCGAGAGCACCCGCAACGCGGTCGGGCCGATCTCGCGATTCGCTGAGGTCATTGCGCAGCTCGATGCGCTCGCGGCGCTCGCGACCAAGGCCCGCGAACGCGGGTGGGTCAGGCCCGAGATCACCGAGACCCGCGAGCTGACGATCCATGGCGGGCGGCACCCCGTGCTTGACGAGCTGCTGGGGCACGAGTTTGTGCCCAACGACACCGAGCTCGCGTCCACCGAGCACGCCGAGCCTTTGGCGCTGATCACCGGCCCCAACATGGCGGGTAAGAGCACGTATATCCGCCAGACCGCGCTGCTCGCGCTGCTGGCCAGCACGGGCAGCTTCATCCCCGCCGACCGCGCGACCATCGGTGTCTGCGACCGCATCTTCACCCGCGTCGGGGCGGACGACGCGCTGCACCGCGGGCAGTCCACGTTTATGGTCGAGATGACGCAGGCTGCGACGATCCTGAACAACGCCACGCCCCAGAGCCTCGTGGTGCTCGACGAGATCGGCAGAGGAACCAGCACGCTCGACGGGCTGAGCCTGGCCTGGGCGATCACCGAGTTCCTCGCGCAGATGGGATCGGGCACCGAGTCGGGCACGGGCTCAGGCGACGGCCAGCCCGCCGCGGGCCCGCGAACACTCTTCGCCACCCACTACCACGAGCTGACGGATCTTGAGAGCCGGATGGGCGGGTGCGTCCGCAACCTGCACGTCGCGGTCAACGAGTTTGACACCGAGGCGGGCCGCACCGAGATCGTCTTCTTGCACCGGATCCGACCCGGGCGGGCCGACCGGTCGTACGGCGTGCACGTGGCTGAGCTGGCAGGATTACCCGCGTCGGTGGTAACCCGCGCGTCACAGGTGCTCGAAGAGCTGAGCGTGCAGCATGCTGGCGGGGCGGGGCGTGTGGACCCGCAAGCCGTTGCCCGGATCACCACGACGAAGCCCGCGAGTCAGCTGCCGCTGTTCACCGAGTACATCTCGCACCCGGCGATTGATCGGCTGCGCGAGATCAAGCTCGATGCGCTGACCCCGCTCGAGGCGTTCGACCTGCTGCGTCAGCTGGCCGACGAGGCGAAGGGCTAGCCCTCGCTCCCGGCCGGCGACTCGCCGAGCACGGCCGGGTCAAACGACTCACCCTTGGGCACGTAGACCAGGTCGTAGAGTGGCCGCCAGGTCTGCCCGCCGTCTCTCGTTCCGGTCCCGGTCTGGCGCACCCATCCGTCTCCGACCGGCCGCACGTGCATCCGCGTCCGGGCCAGGGTGCCGTCTTTTCGGATCTGGTCTCCCTCGAAGAGCACGCCGCCGTCGGGGCGCTCGCCGGTCACGGGGGCGTCCATCTCCAGCGCGATGCCGTTGTCATCGACCCAGATCTGTCGCCACGTGCCCTTGTTCGCGTTGTAGTAGTTCCAGCTCTCGCCGGTGGTGTTGTTGGTGGCGGTCCACGACTCGTGCAGCACGTTGTTCTTCACGCGCAGCTCGAGCGTGTTCTTGCCGTTGAGCTCGCCGCTTTTGGCCCCGTAGCAGTCCCACTGGCCCGCCTAGAAGTGCAGCGCCTTCTCCGGCGGGTTCGCGTTGTACGCGTCGATCATCACCAGCAGCTCGCCCCATCGCGTGTCGGCGTGCAGCCCGATCAGGTCTGTGTCGTCCTCAAACTGGGCGCGGTTGCGCGTGCCCAGATTCACGGTCCGCCCCAGCGCCTCGAACGCGTCGTCCGCGTTTCCCTGCAGCGCGTGCGCGCACCCGAGGTTGTACAGCGCCATCGGCCGCACCGGCGCGAACCGGGCCGCCTGCTTGTGCAGCTCGATCGCGCGGTCCAGATCGCCCGAGGCGTGCACGGTGTAGGCCAGCATGAACCGCGCCCGGGCGTCGGTGGGATCGTCCGCGACGGCTTTGGCCCAACGGGCCTCGTCGTAGGCAGCGCCGGCATCCTCGGCGGCATCCACGGGCTGGCCCAACTCGGGCTGGCCCGGCTCGGGCTGGCCCGGCTCGGGCTTGCCCGGCTCGGGCTGAACCGGCTCGGGCTGCGGCATCGCGCCGGCCATCGCGGGCGCCATCGCGCCGGCCAAGAGCATCAGCATCAGTCCGCGTGTCAAGGCAATCGATTTGGGCATCGGGGTGGTCCTTTCCGGAGGCGGTGAGACGGTCGGCCTTGAGCCCTTACGGGACGTTGGGCGGCGAGTTGCATTCGCTTCGACGCCCGAGAAAACGAGCACGATCCCGATAACCCGACACAGAGCAAGATTCCGCACTCATCCCCCTGTTTAGGTGGATAAAGAGCCCGGCGTAGCCGACTCTTTGCTCATGCCCTCGCCGCGACTCACCCTTGGTCTGATCTGCACCGCCTGCGTGGCGCTGCCGGGCTGCCATCGGTCGGCGGCGACCTTCGAGGCCGAGGCGGCCCTGACGCCCGGCGCGGTCTACCACGGCCCGTCGATCGCGACCTTCCGACTCCCCGTCTCGGCGCTCACGATCGGGCAGATCTCGCGAGAGCTCGAGGCGATGGTGGACGTCAACCACGCGCTGGCTGAGATCGCGAGCCTGAACGGCGAGCCCGGGCAGGCCTCGCAGAACCAGCAGGCCTCGCAGCTCCGCTCGGTAGACGCGGCCCACACCCAGAGACTCAGCAAGATGCTCGACGTCATCGGCTGGCCCACCGAGCGTGTCTTTGGGCGTGACGCCGCGATCGGCGCATTCGTCATCGCCCGGCACTCGACGCACGACCCCGACTTCCAGAGGCGGTGCCTCGCGCTTATGCACGATCGGCTGGCCTCGGGCGAGATCGACCCGCAGCGGGTCGCCGTGCTGACGGACCTGGTCCGCATCGACGAGGGGCTCGGGCAGCTCTACGGCACGCAGATCCGGCTCGCCCGCAACGAGCACGGCACGCTCGTCGCCACCGAGGCCGCGCCGATCGCCGACCCGGAGACGCTCGATGACCGCCGGGACCTGCTCGGGCTCGACCCCTGGCGGCACTACTGCCGCAAGATGGCCGATACCGCCGACCGGGCGCGGACGCCGAGCCTCGTCCGCAACCGCTGACACAAACCCGCCCGCGAACCGGCCCGGGGCCTACGATCGGTTGATGCTCAGCCCGGAACTGCTCAAATCCAAGTTCGACGCCGGCCAGTCCTACGACGACTACGTCGCCACCGGGAACGAGGCCCAGCGACAGGCCTGGGCTGACTACCACAGCCGCGTCACGCTGACCGACGCGCACCGCAAGACCATCAACGGCTTCGAGCGCTCCTTCCACGCGCTGGTCGTCTCGGGCGTGTGGTGCGGCGACTGCTCGCAGCAGCTGCCCATCCTCAAGCACATCGAGGACGCCGCGGGCGAGCCGTTCACCGTCCGCTACCTCGACCGCGACGCGCACACGGACCTGGCCGATCGGCTGCAGATCTGCGACGGCACGCGGGTGCCCGTCTGCGTGCTGCTCAACGAGGACTTCGACTTCCTGGCGTTGGTGGGCGACCGCGTGCTCGCGCGGTACCGCGCGATGGCGGCCCGCAAGCTCGGGGCGTCGTGCCCGCTGCCGGGGGCTCCGGTGCCGGCCGACGAGATCGCGGCGACGATGCAGAACTGGATGGACGAGATCGAGCGGGCGCACCTGATCTGCCGTCTCTCGACCAAGCTCCGCGCCCGGCACGGGGACTGAGTTTTCGCGGGGTTTCACGCCCGCAGCGCGTGCATACCGCGTTTCTCTCGCTCGGCGTTCATCAGCGCGAACGCCGGCTTGTGCAACGCAACGAACTTGACCAGCTGGCTCGACGAGATCTCGAGCCGTGAGCTCGCCGCCCCCTTGCCCGGGTCCCACCCGCACGCGGCGAACACGTCGAGCGCCTCGGCCAGCAGCGACGGGAAATCCTGATGCCTCGGGTTGCACTCGATCCGGCGGTCCTTCCGGCGCGACCGCCACAGCGGGCTGAGGATGTCGCCCGCGGGCACGGGCACCCGCACCTCGACGGCCAGCGCCAGCCGAAGCCGACGCAGCGCGACCCGCCGGTTCTCCTCCTGCGACCGACGCTCGCCGGCCTGCCCGCTCACGCCCGTGGGCGTGTGCGTCAGCGTGATGTGCGTCTCGACCTTGTTTCGGTTCTGCCCGCCGGGCCCGCTGCTTCGGCTGCGATCGACGCGGCACTCGGCCAGGATTTTCTCGTCGGTCAACGCCGCCGGGTGCGGCTCGCGTTGGACGGGCTTGTTGGAAAACGCTTCGCCAAACGGATCACTCATCGGTGCCAGCACCCTTCGTGGCTTGGGGGTTCTGCCTTGCTTGGTACGACTCGAGTTGCCCCATGAATCCCTCCCGATCGACACGCTGTGCGATCTCTGCGGCGCTTTGGCCCCACAGCGCCTCGACCGCAGCGAGCCCCTCCGGGTCGTGGGCCGCGAGCTGCCGGCGCGAGTACGGGTAGAAATCGTTGAGCCCGAACAACGCCTCGCTCAGCTCCGCGAAGTATTCCATCCGGTTCGCCATCGCATACGCCTTCACCGGCTCGGTCGTGGTGTTGCGGTCCACCGCGTCGTACGCCCCGCTCGCCTTGGCCGCCTCGTAGGCCGCTGCGATGGGCTCGTCGTCCACGCCGAGCAGGTGGTGATAGGCGTGGGCCAGCTCGTGGAAGGTCATGAACGGCTGGTTCCGCCGCCACACCGAAAAATCCGCAGCCCGAACAATCTCGATGCCACCCGTTTTCTCGGCCAGCAGCCCGTGACTCGTCACCCACGCCGTCGAGGCGTGGAAGCACATGCCCCGCCCGGTCATGCCGCCCGGCACCACCGCGCCCTGGGCCTCGATCCAGAATGGGACGCCACGGAGCACCTCGAACGCCGGGGCTGGCACGATCTCCTCGATCACCTCCAGGTCGTGCTCGAGCAGCAACAGCACCCGGTCGAGCAGCTCGGGGTCGCGTTCAGGATTGGGCTCGAGGAGCGCCCGATTCACGCGGACGGTGAAGCCTCGGATCTCGCGCGCGTCGTAGTTCTCGAGGTGTTCTTGATACCCCGTCGCCTCGGCGGCTGAGTCTGCTCCCGGGCCTGGTTCGGGCGCGGGCTGCCCCATTGCCACGGTGCTGGGCATCGCCGACGACCCCAGTAACACCAGACCAAGATAGATGCCCGCGTTGATCACACTCGTCCTCTCAGCACGCCGTGGTTGGCACGGCCCGCAGTTCTAGCGTGTCTTGGTGCCCGGCCTGCAAGGCCTTGCTGCCCAGCCCCGCGATCATCGCCGCGTTGTCGATACAGTATCCCATCTCCGGAAGCCGCAACCGCAACCCGTGGGCCCGCGCGACATCGCCGAGCTGGGCCCGCACCCGGGTGTTCGCGCTCACCCCGCCGCCCACGACCAGCGAACGCACCGTCGTCCCCTCGGCCTTCAGGTGCTCGATCGCCCGTTCCAGCTTCACGACGAGGGCCTTGACCGCCGCGAACTGAAAGCTCGCCGCCAGGTCTCGCACACGGGTCGGCGTCAGCTCGGGTGCCGGCTCGACCCGGATCTCCGACTTACCCGGGATCCGACGCGGCTGGGGTCGCCCCTTCGCTTCGTACAGCACCGCCGTCTTGAGCCCACTGAAGCTGAAGTCCAAAGAGCCCTTGCCGAGTCGGCTCACCGGGAACTCGAACGCCCGATCGTCGGCACCGTCCTCGCGCGCGAGCCGATCGATCTCGGGCCCGCCGGGATGCCCAAGCCCGAGGATCGCCGCGGCCTTGTCGAAGGCCTCGCCGATCGCGTCGTCGATCGTGCCACCCAAGCGCCTCAGCTCGGTCGGCCCGTCCAAGAGATACAGGCTCGTGTGCCCGCCGCTGATCACGAGCCCGAGCGCGGGGTACTCGATCGGGTCCGTGCCCTGCCCCGGGGCGATCAGCGCCGGGGCGTAGAGGTGCGCGTGCACGTGGTCCACGCCGACGAGCGGCAGGCCGAGCGACCACGAGAGTGACTTGGCGGCGCTGAGCCCGACGAGCAGGCTGCCGATCAACCCTGGGCGGTGCCCTACTGCAATGCCGTCCAGGTCACGCAGCGAGACCCCGGCCTCACGCACCGCGGCCCGCACCACGGGCAAGATCCGCTCGGCGTGCGCCCGGCTGGCGATCTCGGGCACGACCCCGCCGTACTCCTTGTGCAGCTCGTGCTGCGAGCTGACGATGCTCGACCGCACGGCGCAGCCGTCCTCGACAACCGACGCGGCGGTCTCGTCACACGAGCTCTCGATCCCCAGAATCAGCACGAGCAAGGACCCATCGGTGCGTTACCCGCCGTTCTCGTCTTGGCCCTGGTCGGCGGCCGAGCTGTCGGCTGGGCTGTGGGCCGGGTCTTCGGGTTCGTCGCCCTCGATCGGCTCGACGCCCGCATCGATCAGCCACCGCTCGATGTTCTCGCCGGTGATTCTGAGTGTCGAGACGGTGTTGCCCGAGGCGTCCTTGACGACCAGCTCGCCGCCAACGATCTCGGCGTCGTCGGGCCACAGGTCCATCGCGGCCTCGACCTCGTCAACGTCCTCGACGCGCGTCGAGATCGCGGTGATGCGACGGTCAACGCGTTCAAGCTCGCGCAGCAGCCGCTCCTTCTGCTTGGACGCGGCCAGCAGCATCTCCTGGTCGATGTTCAGCGCCGCCGCGTCGCTGGGCGCCTCGGGCCACTCGCCCGAGGCGATCCGCTGCTCGACCGCCCGCACGCCCGAGGCGAGCTGCTCGTCGGCGAGATAATTCAGCACCCACTCACGATCGACCCAGTTCTCCGGCTCGGCGTCCGGGTCGGCCGGCACGTTGGGCCCGCGGAGGATCTCCTGCTCGCGGCGGACCCGCCACGACTCGAGCACCTCGTCGTTGGTCATCGGCACGAAGAACCCGGGCGTCGGGTCAACGCCCCAGCTCGCCGAGTCGTCGAGCCGATGGATGTTGCGCCCGCTGGGCAGGTAGTACGCCTGCTCGGTCATCTTCACCACGCCCGCGCCGCCCGAGAGCGACTTGACCGATTGCACGCTGCCCTTGCCGAAGGTCCGCTCGCCGACCGTGACCGCCCGCCCGTTCTCAACGAGCGCGCCGCTGAGCACCTCGCTGGCCGAGGCGCTCGAGCCGTTGATCAGCACCGCCATCGGGAAGCTCGGCAGCGTCCCCGCCTCGTGGGCCTGGGCCTTCTGCTCCGGGTACGCCCGCCCCTTGGTGGACACAATCGTGCCCTCGTCTAAGAACAGGTCCGCGATGCGGATCGCCTCGTCAAGCAGCCCGCCCGGGTTCCATCGCAGGTCGAGCACGAGCCCGCCCAGCTCGCCGCCCGCCTCCTGCCGCGCCGTCTGGATCGCCCGGGCGATCTCCGCGGCGCACCCGGGGGTGAACTGCGTCAGCCGGATGTACGCGATGTTGTCGTCCGGGTCGATCAGGAACCGCCAGGCCCCGTCGTCGCCAGCCTCGCGGTGCACGCCCTTGACCGCCTGCACCTGGATGCGGTTGCGGACGATCGTGATCTCAAGCATCTCGCCGTCTCGGTCCACGGTCACCGTCACCGGGGTCCCGGGGGTGCCCATGAGCCGGTCCACGCAGTCGTCGGCGGTCATCTCGCTGGTCGGGTCGCCGTCGATGGCGGTGATCTCGTCGCCGGCCATGATCCCGGCCTTCCACGCCGGCGAGCCGTCCATCGGGCTGACGATGATCAGGTTCTCGCCCGGCTTGTTCACCTCAGCCCCGATCCCGACATACTGCCCCATCAGGCTCTTGTCGAAGTCCCGCTGCTCGACCGGGGGGACGTAGACCGTGTAGGGGTCGCCCAGCACGCCGAGCATGCCGTCGATCGCGGCCTGCTGCAGCTTGGCGTCGTCCACCTCGTTGACGTAGTACCGGTCGATCATCGCCTTGACGTCGATGAGCGGGTCGAAGAACCGGTAATCGTCCTGCCGCGTGCCCAGGGCCAGGGTCGTCCCCACCACCGCAACGGCCAGGGTGCCCGTGAGCACCGCCCGGGTCAGGTTCATCGCTCTGCGCTGCGTCTGGGGCATGTGGTCGCTCCGTTGGTCTGTAAAAGGTGTTCCCCCGCCGAGAGCATTCTACGGGCGAGAGGGCCCGGGGGTTCACGCCCACGATAATCGGCCCTATACTCTGCGCATGATCCGGATCCTCTGACTACACGACGCTGCCTTTGCGCTTCACTCCCTTCCCGGGCGGCCCCCGCCCCGCGGCGGCTCCATCGACGAGAGCCGGGCCGCCTCAGAGACGATCCGGAGAGATCCCATGCCGCCCCCCAAAGAACGCGAAAACATCAGGGTCCAGGCCGAGCGCACGGTCCTGGCCGCCGTCCGCCTGCCCAACTCCACCTTCGACCGGCGCGACCCGTTCGGCGAGCTCCGAGAGCTGGCCCGGCAGGCCGGCGGGCTCATCGTCGGCGAGATCGAGCAGAACCTCGCCCGCCCCGTCGCCGGCACCTACATGGGCAAGGGCAAGATCGACGAGCTCCGCAACCTCTGCGACACCCTCGACGCCACCACCGTGATCTTCGACCACGACCTGTCGCCCAATCAGATCGCCTCGATCGAGGAGGTGATCGAGCGCAAGATCCTCGACCGCTCCGAGCTGATCTTGGACATCTTCGCCAGCCGCGCCTCCACGCACGAGGCCAAGCTGCAGGTCGAGCTGGCCCAGCTCGAGTACACCTACCCACGGCTTCGCGCCATGTGGGACCACCTCGAACGAATCGTCGGCGGCTCACCGGGCGGCGTCGGCACGCGAGGCCCCGGCGAGCAGCAGCTCGAGATCGACCGCCGCCTCGTGCAGCAGCGCAAGAAGCTGCTGACCGCCGAGCTCGAGGGCATCCAGGCCCGCAAGCGACGGGCCGTCCAGCAGCGGAACCTCGAGCACTTCACCGTCGGGCTCGTGGGCTACACCAACGCGGGCAAGTCCACCCTGTTCAACTCGCTCACCGCCGGCGGCGCCTACGCCGACGACCGCCTCTTCGCCACCCTCATGACCCGCACCCGAGAGTGGCCCATCACCCCGGGCGGCGGCGTGCTGCTCTCCGACACCGTCGGCTTCGTCCGCGACCTGCCCCACCACCTCGTCGCGTCCTTCCGCGCCACGCTCGAGGAGGCCACGCACGCCGACGTGCTGCTGATCGTGGTGGACGTGTCGGACCCCGCCGCCGAGATGCACTACCAGACCGTGACCGACACCCTCGACGAGCTCGTGGACGACATCGCCAAGCTCGAGGCCAAGGCCGCGATCAAGGCCGAACGCAACGGCGGTGAGCTCCCCCGCTACCGCCCGCCACAGCGGATCGTCCTGCTCAACAAGACCGACCGCCTCACCGACCCCCACGACCTGCAGATCTGGCTCGCCAGGGTCCCCGACGCCATCCCCGTCTCGTCGCTCGCCGGCGAGGAGCCGGGCACCATCACGCTCGGGCACGATGCCCTGACCCGCGCGGTCCTGCTCACCGCCGAGGGCGAGAGCCGCGAGGTCCGCATCACCGTCCCGCTGAGCGACTCGAAGACCGTGCACCGGATCGAGAAGAACAGCGAGGTCCACGACCGCGACTACAGCGACGACAACGTCACCCTGCACACCACGATCAGCCTACGCCAGCTCGCGGTGCTCCGAGCCACGGGCGCGACCGCCCGGGTGCAAGCCACGGACGGCGAGCCGCTGCCCACCGCCGACGACGAGCGGTCCCCCTGGCGAGACTGAGGCCGCTCTGCCCCCCCCGTGCGGTTCTCGCCGGGTTCTCTGTGGGCGGGCCCATTCTGAGGCGTGCGGGGTGGACAATCCCAACCCGCGGGCCCATACTTGTGCCCGGCCGCACGGCCGATCGCCGCCTTAGCTCAGTTGGTAGAGCGGAGCTTTCGTAAAGCTCAGGTCTGGAGTTCGAGTCTCCAAGGTGGCTTTCTCGCCCCCCTCAGCACCCACGCGAGCCCCTGCACACAACCCCCACATAATCCCCCGAGATCACCCCAAGAGATCGACCTGGATCCGCGCGACCCGCCCGGTCCGACCCAGCACCTCACGCGTCCAACCGGGCCCGAGCGACGCACCGGCGAGCCCAACAACAGCGCCGTTGTCGAGCACGACCGAGACCGTGACCGAGTCCGAGACCGAATCCCGCGAGGGCTTGTCATCGGGCTTGCCCGACGCCTTCATGACGACCGGCACGCCGCACACCGAGAACCCGATCGAGCCGGCCTCCAGCCGCAGCCGCTGATCCGTCACGCCCCGCACCCGCCAATCCGCGGGCTCGGCCAGCAGCTCGCCCCGATCGAACAGCACGGGCACAAACCGGATCTCGCCGTTGATCAGCCGCACACCCAGCTCGCCGAGCCGGGCCAGGAAGCCCTCTTTCACCTGCCCGGTCATGCCCGGCTGCTGGGCCCCGCCGCGCCACGGCGAGTGCGAGTAGGGCTCGTGGGGCACCGCCCCGAACACGCCCGGCGTCTTGTGCAGGCCCAGCCCCTCACGCACCCGCTCATACATCGCGCTCAGCCGCGCGACCAGCCGCCCGTCCTCGCCGCGGTCAACCGCCGCGAACACGGATTCCTGCGTTGCCAGCAGCAGCTTGGAGACCATGTGCCAGTAGACCGAGCCGAGCCCCTCGTACTTGTGCATCGTGCCCGAGCGCCCCGTGAACCGCGAATGCGCAAACGTCTGCTCGTACGACGCGAGCGCCTCGCCCGTGTCCTGCGCGACCAGCTCGCTCCACGCGGGGTCGCCACCCAGCTCGGCCAACCGCTCGCGCAGATGGCCCCGCGTGATCAGGTCCGCGCCAAACCGCGCCCGCCCCGAGTCGTCACGCACCACCACACGCCGGTCGTCCTCTCGCAGCAGCCGACGCAGCAGCAGGCTCCGCCGGACCGCGTCCTCGGGGATCACGTTACGGTCAAGGAAGTCGGCCCGGTCCACCCGCGGGTAAAGCATGAACGTGCCCAGGTCCTCGCGGTAGAGCTCGCTGGCGAAGAGCGCCTCGAGCACGCCGAGCGTCTCGTCGCCGCCCAGCACCCCGGCCGACAGCACCGCGACCTGCCCCTCGAGCATCGGCTGCAGCGACTCGACCGACGCGCCCCCGGGCGTGTCCAGGTGCAGCACCCGGTACGACTCGTACAGCCCGTCGGCCCGCCGCGCCCCGCCGATCGAGTGGTCGCACACCCGGACCGTGAGCCGGAAGAACTCGACCACGTCGGCGAGCGCGTACGCCCCCGCCCGACCAAGCCCGTCCTTGGCGATCCGATCGCGCGACGCCTGGGCCGCCCGCCCCAGCTCCTCCATCGCCGCCCACCGGCCCGAATCGCCCAACGGGCGCTGGCCCTCAAGCCGCCCAAGCAGCCCACCGAGCGAGAGCACCACCCGGTCGCACCACGCCGCGATCGCCGCGGAGATCGGCGTCTCGTCGTCGCCCTGCGCGGCGTGGCCGCTCCGTGCGGCGTGCCCCTCGAGCACGCGGGCGCAGAAGTCCGCGTACCGCCGCAGCTGGTAGAGCGTGACCATCGAGAGCCCGTGCCCGGCCAGCGCGTTGTTCGCGTCGTTCCACTCAGGCCGCTGCGTGTTCATCCAGATCCCGCCGCCCGGCACCAGGTTCGACACCTTGGCCAGCGCCGTCACCAGCAGTTTCTCGACCAGCGTCACCAGCCGCGGCTCGCCATTCTCACCGGCCGAGCCGGTGTCGCCGGGCACGAGAAGCCCGTCACCGCCGACCAACGCCGCCCGCGCACGCACCGCCGCGTCGTGCTCGGCGTCGAACAGGACCGAGGCCCGCGGGTTGCGCACCAGATCATCGAACGGGAGGATGCGGTACGGCACGTCCGCGTACGAGAAAATCGGTCGCTCGAGCATCCCCTCAAGCGCCCCCGGGTCGGTGTCGCGCAGCTGCTCGAGCAGCCGCAGCAAATACACCACCTGATGATCGCCCCAGTACCCGATGTTCGCGAACGGTTCCTCGGGCTCCACGACCTCCCAGTCGATGCCGTTCTCGCTGATGCGGTACGGGTTGTGCCCGTCCATCGTCGAAGCGTTGACGAACTTGGCGATCACGCCGGGCAGCATCGCGGGATAGCTGCGGCAAACCGCCTCCCAGTTCTGGAAGATGTCACGCCAGTTGCCCTCATAGGCCAACGCCCGCGAGCCGTCGGCGTGCCGCGTCTTGATCCGGAACCGGTTCCAGGGTCGGCTCGGGTCGCCGTGCCGACGCCCAAACGTCAGCGGCAGGTACTCGAGCATCAGCCGAACCAGCTGCGGATCGCCCGTCGCCTGGGCCAGCCCGGCCAGCTCGCCCAGCCCCCGCGTCTCGCCGAGCCCGGCCAGGAACGCGTCGTGCCGATCGGCGATCGCCGCGTGCCGTGAACGCACGAACCGCCGCAGGTCCGCCGTCTCGACGCGGTACCCGTCGGCCGGCACCCCGCCACGCATCGCGTTGAACAGCGTGTTGGACCGGTGCGCCGCGCACGCCGACTCGTCGCTCGACCGCTGCGCCCCGTCAGCCTGATCGAGCAGCACCGCCAGCCGCTCGGCCCCGTTGACCAAGTCCCGCTCGACCGCCGCCGCGTGGTCCGCCGTGGACGCGAGCCAACGCCGCCTCCGCTCCACCGCCGCGTGGTCCAGGTGCACGTCGCCCGCCATCACCCAGCATTGGGTGGCGCCCGGTGCCATCGTTAGCCGCGCGACGCACAGGTAGGCACCCCGCCGCCCCGTGTTCAGCCGCTCCGTGTTGACCGGGCGGCCCAGCTCAAAGTCACGCACCGCCGAACCATCAAGCGACACCGACGCCCCGGCAAGCCCCGACCGCCAGATCACGTTCGCGTGCAGCGACTCGCTCGGCTCGGGCCGATCCGAGATCGTCGCCTCGAGCGCATAGATCGCCAGCGTGCCGTTCTGGTCCAGCTCCGAACGCTTATACCCATCAACCAGCGTGCTCGCCGCCTGCTGCAACCCCAGCGGCACGTTGGGCGGCATCACGTTCACCACGCCGTCGAGCAGCTCGATCTCGATCGGCAGTGTCCCCTCGCCGAGCTCAAGCTCGCACCGCCGGACCAGTCCATGCGCGTCCGACAGTGACCACTCGGCGCGGAACGTCAGCCCCGAGGCGTGGTCCGTCTCTTCCATGATCACCGCGTCGCCGACCGGGGTCCGAAGCAGCCGCCTCGTCCGATCGCCGGTGATCGGTCGCGCCTCGAGCGGCCGCCACAGCTCGCCGCCCGGCAAACGAACCATCGTCACCGGGCCCGTCAGCCCGCCCGACACGTGCAGCCGATCGTCCGTCTCGTACGGGAACAGGCATCGCTCGGGGCTCACGCGGCCCGCCGCGAGCGCGCCCGAGGTCGAAAGGTACATCCACAGATCTGAATCCCCTACCACCGTCATCAGGAACGGGGGCATCTCATCGACGTTGGAGATCTCGTACATCCGCCGACCGCGGCGGGTCACGAATCGACCGACCGGGGTTCGGGCCACCACTTCATGTGTTCGTGTTGTGTTCACGGATCCAAAGCCCCTCGCAGGATAATTGTAACAGTACCAGTACCGCCATGAATCCGCGCCTGGAATCCTCTTGAACGCTCAAAACAGTCGCAAATCGGCCGTTCTTTGCGAAATTTCACCGAGCCTCGATACCGGCAAGGTCTCGTAACAGTGACAACAACCGCCCGCAACCCCACCAAATCCCAGCGGCTCACCCACCACCAAACCCGCCACCCGTCGCCGTTCTTGTACGATCGGTGGGAACCCTCGCCGGATCGGCGACGAATCCGATACCGTGACCGAGGACACCCACACGCTTGGGAGAGTCCGTTCGGGACGGCTCGCCACGAGGAACACCACCCGTCGGCCGCCAACGCACACCCCGCCCGCGACATCCCCAACCCCAGGAGACCCCGCCGTGAACCGACTTTGCACCAACGCGATCCTGCTCGCCTCCACGCTCGTGCTCACCTCGGGTCTCGCCGTCGGCCACACCTCGACGGGCACCCAGGGCCTCACCACCGAGCGCACCCAAGCTTCCCAGGACGACCCGCGGACCGAGACGCTCGCACGGCTGAGCCGTCGCTTCGAGACCGAGTTCGTCGATCAGCGAGCCCAGGACGTCTTCGAGTTCATCGCCCAGGTCACCGGAGCCGACCTGCTCGTCACCTACGAGTCCGACACCGACCCCGAGGGCATCGACCCCGAGGCCCTGATCTCGCTCAAGGTCCGCAACCAGCCCGCGCTCACCGTGCTCGACCGCCTCATCCGCACCCTCAACACCCAGCTCACCCCCTCCACCCCGTTCACCTGGCAGATGTCCGAGGACGGCGCCTACCAGCTCGGCCCCAGGGACGCGCTCGACCGCGAGACCCGCACCGTCATCTATGACATCGGCGACCTGCTCTTCGAGATCCCCAACTTCGACAACGCCCCCGACTTCGAGCTCCAGTCCTCCTCCGGCTCGGGCGGCACCCAGAGCCCCTTCCAGGGCGGCGGCGGCGACGACGAGGAACGCCTCACCACCCAGGAACGCACCGACAACCTCGTCAACGTCATCACCACCATCGTCGAGCCCGACGCCTGGGTCAGCCTCGGCGGCTCCTCGGCCACCATCACCGCCTACCAAACCACCCTCATCGTCTCCGCCCCCGACTACGTCCACCGAGCACTCGGCGGGTACGACTTCTGGCCCTCCGCCCTCCAGTCCAAGCGATTCGAAGACGGCCGCCTCGAAACCACCGTCCGCCCCAAGCGAACACCCAAGGGCCCCTGACCCAGCAGGATCGCTGACCCGGCAGGCCACTCCCGAGCCCGCACGCTCTGCGGCCCAAGCCCACCGGGTACCATCCCGCTGTGAGCCAGCCCCCCCACCAGCCCCCCCACCAGTCCCCGATCACCGATGAGTTCTCCCAAGTGCTCGGCGCGATGAACGCCGGGCGTTTTCGTCGCGCCGCCGAGCTCGCCCAGGTCGCCCGCCGAAAGAGCCCCAACGACCCGCGAGTCCTGGCCACCCTGGGCCAGGCGCTCGCCCGGTGCGGCCGGGCCCGCGAAGCGCTCCTCCCGCTGCGCAAGGCCGTCTCCCTCGACAAAGCCAGCACCACCTACCGATTCGAACTCGCCTACGCCCTCGACGAGGCGGCCCGCCCCGACGAGGCGCTCGCCATGATCGACGAGCTGCTCGAGCTCGACCCCGCGCACGACCGAGCGGTGCAGGTCCGCTGCGCCATCTTCCGCCGAACCGGCCGCGCCGCCGAGGGCTGGGCCTGGCTTGAGCCGAGGCTCGACGGGTTCCCCCAGACCTCCGCCATCGCGCTCGCCGCCGCCTCGATGCTCCCGTCCGAGCACCCTCCCGAGCCCGTGCTCGCCCGGCTGCGAGGCGCGATCGCCGCCCAGGGCACCAAGCCCGCCGAACGCCGTTCCCTCTTCTACGCGCTAGCCAAGGCGCTCGACCGGCTCGGCCAATACGACGAGGCCTTCGCCGCCGCCGCGTCCGCCAACCGCCTCTTCCCGCCCCTGGACCTCAACCAGCACGCCAAGCTGCTCGACCGCATGACCCCCCAGATCCTCGCCTCGATCGAGCCGGCCACCCTCGACGCCTCGCTCGTGGTGCTCGTGTGCGGCATGCCCCGCTCGGGCACCACCCTCACCGAGCAGATCCTCGCCGCCCACCCCAACGCCGCCACCGTCGGCGAATCGCCCACGCTCGGCTCCCTCGTCCGCGAGGCGCTCACCCACGCCGAGACCCAAGGCCTCGTCCCCGCCGAGCTCTCGACCAAGCTCGCCAAGGGGTACCTCAAGCACCTCCGCGCCGACGGCCTGCCCAACGGCCAAAGCGCCCAACGCGTCATCGACAAGATGCCCCAGAACCTGATGTACCTGGGCGTCGTGGAGAGGCTCCTTCCGGGCTGCCACGTCATCCGGTGCACCCGAGACCCGCGCGACATCGCGCTCTCGTGCTACATGCAGGACTTCAACATCGCCCACCCCTACCGCTCAACCTTCGACAGCCTCGCCGACGAGATCCTGCGGCACGACGCCGTCGCGAAACGTTGGAGCCGAGAGACCTCGCTGTCGATCTACGAGTCCTCGCTCGAAAAACTGACCGCAGCCCCCGAGCCCGGCGCCCGCGCCATCGTCGGCTCCACCGGGCTCGAATGGGACGACGCCTGCCTCCGCTTTCACGAGAGCGCCGGGCACGTCAAGACCGCGAGCCTCGACCAGATCCGCTCGGGGATCAACACCAAGGGCCACGGCCGATGGAAGCACTACCAAAGGCACCTCGCCCCGCTGATCGAACAGCTCAAACCGATCCTCCCCGAGTAAGCCCCCCCACTCGCCCCCCTCCCCCTCGTGCGTTCCTTCGCTTGGCCTCGCGGATACCATCGTTCGATGCCTCCCCCGGACCCCGATTTTCTAGCCGCCGTCAGAGCGATCGAGTCCGCCGACTACCGCGGCGCGGCCCGGCTTGCCGAGCGGGCCCGCCGCAAGCACCCCAACGACCCGGACGTGCTGCTGCTTCTCGCCCAGGCTCAGACCCGCGCCGGCTCCCCGGCGTCCGCGGTGCGGGTGCTCCGCAAGGCCGCCGGCACCATGCCCACCGATCACCGGGTCCGGGCCGAACTCGCCTTCGCGCTCGCCGAGACCGGTCAGCCCGAGGCCGCGCTGCTCGAGCTCGACACGATCCTCGACAGCGACCCCACGCACCAACACGCGGTCTATCGCAAGTGCGCGACGCTGCGCGACCTGGGCCGGTCTTCGCAGGCCTGGGCCTGGCTCGAGCCTCGGCTCGCCACGCTCCCCGCGTCCTGGTCAATCGCGATGTCTGTGGCCGACACCTACCCCGAGGCGCTCGATCCCGCCGTCCCGATCGACCGCATCCGCAGCGTGCTCGCCGACCCCGCGCTCGCCGCCGGCGACCGCCGCGCCCTGCTCTACCGCCTGGCCCGCTGGCTCGACCGCGCCCAGCGGCACGCCGAGGCCTTCGCCGCCGCCCAGGGTGCCGCCGCCCTCGCCCCCCCGGCCACGACCGACGAGCACGAGGCCTTGCTGGCCCGGTGCACCCCCGAGGTGCTCGCCGCGATCGAGCCCGCCACGCTCGATGAGTCGCAGACCGCCAAGGCCGCGCTCGTCTGCGGCATGCCCCGCTCGGGCACCACCATCACCGAGCAGATCCTCGCCGCCCACCCCGAAGCCGCCACCGTCGGCGAGTCGCCCGTCCTCCCCCAACTCTGCTACGACCTGCTCGACCGAGTCGCGTCCCAGGGCGCCGTCCCGACCGAGCTGACCACCAAGGCCGCCAAGAAATACCTCAAGCACCTCGCGTCGGCCCACCCCAACGCAACCGTCGTCGTGGACAAGATGCCCCAGAACTTCATGTTCCTCGGCGTGATCGCCCGCGTGCTGCCGGGCTGCCGCGTCATCCGCTGTCAGCGAGACCCACGCGACATCGCGCTCTCGTGCTTCCTGCAGGACTTCGACGACCGCCACCCCTACTCCAACAGCCTCGACACGCTCGCCGACGAGATCCTGCGTCACCGCGCCGCCGCCGCCCGCTGGCAGACCGAGACCTCGCTCGCCGTCTTCGAGTCCCACCTCGAGAAGCTCGTCGCAGACCCGAGCGCCCACGCCCGCGAGCTCGTCGCCTTCGTCGGCCTGCCCTGGCTCGACGCCTGCCTCGACTTCCACACCCGCAGCGCCCAGGTCCGCACCGCCAGCGCCGAGCAGATCCGCCAGGGCGTCAACACCCGCGGCATCGGACGCTGGAAGAACTACCAAACCCAGCTCGACCCTCTCATCAAGCGGCTCGACATCGCGCCGTAGAATCCACCCCCACCACCATGACCGAACCACGCCCCCAGACCCTGCACACGCCCGAGGCCACCCGCGCCGACGCCGCCCTGCGCGCCGGCCGGGTCTCCGAAGCCCTCGCCATGGCTCGCGCCTTCCTCCGCAAAGTGCCCCGCGACCCCGAGCTCCGGTTCATCCTCGCCCAGTCGCTCACCCGCACCAACGCCCCGGGCGAGGCCGTGCCCCACCTGCAGAAGCTGTCGCGAGAGTTCCCCGAGCACACCGGCTTCCGCGTCGAGCTGGCCAACGCCCTCGACGGCTCGGGGCACCCCGAGCAGGCCCTTCAAGAGCTCGACCGCGTGCTGCAGACCAACCCGGACCACGACTTCGCGATCCGCATCCGCGTGAAGCTTCTCCGCGGCGTGGGCCGGGCCCAGCAGGCGTGGGACGAGCTCTCCGCCCGGCTCGAAACCCTCCCCCGCACCGTGAACATCGCGCTGGGCCTCGGGTTTGTGCTCCCCAAGGACGCCGACCCGGCCCCCGTGCTTGCGCGGCTTGGCGAAGTCGCGTCCGACGAGTCGATCGCCCTGCCCAACCGCCGAGCCTCGTGGTACGCGATCGCCAAGATCCAGGAGCGCGCCGCCCAATACGACGAGGCCTTCGCCGCCGCCGCCAACGCCAACGCCCTGCTCACCGCGGGCCAGGCCGACCTCCACCACGCCGCCATGTTCGAGCAGCTCACCCCCGAGCTCGTCGAGAGCATCGAGCCGGCCGACCTCGACGCGAGCGGCGTCGCGCTCGTCTGCGGCATGCCCCGCTCGGGCACCACCCTCACCGAGCAGATCCTCGCCGCCCACCCCAGCGCCGCCAGCGCCGGCGAGTTCAACGCCCTCCCCCTCGCCGTCAACGACGTCCTCAAGCCCGCCCTCACCGGCGGTATCGTGCCACGCGAGCTGACCACCAAGGTCGCCAAGGGATACCTCAAGGCCCTGCGCCAGCGCGCCGGAGATCCCTCCGCGACCCTCCTCATCGACAAGCTGCCAAGCAACCACCTCATCCTCGCCCTCGCCGCACGGCTCCTGCCCGGCGTCCGCATCGTCCGGTGCGTGCGAGACCCACGCGACATCGCCGTGAGCTGCTACTTCCAGGACTTCGGCTCACGCCACGCCTACCGCGCCAGGCTCGATACCCTCGCCGACGAGCTCCTGCTGCACGAGCGGGCCGCCGCCCGCTGGCGCACCGAGCTGGGCGACACCTACCTCGAGCACGCCCTCGAATCGCTCATCGCCGACCCCGAGCCCGTCGCCCGCCGCCTGGTTGCCCACGCCGGGCTGGGCTGGGACGACGCCTGCCTGCGCTTCCACGAGCAAGGCGCCCACGTCCGCACCGCCAGCTCCGAGCAGGTCCGCTCGGGCATCAACGCCTCGGGCGTCGGGCGGTGGAAGAACTACGAGAAACACCTCGCCCCGCTCCTTGAGCGGCTGACCCAATCGCCCATGAACCCGATCCCCACGCCCGACCATGACTGACCATGACTGACCACGCCCGACCATGACCGACGCGCCCCAGCCATACCCGGCCCCCGCCGACCACCCCGAGACCATCGCCGCCTTCGTCGCGATGCGTGACGGGCAGCCCCAGCGGGCTCGGGCCATCGCCGAGGCCGCGATCACCCGCAACGCAAACAACCGAGTGCTCCGGTTCATCCTGGCCCAGTCGCTCACGCGGACCAACGCCGCCGACAAGGCCGTCCGCCACCTGCAGCGGCTGGTGAAGGCCGAGCCCGAGAACGTCTGGTTCCTCATCGAGCTGGCCAACGCCCTCGACGGCACCGGCCACACCGACGACGCGCTGCGGCAGATCGACAGGGCCCTCGCCATCGAGCCCGACCACGACTTCGCCATCCTCATCTACGCCCAGATCCTCCGCGGCGTCGGCGAGGCCCGCCGAGCCTGGGACGAGCTCTCCGCCCGCATCGACACCCTCCCCCGCACCAACCACGTCGCCCTGGCGCTGGGCGGCGTCATCCCGAAGGACGCCGACGCGACCGAGGTGCTCGAGCGCCTCAACACCTCGTCGCACAACACCGCTCTCAACACCGCCGAGCGGCGCGGCGCGTTCTTCGCCGTCGCCAAGATCCTCGACAAACGCGGCCGCTACGACGAGGCCTTCAACGCCGCCGCCGCCGCCAACCACCTCGTCAACGGCCCCCCCTCCGACTACCACGCCGAGGTCTTTGAGCAGCTCTCGCCGAAGCTCGTCGCCAGCGTCGAGCCGGCCAACCTCGACGCCAGCCACGTCGTGCTCGTCTGCGGCATGCCCCGCTCGGGCACCACCGTCACCGAGCAGATCCTCGCCGCCCACCCCCGCGCCGCCACCGCCGGCGAGTTCAACGGGCTCCCCCTCGTCACCGAGCAGGCCGCCAAGCACGCCGCCCGCGAGGGCTTCGTCCCCGCCGAGCTGGCCACCAAGCTCGCCAAGACCTACCTCAAGAGCCTCGCCGACCACGCCGGCACGCTCCCGGCTGGCAAGCAGACCGTCCTCATCGACAAGCTCCCGACCAACATCATCATCCTCGGCCTCGTCGCCAGGCTCCTGCCCGGTGTGCGGATGATCCGCTGCACCCGAGACCTCCGCGACATCGCCATCAGCTGCCACATGCAGGACTTCGGCGACCGCCTCGTCTTCCGCACCCGCCTCGACACGCTCGCCGACGAACTGCTGCTGCACGAACGCATCGCCGATCGCTGGCGGGCCGACCTGGGCAACCAGATGCTCGAGTCCTCGCTCGAAGAGCTCATCGCCGACCCCGAGCCCCGCGCCCGGGCCCTGCTCGCCCACGCCGGGCTCGAATGGGATCCGAGCGTGCTCCGCTACTACGAGACCAAGCGGCACGTGCGCACGTTCTCCGTCGATCAAGTCCGCGTCGGGCTCAACGCCTCGAGCGTCGGTCGGTGGAAGAACTACGAACGCCAGCTCGCCCCGCTCATCGAGCGGCTTCAGGCCAGCGGAATGCTCACCGCCTAGCTTTCCCTCAGCTCGTCCATCCCCACGCAACTACACACGAGGTTCCGATCTCCAAACGGGTTGTCCACCCGTCCGACGCTCGACCAGAACTTCGCCTTCTCCAGCCACGCCGCCGGCCACGCCGCCTGCTTACGCGTGTACGGGTGAGTCCACTCGTCGGCCCCGATCGCCTTCATCGAGTGCGGCGACCCCTTGAGCACGTTGTCGGCCCGGTCCGCCTCGCCACGCTCGATCGCCGCGATCTCGGCCCGGATTCGGATCAGCGCCTCACAAAAACGGTCCAGCTCGTCCTTGCTCTCGCTCTCGGTCGGCTCGATCATCAGCGTCCCGGGCACCGGCCAGCTCATCGTCGGCGCGTGAAACCCGTAGTCGATCAGCCGCTTGGCAATATCGTCGATCTCGATCCCCGCGCTCTTCTTGAACGGCCGGCAATCGATCACAAACTCGTGCGCCACCCGCCCCTGGCTCCCGCGGAACAGCACCTCGTAGTGGTCCTTCAACCGCTCAGCCATGTAGTTCGCGCTCAGCACCGCGACCTCGCTGCTCCGCCGAAGCCCCTCGGGCCCCATCATCGCGATGTACATCCAGCTGATCGGCAGGATCGACGCGCTCCCGTACGGCGCCGCGCTCACCGGCCCCATGCTCTGGGCCCCAGCGTTCGCCGGCGCCACCACCGGATGACTCGGCAAGAACGGCGTGAGCTTCTCGTTCACCCCGATCGGCCCAACGCCCGGGCCCCCGCCGCCGTGCGGGATGCAGAACGTCTTGTGCAGGTTCAGGTGGCACACGTCCGCGCCGATGTGCCCGGGGCTGGTCAGCCCCATCTGCGCGTTCATGTTCGCGCCGTCCATATACACCAGCCCGCCCCGCTCGTGCACCGCGTCGCAGAACTCACGCACCCGATCGTCGAACACGCCGCACGTGCTCGGGTAGGTGATCATGCACGCAGCCAGATTCTCCGCGTGCTCCTCGGCCTTGACCCTCAGATCGTCCAGCTCGATCGCCCCGGTGGGGCCAACCTTCACCGCAACAACCCTCATGCCCGCGACCACCGCGGACGCCGGGTTCGTGCCGTGCGCGCTCTCGGGGATCAGGCAGATATTCCGGTGCCCCTCGCCGCGCGACTCGTGGTAGCTGCGGATCGTCATCAGCCCCGCGAACTCGCCCTGGCTCCCCGCGTTGGGCTGCAGGCTCACCGCGTTGAACCCCGTGATCTCCGCAAGCCACGCCTCGAGCTCCGTGAACATCGCCGCGTACCCACGCCACTGATCCTCGGGCGCGAACGGATGGATCCCGCCGATCTCGGGCCACGTCACCGGCTCCATCTCCGCCGTCGCGTTCAGCTTCATCGTGCAAGACCCCAGCGGGATCATGCTGTGCGCCAAACTCAAATCCCGACTCTGCAAGAGCGTCAGGTACCGCAGCAGCTCGGTCTCGCTCTTGTGCGAGTTGAACACCTCGTGCGTCATGAACGGGCTCGCCCGCCCAAGCGCCGGCGGGATCGAGAGTGAAACCTCGCCGATCTCGCCGACCTCTTCGAGCCCGGTCCCGCCGAAACTCCACAGCAGATCGCGGATCAGCCCCCAGTCCGCCGTCTCATCCACCGACACCCCGACCGTCCCGTCGCCAAAGTCACGCAGATTGATCTCGCGCTGCGCCGCCGCCTCGATAGCCTCGCCCGCGGTCCGCCCCACCGGCTTCACACGCAGCGTGTCAAAGACCAGCCCGTCTCCGCAGTCATGACCCAGTTGCATCAGCCCCGCACGCAGCGCCTGCGTGTGCGCCCGGACCCGCGTGGCGATCCGCGTCAGCCCGTCGGGCCCGTGGTACACGCCGTACATGCTCGCCATGATCGCCAGCAGCACCTGGGCGGTACAGATATTGCTCGTCGCACGGTCCCGCTTGATGTGCTGCTCGCGGGTCTGGATCGCCAATCTCAAACAAGCGTCGCCGTGCGAGTCCTTGCTGACGCCAACGATCCGTCCCGGCATCCGCCGCACGTGCTTCTGGCTGGTCGCCAAGAACCCCGCGTGCGGCCCGCCCAATCCCATCGGCACCCCGAACCGCTGCGCACTGCCAACACAAATATCAGCCCCCCACTCGCCCGGCGGCCTGAGCAGCGTCAACGCCAGCGGGTCCGCCGCCGCCACCACGCTCACACCCGCCTCGTGCGCGCGCCGGGCCAAGCCCTCGTAATCCTCCACCCGCCCGTCGGTCGTCGGGTACTGCACCAGCAAACCCGCCAGATTCTCGTCGGCCAGATCAACCGAATCGATCGCACCCACAACCAGCTCGATCCCGACAGACGCCGCCCGCGTCCGCACCACCGCGATCGTCTGCGGGTGACAATCACTGGCGACAAAGAACCCCGTCCTCTTCCCCTTGGCAATCCCCACGCACATCGCCATCGCCTCAGCCGCCGCCGTCCCCTCGTCGAGCAAGCTCGCCCCGCAGATCTCCAGCCCGGTCAGGTCCGTGATCATCGTCTGGAAGTTCAACAGCGCCTCGAGCCGCCCCTGACTAATCTCCGCCTGGTACGGCGTGTACTGCGTGTACCACCCCGGGTTCTCCAGCACGTTCCGCCGAATCACCGCCGGCGTCACCGTGCCGCAGTACCCCATCCCCAGACAGCTCCGCCAGACCTTGTTCTGGTCCGCGTGCGCACGCATCTTCGCCAGCGCCCGCACCTCCGTCAGCGGCTTGGGCAGGCCCATCTGGTGCGCCCCGCCGCTCCCGAGCCGGATCGCCGTCGGCACCACCTGCGAGATCAGCCCCTCCATCGAGTCGCACCCCAGCGCCGAGAGCATCGAGGCGATCTCCGCCCCGTCCGGGCCCAGGTGCCGATCGGCGAACCGGTCCGTCGGGGCCAGCGCCCCCGCCACGCGCGCCACGACCCCGGCACCAGCCCCCTCCAGCCCAGAACCCTCGATCCCTGTCCCCATGGCCTCGGTCATCGTCATGCGCACCCGTTCTCGATCTGAAGTTGCCGGCGGTGGGCGGGCCAGCCCCGCACCGCCGAATCGTAGCGCCAGCGGCCCCAATCCAAACCGCCACGCGACGAAATCCGTACCACTCCGGTACCCTTCGAGCACTCGGCTCCCACGGAAAGGTGTTTCACACATGCACCCCGACAATCACACACCCTCTCGCACACCCCCCTTCGCTCGGCTTGGGCCCATGCTCCTGCTCGCCCTGCTCCCGCTCGCCGCCCTCGCCCAACCAGCACCCCCACCATCCAATCCCCCGTCCGCAGCCGACGCCGCCCGCCGCGAGCGGGCCCAGGCCCGCATCGATCGCGCCAACGCCCAGGCCAACCCGGACGCCGTCGCCGAGCCCGAGATCAACCCGCTCGGCAAGCTCCCCGAGATCGATCCCGCACGCGTGCAGAAGTTCGACGAGCTCACCAACGCCCTCGCCGCCCCGGAGATGGCCGGCCGCTTCCCCAACACGCCCGGCATCGAGCTCGCCGCCACCCTCATCGAGACCGAGTTCACCGCCCTGGGCCTCACCCCCCTCTTCCCCTCCACCACCGCCCTCGAAGACGGCACCGAGGTCCTGACCCCCCGCGACACCTTCCGTCAGCCCCTCGACCGGGGCGAGGAGGTCACGGTCTCGACCGGCAAGCTCGCAGTCGCCACCACCGACAACGGCCCCGGCTTCGCCCCGGCCCGAGGCTCCACCCACGCCGTCGTCTCCTACTCGGGCACCGGCACCTTCACCGGCCCCCTCGTCTTCTGCGGCTACGCCGTCACCGCCGGCCCGGGCGACTACCTCAACTTCCCCGTCAACACCGACCTCGCGGGCAAGGTCGCCGTCATCCTCACCCACGAGCCCATGAACGATCAGGGCGAGAGCCTCTGGTCCAACGCCGGGTGGTCGCTCAGTTCCTCGGTCCCCGCCAAGATCTCCGCCGTCACCCGCCGCGGCGCCAAGGCCGTGCTCGTTGTCCGCCCGCCCGTGCTCGAGGACAACTCGCTCGAGCCCGACGAGAAGCCCATCGAGACCCTCCGCTACGACGACATCCCGATCCTCATGCTCTCAGCCCCCATGGCCCGCTCGCTGCTCACCCGCGCCGACCCCGAGGGCCGCACCCTCGACCAGCTCATCGCCCTGGCCAACGCCGCCCCGACCCTGCTCGACCTGGACGCGCTGACCGTCACCGTCACCACCCAGATCACCCGCACCCCCAAGCGCACCCACAACATCGGCGCCCTGCTCCCCGGCGTCGGCCCGCTCGCCAACGAGTACGTCGTCGTGGGCGCACACTACGACCACGTCGGCAACGGCGACATCGGCTCATCCACGCCCGGCCTCATCCACCCCGGCGCCGACGACAACGCCAGCGGCACCGCCAACATGCTGATCGTGGCCCAGACCCTCGCCGAGGCGTACGCCGAGCTGGGCGAGGGCGACTCGACCCGCTCGATCGTCTTCCTCGCCTTCACCGCCGAGGAGTCCGGCCTCGAGGGCTCGCGCCTCTTCGTCACCAAGCCCCCGTTCCCCATCGACAGCGTCACCCTCATGCTCAACCTCGACATGGTCGGCCGCATGCGCGACGGCCTGCTCGAACTCGGCGGGCTCCACTCCGCGCCCGAACTCGAAGAATTCGTCAACCCCCACCTCGCCGACTCGGGCCTCCGCGTCCGCCGCGGCTCCTCCATCGGCGACAACCGCTCCGACCACGCCAGCTTCGACGCCAAGAAGGTCCCCAACCTCTTCTTCTTCACCGGCCTCCACGACGAATACCACACCCCCGACGACACCCCCGACCTGCTCAACGACGAGGGCGCCGTCCGAATCGCGGACCTCGTTGCCAGCATCGCCCTCGACGCGGCCACCACCGAGACCACCCTCACCCACGCCCGCGCCCGCGCCCGCCGCGCCATCGGTGCCCCGGTCATGCCCCGCGTCCGCGTCGGCATCGTCCCCGGCCCACACCCAGACGGCGGGCTCTCGGTCCGCCAGGTCTCCCCAGACACCTCCGCCAGCGCCGCGGGCCTGCTGCCCTACGACCGCATCATCAAATGGAACGGCAAGCCCCTCAACACCCTCGACGAGTTCGGCGTCCTGCTCACCGAGCACGGCCCGGGCGACGTGGTCACCCTCACGATCATCCGAGACGACGAAGAGATCGAGGTCGAGATGACCCTCAACACGCCGGGATGACCAGAGGGATCAGGCATCAGGATTTCAAATGCCCCTGATTCGGCGGTCGGGACCCTGGTGCCTGATGCCCGATCCCTGATGCCTTCTTCTATCCAAACCACCGCAGCCGCCACTCGCCGCGCTCGATAATCAGGTCCATGAACTGGTACCGCAACCCCGAGTTTCTCCCGCCGGGCGACCGCATCCGGAACACGTTGGGCCCGAGCCCCTCCAGGTGCACGCCGGGCGTGTGCTCAGCGAACGGCAGCGTGTTGAAGAACTTGAGCAGGTCGCGCTCGCGCTTCTTGAGCTCGTCGAACGCCAGCCCCGGGTCCAGCCCGCGGTCCTCAAACTCGAGCCGCGTGCGTTCGCTGAGCACCTGCTGAATGAACAGGTCTCGCTCGCCGTTGGCCAAGGTCGTGTAGATGTGCGCCATCACGTGCTTGGCTGACCGGGCCAGCAGCGTCACGTTGCCGCGATCGTCGACCTGCCGGATCCCGCCCAGGGGCGCGATCGTCGGGTCCATGGTCTTGCCGGTGTTCAGCACCACCGTCTCGCCGCCGATCGCCCCCGGCAGCCCAGCCAAAAGCCCGCCCCTGACCGTGCGCTTCTCATAGGTGCACCCGCTGGCCACCCCCAGCACGCCCCCCAGCATGATCGCAACGCTCAGGCTGAGTACCGCTCGCTTGGGTTGGGCCACGCCAAGCTTCACGCACCGCCCCCGATCGGCTCGCCCAGGATCACCGGCTCGGTGGTCGGCTCGCCGCCCCGCACCTGCAGGTCGTGCACCGCGGGCTGGCCGGGCAAGCCAGTTGCCTCGGGCGCGTCGGTCCGCCAGTGCGTGCCGCGCCGCTCGGGTCGGTTCGCCGCGGATTGCGCGATCAGCCAGGCCACCTGCAGCATGTTCTGAACCTCCCAGCCCTCGGGCTCCTCGAAGATCTTGTCCAGCGTGTACCGCCCCCAGAACCCGAGCATGTCCACCGCGTCCTCGACGCGTGCCCCGTGCCGCTCCACCCCCAGGTTCTTCCACATCGCCGACTGCAGGCTCGACCGGACGTCGGAGAGGTCCAGCTCCGCGTGCTCGCTTGGGCGGATGTCGCTGATGATCCGTACGGGCTTGGCGCCCGACCCGTTCCCTTGGCTCAGCGTCCTTGCCGCCTCGGCCGCCGCCAACTCCCCCGCGATCTGCCCGAACACCAGCCCCTCGAGCAGCGAGTTGCTCGCCAGCCGGTTCGCCCCGTGAAGACCACTGCACGCCGCCTCCCCGATCGCCAGCAGCCCGGGCACCCCCGTCCGCCCCTGCAAGTCAGTCCGCACGCCCCCGATCGTGTAGTGCGCCGCCGGGTGCACCGGGATCAGGTCCTTGGACGCGTTCAGGTCGAATTTCGAGAGCGCGTGGTCGATCCCCGGGAACCGCTCAGCGAACCCCTTCATCCCTCGGCAGTCCAGCCACACCCGCCCGCCGCCCTGCCGACTGATCTGCCTCACGATCGCACGGCTGACAATATCCCGGGGGGCCAATTCCGCCAGATCGTGCTCGCCGACCATGAACCGCTCGCCGGCGTCGTTTCGCAGCAGCGCCCCCTCGCCGCGCACCGCCTCGCTGATCAACGCCCGCGCCGCACCGGGCACGTACAGCACCGTCGGGTGGAACTGCACGAACGCCATGTCCGCCAGCCTCGCCCCGGCCCGGTACGCCATCGCCAGCCCGTCCCCGGTCGCCGCCCGCGGGTTGGTCGTCTCGCGGAAGACCTGCCCCGAGCCCCCGCTAGCCAGGACCGTGCACCGGGCCCAGATCATCTGCAAGCCGTGCTTCGGGTGGTGCGTGATCGCGCCCAGCACCGCCCCGCCCTCACGCTCCTCGGTGATCAGGTCCAGCGAGAAGCACCCCTCAAACACCCGCACCGACGGGCACGACGCGACCTTCGCACTCAGCGTCCGCTCCAGCTCCAGCCCCGTCCGATCACCCCCGGCGTGGTAGATCCGGAACGCCGAGTGCCCGCCCTCACGCCCGACGCTCAGCTCGCCGTCGGCGCCGCGGTCGAGCGCCATGCCCCAGTCCATCAGCTCGCGGATCCGCGCCGGGCCCTGCTCGCACACCAGCCGCACCGCCGGCTCGTCGCACAGCCCCGCGCCCGCCTCCATCGTGTCTTGCACGTGGCTCTCGACCGAGTCGTCGTCGCGCAGAACACCCGCGATCCCGCCCTGCGCCCACGCCGTGTTCGTCTGCGTCAGCGGGCCCTTGCTCAGCACGATCACGTCCGCGCCCGCCTCGCCCGCCTGGGCCGCCGCCCGCATCCCCGCGACCCCCCCACCGATCACCAGCACGTCGCAAAAAATCTGCGGCAGCAGGCTCGATCGGAACGGGATCAGGTACCGGCGATCGTTGAACAGCGTGTCCTCGCGGTCGCCCATCTAGCCCCCCGCCGAGGTGTCAGCCACGCCCTGGCCCGAGGCTTCGCACGCGCAGTCCGTCTTGCCGCACCCGCCGCCCCCCTCGTGATCGCACGAGTCCTCCACCGGCCGCGGACCGATCAGCTTCTCCACCTTCAGGTTCAGATACCCCGCGTGGTGCTCCACGTGCCACGTCATCAGCTCCACGATCGCACGCACGCTCAGCTCGCCCCGCTCCGGGTGCAGCGCCCTGAGCGCCCACGCCGCCTCGTCGAGCGACCCGAGCCACTCGCCGACCCACTGCCGGATCGTGTACAGGCTCGCCACGAACGCCCCGATCGCCGGCGGTGCCCCGTTCGGGCTCGTCGGGTGCTCCGGGTCCTCGCTGGGCGGCGAGTACAGCCCCGAGTCGATCGGCGCGTGCTCGTCCCACAACGCCAGCACCGAGCCCGGCTCCGCGACCGCCTTGCGCACCCGGGCCGCCCACACCAGCTCCGAGTCGGCTAGGTGCCCAAGCAGCACACGGATCGGCCATCGGCCAACCCCGGCCTCGGGCAGCCAAGCCCGGTCGAGCATCTCGTCGCCCATCTCAAACACCCGCGGGTCAAAGTGCCCCACGCTGAACCGGAACCGCCGAACCAGCTCCGCGGTCTCCATCCCCGCGATGTCGTCCCAGAGGCTCGTGGTCCCGTCCATGCCGGGCAGCCCCGACGCCAGTGCGTTGTGTGCGTCACTCATCCCGAATCCTAGCGCCCAACTGCCCCCCCCCGGCCCCGCTCCCCCGCTACGCTAGCCCCATGCCCCCTCCCCCCCCCACACCCCACACACACGCCCCGGTCCCCGAGGACCCCCCAGAGACCAAACGCCTCTCGCTGCGCGTCATGACCATGCCTCGTGACACCAACATCTACGGCACCATCTTTGGCGGCGTCATCCTCTCCTACATCGACCAGGCCGGCTTCGTCGAGGCCAAACGACACGCCACCCTCCGATGGGTCACCGCCTCCGTCGAACGCGTCGATTTCCACGCCCCCGTCATCTCCGGCGACATCGTCAACCTCTATACCCGCACCCACCGCAAGGGCACCACCTCCATCACCGTCTGCGTCGATGTGGACGCCGAACGCTGGTCCACCGGCGAGACCACCAACGTCACCCACGCCACCGTCACGCTCGTCGCCGTCGATGAAAACGGCAAGCCCATCCCCTTCAACCCCCCCCACGACCCCCAACCCCCTCAACCCCCTCAACCCGAGTAGGCTCCTACCCATGGCAATGAAGAAACTCTTTGGCAAGGACAAGGCGGCCCCCGCACCCATCACCGGGCCCGTGATCGCCGAGTCCACACACATCCGCGCGGTCAACTGCGAGGGCGTCGTCGTCGCCACCGTGCTCACCCCCCGCGTCAGCGACCACGAGAGCACCCCGCTCACCAACGAGCTCCTCTCCGCCGCCGCGGGCTACAACAACCGACTCGTCCTCGACCTCACCCCCGTCACCATGCTCGCCTCAGCCGGCATCGGCATGCTCGTGCAGCTGCACAACGCCTGCGCCGCCGGCGGCGGCAAGCTCGTCGTCGCCGGGCTCGACAAGGACATCCACGAGATGCTCTCCATGACCCGCATGGACAAGCTGCTCACCCTGGCCGACACCCCCGCCGCCGGACGCGCCACCTTCAAGTGAGTCGGCCAAGATGCCCGCCCCCTCACCGCAAACACCCAGACTCGCCCTCTTCCTCTCAGGCTCCGGGCGGTCGCTGACCAACCTCATCACCCGCACCGAGTCGGGCGAACTGGGCGCCCAGATCGCGTTGGTCGTCGCCTCGCGCGAGTGCCCCGGCGCCCAGCTCGCACGCGCCGCCGGCCTCCCCACCCTCGTCATCGCGCGCAGCCTCACGAAAGAAGAGCTGCTCGCCCTCACCACCGAGCACCGCATCGACTGGGTCGTCCTCGCCGGCTACCTCCGCCTGCTCCCCATCCCAACCCACCTCCAAGGACGCGTCGTCAACATCCACCCCGCCCTGCTCCCCGCCTTCGGCGGCCCCGGGATGCACGGCGACCGCGTCCACACCGCCGCGATCGAGGCCTTCAAACGCGGCGACATCACCGAGACCGGCTGCACCGTCCACTTGTGTGACAACACCTACGACACCGGCCCCATCGTCCTCCAGAAGCGATGCCCCATCGAGCCCGCCGACACCCCCCAGACCCTCGCCGACCGGGTCTTCGCCCTCGAGCTTTTGGCCTACCCCGAGGCCCTGAATCTTCTTATTGACCGGAACGCCTGAGCGAGCGCGTGCGAACCGTCACCCACATGCCGCCCCCCCTCTCACGCCCCACACGCCGCATCTCCACGCTCCATCTCGCGGCGTGGCTGATCGTCGCCACCGCCAGCCTTCCCCAGGCCCAAGCCCAATCCCGGGCACGGCCCGACCGCGCCTCAACCACACGCGAGCCGACCCGGGCCGCGCCCGTCGCGGCGCCCTCAGCCTCCGAAAAGCAGCGGGCCCACGAGATCGAGGGCGAGGCCGTCCAGGCCTTCAACGATCGCCACTTCGTCCGCGCCGCCGAGCTCTTCGAGCAACAACGCACGCTCACCCCCCGCAGCTTCATCGTCCACTTCAACCTCGCCTGCACGCGCTCGCTGCTCGGCGAATTCGAAGAGGCCGAGGAACGAATCGCCCGCGCCATCGAGCTCGGCTTCGACGACGTGCACAAATTCCGCCTCGACCCCACCCTCGCCCCCCTGCGAGACCGACCCTTCTACAACGACCTGCTCAACCGATGGCCACAGTTCCTCGAGCTCCGCAGGCAATCCGTCCTCGACCGCGACCGCTCCTGGACCAGGGGCCGGTACACCGAGCAGAGCGACGACACGCTCCGCATCGACATCCGCACCGCGCACGACGAGACCACCACCGAGCAGGCTGTGGACGACCTCGTGCGCGTCGCCGGCTTCCTCACCGCCACCCTCTTCCCCGAGCTGCCCGTCGAGCCCTGGCACTCGCACGAGCCCTGGGTCGTCGTGGTCCTCCCCAGCACCCGCGACTTCGCCGCCTGGAAGCGACAGGCCGTCCCCGGCGTCTCGCACGGGCAGTCCGACGTCGGCGGGGCCTACGACCACGACGCCAAGCGACTCGTCGCCAAGGACCTGGGCCCGACCCTCTGGCACGAGTTCGCCCACGTCCTCCACTTCCGCGACGCCAGCCGCCACAACCAGCGACACGCGCTCTGGATCACCGAGGGCCTCGGCTCACTCGTCGAGACCTTCGACACCATCCCAACCACAACCGGCACCGCCGGCACTACCGGCACCGTCGGCGAATCCGCAAGCACCGTCTCCATCGCTCCCGCACCCGGCTGGCGCCTCAACTCGCTCAAACGAGCCATGGACCGAGGCCTGCTCAGCTCCACCCAAGAGCTCATCGACCTGCCCCCCAACCGGTTCACCGGCTCACGAGGCCTGCGAAACTACGCCCACGCACGCGCCATCATGCTCTTCCTGCTCAGCCGCGACCAGCTCAAGCCCTTCTACGACGCCTACGTCAAAGACTTCGACACCGACCCCACCGGCGCACTCGCGCTCGAGCAGGCCACCGGCACCACGCTCGAAGAGTTCGACGCCGACCTCGCGGCGTGGCTCGACACGCTCCCGATGGTCGCCGAGGACATGAACGACCTGACCGCGACGATCGGCGCCGACCTGGACCCGGGCACCGGCGACGGCCCACGCGTCTCGGGCTTCGGCGCCGCCACCCGCGCCTCAAAGAACCCGGGCACCGACACCCTCAAGCTCGGCTCGATCATCTCCCACGTCAACGGCCACCCCACCCGCGACCTGCACGAACTCATCCGGGTCTTGGCGCCCCACGCGCCCGGCGACGCCGTCACCCTCACCACAAGACGCGGCAAGATCGTCACCGAAGTCACCACCACGCTCGTCGCACCCTAGATCTACCGGCTGTATGATACGGCCATGGCAGAAACATCAGATCCAACGCAAAGAGCACCCAAGCCCCGAAGGGGGTTCTTCAAGAGATGGTTCAGGCGGATCGCCATCGGGTTCGCTGTCCTCCTCGCCGCCTATCTCATCCAGTTCGCACGCTTCAACCTGCGTTCGCCAACCATCGCAACAGACCACGAAGCCGAACTCCGGACTCTCCTGCTGGCTCGCAACTCGGACTCAGACCCGATCGACACCTACACAGAGATCGCCAAAGAGTGGGAAGTCGTCGTCGAGGTCGCCGAGAAGGCCATCACCGACCGCGGCGATCGGCCGCCCGGTTCGTGGGGCTGGCCCGGCAAAACACAGTTCTCGAGCATCCCCGACCTCGACCCCGACGACCCGACGTACCCCGACGTCATCGCGGCGCTGCGAGCGTTTGGCCCCCAGCTCGACCGCGCGATCGAGCCCGCTGCCCAGCCGTACTTCGGTGGCGGACTTCCCAAACCCAACCCGTCAGCCGCCCTGATCGATTCCCCGCTCATGACAAGCATCTCCGACACCGCGAGGATCGCCCGCACCATCGCCAAGCTCCTCATCGCAGACTCCCGTCTCGCCGCGCAAGACGGCGACGCCGATCGCGCCATGAACTCAGCCATCGCCGCGCTGCAACTCGCCGATCAGTGCGGGGAGCAACCGTTCGTCATCAGCGGGCTGGTCGCGATCAGTTGCCGTTCGTTGTCCGTCAAGCACTTGCAGATCACGCTCCATGACCACCCCGACCTGTTCAACTCCACACAACTCCAAACGATCAGCCGTGCCCTGCCGAGGCCGAACCCCGCGCCAGTACAGTTCTCGCTCGAGACCGAGAAACGCATCCGCGACGACTTCATCCAGAGGCTCTACACCGACAACGGCAGGGGCGGCGGCTCGGTCGCGCCAGGCGGGATGAGCTACGTCATGCGAGGCATACCGCGAACTACAGACTTTGATAAACCGGTCCTCGTCGCCAGATTATTCGGCCCACTAGCCTCCCCCTTCATGTCGAGCCGAAAAGAAACTCAAGGTTTTTACGACAAGTTTTTCCAACTCACAATCCAAACACTCGAGAACCCAAGCCTGATCCCGCAAATGCTCAAGCTAAGAAACCACGCGATGGATTATTACGAAAGCTTCGGCATGCTGGGGCTCGACAACATGGTGGTCTTTCCAGGAAAAACCGCCACCACGTTCATCGCCCACCAAGTTAAGGTCGATGCTGCGCGCATGGCCCTCGCCGCCCACCGCCACCGCCTCGACCACGGCGAGTTCCCTGAATCAGCCGACGGACTGGTGCCCGCCTACCTCGACGCCCTGCCGCCCGACCCCTTCGCTCCCGGCGAGCCCCTCCGCTACGCGAGGACCGACGACGGCCTCGTGGTCTACTCCGTCGGCATCGACGGCGAGGACAACAACGCCACACCCTATGAAGGCCGCGACAATCGGCTCGTCCACGATCTCGAATCGCATGCGGAAGGACGCATCCGCCAGGATGTGCAAGGCGCCGACTGGATCCTCTACCCGCCAGTTCAAGAGTAAACCAACTCAAAGATCTTCGCGATCTCTGAAACCGTGATTATCTCGTCCCGTATACTATGCGTCACAGAGTATGTCGCACCAAGCACTCGCCGCCAGGGCCGCCCCAAGCCCGCTTCAGGAGCCCCCCCCCATGAAACTCGAACGCGAACTCATGCGGGGCGCCGGCCCCACCGCCGTGCTCAAGCTCCTCACCAACCGCGCCATGTACGGCTACGAGCTCGTCGAGGCCCTCGACCGCTCCACCGCCGGCGTGCTCGCCATGGGCCAGTCCACCCTCTACCCCATGCTCTACAACCTCGAAGCAAAGGGCCTCATCAAGCCCGAGTGGCGCACCGCAGACTCGGGCCGCGAACGCAAGTACTACGCCCTGACGGGCAAGGGCAAGAAGCAGCTCGCCAAGGACACGGCTCAGTGGACCGCCGCCGTGGGCGCGATGCAGGCGCTGGGCATCCTGAACCTCGCCTTCGGGTCCCCCGCCGCCCAGCCGCAGGGGGTGAGGGCATGAACGCCGAGACGGCCCCCTCCGATTCGCACAGCCCCCTCGCCGCCGCGTGGCGATGGTCTGTCAAGAGATCACCCCTCGCACGCACCTACCGAGCGATCCACCACAAGCTCCGCCCGCAGCAGCGAGCACACGAGCGACTCGCCGCGGCGAGCCTGCCCGAGCCGGTGCGCGCGCGCATCGCCGAGATCGTCCGCCGAACTCGGCTGCGGAGCATCGAGCGCGACCAGGTCGGCCACGAACTCATCGACCACGCCGAGGACGCGCTCGCCCACACCCCCGATCCTCAGAGAGTCGCCCAGGCACTGGGAGCCCCCAGGGCCGCCGCCCCGCTGATCCGCCGAGCGATGAAACGCAAGCGGTCGGCCTTCTACCAGGCCCGCCTCTGGCTCACCCGCGCCACCCTCGTCGGCTTCGCCGCCCTCGTCCTGCTGTACGCCGGCCTCTTCATCCGCTTCCAGTCCGGCTCGCCGACCATCTCCACCGACTACCTCGCGCTGATGAACCAGGGCGCCGAATCGGTGCCCGAGTCCGACCGGCTCTACCCCGTGCTCCAAGAGGTTCGCTCCGAATGGCGCACGATCGAGAGGCGCATCGACGGGCTCAACAGTGATCTCATCCACGCGGCACAGGCTGCCGACGAGCCCATCCCGGATAACCCATGGAGCGTCTTCCCGGGGCTCGACTCTCAACACCCTCTCCATTCACAGATGCTCGAGGCGATCATCGCGTTTCGCCCGCAGATCGACCGTCTCAACGAGGCCTCTCGCCGCCCCGTGATGGGGTTCGAGTACGCGAACAAGTATCAGGCCGCGGACGGCACCCAGCTCTCCGAGCCCGATTCCGGCTTGGTAAGCGACGGTGCCCTGGTCGGCGTGCTCCTCCCGTTCCTGGGCGAGGCCCGACAGGCCGCAAAGCTGCTCGCCGCGGACGCACGGCTCGCCGCGATCGACAGCGACGCCGACCGGGTCACCCAGGACCTCGCCGCGATCACCAACATCGCTCGCCTGCTTGCCCCCGACCCGTTCCTGATCTCCGATCTGGTCGCGCTCGCGGTGCACAACACGGCCTCGGCCGAGATCCGGCGCCATCTGAGCCAGACCCCGGAGTTGTTCTCGGCCGACCAACTGCTGACGCTGAGCCACAGCCTGGCCGCCTCGGCCGAGCTCGCCGAGACCACCGACCTCAAGGGCGAGACCTATCTGATGGAGGATCTGCTTCAGCGGGCCTTCACCGACAACGGGCACGGCGACGGCCGCCTCACCCCCGCCGGCCTCGAGGGCCTCATGGCCCTCAACGTCATGTCGTCATGGCAGACCCCCGGCAGCCCCGACCCCGAGCCCAGCACCCTCACCAGGCTCGCCGGCCCCGTCTCCATGGAGGTCATCGCGAGCCGAGGCAAGCTCTCCGCGTTGCACCGACAGCACATGGACGCCGCCCGCGCCACGCTGCTCGAGGGGCCAGAGGCACTGCCCGATCTCTTCAGACTCGCCTACGAGCTGGAACACCTCGGACCGATCGAGGAGGGCCGCGTGCTCCCGGTCACGCTCGTTCTCCCGGCGATCACGAAAGCAATCGAGAACTTCCTCTCCAGCCGCATCCGTACCGACGCAACCCTGGTGGCTCTGGCCGCCGAGCACCACCGCCGCGAGCACGGCGAGTACCCGGCGACCATCGAGGATCTCGTCCCGAGCAACCTCCCCGACGTCCCGCAAGACCCCTTCGACCCCGGCCAGCCCATGAAGTACCGCCTCACCGACACCGGGCCCATGATCTACGTCGCCGGCGCGGACGGCGACGACGACGGCGGGACGCGGTTCCTCGGCGACGGACCCAGAAAGGCACGAAGAGGCCCCGAGTGGGTCGAACTGCTCCGCATGCGGTACCCAAGGCCGGATCGCGTGTACGACAACATCCCCGACGGCGACTGGATCCTCTTCCCGCCACAACCCTAAGCCCGCTCGCCGTCAACGATCGGCCACAACCAACCAACCAACCACGCGTTCGTCCTATGGTCCCCCATGCCCGAAGACCTCCCCCACGCCTCGGACCGCTACCGCCGCAAGCTCGCCCGCCGCCGCACGCTGCTGCGCCGCACGGCGTACACCCTCGCCATCGGCACCGCCACCCTGCTCGCGATCTACGCCGTCCTCTACCTCCGCTTCAACAGCCGCTCCCCGAGCATCACCGTTGACCACGCCGCCGAGCTCAACGCGTTGCTCCCCGTTCTGCCCGCGGGCGTGGACCCGATCGCCACCTACGAAGAAGCCAAGCATCTCTGGAGGGACACCGTCGATGCCGCCGAGCAAGCCATGAAGGACAACGGCGAGTGGCCCGACGACGAGGACGGCGACCCCATGGGATACTCCATCTTCGCCGAGATCCCACAGTTCACCCCCGACAAGCCCAACTACCAGACCGCCCGCGACACCCTGGTCGCCTTCCGCCCCACGCTCGATGCGATGCTCGCCGACGCGAAGTACCCCCAAACCGGCTTCACGCTCGACACCGGCCTCGCGGGCGGCAATCTCCAGAACGCTCTCTTCATCAATTTTCGTCTCGATCATCTGGGCACCTTCCGACACTCCGCCCGGCTCTTCGCCGCCGACCACCACATCGCCGCCCGCGAGGGCGACGCCGACCGCGCCCTGATCACCCTCATCGGCATGTACGACCTGGCCGCCCAGATGGAGCCAGACCCCCTGCTCATCAACTCGCTCGTCACGATCGCGATGCGCAACATGGCCGACCAAGTCATGACCGAGACCCTGCACCATCACCCGGACCTCTGGGACTCTGAGCAGCTCGCCAAGCTCGCCAGCGCCGCCAAGCCCGTCTCGCTCGACACCGCTCGCTTCGCGATCGAGTCCGAGCACCGCATCGTGCAGGACCTGATCCAACGCGTCTACACCGACGACGGCAACGGCTCGGGCAAGGTCACCCCCATGGCCCTCACCGTGGGCAACGGCTTCATGAACCTCCGCGGAGCCCCGACCGAGCCGAGCCTCACCGCCAAACTGCTCGGCCCCGTGATCTCCCCCTTCTTTTATTCCCGCGCCCAAGTCACCGCCATCTGTCAGCAGCAGATCGACGCCGCCCTCGACGCGCTCGAGGACCCCGCCAAGATCGATCTCATCGAACGCGACCCCGGGCACGACTCCGCCACCCGTCAGCTCAAGATGCTCCACCTCACCGACTTCTCAGGGATCTACGCCAAGTACATCGACTCCGCGTGGCACGCCAAGCTCAAGGGCGACGCCGCCCGGGCGGTCCTCGCAGCCCACCGATACCGCGCCGCCCACAGCGAGTTCCCCGAGTCGCTCGACCGGCTCGTGCCCGAGTTCCTGGACGCCGTCCCCCAGGACCTGCTCAACCCCGGCGCCCCGCTCAACTATCGCCGAACCGACACCGGCTTCGTGCTCTACTCCGTCGGCTCCGATGCCGACGACGACGCGGGAACCCCGCGGGACCCCGACGCACCGAGAAGCGTTCTCAGAAGAATCGGCAGCTTCAACGAACGCTTCGACCCGAACGCCTCACCCCCGGACGGCGACTGGATCCTCTTCCCGCCCGAAGAGAACTGACACCCAGCACGCTCACACGGACCGGGCTACATTGCCCCCATGCTCCAATACCTCGACACCCTCCGCCACGTCCTCTCGCACGGCGTCCCACGCCCCGACCGCACCGGCACCGGCACCCGGGCCGTCTTCGGCCATCAAACCCGCTACCTCCTCGACCCGGCCCACCCCGAGGCCCAGGCCCGCTTCATCGCCACCGGCGAGCTCGCGGGCTTCCCCCTCCTCACCACCAAGAAACTCCATCTCCGCTCCATCATCCACGAGCTGCTCTGGTTCCTCGCCGGCGACACCAACACCAAGTACCTCAACGAAAACAACGTCAAAATCTGGGACGAGTGGGCCGACGAGAACGGCGACCTCGGCCCCGTCTACGGCTCCCAGTGGCGATCCTGGCCAACACCCAACGGCGATTCCATCGACCAGATTACCCAGCTTATCGACGGCCTCAAATCCAACCCAACCTCTCGCCGCCACATCGTCACCGCCTGGAACCCGGGCCAGCTCGAAGACATGGCACTCCCCCCCTGCCACTGCCTCATGCAGTTCTTCGTCGCACCCGCAACCGACGACGGCCCCGACTGGCTCTCCTGCCAGCTCTACCAGCGATCCGCCGACATCTTCCTCGGCGTCCCCTTCAACATCGCCTCCTACGCCCTGCTCACCCAGATGGTCGCCCAGGTCACCGGCTACCGACCCGCCGAGTTCATCCACACCCTCGGCGACGCCCACCTCTACGACAACCACCACGAACAAGCCCAGACCCAGCTCGCCCGCACCCCAAAGCCCCTCCCGACCATGACGCTAAACCCAGCCGTGAAGTCCATCTTCGACTTCACCTTCGACGACTTCACACTCTCGCAATACGACCCGGACCCAAGCATCAAGGCCCCCCTGGCGGTGT
>JBLHKT010000001.1:0-343527 GCA_047620485.1 Phycisphaerales bacterium | reverse complement strand
CCGGCCTTGGAGACCTCGATCAGCTCCACATCCCCGCCGTCGGCCTGTACCGCCGGGCGGATCCGGTTGATCACGCGGCTGACCCGCTCGGTCACCGTCATCTCGTGCAGGTTGCTACCGTGCTGGCTGATGTCCATGAAGCCTCCGTGCCCGATCCGGTCGGCCTTAGGCCGCGAATCGAACGCTCTGAGATGATTCTAACCCCATGACAACACCACTTCTCGCCAGCCTCCGCCAAACCGTTCGGGTCCTCACCCTGAGCCTGCTCGTCCTGCACACCGTCGGCTGCGCGGGGAACTCGGCTACCCGGGCCTCGGGCGACCCGCTGCTCGACCTGCGAAACCCCGCCCTGAGCGTCGTGGACCGTTCGTCCGCCGCCTCCATCGCTTGGGGCGAGGTCGAGACGGGTGTCCGCGAGCGAGAGCGGGCCCGCGCGACGTTCAAGGATCTGGCGTGGTCTCGGCAGACCGCGCCGCTGCTCCGAGCCCAGCTCGTCGATCACCTCATGTCCGACCAGGACCCGGTCGGCGAGGCCGACAGCATCCGGCTGGCCCAGCTCATGCTGCCCAGCGAGACCAATCCCCGGGTCGTGGCCGTCATCTGCCACGTCGCCGCCTCGCGTGGGTGGACCACGCTCACCCCCGCCCTGGTCCGCAGTCTGGCGGGCGACAGTCTCCGGGTCGAGTTCAACGACCGTCCCGAGGTCTTCGCGCTCACTCGGCTCTACCCGGACACCCCGATCGAGACCGTGGTCTTTGAGGTCTTCCTCGACCCCGGCGAGGACCCCACAGACCGGCAGGCCGCGGTGCTCCGCTGGACCGAGCGGGTCCGCTCAGACGCTTGGGAGCTGCTCTCATCACTCGATACCGACCGCCGCCTCCGCCCCGACCTGATCGCCAGCGCGGCCCAGCGGGCCCAGGGGCTCTCGCCCGAGAGCGCCCAGCTCGTTGCGGACCTGAGCGACGCCTGGCAGCGGGTGCGGACCCTCCCCGAGACCGCGATGGAGCTCAAGTGGTTCCGATCGATCCGTCACCCCGAGCACCCGGACTCCGCGGCGCCCAACGAAAAGTGGTGGGGGGAGGTCGCCCAGGCGATCGCCTCGCGACCCGCGGTGCACACCGATGGGTTGCGGCTGCGCCACCTCGAGCCGATCCGTTGGGCGGCGCGATTCGAGCCCGATCTCATCAACGCGGACCGCGCGAGCCTCCTGGCCACCCTCGACGCCCGGCTCGCGGGCCGGGACCGGAACATCCGGACCAAGGAACTGGGCAGTGCCTCGCGGCGCAAGGAGCGCCTGAGAGACTGGGCCCAGAGACTGAGCTGGGCGGACCTCCTGAGCATCATCGTCACCGACCTGGCGGTGCAGAGCCCGCAGCTGATCGCCTCGATCGACCAGTACGTCGTGCTCGATCAGCGGGACCGGACCACCGAGTATGGCGGCTCCTTTGAGCCAATCGCACTGGAGGACCGGGACTTTCGCGCGGTCCTGTTCCGCCCGCGCCAGGCCCAGCGGCTCGGCGACAACGCCTTCGTGGTCAGCGATGACCTGCTCCGGTTCTCCGACCGCTCGCTGGCGCACTTCCACATGCACGTGCAGCATGTCTCCAACGAGGCCTACGCCGGCCCCAGCTTCGCCGACCTGGAGTACGCCAAGCGGTCCGGGCGGACCTGCGTGGTGCTCACCAGCATCAGCAAAGAGCGGCTCGGCGTCGATCTCTACCAGCCCGGCGGCGCGGTGATCGATCTGGGTGAGATCAGGCGAAACTCCCCGTAGAACACCCCCAATCGGGCTAGAGTCGGGCGTGACACGCACCGCCACCGAACACAAGATCGCACAGCACATCGCGCAGCGCCACGAGGAGCTGCTCGCCGACCTGCGGCTGCACGTCGGCCTCCGAACCGGCAAGGGCAACGCCGAGGGCCTCGACGAGACTCGCAAGCGACTGACCGACCGGCTCAACACGCTGGGCGCGACCACCGACCTGGTCCCCGGAGACCCCAAGCCCGACTGGCTCGGCGGCTCAAGCCAGGTCCCCCCGACCGCGGTCTGCCGACGCCTCGGCGGCGCAACCACCGGCCGCGTCCTCATCGCGGGGCATCTCGATACCGTGCATGATCCCGACTCCCCGTTCAACGCGCTGACGATCTCGCCAGACGGCAAGACCGCGACCGGACCCGGGTGCGTGGACATGAAGGGTGGGCTCATCATCGCCGTCGCGGCGCTTGAGGCCCTCGAGGCCTGCGGCGTCCCCGCGGCCTGGACCTTCACCCTCAACTCCGACGAAGAGACCGGGACCTACCACTCCGAGAAGGCTCTGCGAGCGGAGGCTGCGAATCATGACTTCGGGCTCGCGCTCGAGCCCGCTCTGCCCGGCGGCGAGCTCGCGATCGAGCGGATGGGCTCGGGCCAGTTCAAGCTCGAGTGCTTCGGCAAGGCCGCCCACGTCGGGCGGGCGTTTGCCGACGGGGTCTCCGCGGTGAACGCGCTGGCCGAGCGGGTTGTCGCGATGAGCCACATGCCCGACGCCGCGGCGGGCAAGATCCTGAACGTCGGCCCGCTGCTGGGTGGCCCGGTGACCAACGCCGTCCCGGACTACGCCGCGGCGTGGGGCAACGTACGGTTCCCGGATCAAGCGACCGCCGACGAGCTGGCCGCCCAGCTCGGGGCGCTGACCACGGGCCCGGACGCCCCGCCAGAGCACCTGCCCCGCGCGGTGCTGCACAGCAGCTTCAACCGCCCGGCCAAGCCCCTGATCCCGGCGACGCAGCGGCTGGCGCTCAAGGCCCGAGAAGTCGCCGAGGCCCTCGGGCAGTCTCTGCCGTTTGCCAAGACCGGGGGGGTCTGCGACGGGAACATTTTGCAAGACGCCGGCCTCCCAACGATCGATACACTTGGTGTCCGCGGCGGGGGCCTCCACACCCCCGACGAATGGATTGAACTCGACAGCCTCGTCGAACGCTGCCAACTCCTGGCGATCCTCATCGCCCGGCTCAGTGCAGGCGGTTCCGAGGCCTGAACCCAGGACCCTCCGCTAGTCCCCTCAGGAAAGAGGCACCCCTTGACTCAGGCCACCGAAGCCACCACGACCGTTTCTCAGCAGTTCCGCTCCAGCCCCGCCGTCCAAGCCGCGATCGAGGCCATCGTCGCCGAGGGTCAGGCCCGGTCGGCCCAGATCACCGATATCCGCCCGCCGCAAGACGGGCTCAAGGCCGACTACGACGAGCTGATGAGCCGGGCCGCCGCGGTCAAGGGCCGCGGGCTGCTGTACCCCTACATCTCCAGCGGGATCGGCAACGGCGCGCTGGTCGAGCTGGCCGACGGCTCGGTCAAGTGGGACATGATCACCGGCATCGGCGTCCACATCCTTGGCCATTCGCACCCGGGCCTGATCCGCGCCCAGCTCGAGGCCGGCCTCGAGGACACGACCAAGCACGGCAACCTGCAATCCGGGTTCGGGGCCTACGAGTTCGGCGAGCTGCTGCTGAGCCACGCCAAGAAGTCGTCCAACCTTGCCCATGCCTTCCTCACCACCAGCGGCGCCATGGCCAACGAGAGCGCCCTGAAGGTCTGCTATCAGATGCACGCCCCGGCCAGCCGCGTCATCGCCTTCGAGGACTGCTTCATGGGCCGCAGCGTTACGATGGCCCAGATCGGCGACTCGGCCGGCGGACGCCAGGGCATCCCGCTCAGCACACTCGTGGACTACCTGCCGTTCTGGAACGACGTGCTCGCCGAGCGGGCCGGCGGCCAGGCCGCCTTCATCGACCAGAGCGTCAAGAAGCTCGAGCAGCTCATCAACCGCTACCCGGGGCAGTACGCCTGCTTCATCTTCGAGCTTGTCCAGGGCGAGGGCGGCTTCAACACCGCGCCGCGTGAGTTCTTCACCGCGCTCATTGACGTCTGCAAGGCCAACAGCATTGCCGTCTGGGACGACGAGATCCAGACCTTCGGCCGCACCGAGCAGATGTTTGCCTATGAGATGTACGACCTGGGGGAGTACGTGGACGTCTTCTGCGTCGGCAAGATGACCCAGTGCTGCGCCACGCTCTACACCGAGCAGTACAACCCCAAGCCGGGCCTGCTCAGCGGAACCTTCACGGGCAACACCTCCGACTTCACGGTCGGCAAGCTCGTGATTGATACGCTCGCCGAGGAGGGCAACTACGGCCCGGACGGCAAGTTCGCCCGCCAGCACGCCGAGTTCCGCAGGCACGCCGAGGCGCTCATCGCCAAACACCCCGACTGGTTCCCCGAGGCCGAACTCTGCTCGGATCTCGTCGGCGGCGTGGGCGGCATGATGAAGCTCACCCCCTTCGGCGGCGACCAGGCCACCATCGCCAAGGCCTGCAAGGTCGCGTTCGAGGAAGGGCTCATCTGCTTCTGGTGCGGGCACGGCCCGTACCACCTCCGGTTTCTCCCGCCGCTCCCCGTCTTGAAAGACGAGGACTGGCCGCGGGTGTTCGAGGTTCTCGAGCGGGCCTTTGCACGAGTCGCCTCGTAACGCCGCACCCACGGAGCCAAGCCATGAACCACATCCGCCCCGCGGTCGAGGCCGACCTGCCGAGCCTGCTCGCTCTGGCCCACACCGGCAACTACATCAACCTCCCGCCCTTCCCCAAGCGGCTCGAGCAGATCGTGGCGATGTCCCACGGCTCGTTCAGAGCCGCGGCGGCCTCGCCCACGCCTCCCGATGGGCACGAACGCCACAAGGACCGCTACCTCTTCGTGGTTGACGACGGCACCGGCCGATGCGTCGGAACCTCGAGCATCCGAGGCGGCATGGGCAGCACCACGCACCCCAACCTCAGCTTCCAGCTCCTCAAGGTCGTCCGGCGCTCCGAGGTGCTCCGCAAGAACGACGAGCTCAGCGGCGCGCCGATCGTCGCCGGCCTCACCGATCACTTCTACGCCGTCCTCTTCCAGGACCCCTACAGCCCGACCGAGCTGGGCGGCAACGTCCTGCACCCCGACATGCGCAGCCGGGGCGTCGGCAAGCTGCTCAGCTACTCCCGCTTCCACTACCTCCGAGAGCACTCGTCCTGGTTCAGCGACCGCCTGCTCGCCGAGATGATGGCCCCGATCGAGCCCTACAACGACGGCAACCCGTTCTGGCGCCACGTCGTCCGCCCGTTCATCGGGCTGAGCTACCAGAACGCCGACCGCCTGAGCACCCACGACGAGCAGCGCGAGTTCATGTACGAGCTGCTTCCACGGCTCGTCAACCTCTCGCTGCTCTCCACGTCCGTGCTCGATACGATCGGCGAGGTCGGCCCGTACACCAAGTCCGCCGAGGGCATGCTCCGATCGATCGGCTTTGTGGACTCGCACCGCATCGACCCGTTCGACGCCGGCCCGCACCTCGAGACCCGGCTCAGCACGATCAACGGGCTCGACGCGACCCCCCGAGCCGTCGAGGTCCAAGACGCCGCGCTATCAAATTCGGTGGACGCCATCATCAGTTCTGAGCAAGGCGGCCACGGCTTCCACGCCGTCCGCGGGCGGGTGGCGCTCACCGAGTCTGGCGTCCAGATCACCCCGGAGATCGCGAAGGCCTTGGGCGTGGTTTCGGGCGACACCGTCAGCGTCAGCCGGCTGGATTTCGAGGCCTCCCCGCCGCGCAAGAAGGGCCTGGGCATCCCTGTTATCGACCTCAAAGCCGAGAGCGAGCGGGTGCTCAAAGCCAACCACGACAAGGACCACACCCCGCTCGCAGCGCTCAACGTGAGCGACTTCGCCGAGATCATCGAGCGAGAGCTGGACGTCCTCCGCCACGAGCTCCGTACAGACCTCCGCACCGAACTCACGCCTCCCTCAACCCAGAACGGGTGACCCATGACCCCCCAACCGACAGCCCCAGATCCGACCACGCTCAAGCCCGCCGACCTCGTCAACGGGACCTGGATCCCGCTCACCGGCGACGCCATCACCTCGACCTCGCCAGCCAACCCCGCCGACGTGCTCTGGCAAGGCTCGCCCGTGACGAGCCACGCGAACGACGCGGTCGCCGCGGCCCGGGCGGCGCTGCCCAAGTGGTCCGCGTGGTCGATCGACCGCCGGATCGACGCGCTGCAGAAGTTCAAGGCCATCGCCGCCGAGCGGGCCGACGCGCTCGCCGACCTCATCAGCCTCGAGACCGGCAAGGCCCGGTGGGAGTGCACCGGCGAGGCCAACCTCATCGCGGGCAAGGTGGACATCACCCTCGAGCAGGGCCCCGACACCGGCCGCCAGCGGGTCTCCGGGTTCGAGTTCTCCATGGGCCAGAGCAAGGCCGCCTCGTGCTGGTTCCGCCCCCACGGCGTCATGACCGTCATCGGGCCCTTCAACTTCCCGGCCCACCTGCCCAACGGCCACATCATCCCCGCCCTGCTCATGGGCAACACCATCGTCTTCAAGCCCAGCGAGAAGACCCCCGCGGTCGGGCAGTTCCTCGCCCAGATGTACCACGACGCGCTCACCGCCGCGGACGCCCCGACCGGCGTCTTCAACCTCGTGCACGGGGCGGTCGAGGTTTCCAAGGCTCTGACCGCCCACCCCGACGCCGACGGCGTCCTCTTCACCGGCTCGTGGCCCGTCGGGCGAGCCATCCTCGAGGCCAACCTCGACCACCCCGGCAAGATCGTCGCCCTGGAGATGGGCGGCAACAACGCCGCGGTCATCATGGACGACGCGGACCTGCACCAGGCGGTCGCCGAGTGCGTGCGGTGCGCGTTCATCACGACCGGGCAGCGGTGCACCTGCACCCGCCGCGTCATCGTGCACGAGAAGGTCGCAGACAAGGTCATCGCCGCGATCGTCCGCTCGGCCCAGTCGATCGTCGTGGACGAGCCCAACGCGAGCCCCGTCTTTATGGGCCCGATCATCTCCGAGCAATCCCGCCAGGCGGTGTTTGATTTCCAGTCCCGCCTGGCCAGCTCGGGCGGCGAGGTCCTCGTCGAATCCACGCCCGTGCCGGGCCGCGACGGCTGGTACCTCACGCCCTCGGTCGTCAAGGTGCCCGGCTTCAGTACAGACCGCGACGACTGCGGCTGCGACGAGGAGGTCTTCGGCCCCCTGCTCCGCGTGAGCGTGGTCGGCTCGCTCGACGAGGCGATCGAGCAGGCCAACGCGACGCGGTACGGGCTCGCTTCATCGATCTTCACCGCCGACACCGCCGCCGCGGACCGCTTCCGCGGAGAGGCCCGGGCCGGGTGCGTCAATGTCAACTGCGGCACCGCCGGCGCGTCATCCAAGCTGCCCTTCGGCGGGCTGGGCTGGTCGGGCAACCACCGACCCGCCGGCGCGTTCAGCCTCGACTACTGCGCCTTCCCCATCGCCGGCATGACCGAGAAGAGCGACGCGGCCACGATCCCGCAGGGCATGACGCTCGACCCCGATTGGCTTAAGTAGTCTGGATCCGCGACCGGCGTACCCGGTCTGCCGGCTTAGCCGGTCTGGCGGCTCAGCCGGTCTGGCGACGCAGGTTCAGCATCAGCTCGACCTGACCGATCGGCTGATCGAGCTCACGAGCGATCTGCGCCGCCTCGTTTCCCGCGTCCGCCAGCTCATACACACGGCATGTGAGGTCCGCCCCGGGCTCGCGGTCCTCTGCGGTGCCCGGCCCCGAATTCTCCGCGACAACCGGATCGGCTTCACCACCGTTCTGCTCACGCGTGAGCTGGTTCAGCCGTGCCCGGTCCAGCACGCCCGGGTCCATCCGCTGACGCCCGATGAGCCGAGGCCCGTCACCCGCGCCGATCAGCCCACGCGGCCCAGCCCCGCCCGAAGCCCGCTGGTTCGCGTCCTCAAGCCGACCGATCGCGTCTTCCGCGTCACTGATGAGCACCTCGATGCGGGCGGCCTTGTTGTCCAGGGTCGCCGCGAGCCGACGGGTGAGCTCCTCCGCGTCCGACATGCACCGGTCGAGCCCCTGACGCCCGATGCTCGCAGCCCCCTGCGTCGTCTGAGCCCGATCACGAACCGCCTCGATCCGCTCGCGAGAGCTCAGACCCGCCTCGGGCGTCTTGGCCCCGGGTCGGCGGTACAACCGCCGCAGCAGGATGAAGCACGCCAAGGCCAGCCCGGCCACGAGCAGCAGGGAGGCCAAAATGTTCTGGGGCGGGACCTCGCCGCTTGCCCCGTCGGCTTCTAGCCCGGCAACGGGGGAAGAGGGCTCAAGCGTGGCACCCCGCGCTGCCGCAGCGGTCTGTGTATCCGTGGCTTGTTGTGCGTCCTGCATCGTGCTCTCGCCAAGGGGTGGGGTCCGTACCATATCATCATTCGTGCCCGCACCCCCGATGCCAACCCCAAAGCTCAATCTAGTCGCCAACTCCGAGCCAAGCCCCACTCGCGCAGCGGTCGCTCCGCGCCCGTCTGACCCGGCCGTCCGCTCGATCCGCACCGCCTGGCGACGCCTCACCGGGGGGCCTGGTGTTCGAGACACCGACCGACCGACACTGATCGCGTGTTCGGGTGGGGTAGATTCCTCATCGCTTGTCCTTGCGCTTGCGACGGTGCCCCGAAGGCCTGTCGTTGCGCACGTTGTGCACGACCTGCGCCCCCCCGCCGAAGCGCTGGCCGATCGAGACGCGACGCGGGCGCTCGCCGAGTCGCTCGGGCTCGAGTTTGCCGAGGCCTCGATCTCGGTCGCCGATTCGGCGCAAGCCAACGCGGAGTCCGCCGCCCGAGAGCTCCGGTACGACGCGCTGTGCTCGATGGCGAAGCGCCGGGGGATCCGGTGGATCGCGACCGGGCACCACGCCGACGACCAGGCCGAGACCCTGCTGATGCGGCTGATCCGCGGCTCGGGGCCCGGCGGGCTCGTCGGCGTCCACCCCAGCCGCGCGATCGGCGATCAGACCGTCATCCGCCCGATGCTGGGCATCACCCGGGCCGACAGCGAGCGGCTGTGCGCCCAGGCCGGCGTCTCGGGCTGCCGCGACGCGAGCAACGAGGACCAATCGCTGCTCCGGGTCGCGATCCGTGCCCGGGTGGGCCCGGTGCTCGAAGAGCTCGCCCCCGGGGCTTCGACCCGGATCGCGCAGGCCGCCCAACTCCAGAATGAGCTGCTCGCGGTCCTCGACGAGGCGACCGATCGGCTCATCGAGCAGGCCGGCGCTAAGCCCTCAGACCTCGACGCTCCTAGGGGCATCACCCTCCAGCGCGGCCCGCTCGCAGACGCCCGCCCCGTGGTGCTTGGCAGACTTCTCCAACGATTGACCAGCGACGTGGGCCGCGACCGGAGCGGCAAGCGCGTGCTCGACGCGATCACCGACGCGATCGGCGACGACAACCCGGCCCCGCGAGACTTCACGCTCGGCGGCGCACAGATCCGGGTGCTTGGGCACACGGTCGAGATCAGTCCAACAACCCGTTGAGCCGCGCGATCAACGCGTCCAGGTCAGCCTGGTCGGTGTATCGGTACAGCCCGATCACTCGGCGGTCGGGCCCGACGAGCATCAGCCGCGTCGGGTGGTTAATCATCGGCATCGAGTCGCCCGACGGGTTGTTCACCGGGCTGCCTTGGTCATACTCCACAAGAAACCCCATCTGGCTAATCATCGGCCAGACCGTCTGGGTCGGGGCCGTGGCGAACACCCATTGGTCCGCGTCCACCCCAAACCCGTCGGCGTATCGCCCGATCACCTCGGGCGTGTCGTTGGGGCCGTCGATGCTCAGGCTCAGCAGCCGCAGGTGGTCAGACCCAACCTCGGTGTGCACCCGCTTCATCGCTGCGGTCATCCCGGGGCAGTACAGCGGGCAGCTGGTGAAGAAGAAGTCCATCACGGTGTATTGCCCGTCGAGCACGGTCTGGTCAACCGGATCGCCATCGCGATTGACCGCCGTGAACTCGGGCACGATCATCGTCACGGGCGGCTCGAACGGGTCCAGCGTCGCCGGTGCGGGGCGCAGCGTCCAGAGCACCACGATCCCCACCAATCCCAGCACGAACAGCCCCGCGAAGACCAGCGCCGTTTTCATTAGCGGTGCCTCTTGGCCCGCTCCCCGGGGGCGCGGGGCGACTTGCTCTCTTTCCCGAACACGCGAACCACCAGCACGAACGCCAGCGCCGCGAACCCAACCGTCAGCACCCACGCGAGCGGGTCACTGCGGGGCTCGGGCAGCCCGAACGCCGACCGCAGCAGGCCCGCAGCGGCGCCCAGCGGGTTCCACTCGATGATCGGCAGCAGCAGGCCCGACGAGCTCGACGCGGGCGCAACCGAGCCGCTGAGCATCCAGAGCGGCATCAGGATCAGGTTCATCACGCCGTGGAACCCCGCGATCGAGTCGATCCGCCACGCCATGATCAGCGAGAACCCGCTGATCATCACGCACACCAGCAGCAGCACCGTCAGCCCGGCCAGCAGCCCGAGCGGCGTGATCGTGCCCCCGGTCAGCGGCACCAGCGGGATCATCACCATCGCCTGCAGCATCGCGATCACGCTCGACGACAGGATCCTCGCCACCGCGAGCAGCCATCGGTCCGTCGGGCTCGTCATCAGTGCGGGCAGGATGCCCTCCTGCCGGTCCTGGATCAGCGAGATCGCGCCCATCATCGACGCGAGCACCACCAGCAGCAGCGCCATGCCCGGCAGCAAGAATCCCGTGAAGCTCTCGCCCTTGCCCAGGACCTCTCCGCTGCTGAACCCCGAAGCCAGGAACCCCCACACCAAGAGCGGCGTGCCGATCACCGCGATGACCCGCGACGGGCGACGGAACAGCCCCCGCAGGTCGCGGTGGATCAGGGCCCAGAGTGTGCCGAGGCGTCCGGTCATGCGTTCGTGCTCTCTGTCGTGGTCTGTTCTGCAGCCTCATCCATCGCGTCGCGATACACCGAGGCCAGGTCCGTCGGCTTCATCGACATCGACGCCCCGTGCTCGTGCAGCGAAGAGATCAGCGACGGCTCAAGCCGGTCGGTGTACGCCGTCACGTCGTTGGGCCGATCGATCAGGCTCAGCCCCGCCGCGACCAGCAGCCCGCGGACCTCGTCGCTCGGCGACCGCACCACCAGCTCGCTGTGCCCGAGGGATTCGATCAATTCGATCGGCGTGCCCCGCCGCACGATCTTCCCGTGATTCATGACCAGCACCCGGTCCGCGCCGCGGACCTCCTCGGGCCGGTGCGTCGCCATGACGACGGTCATGATCCGCTGCTCGCGCTGGCTCAGGATCAGCGAGATGAACTCCTCGCGAGCCCCCTGGTCGAGGCTCGAGGTCGCCTCGTCCACCACGAGCACCTCGGGGTTTGAGATCATCGCCCGGGCCAGGTCCGCCCGGCGGGCCAGCCCGCCCGAGAGCGAGCCCACGCGGGAGTCGAGCCGATCGCTCACGCCGAACGCCTTAGCGAGCGACGCGATGCGTGTGGCGAGGTCCTCGCCGCCCAGCCCGTGGAGCCGACCGGCCAGCCGCAGGTTCTCTCGAACGCTCAGGATCGCGTCAAGCGCCGGGTGCTGAAAGATCACGCCCAGCCGGGCCCGGAACGCTCGATCGATCGGCGGGGTGATCTCGCCGGTGCTGAGCCGCTCCATGCCCACGAGCATGCGCAGCAGCGTGGACTTGCCCGAGCCGTTGGGCCCGAGCAGCCCGATGAACTCGCCCGACTCGATCTTCAGGTCCAGCGGCGAGACCGCCAGCCGATCGCTCTCGCCACGGGCACCCGCGTAGGTCTTGCTTACTTTCTTTAGCTCAATGCACTCCATCAGAGCAGCAGCCGAACCGCGGCCTCGCCGACCATCAGCAGATACAGCAGCGGCAGCACCATCACCGACGCAAGGAAGACCCGCTTGGCGTTCCGGTCCGTCGGCGACCGCAGATAGACAACCGCCATCGCCAGGAACCCGAGGCAGACCAAGCCGGCAACCGCCATGTAGACCGGGCCCAGCGTGTCCGGGGCAAGCAGGCCTAACGCTACAACCGCGGGGATAAACAACGCCGCGGTGATCGCCATCACCCAGCCCGTGGCCCGCCCGGTCTGGTCGATGCCGGTGAGCATGCGGTACCCGCCTCGCTTGTAGTCTTCGCGATACATCCAGGCGATCGCCATGAAGTGGGGGAGCTGCCAGATCACCATCATCAGCACCAGCGCCAGCCCGAACGGATCGGTCAGCGACTCGAACGCGCCCCGCGGCGAGGCGGCCGCCGTCCCGATCAACGCGGGCAACGCCCCGGGAATCGTCCCAATCAGCGTGTTCCAGATCGTCCTCGTCTTCATCGGCGTGTACACGAGCACGTAGCTCACCACGCACGCCAGCGAGACCAGCGCCGCCGGGATCCCGCAAAGCAGCGCGAGCGTCAGCACGCCCAGCAACGAGAGCACCGTCCCGAAGATCGCGACCTTCTTGGGCTCGATCCGCCCTGAGGGAATCGGTCGGTCCTGGGTGCGATTCATCAGCGCGTCGCGCCCGCCCTCGAGCCACATGTTCAGGGCGTTGGCCCCGCTCGCCGAGAGCCACGTGCCCAGCCCGCACCCGATCGCTGCGGGCACCAGCACGCTCAGGTTCCAGGCGTCGCGCTGGGCGGTCACCATGACAAACCCGACCATCGCGGTGACCGTGACCAGGCGGCTGATCCCCTGCTTGGTCGTCTCGATGAGCACCGACGCGGTGGAGCGGCTCCGCGCCGCATCCGCGGGCGTTGCGACAACCGATTCGATTCTGGACTCAAGGCTGGTCAAAGCCGGACTCCTGTTTGCGCCAAGGGCACGCCCGATCCTCGGGCTGCGAAGGTGGCAAGTCTAGGGCTTTGTCTCCGCCCCGTCCGGCACGACCAGGTCTACCCAGACCGGAAAATGGTCGCTCGGTCGCGGCCGGGTGTCCCCCTCGATCCCCCGCCAGACCCCGGACCGGAGCACCGAGATCCCGCTCGAGGGCAGCACGTAGTCCACCCGGAAGCGGAACATCGCCGTGTCGTCGGCGTCCAGACCCTCAAGGCCCAGCGGACTGACCGGGGCCGGGTAGTCCAGCACACGCGGTGAATCGAGCAGCAGCCGCTGGATCGGGTTGTAGATCGAGCTGCCCTCGTCCGGGTCCGCGTTCAGGTCGCCCACGACGACGAACCGGTCGCTCGGGCCGAGCCCCCCAGCCTGGCTGTCATCATCCACGAGATACGCCGCCCCGTCGATGTAGTCAGCGATCAGCCGGATCTCGTCGTGGTTGCGGCGCTTGTTGCGGCCCTCGGGCCCGTCGAACGCCGGCGGCGTCGGGTGGCTGCACAGCACGTGCAGCACCTCGCCGCTCGGCAGCCGCACCGGCACGTCCCAGAACCCCTTGGACGCCAGGCGGAACAGCTGCCCCGCCTCCCCCGCGTACCACCCCGTGTCCGGCGGCGCGGGCTGCTCACCCTCGGCATCCTCTTCAGCGTCAGCCCCCAATCCTGCCTCTTGCTCGTTCTCGTCTGCTGCATCCTCTGGCTCAGCCCCCTCGTCGGGCTCCGGGGCCTCTGGCATCAGGTGCTCGGGCAAGTACCGCCACGGGAGAAGCCGAAACGTGCGGGCCCCGTCCTCAACGATCTCGAGCCGGGGATCGACGAGCAGCGCCATGCCGTACTGCCCGGGAAAAGTGCCAAAGCCCCAGCAGTCATTGCCGTACGCTCGCCCCTCATTGGTCTGTCTGGCCGGCGAGCCGTCGGGCCCGCTGCCGGGCGGGGCCGGGTAGCTCGTCACGACCTGCCCGTCCCGGTTCAGGTCAAACCCGCTGGCTCGCCCGGTGTTGCTCGGGCGTTGGAAGACGCTGAACTCGATCGGCTCAAGCCCCGGGGCCTGGCTCCGAGACAAGAAATTCTCGACGAACCGTCGCCCGTTCTGCCCCGGCTCCGCGTCCACGGGGGCATCGGGGCCCCCCGCCTCGTCGTAGGCGATCTCGTTGAGGAACAGGATGTTGGGGCGGATCCGCTGGATGATCTCCGCGAGCCGCCTCAGCCTCGGCTGCTCGGGGTCGAGCAGATCCGCGGTGCGGACGTCCTCGAGGTTGAACGTCATGACCCGCACACCGTCGGGGCTCTGGTGCGTCTGGGTGGGGGCTGCCGCCGACGGCCCGGTGACCAGTGCCAGGCCCACGATCCCCAGGATTCTTCGCCATCGCCTCATCCGCACACTCCGATGGGGACGGCCGCTCCGATTCGGGCCCGCCGCCTACAGTTTTGTCAGCCGTCCCGGTAGCTCAGCTGGATAGAGCAGCGGACTTCTAATCCGCAGGTCGTTGGTTCGAGTCCAACCCGGGATGCTTGCCACCGCCCGTTTGGGCGATCTTATCACGAGTTCGGGCGGTAGGCCCGCCGCCGCGGTGCCTGGTAATCCGAATCAGCCGCGGAGTGGCCTGCTCGCCGATCGCACGACCGCCGCGCCGGCCCGCTATCTTTGAGGCAGATGCCCCAGCCCCCCGCCGCCCCAAGCCCAGAGACCGCGATCCCGGACCTCGCCGCGCCCGCGCCGCGTCGCCGCAACCCACTCACGCACTCCAAGGCCGGGGTCCTCGGGCTCGCGGTGCTCGGCTCGATGCTGCTGCTCTGCCTGGGCACCCTCCCCTGGACGCTCACCACCGGCGAGGGCACCGACGTTCCGCGGTACAACCAGGGCGTGCCTCGCGAGGGGCGGATGCCCCCGCTGTGGTGGCCCTACGACGAGATCGACGTGCAGCGGTCCATGGACGCGGTTCGCGCCGACCCGGGCCTTGCCGACCAGACCCAGGCCATCGCGTTAGCCGCCGGGCTCTCGCTCGACGACGCCTTAGCGCTGCGAGAGGGCCCGGTCTACGAGCAGCTCAGAGACCTCTGGCCCCGGTTCTTGCTCGGCTCTGATCAGCTCGGACGATCGCTGCTCTACCGCGTGCTGACAGGCGGCGGGATCTCGCTGGTCATCGGCATCGCGGCCGCCCTCATCAGCGTTGGCATCGGCACGCTCTACGGCGCCTTCGCCGGGTACGCCGGAGGGTGGATTGACGGGCTGCTGATGCGCATCGTGGACGTCCTCTACGGCCTGCCCTACATCCTGCTCGTTGTGCTCATTGCTGTCGCCGTGGACGGGTACATCGAGAACCAGATCACCAAGAGCGGTATCGAGATGTCCGCGGCCCGGCGCACCCAGATCGACGTGGTGACGCTGCTCGTCGCGATCTCCGCGGTGAGCTGGCTGACCATGGCCCGGGTGGTTCGTGGGCAGGTGCTGAGCCTGAAGAACCAGCCGTTCGTCGAGGCCGCCCGCGCGATGGGGGCTCGGCCCCGCCGCGTCTTCCTGCGGCACCTGCTGCCCAACCTGATCGGGCCCATCGTGGTGTACGCCACCCTCGCGGTGCCCCAGGCGATCCTGCAGGAGAGCTTCCTGAGCTTCCTGGGCATCGGGGTGAAGCCGCCGCTGCCCAGCTGGGGCAACCTCGCCGCCGACGGGCTCAGCGAGCTCAACGGGTACCGCAGCAACTGGTGGCTGCTCTTCTTCCCGTGCGCGCTGCTCGGCGTCGCGCTGCTCGCGCTCAACTTTGTCGGCGAGGGGTTGCGCGAGGCCTTTGACCCCAAGAGCGGGGGACGATCATGAGCGTTCCCAACAAAGCAGCGGCCGACCGCCCCGGCGCCGAGCAGCCGCTGCTCGAGGTTCGGAACCTGGCGCTCTCGTTTGGCCCGAAGAAGGGTCCGGTCAAGAAGGCCGTGGACGGCGTCTCGTGGTCGGTGTATTCCGGGCAGACGCTCGCCGTCGTCGGTGAATCCGGGTGTGGCAAGAGTGTCACCGCGATGAGCGTGCTGCGGCTGCTCCCCTCGCCCCCCGCCCACTACGAGCAAGGCGAGATCCTGTTCCGAACCGCCATGGGCGGCGAAACGCCCTCAACCGTCAACCTGCTCGGGCTCGAGGAACGCTACATCCGCCAGATCCGTGGCGGCGAGATCGCCATGATCTTCCAGGAGCCCATGACCAGCCTCAACCCGGTCTACTCCATCGGCGACCAGCTCACCGAGTCCATCCGCCTGCACCGCAAGGTCAACAAAAAGCAGGCGAACGACATCGCCATCGAGGCCCTCACCGCGGTCGGAATAACCAACCCCGGCGAGCGGCTTCGGGCCTTCCCCCACGAGTTCTCCGGCGGGATGCGCCAGCGGGCGATGATCGCGATGGCGTTGGCCTGCGAGCCCGAGCTGCTGCTGGCCGACGAACCCACGACCGCGCTGGACGTCACGATCCAGGCCCAGATCCTCGACCTGATCGGAGACCTTCGCCGCACCCGCAACCTCGGCGTGGTGCTGATCACCCACGACCTTGGGGTCGTCGCAGAGCGGGCCGACGTGGTCTGCGTGATGTACGCGGGGCGTGTGGTCGAATTCGCCGGCGTAAAAGACCTCTTCGAGAACCCGCGACACCCCTACACCAAGGGCCTGATCGAGTGCATCCCAAAGCTCGGCGAGCGGCACGAGCGACTCAACACCGTCGCCGATTCGGTCCGCGACCCTGAGGCCTTCGACGTCACAGATCAGTCGGGCCAGACCCTCCGTGGGTGGTGGCCCTGGCACAGCGCGCCCGGCAGCGTGCAGCCCGTCGAGGGCCCCGGGGCAGATTCTCGCCTCGTGCAGATCGGCAAGGACCACTGGGTCAACGTGTGGCGGACCCCGGAGGCGACGGACCTGCCCGACCGGCCGCTGCGCCTGACCAACCGGTCCGTCGCCCCCCGGCCCCGCCGAGCGGAGAGGGCCTGATCATGCGCGCGTTGATCCTCATCGACGAGATGTTCGGCACCTGCGAGCGGGCCCTGATCGAGCGGCTCGAGATCGGGCTGCGCGACGAGGGGGTCGAGGTCTCCATCGCGGTGCCCGAGCAGCTCGCCGCGACCGGCCGGTTCGACCTGCTCGGCCAGGCGTACGGCTACCGGCAGTCCCGGATCGCCCCGGTCCGAAAGCTGGTCGCGCATCGCCTGGCCCGCGACCTCCTCAAAGGGTCCGAGCGGGACCCGCTCGACCTGGTCCACGTCTTTGGGGGCAAGGCCTGGGACCTGGGCCTGGACATCGCCGCGAACACCGGGGCCTCGGTCGTGTTCGAGCTCTGGCGGGCCGGGCTGGTCCCGCGGGTCAAGGCCGTCCGCCCGCCGCGCAACGTGCGGTTTGTCGCGGCGGTCCCCGGGCGATCGATCGAGCGTGAGGTACTCCGCGAGAGCCACGGCGTGCAAGTCCGCCTCGCGCCATGGGGTGGGATCGTCTCGCCCGAGCGAACCCGCGTCTTCCGAGAGGGACGCGAGATCGGGATCGTGATGGTCGGCAACGGGGGCGACACCGCCAACTGCCGGGCCGCGTTCGACGGGATCGCGCAGGTTCTCGCGGCCCGCGACAACACGATGCTCTTCATCGACGCCTTCGCCGCGGACCGCGCGGGGCTGTGGAAGCGGGCCAAGCAGGCGGGCGTGCGCCGGTCGGTCTCGGTGATCGATCACCTGGAGGACCGACGCGACCTGATCCTGCGGTGCGACCTGCTGGTCTCGCCAGAGTCCCGACGCGAGCACCGCACGATTCTGCTCGACGCGATGGGCGCCGCCGTCCCGGTCATCGCGGGCGCCGATGAGACGATTGACATCCTCGAGGTTCCCGACATCTCGGTGCAGGTCCGAGCGGGCACCGCCACGGACTGGGCCCGGGCGGTGGAGTCTCTCGTGGGCGATCCGCAGCGGGCCCGCGAGCTGGGCGAGGCCGCCCGGCGGCACATCTCCGAGAACCAGCGTTGGAGCCGGTACGTCGCCTCCGTGTGCGACATTTATGAGTGGATGTGCAAACCCTCCGAGACCGCTGGCACCACCGGCACCGCTTCGGACTCGGGATCGGCATGACCAGCCGCCTGCCATTCGATCCAGGGCGAATGAAACCCGGGCCCCCGTCAAAGCCGACCGACCCCGGTGACCGACCGATGTCCGTCACCCAGCTCGCCGCGAGGGTGGACACGGTCATCAAGACCGGGCTGCCCGCCAAGGTCCGCGTGCTGGGCGAGGTCAGCGGGCTCCGCGACCGCACACACTTCTACTTCACCATCAAGGACGAGGGGGCCGCGTTTAGCGCCGTGATCTTCGCCTCAACCACACGCCGGCTGGCAACCAAGCCCGCCGACGGCATGCAGGTTGTCGCGACCGGCCGAGTCGAGTTCTACGGCCCATCGGGCAAGCTGAGCCTCATCGTCGATCGGCTTGAGCCCGTCGGCAAGGGCCCGCTGGAAGTCCAGTTCCAGCAGCTCGCCAGCGAACTGCGCGAGCTGGGCTGGTTCGACCCGGATCACAAGAAGCCGCTGCCCACGTTTCCCCGGCGTATCGCGGTCGTCACCAGCGCCACCGGGGCTGCGCTGCAGGACGTCATCGACACCGCCCGGCGCCGATGCCCCGCGGTTGGGCTGCTGATCGTGGACGCCCGCGTGCAGGGTGATTCCGCGGTCGGCGAGATCAGCCGCGCCGTGCGCACGCTGGGAATAAACCGAGAAAAGCTCGGGATCGACGCCATCCTCCTCACCCGCGGCGGGGGCTCGCTCGAAGACCTGTGGGCCTTCAACGAGCGGGAGGTCGCCCAGGCGATCTGGGAGTGCCCGCTGCCGGTCATCGCCGCGATCGGGCACGAGACGGACACCACGATTGCGGAGTTGGTCGCCGACGAGCGCGGCGCGACGCCGACCCAGGCCGCGATGCGCCTGACCCCGGATCGGCAGGCGATCTCCGAGCAGGTCACCGCCCTCACAAGGCGGCTCGGCGACTCGACCCGAGGGCGGTTCCGCTTCGCCCGCGAGCGGCTTCGTCGATTCACCGAGCGACCCGTCTTTGAGAGCCCGACCGAGCTGGTCCGCCCGCACGCTGAGCGGCTCGATCGGCTGGACCGGGCGAGCCGCTCGGCCCTTGATTCGGGCCTCGATCGACGACGAGCCCGGCTCGACCGCCTCGGCATGCGCCTCGAACGGGTCCGCCCCGCGAGCCTGCACGCTCGGCGTGAGGAGCGGCTCCGCTCGATCAGCGAAAAGCTCGCCCGAGCAACGCGGCGGCGGCTCGACCCCCAGATTCTCAACCGGCTCGAGCGCGGGCTGCGTGGCCAGGCCCGGGCCCGCGTGGCCGACACCGGGATCGACCTGCAAGCCATGCAGCGGGAACTCGACGCGATCAGCCCGACCCGCGTGCTCCAACGGGGGTACTCGGTCACGCTGGACGCACGGGGCAGGGCGATCACCGACGCCAACGCGGTCAAGCCGGGCGACCCGCTGCGCACGCTGGTCTCGAAGGGGGCGATCGAGTCGCAGGTCAGCGGGACCGTCCATGACGGGATCACCCGAGACGAGACTCCCTCCCCAGACCAACCCCCCCAGCCCGCCAAGCCCCCTCAACCCGCCAAGCCGGCTCGGGCCAAGCGGGGCACCCGGGACCGCCGCGCGGATCACCGGGACCAGATGGACCTGTTCGGCTCGGGCGGATAGTCTGCTCTCATGCCCAACGCCAGCAAACCCGCCGTCCCGTCCGCATCCGCCGAGGCCCTGACCTACGAGGAGGCGGTGGCCCAGCTCGAGGCCATCCTGGCTAAGATCGAGTCCGGCGAGATCGGGCTCGAGGCCTCGATCCAGGAGTACGAACGCGGCGTGGGGCTCATCAAACGATGCCGGGCGATCCTCGATCAGGCTGAGCAGCGGATCGAGCACCTGGACGCCAAGCGGCTCGAGGCCGAGGGTGGGGCCTGAGTTCGTCGCGATGACAGGCCCCGTCTCCAGAGCCGGACCCGTTCTGGCCGATTGACCTCCCATGCCCGACTGGTTCATCATGCTGCTGCCCAAGCTGACGACCGCGCTGTTCGTGTTCGCGGTCGGCGCGTGCATCGGCTCGCTCATCAACGTGCTCGTCTACCGCCTGCCCCTCGGGCTCGACGTGGTCCGCCCGACCTCGCGGTGCCCGTCGTGCGGCACCAAGCTCACCTGGCGCGAGAACATCCCGATCTTCGGATGGATCATGCTGCGGGGGCGCTGCCGGTTCTGCCGGTGCAAAATCTCGCCCGAGTACCCGATCGTTGAGTTTTTTACCGCGGCCGTGTTCTGCTTGTTCTACGTGCTCTGGTACATGGTGAACCCGGGCGACACGTGGCTGGGTATCCCCTGGGGCTCGGCGGCCCCCGAGTGGGCCCTCAATTCGCCGGCCTACACCTGGCCGATCTTTGTCGTCCTGCTCACGCTGATCGGGTGCCTGATCGCGATGACGATCGTGGACGCCAAGACCTTCACGATCCCGCTGGTGCTGGCGTGGGTGCCCGCGATCGTCGCGGTCGTCGTGCTCCCGGCTCACGCCGCGTGGTTCGAATATCGCCTGGGCCCGCTCACCGAGCTCTCGCCCGGGCAGTGGGGCGGCGAGAGCGGGCGACGGGTCTGGCAATCCGCGACCGAATGGCTCTGGGCAATCCCAACACCAAACCCCAGCCAGCTGGGCATGATCGGCGTGGCGCTGGGTGGCACCGCGGGGCTCGGGCTCTCGATGCTGCTGCTCAGGTTCGGGCTGATCCGCCGCAGCTTTGCGGACTACGAGGAGTGGGAAAAGGCCGAGCTGGCACGGCTCGAGCCCGAGCGGGATCAGCAGGCCGCCGAGGAAGCGGTCCAGGGCCCCGCCCAGCCGCACGAATCCGAGCTGTGGATCCAGTACCCGCACGCCCGGCGTGAGATGCTCAAAGAGGTCGCGTTCCTGGGCGGGCCGGCCGGCGGGGCGTGGCTCGGCGCGTGGGCCGCTGGCCAGTGGTTCACCGGCGAGGCCCCGCTCTGGCTGACCGTGCTCAGCGGCGTGCTGCTCGGGTACCTGATCGGGGGAGCGGTCGTCTGGGGCGTCCGGATCCTCGGCTCGCTCGCGTTCGGCAAAGAAGCAATGGGGCTGGGCGACGTCCACCTGATGGCTGCGGTGGGGGCGTGCATCGGGTGGATCGACCCGGTGATCGCGTTCTTCCTGGCGGCGTTCCTTGGGACGGGGTGGGAGTTTGCCCGCCGAATCCTGGGGGGCACGCTGAACAAGGCGCTGCCATACGGCCCGCATTTGGCCGCGGCGACGGTGCTGGTCGTCCTGTGCAAGCCCTTGGTAGAGATGGGGTTGAGCCGCATGCTGGGCATGCCCATCGACCTGCCCTAGGCACGGCTAACGGAATTGGGGTACAGTACACTTCACCCCTCTCGGAGCGACGAGGGGCGCAAAAACGAACAGGAGAACACGGTATGAACACGCGAAGGATCGCATTGGGTGGGGCGTTGTTGCTGGCAATCGCCTCGGGGCTTGGCGGTTGTAAGTCGGTTTCAAAGGCTCAATACGACGCCGCGGTTCAGGAAAACTCCGAACTCCGCGACCGCCTGGCGACCCTGCAGGACTCGGTCCGCCAGGGCAACGGGCAGTCCCAGTCGCTCGAGAGTGCGAACCAGCAGCTCGCCTCGGAGAACGCTCGGCTGCAAGCGCTCGTGGACAGCGGACAGACCGGCTTCGAGGGCATCGCGGGCACCAGTGTCGCCCGTCGTGGCGACGCGATCGCGGTGACCGTGGCCGGCGACGTGCTGTTCGACTCGGGCTCGGTGAGCCTCAAGTCGAGCGCCAAGTCCTCACTCGACCGCGTGGTCTCGGTGCTGCAGCGGCAGTACAGCGGCAACGCGATCCGTGTCGAGGGCTACACCGACACAGACCCGATCAAGAAGAGCGACTGGAAGACCAACGAGCGGCTGAGCTCGGAGCGGGCCCTGGCCGTCGAGAGCTACCTGGTCACCAAGGGCGTCGAGAACGAGCGGGTCTATTCGGCCGCGTTCGGCCCCGCCGTCCAGCGGGCGACCAAGAAGGACAGCCGACGGGTCGAGATCGTCATTCTCGGGAATTCCTGATCCCGGGGGGCGGGTCAAGCCCGCAGACGATCAACCCGATGGAGTAGCCGTGCCGCCGAGTCGGGTCTAGACTAGCGGCCGCCGGGCGATTGGCGCAGTTGGCTAGCGCGCCTCGTTGACATCGAGGAGGTCACAGGTTCAAGTCCTGTATCGCCCATTTTACGGTGCCGGGCTCCCTCTGGGGGGCCCGGCTCCGGACCGCCGCCTTAGCTCAGTTGGTAGAGCTTCGGTTTTGTAAACCGAAGGTCGCCGGTTCGAGTCCGGCAGGCGGCTTGACAATCTGATCGATCCCAGGGTGTGTATCCAAGTGGCTAAAGGGCGCAGACTGTAAATCTGCTGGCGTACGCCTTCGGAGGTTCGAATCCTCCCGCACCCATTCCCGCGAGCCTTTCACAAGGCTCGCGTTTTCATGCGCACACCACCGGTGTCGTGCGCCCAACCAAATCCGATCTCAGGTATGCTGAAGCGTGATGGCTGAATTACACCCCTACCCATTCGACCGCCTCCTGACCCGCATGCTCAACGAGCTCGACCGCGACGGCTCGATCTTTGATCTGCCAAGGGCCAAATTCTTCCTGGGAAGCCCCGACCACGATCTCACGGTGCCCTTCCACCAGAGCACCGCCTCGACCGCCCTGGGCCCGTCGGCGGGCCCCCAGTCGCAGCTCGCCCAGAACATCGTGCTCAGCTGGCTGGGCGGCTCGCGGGTCATGGAGCTCAAAACCGTCCAGATCCTCGACGAACTCGAGATCGGCAGGCCCTGCATCGACGCCCAGACGGTCGGCTACAACATCGAGTGGTCGCAGGAACTCAAACTCGCCGAGTCGCTCGAGGAGTACGTCAAGGCCTCGATGCTCATCGAAATCCTCGTCGCCAGCGGCAAGATCGAGCTCGCCCCCGGCTTCGACAAAGTCATCTTCGACATGAGCGTCGGGTACGACCTGGCGGGCATCCAGAGTCCGTCGGTCCGGGCGTTCATGGCTGGCATGAAGGACGCGAGCGCCGTTGTCGAGCGGCTGCGCGACCAAATCCCCGAATCGCTCAAGCAATTCCGTGACCTGGACTTCACCACCAAGCTCTCGGACTCACTCACCCTGAGCACCTTCCACGGTTGCCCGCCCGAAGAGATCGAGAAGATCATCGATTTCCTCATGCGAGACATCGGCATCCACTGCATCATCAAGCTCAACCCCACGCTGCTGGGCGAGGAGCGACTCAAAGAGCTCATGCACCAGACGATGGGGTACGCCGACGCGGTGACGCCCAGCTTGGCCTTCGCCAACGACGCCAAGTGGGAGCAGATGCTCGGGTTTGTGAGTCGCCTGAGCGATAGCGCAGACGAACTGGGCCTGCGGCTGGGCGTGAAGTTTTCCAACACGCTGATCGTTCACAACCACAAGGACTTCTTCCCCGCCAAGGACACCGAGATGTACCTCTCGGGTCAGCCGCTGCACGTGCTGGCGATGAACCTGGTGCGAGAGTTCCGCCGCGAGTTCGGCGACGCCTTCCAGGTCTCGTTCTCCGCGGGCATCGACAGCAAAAACTTCGCCGACGCGGTGGCGCTGGGCCTCTCGCCCGTCACGGTCTGCACCGACCTGCTCCGCCCGGGCGGGTACGCGAGGCAGACGACGTACTTTCAGTCGCTCATCAAGCGGATGGACAAGGCCGGGGCGAGCGACGTCCCCGGGTTTATCCTCCGGGCCTTTGGCACCGCCCGGGCCGGGCTTGAGCAGGCCGGCGGGGCGTGGAGCGACGCGATCGAGGCGGCGTTCACCGGCGGCGACGATCTGGAGCCGATCGTTGGGGCTGAGGTGTACTCGGCGTGGGTCATCGCCTGCAAACTGCTCAACACCGAGCTCTATGTCGAGTCCCTGACCGGCGACGAGCGGTACCGCCTGCTCGCCAACTCGAAGATCCCCAAGAAGACGGGCACGAAACTCGAGCTGTTCAACTGCATCACCTGCGACAAGTGCATCCCGGTCTGCCCCAACGACGCGAACTTTGCGCTGCAGATGCCCAAGGCCGAGATCCCGATCCTCAAGGCAAGCGTCTCGGGCGGGGCATGGAGCGTGCGTCAGGATGGCTCGGTGACGCTCGACAAGAAGCACCAGATCGCCAACTTCGCCGACTTCTGCAACGAGTGTGGCAACTGCGACATCTTCTGCCCCGAGGACGGCGGCCCCTACATCCTCAAGCCCCGGTTCTTCGGCTCGCTCGAAGAATGGAACGCCTACCCCGACCACGACGGGTTTTTCCTGAGCCGCGAGGACGAAACAGTGACCGTCCACGGGCGGTTTGACGGCGTGGCCTCCGTGCTCACACTCGCCGACGGGCGGGCTGCGTACTCGGGCGAGGGGTACCGCGTGGCGTTCGATCCCGAGTCGGTCGAAGATTCATTGACGGGTCAATCAGAAGGCGAGGTCGATCTCACCTTCGCGCTCATCATGCTGCAGATGCAGCGGGCCCTGCTGAGCGATCAGCACAAAGTGAATTACGTCAATTCATGAATTGGCGAACGAGACAGCGAGATGTTCAGCTGTAGATGTCGGGTCTGCGGTCCCGAGGGAGATTCCACCCGGAGGGGTCATCGCCAGCGAGCGACCCCACGTCCAGATCACTCACGACCAGCTCGGGGTTCTCGGCCAGGTTCTCGCATCGCCCGCCGGGGCCCACAAAGTAGCTGCCCCCGAAAAACGGCTGACCCCACGGGGCCTCGGTGCCCATGCGGTTGGACCCGCCGATGAACAGGCCGTGGCGTGCAGCGTCGACCTCAAACTCGATGGCCCACATCCGTTCTGATTTTTCGCCGAACGTGACCGCGGGCGAGAACACGATCTGTGCGCCGGCTGCGGCCAGAGACTTCGTCACGCCCTCGAAGTGCCGGTCGTAGCAGATCGCGACGCCGACGCGGCCGACCGCGGTCTCGAAGACCGGGAAGCTGGGGTTCTCACCGAGAATTTTCGGCGAGGGCTCGTTCTGGGGCACCTGTCCGGGGCCGTAGTAAAAACCTTCGTCGAAGCTGCCCTGCTCGTTCGTGCCGACGGGGATGTGGGTCTTGCGGTACTTGCCTAAAACAGTTCCGTCGGCGTCGGTGACGACCGCGGTGTTGTACCGCTCGCCCGTAGTGCTGTCGAGCTCGTAGATCGGGGCAACGATCACGATGTGGTTGGCTTTAGCGATTTCGGACATCTCGGTTACAGTCGGGCCGGTGGCCGCGTCCTCTGCGAGCCCCAGCCAAAGGTCGTCTCGCCGGAGCGCGAAGTAGGGGGCTGCGAACAGCTCGCCGAGCCCGATGACTTGTGCGCCCAATCCCGCAGCTTCAGCGATGAGTCTCGCGTGGTGCTCGATGTTGGCCTGGCGGATGTCATCCAGGCGACCAGCCAATCCGGCAATGCCGTCGGTGGTGGTTGGCATCGCGTCGTACGCGTTGCAGGTCTGCGTCATGGCGGCCCGGATGGTGCTCAAGATGCCCCCCCTGCCAGCTCAAGGATGGTGTGCAGCAGGGTGTTGATGCCGTCTTCGCACTGCTTGGGAGTCGAGAACTCACGTGGATTGTGGCTGATGCCGTCGTACTCGCCGGGCGTGAAGATCATCGCGGTCGGGCAGACCGCGGACCACTCTTGCGCGTCGTGCCCAGCCCCCGCGAGGATCCGTCGATGGCTCAGCCCAAGGCCGTCCGCAGCGGATGCGATCACGCTCTGGACATTCTCATCAAACGCGACCGCGTCGGTCTTGGCGGTGTGCTCAAACCCGATTGAAACGCCTGATTCCGTTGCGAGCTGATCACAGAACGCCCGCAGGTCTGCCTCGGCTGCGGTCATCCCCGCGTCGTCCGGGTTCCGCAGGTCCACCGTCGCGATGACCCGCCCCGGGATCACGTTGATCGCGCCCGGCTCAGGGCGGATGACGCCCATGGTGGCCCGCATCTCGTCGCCATAGGTTCCAGAGTCGCACATCTCACGCATCCTCACGTTGATCTGTGCCGCCACCAACCCCGCGTCTCGCCGGAACGAGGTCGGCGTGGTCCCCGCGTGGGCCGGGTTGCCCGTGATCGTCAGGCGTTGCCACGAGATGCCCTGCACGCCGGTCACCACGCCAAGGTCGAACCCCTCGTGCTTGAGCACCGGGCCCTGCTCCACGTGGCACTCCACGAAGGCGTGCGGCCTGCGTTGGTTGACAGGCTCTGTTCCTACAAACCCGATGCGTTCGAGTTCCGATCTCACCGACTTGCCGTCCGCGTCGGTGAGGCTGTACGCCTGCTTGAGCGGGATGCGACCTGTCGCAACGGCGCTGCCGAGCATGTCGGTCCCGAATCGGCAGCCCTCTTCGTCGGTGAAGAACGCGATGGTGATCGGGCGATCTGTGCGCACGTTGTGGTCGTTGAGCGTCCGGACGACTTCGAGTGCGCCCAGCACGCCCAGCACGCCGTCGTACCGCCCGCCCGTGGGTACGGAGTCTACGTGTGAGCCGGACATCACCGGGGCGAGTGATTTGTCTTCGCCAGGACGCGTGGCGTAGACGTTGCCGATCTGGTCGATCACAGGCTCTAGACCCGCATCTCGCATCCATTCCATGACCAGCCTGCGACCCGCAGCGTCCTCGTCCGAGAGCGCGAGCCTGCATACGCCCTGCACGCCCTCGATCTCGCTGTCGAAGGCCCCGATTGCGCCGAGCGTGGCGAGAGAATCTTGAAGCCGTGCACTGTTGATGCGCAGATCGTTCATAGCCTGTCCCAGAGTCGCTTGGCCTGCACCCGAGCCTCGGCCATGACCGCTGATTCATCAACGAGTGTCGCACGCCCCTCGTCCACAATCACTCTGCCCTGGCTGATAACGGTTCGGACGTGATGGCGGGAGAGGCCGTACATCACGTGCCCGGGCCAATTGCTCGGCGAGATCGGCGTGGGCGAGTCGTAATCCAGCACGATCAGGTTGTTGTCCGAGTCGCCGGTGAAGCTGTTTGTGCGCAAGTACGCATGAACGCGCCGCAGCCGCCCGTAGGCAACCTGCGGCGACATGGACTCCGCGCCCTGAGACGCGAGGTAGGCCTGGCGGGCCGCCGCGATGCAGTCGCCGTGCATGCCGTCGGTTCCGATGAAGACTCGCTCGGCAAAGCCGGTCGCATCCAGTGTGCCGACCGCGTTGTTCAGATTGCTCTCCGCCTGCTGAGCGACCCAGGACTCGGCATCTCTCAGCAAGTCTCGCTCGACATCATCGAGATGAATGCAGTGGGCCAGGATGGATCGCGGCATCTCAAGCACGCCGGCGGCATCAAACCGTTGCACGCAACGGGTTCCGAAGTGTTCCAGGCAGTGGTCCTGATCGCTCTGGGCCTCGGCGACATGCACGTGGATGCCCGTCTTGTGCGCCGCGGCCAGCTCGCAGGCTCGCTCAAGAAGCCCCGGCGAGACCGTGAACGAGGCGTGCAGCCCGACCAATCCCTGATGGTTCTGCAGATGCCGATCCGTCTCGGCGAGCCCCTGCTCCATCCGCTCGGGGCCATCGCGGTCTGAGAGCTCGTAGCACAGCAGGTGCCCCAGCCCGACCTCGTCAAGTGCATCGGCGATGATGCCCAGCGAACCCGGAGCAGCATTCGGCGAGGCGTGGTGGTCAATGATAAAAGTAGAACCGCACTTGGCGGCCTCGATCGCGGCGACAAGCGCCGACGACCGGATCATGTCCTCGTCTAGCGCCGAGTCGAGCTTCCACCAGATCTGCTCGAGGATCTGCACGAAATTGGTCGGCGAGATCTTCGGCGGGGGCATGCCGCGAGCAAGTGCAGAATAGATATGGTGGTGCCCGACCGCGAAGCTCTTGGTCACTAGGCGACCGCTGCAATCTACTTGCTCTGCACCTTCTGGAGCCGCATCAACGAACCGGAACCCGCCGGCCGGGCCGCTCTCTACGAGGAGGTTGCCCCGCGTGGTCTCAAGGGTGACCGGGTCGAGGTAGTTGGCGTTGGCGAGGTAGAGCGGCAAGGGGTCTCCCAGTCTGAGATAAACAGGATCAGGTCTTCATCGGGAGATCGCGTCGGCGTTTGCCGTCGAACATGTACATCGCGTTGGCGACCGCGGGAGCCGTCGGCACAAGCCCGATCTCGCCCACGCCCTTGGCGCCGTAGGGCCCGAACTCGTCTGGCACCTCGACCCCGATGACCTCGACGGGCGGCATGTCCTTGGCGCGCATGATGCCGCACTTGCGCAGGCGGGTGCTCTTGAGATGTCCGCCCTCCATCGGGAGGTCCTCGGTGAGTGCGTAGCCGAGCCCCATGTGGACCGAGCCCTCGATCTGCCCCTCGAAGAGCGTCGGGTTCATGATCTTGCCCGCGTCGTGGGCCGCGATGACCTTCTCGATCTTGCCCGCGTCATCGAGCAGGACGACCTGGGTGGCGTAGCTGTAGGAGTAATGCGTGCAGGGCTTGCCGCCGTCAGCCCCGGGCTTGTTGGTCCAGTCGCAGACCCACTCGCCGAAGTACTCCTTGCCGACGAGATCCGTGAGCGTACTAGATTTCAGGTCCTCTTTGAGCTCTTTGCACGCTTCGATTACCGCGTTGCCCACCAGGCTCGTCGCGCGAGAAGCGGTCGTCATGCCGCACGGGGCATCGTGCGAGGTGATCACGTGCACGGAGCAGAGATCGGGTGCCAAGCCGGTTTCTTCGCAGAAGGTCTGGACGGCCATGGTGTGCACGCCCTGGCCCATCTCGGTCCACCCGTGGTGGATCTCGATGTGATCAGCTGAGATGATGTTGATGCGTGCGGTGCCCGAGTCCGGCATGCCGTTGCCGATGCCCGTGTTCTTGAGCCCGCACGCGATGCCGGCGTGCTTGGCAGACTGGAACTGGTCTTTTACGGCTTCGAGTGTCTTGCGGATGCCCACGCCCGAGGCGAGGACCTGGCCCGTCGCGGTGGACCTGCCCTCGGTCAGCGCGTTGTCGTAGCGGAACTGCCACCGGTCGAAGCCGCCCATCTCGCAGAGCTCATCGATGAGGCACTCGATCGCGAAGTTGGCCTGGTTTGCGCCAAACCCCCGCATCGCGCCGCACGGCACGTTGTTGGTGTAGACGGCTGTTGCCTCGACATCGACGTTCTCGACGTGGTACGCGCCGGTGGAGTGCCCCGTGGCCCGCTCGAGCACCTTCATGCCCACCGAGGCGTAGGCCCCGGTGTCGCCCCACATGCGGGCCTTGACCGCGAGCAGCTCGCCGGTCGCGCTGCATCCGACCTTGTACTCCATGTGGATCGGGTGCCGCTTGGGGTGGATGCGGATGGATTCTTCGCGGGTGATCTCGAGCATGACGGGGACTTGGAGCAGGTGGGCCATGAGGGCCGCGTGCCCCTGGACGCTCAGGTCTTCCTTGCCCCCGAACCCGCCGCCGTTCTGGACGAGCTCGACATCGACCTGTTTTTCTTCGAGCCCGAGGATGTTGGCGATCTGGCGGCGGTCCTCGTAGACGCCCTGGCTCTGTGACCAGACCTTGACGCCATCATCTGATGGTTCAACAAGGCAGGCCTCGGTCTCGAGGAAGGCGTGCTCGATGCGTTGGGTGGTGTAGGTGTGCTCGGCGATGTGCGCACAGGTCGCGAAGGCTGCGTCTGTGTCGCCTTTTTTGGCTTTGGACACACCCAGGATGTTGCCGTTTTCGTGGACCTTGGGTGCCCCGTCGGCGATGCCCTCGAAGACATCGCAGATCGGACTGAGGATCTCGTACTCGACCTCGATCAGGGCTGCGGCTTCGACCGCGATCCTTCGTGTGCTTGCAGCGACGCACGCGATGACGTCGCCAACGTACCGGGTGAGCTCGCCCTGAGCGACCATCAGCGGCCAGTCTTGGACGATGAGCCCGTTGACGCGTTGGCCGGGCACATCACCCGCGACAAACACGCGGCTGACCCCTTCCAACGCCTCGGCCTTGGAAGTATTAATGGAGAGGACCTTTGCCCGGGGGTGATCGCTGAGCTTGAGCGCCCCGTGGAGCATGCCTTCAGCGTGCAGGTCCGCGACGTATGGCCTCATCCCGAGCACCGCGTCCTCGATGTCGTACTTTCGAAGCCTGCCGCCCACGCCGTTGTGCGTTGGGGCGGCAACAACCGGCGTGTTCTCGCGTATCGCCTTACCAGCGGTCTGAATCGACTCGACGATCTTCTGGTACCCGGTGCACCGACACAGGTGCTGGTTCAGCGAGACCCGGATCTGGGCATCGGTGGGATCTGGGTTGGAGGCGAGCAGGTTGTGCGCTCGCATCGCGATACCCGGGATGCAGAAGGCGCACTGGGCCCCGCCGCACTCGGCGAACCCGTTGGCCAGCGCCGATCGCTCGGCTTCATCAAGCCCTTCGAGCGTGGTGACCTTGCCGTCCGCAGCCTTCTTCATCGAGATCACGCAGGACAGGACGACCTTGCCGTCGAGCTCGACGGCGCAGCACCCGCACGCGGCTTGGGGCGAGCACCCGTCCTTTGGAGAGGTGATGCCCAGGTCCGTGCGCAGGTAATCCAGCAGCGACTGCCCGGGGTCGCCCTCGAACTGGTGCTCTTGGTTGTTGATGGTCAGCTTGATCATGCGATTCTCCAGGGCTTACCCGTTGACCCTGGCGTTGAACGCCTCGATCTGCCTGTCCCAGTCATCGACCTGGGCGTACTGTTCGGTCCAGAACTCGGGGTCCCAGAGCTTGCGGAGGTCCTCAACATCTCGACTTTGCTGCTCGACCCAGGTGAAATACTTCAGGTTGTGCAGCGACTTGCGGTCCGCGAGCGTCAGCTCTCGCATGTTGTCGGTTGTGATTGCGTCAAGGTCTCGTCCCACTCGGCGCATGGCGTCGGCGTGGGTGAGCGGGCCGTGGGCGGTGATCTCTTCTTCCATGCGGCTGGTGTACAAATCCATCGAGTCCGTCAGCGGGATGAAGACCACGTCGTTGGATGTGAACTCCTGCTGCTGGCTGAGCTTGATTGCGGCGACGAGGTTGCAGATGCACGAGATTCCCATATTGGGCAGGTCCGCGATCGCCTCGGCCGGCACACCGATGGTTTCGAGGGCTTTGATCCCCTCCGGCTCGTTGAACAGCCGCATGAGCGAGATACACCGCTCGTCGTCGATCGCGATGACCGCGTCGGTGTTGCGGACGTTGTGGATCCAGGGCACGTGCTTGTCGCCGATGCCCTCAATGCGGTGGTCGCCGAAGCCGTTGGAGAGCAGCGTGGGGCACTGGAGGGCCTCAACCGCAGCGATCATCGCACCCGGGTTGTGGTCCTTGAGGTAATCGCCCGCAGCGATGGTCCCGCCCGAGCCGGTCGCCGAGACCCAGGCCGCAACCCGGTCTTTCTCTCCGGAGATCTGGTCAAACACGCCCTGGACCGCGGGCCCGGTGACGTGGTAGTGCCAGATGGGATTGCCGAACTCCTCGAACTGGTTGAAGATGACGCAGTCGGGGCGGGTCTCGCGGATCTCCCAGCACTTGTCGTAGATCTCCTTGACGTTCGACTCGCACCCGGGCGTCGCGATGACCTCGGCCCCGATCTCCTTGAGCCAATCAAACCGCTCACGGCTCATGCCCTCGGGCAGGATCGCGACGGCGTCGCAACCCAAGAGGGCGCAGTCGAAGGCGCCGCCGCGGCAGAAATTGCCGGTGGAAGGCCAGACGGCTTTGTGGGTGGTGGGATCGAACTCGCCGTTGATGAGGCGGGGGACGAGGCACGCGAAGCCCGCGCCGACCTTGTGTGCGCCTGTGGGGAACCACTTGCCGACGATGCCGACGATGCGTGCGTCTACGCCGGTGAGCTCGGAGGGGAACTCGACCCAGTTGCCCGAGTTGAACCCGCCGCCGGCGGGGTTGGGCTCGTTCTTCCAGGTGATGCGGAAGAGGTTGACCGGGTCCACCGCGTTGATGGGCGTGCCCCTGAGCCGGTCGGTAATGTCCGACGGGATCAGCGAGGGGTCTCGCATCTGGGCGAAGGTAGGGATCCGTACGCCGCGCTCGCGGCAGCGCTCAACGGCTCGTTGGATGTTGGATTCGGTCGCGGTATTCGTCGTCATCGTTCCCTCGTCGTAGCTGCGTCGCGTTGGCCGCGGTGCAATCGGTCAGCATAGCCGAAAGCCGGGCCTCGCGGGGGGTTACGGCGGGTGACAACTTTCCCGGCGGCGCGATCTCAGGGATCGATCTCGGTCGGCGATCCCACCACCCGCATCGCGGTGGCGATGTCCTTGAGCCCGCTGCCGGTGCTGACGACCAGCACGTCGGCCTCGGGGTTGATCTGGCCCTGGGCGACCGCTTGTTTCACGCCGGCGAACGTTGCCGCCGCGGCGGGCTCAGCGAAGATCCCCGCTCGCTTGCCCGCCTCGAGCATCGCCTCGGTGATCTGCGCGTCGCTCACGCGTACAAACGCCCCGTTACAGGACCTGACCTCCCGCACCGCCTTGCGCCAGTTTCGGGGCACCGGCACGTCGATGCTGTCGGCGCAGGTCGAGCCGTCTGACGTCTCGGGCAGCGAGCCGGTCTCGAACGCCTGCGCGATCGGGTCCATCCCCGCAGCCTGCACCCCGAGCACCCGCGGGACTTTCTCTATGAACCCAAGCTGCTGCATCTGCGTCAGCCCCTTGACGATCCCCGCGATGGTGCATCCGTCGCCCACGGAGACCGCGACCCAGTCGGGCGGGTCCTGGCCGGTCTGCTCAGCGATCTCGAGCCCGCAGGTCTTCTTGCCCTCGATGAGGTACGGGTTGATCGCGCAGTTGCGGTTGTACCAGCCGTGCTCGTTGCACTCGCGGGTGCACCGGTCGTAGGCCTGGGCGTAGGTGCCCCTGAGTTTCTTGACGTCCGCCCCGTAGACCAGTAGCTGCGCGACCTTGGGATCGGGCGCCCGCTGGGGGACATAGATCGTCGCGGGGAGCCCGGCCCGGGCGGCGTACCCCGCAAGGCTCGATGCGGCGTTGCCGGTCGAGGCGCAGGCGATGTGATCGGCGCCTTGCTGAAGGGCATGCAGCACGCCCACGCTCGAGGCACGGTCCTTGAAGCTCCCCGTTGGGTTCTGCCCCTCGTCCTTCACACGGGCACGCTTGACGCCCATCCAGGTCGCTAGGCGAGGGACCTCTTGCGCCGGAGTGCCGCCCACGGGCCAGGCGAACGCGGCGTCATCGGGCTCGATCGGCAGCAGCTCGGCGTACCGCCAGTGATACGGTGTCCGCGATCGCAGATTGTCGCGGGTCAGCGTTTTAGCAACGCGGTCCATGTCGTAGAGCACGTCGAGGACGGCGAACTCGTCCTGACAATCCGGGCACGTCCCCGCCGAGGCGGGGGCCGGGCAGGGTTGGTCGCACACAACGCAGCGGAGTTCAAGTACACAGGTCATCGAGTGACGGTACCGGGCTTAGCCCTTGCGGGCAACCGGCGGACGGACGCCAAGACTGATCGCGGGTTGCTAGGCGTTGAGCCAGTGATGGAGATCTTCTGGTGTGTTCAGGTTGCACACGACATCAGGGTCAGAGACCTCGACCAGCTCCAGGCTGTCCCCGATCAGCCGGTCCAGGCGGGAATCAGCGTCATTCAGAGCCGGGATCGCTGTGGATTCGATCCAGGTCGTGGGCAGGTAGACCGGGTGCCCTTTCTGGTTGTCGAACAGGGGGGCTGAGCACCGGTTTGACTTGGTGAGTGCGTCCCAAACCGCGGGGGACGGCGCGGGCACATCGATCGGGAGGACAAACACACCCTGGAGCGATTTTTCTTGCAGATCACGAAGGCCGGCGGCGACCGAGGCGAACATCGGCTCGCCCGAATCAACCAAGACCCGGCGGCCCGGCGCGTCCGGGTTGAGGTACATCGCCTCCTCGACGCGGTCATTCACCGCCCACGTCTGGATGAGATTGAGTGCGGACAGGCGGTCTCGCTGAATCCGCCACCAGGGCTGATCCCAGACGGGCATCAGCGCCTTGGGCCCGCCCATGCGCTTGCCCGCACCCGCAGCCAACACGACCACACCGAACCGCTCATGCACGGCTGATCTCTTTGGCTTTGATCAGCAGCTCGCCGACGATCGAGACCGCGACGAGCCCGGGGGCCTTGCCCATGTCGCCGAGCCCCATGGGGCAGGTGACGCGGTCGATCATCGGCTGATCGATGCCGCTGCCCGAGAGCCTGGTGAAGAAGCAGGCCCGCTTGGACTTGCTCCCGATGAGGCCGACGTAGGCCGGGGCCTTGGCGGGGTCAGCCAGCAGCCCACGCAGGATGTCGAAATCCAGGTCGTGCGAGTGGGTGAGCACGCAGGTCAGTGTTGATCCGGGGTTTTCTTGCGCGATCTCGACGCCGCACTCGGGGTTCATCTCGCGTCGGCAACCGCCCCCAAACCGCTCAGCCGAGTTCCATTCCGGGCGCTCGTCCACGACGACGATCTCGACGGGCGCGTCGTCGAGGCATCGAACGATCTCGCGTGAGACGTGCCCGGCTCCGAACAGGACCACCCGGGTGCGTGCGCCGAAACACTCGAAGAGCAGGTCCACGGTCCCGCCGCAGCACTGGTCCGCGTCGGCTCCGAGCACGAAACGCTCGACGCCGGTCTCGCTGTTCTCAAGGTGGGTCCGCGCGGCGTCTCGGGCGAGGTGCTCGAGCTCGCCCCCGCCGATGGAGCCGAGGATCTCGTCGTTGGGCTTCCAAATCATCTTGGCCCCGGCGCTGCGCGGCGAGCTGCCCTGCGTGCTCGCGACCGTGACAAGCACAAACGGCACGCCCTCGCCCATGAGGGACGCGGCTTGGGTCAGGATGGCCCGCTCAGAGCTCATGCGTCGGCCCGCCCGGCTTCCACCCAGTCGCACGCGCTTGCCAGCTCGTAGAACAGCACCCGTGCGAGCACGTGCTCGCGGTAGGCCGCGGTCGAGCGGATGTCGTCGATCGGTGCGATGTCGGCCCGGACCGCCGCGAGTAGATCTTCGGGTGAGGCGATGGGGGCCTTGGCGGCGAGCATCCTCTCGACCGAGCGGCAGCGGAGGATCACCGGGGCCACGCTGTTGGCGACCACGCGCCAGTCGTCGCCGAGGCGTGTGATGGCGAGCCCGACCTTGGTGATCGCCTGGGCGCGGCGGGAGCCGACCTTGACGAACGACTCGAAGTCTCGCTCGGTTCGCGGCACCCGGATCCGCGTGACGAGCTGCTCGGGGCGACGCTTCATCTGCTTGTAGCCGAGGTAGAACTCGTCGAGGCGGACGGACTCGGTGCCGGTCGTGTCGGTGAGTTCGACCACCGCGTCCATCGCCATGAGCGCGGGCACGCCGTCCGCTGCGGGCGAGGCGTTGACGATGTTTCCCGCCCAGGTGCCACGCGACTGGATCTGGGTCGCGCCGACCGTCCGGGCCGCGGCGACGAGCATCGGCATCTCGTCTTGAGCGGTGGGGTCCTGGATGATGTCCCAGTAGGTTGTGGTGGCACCGAGCAGCAGTTCGGTGTCGGTCCATTCGTGCGCACGCAGCGACTCGATGCCCGAGAGATCGAGCATGGGCTGGGTCTGCTTGTGCGCGTGGTTGGGCCAGTGGACGAACAGGTCGGTCCCGCCGGCGACGGGCGTGGCCTTGCCGCTCAGTGCCGCGAGGGTGTCCAGGGCTTCATCCAAGGTGGTCGGTGTCAGCACGTTCACGAGCGGCTCTCCGGATGAGCTTCGCTGCGCTCGATCGAGCAGGTCACGCCGTCGATGATGCCGTCGTACCCGGTGCATCGGCACAGGTTTCCGGCCATCAGCTCGCGAATCGAGTGCGTCTTGAGCAGGTCCTTGTTCCGGGTGATCCAGACCGCGGAGAGCACCACGCCGGGCGTGCAGGCCCCGCACTGGGTGCCGCCCGATTCGAGCAGCGGGCGGACCTCGTCGGGGTTGATCGATTCGACGGTCTCGATTGAGCGGCCGCGGCACTGGAACGTGGGAATAAGGCAGGAGTTGGCGGGCACGCCGTCCATCAGCACGGTGCAGGCCCCGCACTCGCCCTCGCCGCATCCCTCTTTGGTGCCGGGCAGGTCTAGTGCGTAGCGAAGCGTGTCGAGCAGGCGCTCGGTGGCTCTGACCGTGACCGTGACCGACTCGCCGTTGAGCGTCATCGAGACGGGGATCGTTGCATCGTGGTTGGTCTCAGCCAGCGTGTTCATGCGTCAGCAGCTCCATGAGTCGTTCGGGGGTGAGGGGGATCGCGGTCGGCTGCACGCCCAGGGCGTGGTGGACCGCGTTGAGGATCGCGGGTGCCGGGCCGTCCATCGGGAGTTCTCCGATGCCCTTGGCCCCGCCGCCGCCGTAGGCGTACGGGTTCTCGATGAAGGTGACCTTGATCGGGGGGACGTCCATCGCGGAGGGGATGATGTAGTTTGTCAGCTGGTTGTTGCGCATCGCGCCCTGGTCCCAGACGAAGTCCTCGAGCAGGGCCCACCCGATCCCCTGGACGATGCCGCCCTGGATCTGGCCCGTCGCGAGGGTGTGGTTGAGGACCTTGCCGATCTCTTGGACCGAGTGGAAGTCGATCACCCGGGTCTCGTAGGTGCGCAGATCGACCTCGACCTGCGCGACGTAGGTGGCCCAGGCGAAGATGCCGTAGGCGTCGCCCTTGTAGGTCTTCTCGTTCCACGAGACATGCGGCGGCTTGATGTACTCGGATCGGCCCAGCAAATCGCCGCCGGCGTTGGCGGCGTGCCAATCGCAGATGGCTTGCTTGATCGTGGCGCCGCTGGTGCCCGTGTCGAGCCCGAGCTTCGTCCGCAGATCGTCGAGCGCGGCTTCGAGCAGACGGCCAACGACCATCGCGGTTCGTGAGGCGACCGTGGGCCCGGAATTGGGCACCCGCGAGGTGTCCGGCGTCGCGACGACGATGTCGTCGGAGTTGTAGTCGAGGTGCTGGGCAGCGAGGGAAACGAAGACGGTCTGAGCGCCCTGCCCCATCTCGGTGCTGGCGCTGAGAATCTCGATGCTGCCGTCGGGGAGACCTCGGACGTGGAGCTTGGAGGCGAGGTAGTCCTCGCCGCTGCCCGTGAAGCCCCCGCCGTGGCAGATGCTGGCGAGCCCGATGCCGCGACGCAGGTAGGGGTGCGTGGCGTTGAACGACTCAAACTCGGCCCGCTTGGCCGGCAGGTCTGATTCCTGGATCGCCAGGTCGAGCACCGCGATCCGGTCGGTGCCGTCGTTGATGACCTGCCCCGTCGAGGTGCTCTGCCCGTCGCGGATGAGGTTGATCCTGCGGAGTTCGATCGGGTCGATGCCCAGGTGTGCAGCGATGACGTCCATGTGTCGCTCGACGGCGAACTCGGACTGGGGCGCGCCGAACCCCCGGAACGCGCCGAATGGGACCGAGTTGGTGAGGCGGGCGATGCCATCGATCCGGACGTGGTCTACCGAGTAGGGCCCGCCGGCGTGGATGATGCCGCGGCTGAGCACGACGGGCGAGAGCGTGGTGTACGCCCCGGCGTCGAGCAGCATCTCGATCTCTTGGGCGACGATCCGCCCGTCGGCCATGACTCCGGTGCGGTGCCGAGTGCGTGAGGGGTGCCGCTTGGTGGTGCTGGCCATGTCCTCGTCGCGGTCGTAGATGACCTTGACAGGGCGGTCAGCCTTGAGGGCGAGCAGGGCGGCGTGCAGCGCGAGGTTGGAGGGGTAGTCCTCTTTGCCGCCGAACCCGCCACCGGTGGGGGCCTGGATGACGCGGCAGTGCGCCTCGTCTCGCCCCAGCCCGTGGGTCAACGCGTTGAGCACGTAGTACGGGCACTGCATCGAGCCCTTGACGCAGACGACATCGCCCTCGACCCAGGCGACCATGCCCTGGTTCTCGATGTAGACGTGCTCTTGGGCACCCGTTTCGTAGACCCCCTCGATGACGTGATCGGCTGAGGCGAGCGCCGCCTCGACATCGCCCTTGGTGATGTTGAGCCTGCTGAGCACGTTGTCGGTGCCGTGCTGGGTCTGCGCGGGCGAGGGCTGAGCCCGGTAGTCCAGCGCCGGCTCGGCTTCGTCGATCACAATCTCGATGTTCTCGATCGCTCGGCGACACATCTCCCGAGACCGATGGGCGACCAGCACCACGGGCTCGTGGACGTGGCGGATTTCCTTCTCCGCGAGGATCGGCTGATCGTTGACGATCATCTGGATCTCGTTGGGACCCGGGATGTCGCGGTGGTCCACGACGACGAACTGGGACCAGTCCACGCCGGGGAGGTAGATGATCTCGCGGATCCTGCCTCGCGCGGACTTGCTGCGGGCGGTCATGCCCCAGAGGCAGCCCTCGATCGCAAGGTCGTCCACGTAGCGTTCCTGACCGGTGAGCTTGGCCAGGCCCTCGCGGCGGTGCATCGATCCGTTTTGCTTGCTCTGTCCGCGGTGTCCCATGGGTCGTGTCGATCCTTTGTGTCGCGGCGGTGGGCCGCATGGGGTATCGTACCAGAAGAACGAGGCAGAGTCGCCACGCCTTGAATGGATGCAGCAGAACCGGAGAATCTCACACATGCGTCTTGGTGGAACCCTCATGTTGCCCGGCCCCGGGCGTTCGGTGCGTCTGGCCCGCGGCGTGGTCACCCTAGAGGGCGGCCGAGTCCTCTCCGTCGTGGAGACCGAGGAGCTCGGGGGGCTCGACCTGGGACGCGAGGGCGCGGTCATCTGCCCCGGGTTTATTGACACCCACCTGCACCTGCCGCAGTTTGACTCGATCGGGATCGACGGGCTGGAGCTGCTGACGTGGCTGGACCGGGTGATCTTCCCGGCCGAGTGCCGGTGGGAGGACACGGACTACGCCGGGGCGATGACCGAGCGGGTGCTCGACCAGCTCGTCTCGTTCGGCACGACCTCGTTCGCGGCGTACGCGACGGTTCACCACGAGGCCGCGAAGCAGGCTCAGCAGATCATCGCTGACCGCGGGCACCGGGCCCTGGTGGGACAGGTCCTGATGGACCGCAACGCCCCGACGGAGCTGACCCGGCCCGCGAAGCAGCTGATCGCGGAGGCGCCCCGGTTCGCGCCGATCGGGCGCACCGAGCCCACGGTCACGCCGCGGTTTGCGATCTCGTGTTCGGACGAGTTGTTGCAGGCTGCGGGGGAGCTGACGCTCAAGACCGGGTGGGCAATGCAGACGCATCTCTCCGAGACGGTCCCGGAGCTGGAGTTCATCAGCGAGCTGTACGACGGCACGCCGTACGTCGAGGTCTATGAGAGGGCGGGGCTGCTCGGTCCGCGCTCGATTATGGCGCACGGCGTCTGGCTCAAGCCCGAGGAACTCGCGACGCTGAAGAAGACCAAATCTATCATCGCGCACTGCCCGACTGCAAACCTCTTCCTCACCGCGGGCTCACACGATCGCTTGGGCGTGCGCGAGGCCGGCGTGCTCGCGAGCCTCGGAAGCGACTGCGCGGGCGGGCCCGACCGGAGCATGGTGCGGGTGGCGCGGGCGATGATCGAGACGGCGAAGAACCGGGCCGCCGACCCGGCGACCGCTTCGGAGGCCTGGTGGCAGATCACGGCGGGCAACGCCGAGGTGCTGGGTTGGAGCCAGACCGGGAGGCTCGAGGCCGGGTGCGAGGCCGACCTGCTCGTGATCGAGCCGAACATCCGGTGGTCGGACACGCCGGATCCTTTGGGCACGCTGCTGTATGGGTGGGACGATCGGTGGCTGAGCCGAGCCGTGGTTAATGGGGCGGTTGTGTACGAGGCCTGACAGGCCCGAAGCCTGTCCCACAAGAGAAGAATTTGATCTGTTATCCGTGCGAGTCCTCGCCGCGCAGCGTCTGGATCGCGTGGGGCAGGACATCGAGCAAGGCGGTTAGAGTCTCGACGGCCCCCTTGGGTGAGCCGGGGAGCGTCAGGATCAGCGTGCGGCCGCGTGTGCCCGCAACGCCCCTCGACAAGTAGGCCCGCGGGAAGTTCTCGCCGGTGCGGCGTCGGGCGAGTTCCAGCAGTTGCGGGTGGTGCCGCTGCAGGAGTTCGCTGACCGCTTCGGGGGTGATGTCGCGGGGGGAGAGCCCGGTGCCGCCGGTTGTAACGATGAGGTCTGGGGCGGGGGAACCGTCGCACCAGGCGAGGATCTGCGACCGGATCGCGGCCGACTCATCGGGGACGATCGCTGAATCCACGACCACCGCAGCAAGGGATTCTTCGAGCAGGTGATTGAGGGCGGGGCCGGACTTATCCGCCCGTTCGCCCCGGGCAGAGCGGTCTGAAACGGTCAGGACCGCGACGCGGATCGGCGGCGGGGGGGATTTTGGCTGGGGGGGTGTCAAGGCTGGGCTCGCTGGGAGGGGTGGGTCCAGCGCCCCGATCGGCCGCCCGATTTCTCGACCACGCGGATCGACTCGAGGCAGCCCGTGCGGTCGAGCGATTTGGTCATGTCGATGATCGTGGTGCCGGCGATGGAGAGCGCGACGAGGGTCTCGATCTCGACGCCGGTGCGTGCGGTCGTGGCGGCCTCGGCCCGCATCTGCACACCCGAGTCGGTCAGTGTGAAGTGAATATCGAGCCGGTCGAGGGGGAGCGTGTGGCACAGGGGGATCAGCTCGTCGGTGCGTTTGGCGGCGAGGATGCCCGCGAGCCGAGCGGTCTGGAGCACCGGGCCCTTGGCGATCGCGTTGTCTCGGATCGCGGCGAGAACCACCGGGGCGAGGCGCACGAAGCCCTCGGCGGCGGCGAACCGCGCGGTCTCGGGCTTGTCGCCCACGTCCACCATTCTCGCGGCGCCCTGCTCGTCGAGGTGGGAGAGGCCGTGCTTGCTCGGCGAGTCGGTCACGCGAAGGCTCCGGTGGGGTTCCACGGGTAGAAGGGCCAGGGGCCGGGCCCGGTCAGGTTGGGCCCGATCAGCACGACGCCGTCCGACCCGGACAGGGCAAGGGTATCCCCCGAGCCGCGGTTGGAGATCAGGCTGGCGGTGCCCGGGCCCGTCAGCCGCACGGGCCGGTAGGACCAGAGGTCGAGCGGTTGATCGGCGGGGTTGTCGAGCGAGAGCGGGGTCGGGTAGCGATGCCCCACCAGACCGGCGAGCTTTCGCAGGGCGGGGAACGCGATGACGCGCGCGCACACGAGCGCGGAGACGGGGTTGCCGGGCAGCGCAAGGATGAGCCTTTGGTCGGGTGTGACGGCGGCGAGCATCGGGCCGCCGGGCCGCTGGCGGACGCCGTGGAAGAGGACACGCCCGCCCTGGGCCCGGACCGCCTCGGGGACGTAGTCGCGTTGCCCAGCCGAGACGCCGCCGGACAGGAAGACCACATCGGAGATGGCGAGGGCCTTGCGGATCTCGCTGCGGATCGCCTCGGGATCGTCGTCGATAAGTTGCGAGAAAACCGTCTCGATCCAGGGCTGGGCGAGCAGCGCCACCAGGCCCGGGCCGTTGCCGTCGCGGATCTTCCAGGGCACCGCGGGCTCACCGTCGCGCAGGAGCTCGTCGCCGGGCAGCAGGACTCCGACGCGGAGCCTGCGGTGCACCACGGGCGATGAGACACCGAACGAAGAGAGCGCGGACGCGACGGGTGGGGTGATCGGCGTGCCCGCTTCAAGGACCCGATCCCCGGCTTTGCCGTTCTCACCGGCGCGACGAATGAAGCGGCCCAGCGTGGGCTCGTGCCCGGGCCGCAGCGTGATCGAATCGTCGGTTTCTTCGACCCACTCTCGGGGCAGAATCGTATCGGCCCGCCTGGGCACCGGAGCGCCGGTGTAGATGCGGGTCGCGGCGTGAGGCGGGTGGTCCGTGGGCGGCTGCCCGATCGCGGCGTCCGTTTGCACCTTCAGCGTTGCAGAACCGAGATCCTGGAGCCGAACGGCGTAGCCGTCCATCGCGGAGACATCGAGCGGTGGGGAATCTCGGTCGGCAACGATCGGCTCAGCGAGCACACGACCGATGGCCTGGGCAAGCGGCACGGTTTCGACGCCGACCGGTTCGGCGTGCGCACAACAAGCCTCGATCGCGTCGTGCGGGCTGTCGAGCCGCATGGAGGTGTCAAGCATCGTGCGGCTCCCGGCCGGGCGCGGGGCGCGTCGGCTCGGCGAAGATCGGGCGTTTCCAGATCGGCACGTCCCGCTTGAGGTGATCGATCAGCGAATCCATGGCGTCGAGACCTTCTCGACGATGTGCTGAGCGGATCTCGATGAGCAGGGAGGGCTGCCCGATCGGCACCACGCCCCGGCTGTGCACGAGGGAGATCGCGAGAAGCCCGAATTGAATGGCGGTCTCGTTGACCAACCGTTCCAATTCGCGCTGCGCCATCGGGTCGTACGTCTGGTAGTCGATCGATTCGAGTGGGGCGCCCTCTTCGAGCCCGCGGACCACGCCCAGGAAGGTGAGCACGGCACCCGCGTCGGACAACGTGGCGCGATCTGGTTCGGGCTGGCGCTCCACGGGGCCGTCCACGATGTGAACGCAAACACTCATCCGCCCGACACCATGGAGATGAGGGCGAGCTCGGGCCCGGCGGTGATCGGCGTCGAGGGTGCGACAAACGCGTGGTCCACCGCGATACGTCCGACGCTCGCCTCGCTCTTGATCGCGGGGTGCTGGTGTGCGAGCGCCGTGAGGAGGTCGGTCGCGGTGGCGCCCGGGCTCAGGCGGACCGAGACCGCGGTGGCCCGCGCGGCGTGGGCCGCCGGACCAAACAAGAGAACCGAGACCTCGAACTGTTCGGGCGGGCTGTTCACGAGGGGTGGCTCCTTGACCCGAGCAGCCCGCCGCCGACGAGGGCCGCGAGGACGACGACGGCGCTCATGGCGATGAGCGCGAGCGAGGTGGTCCAGGCGGCATCAAAGTCGCCGAGTTGCACGTCATCGTAGATCGCGATGGAGGCGGTACGGGTCTGGCCGGGGATACTGCCGCCGACCATGAGGACGACGCCGAACTGCCCGACCGAGTGGGCGAAGGCGAGGGCGGCCCCGGTCAGGATTCCGGGCAGGGCGATGGGGAAGGTGATGCGGCAGAATCGCTCGATTCGGGTCGCGCCGCAGACCTCCGCCGCCGCGATGACCTCGCGATCGATCGAGCCGAAGGCGACCAGCATGGGCTGAATCGCGATGGGGAGGCTCGCGATGCACGACGCGATCCAGAGCCCGGTGAAGGTGAAGAGGGGCGTGGCGAGACCCAGGGTCGTTAGGGCTTGCCCGAGCGGACCGTCCGGGCGCATCACCGAGACCAGCAGCAGCCCGAGCACGGTGGGGGGGAGCGCCAGCGGGAGCAGCGTGAGCCCCTGGCCGAGCTGCCCCAGCCACGATCGGCGAGAGGCGAGCCAGGACGCGAGCGGCGGGCCGACGAGCGCGACGGTAACCGAGACGGCGAGCCCGAGGCGTAGGCTGATCGCGATGGACTCCAGGTCGAGCATGAGGCCTTTCAGAGCGGGTCGAGACGACAGGGATAGTACGGGACCGCGTGCGCACGCGGGTGGCGAGTGCGGCCACAAGTCGTGGCTAGGGCTGGGCGGGTAGCCGGTGCTCGCGGATGAACCGCACGAACCGCTCGGCCTCGTCGGCTCGGGTTGACGATCTCATCACGCCCGCGGCGAGGGTGATCGGGGGGGCGCCGTCGAGTGTGGCGGTTTGTGCGCCGGCGAGTGCGAGTTGGGATGCATGCTCGGGATCGACAAACGCGCCGTCCACCGCCCCGGCGCGGAACAGCCCCGCGGCGTTGGCCACGCTGTCGGTATAGATGAGCGAGTGGGGGCCGAACTCGGGGTGCGTGCTGAGCCAGACCTCCGCGGCGCGGCCGTAGGGCGCGAACGCGGGATTGGGGATCGCGATACGCGGGGTCGCGTCAGCGCTCGCGTCTCGGTCGCGGCTGACGTAGACGATGCGTGACACGGCGAAGGGCTGCACGCCCGATTGGGCGAGGAGGCCAAGCTCCATGAGTCGGGCGGGGCGGGCTTCATCGGCGGAGAGGAAGACGTCGTAGGGAGCGCCCCGCTCGATCGCCGCGGCGAGCGTTCCCGAGGAGGCGTACGCGACCTCGGCGCTGATGCCTGGGTTTGCGTCGGTGAAGGCTGCGACGTGATCGGGGAGGGTCGCGCGGAGCGAGGAGGCTGCGGCGATGTGCAGGGTCGGGGCCCGGTCTGCGGGCCCGACACCGCGGACGAGCAGCAGAACGAACGCGATCAGCACGGGCACGAGGATGGCGAGTCGCCGGGTGGGCACGCTCAGCCGCCGATCCCGTTCATCGCCTGGGCGGGTCGCTCGAAATCGGGCGTGCCGATGCCGTGCCCGGCCCGCTTGTTCCAGACGATATCGCGAAGGATAGTGCGAACGGACTCGTCGTCGGCGCCGGTCCGCATCGGGGTTCGCAGGTCACCCTCGTCGGTCCCGAAGAGGCAGGCGCGGAGCTGGCCCTGGGCGGTGATCCGCAGGCGGCTGCACGCGCCGCAGAAGGGCTGCGAGACGGGCGAGACGAAGCCGAGCCCGCCGGGCGAGCCGTCGGCGAAGCCGAAGCGGGTCGCGGTGGCGCTGGTGCGCTCGCGGTCGAGCGGGCGCAGCGGGATCGCTCGCTCGATTCGCTGGCGGGACTCGTGGCTGGGCACCACCTGGGCGGTGTCCCACCGGTGCCCGCCGTCGAGCGGCATGAACTCGATGAGCCGCAGCTCGACGCCCAGGTCCGCGGCGAGCCGGGCGAGATCGACGACCTCGTCGTCGTTGAAGCCGCGGACGACCACGCAGTTGACCCGGACGGGCCCGAGCCCGATTACCGCGGCTCGGCGGATCGAAGCGATGACGTCCGATGGTGCATACACGGAGCGGGTGACTTGGGTGAAGCGTTCAGGGTCAAGGGTGTCGAGGCTGAAGGTGACCCGACCGAGCCCGGCGGTCTTCCAGGCGTCGAGCGACTCGGGCGCGAAGCCCACGCCGTTGGTCGTCATCGAGAGGTCCTCGAGCCCGAGATCGGCCAAGCCCCGGATGATCCGGGTGAGCTCGGGGCGGACGGTGGGCTCGCCGCCCGTGAGGCGGACGCGGGTGACACCGAGCCCGGCGCAGACCGAGGCCAGACGGATGAGTTCGTCGGCGGTGAGCAGGGTCTCGCGCGGCGCAAAGACGGTACCCGGGTCCATGCAGTAGGTGCAGCGCATGTTGCACCGGTCGGTGAGGCTGAGGCGCAGGTCCCTGATCTGGCGTCCGTGGGCGTCGTAGAGACGGTCGGGGTACACCGCGTCTGTCGGGGCCGACCTGGAAGCCAGCTCCGGGATTGGGCCGGGGATGGGTGAGACGAGTTGCGTGAGCGAGAGGGTCATGGACTCCGTTCGATCTCTGGGTTATCGGGCGTTTCGCGGGTGGCGGGTGCCGTCTGTACGCGAGCTGATCCTACCGGGTGGCGAATGTCCCGGCGCAGACCGAATTCGCATCGTGCCGTGCGAAAGGTCCGAGAACCACGGCTGCGAGTCGGTGCTGCTGATTGTTCGCGTGGGGAGTGTGCGGGTCTAGAGGCATCAAGCGGCGGGGCTCAAGTGATGGTGGCCGCAGCCGATATCCAGACATCACCAGCCGCAATTAGCCTCCGTGCAGACCCGGTCCATCACCCGAGAACCCGATGAAAACAGGCCGTGGACAGTCCAGGATGGGAAGGCGCTTCGTCGCCCGAGGCGAGCGGTATCTCGCGGTGCCCGGGGTGCTGCTGATGCTGATCGCGGTGGGGCTGGTCGGAGCCTCGGGGTGGTGGTCGTCTCGGGACATTGCCCAGCGAGAGGCCCAGGCCGAGCAGGCGCGGGTCCAGACGGGGGCCGATCTGCTCGAGGCGGCGTTGACGGTCTCGCTGGAACACGAGCTGACCGCGTATCGGAACATCCTGTTCGAGTTGAGCCGGGACCCGATGATCGGCGGGGCGCGGGTGAGCGTTGGCGGAACGGTTGTGGCCTCGTCGGATCTTTCAGAACTGGACCGGGCTCGCGCCGCGATGGGCTCGGTGCAGGCTGAGTTTCTTGAGACCTCCGAGACGACCGTGGTTGGGCAGACGGCATTGGTCGAGGTGTGGGGGAGCGGCGCTCGTGGTGTGGGGCTGGCCGAGGCCTTGACGCCGGCGCTGATCATCGCGGGCGTGGGGCTGGCGCTGATGATGGTGGTGTACCGGACTTCTCGTCGTCGGCTGGGGGAGATCGGGCTGCTGGCTGAAGCGCTGCTCGCGTACTCCTCGGGCGAGCGTGCGGCGGAATCGCTGGGCGTGGATCCGACGCTGGGCGAGATCGCTTCGGCGTGGAACGAGATGCTCGCTGAGCGAGAATCGATGAGGGTGCGGCAGCTTGAGGGCGCCTCACACCCCGCGGCGGCGCCCGTCGCGGGCGGGGGAATGATCGCCGCGGCTGTGGGCGCACTGCCCATCGGCGTGCTGATCTGTGGGGCCGACGGCGGGCAGCGGTACGCCAACACGGCGTCAGAGATCATGCTGGGCAGTCTTGGTTCCGCGGAGGGCACCGAGGTCGGGCTTTGCGGTTTTTCGAGCCCCGAGGTGAACGAGGCGATCGTCGCGGCGGCGGGCGGACGCTCGCGGGCCCGCTGGAACACGGAGATCGACTCGGGCAACGAGCAGGGGACGGTGTTCCGTGTGACGGTGCGGCCGCTCGAGGGCAGCAAGGAGCCCGCGGCGTTGGTGCTGGTGGAAGACATCACCAAGCAGCGGCTGGCGGAGCACGCGCGCAGCTCGTTCCTGGCTCGGGCGACGCACGAGCTGCGGACACCGCTGACGAACATCCGGCTGTACGCCGAGCAGGCGACGGACGAGAGCGAGACCGACCCGGCCGAGCGGAACCGGGCGATCAACGTGATCAACCAGGAGACGCGTCGGCTCGAGCGGCTCGTGGGCGACATGCTGCGGTCGGCGGAGATCGAGAACGGGTCGCTGACGATCCAGCTCAACGATCTCCGGCTCGACGCGTTCTTCGGCGATCTGTTGCAGGACTACCGGGCGCAGGCCGAGCAGAAGGGGATCGAGCTGGTGTTCACGCTGCCCCCGAAGCTGCCGGTGATCGGGGCCGACCGCGAGAAGCTGGCGCTGGCGGTGCACAACCTGCTGGGTAACGCGCTCAAGTACACCGGCAAGGGCGGGCGGGTCGAGGTCCGCTTCGAGATCGGCGAGGATGGCTCAAACCGGTTCGTCTTCGTCGATAGTGGGTTCGGGATCTCGCCCGAGGACCAGGCCAAGCTCTTCGACCCGTACTTCCGGTCGTCGGACACCCGGATCCAGCACATCACGGGCTCGGGCATCGGGCTCGGGCTCGCCCGCGACATGGCCAAGCTGCACGGCGGGGACATCCTGATCGACTCGGAGATCGGCGTGGGCAGCACGTTCACGCTCGTGATCCCCGGGGCAGCGGTACGGAAGGCGGCCTGAGGCGAACCCATGAAGCACGTGCAGAGCACAAGCCGGGGCCCCGCGACCGTCGTTCTCGTGAAGGGGCCGCTCGTCGATGAGATTCTCGACGAGGTGTCGCAGCACGCGATGAGCGCGATCAGCGCGGGCGTGGGGCGTGTGGTGTTCGATGCCTCGGAGATCCCGTACGCCGACAGCCAGGGCATCGAGCTGCTGCTGGACGTGGCCGACCGGCTCGGGGCGATCGGGCAGGCGATGCGGTTCGCGTCGATCAGCGAGACGCTGCGTGAGATCTTTGAGGTCACGGGGGTGGCCGACCGGTTCGACTATTACGAGGACGTGCCCCAGGCGGTTCGGAGCCTGTCATGAGCCAGTCTCCCAACACCGGGGCCCCGGGGCTAGACGGAAAAACAGGGGCAACACCCGCGCGCGGACGCCGCGTGGGCGACATCCTGCTCGACCACGGGCACCTGAGCGCTGCACAGCTCGACGAGGCGCTGCAGAAGCAGAAGCAGAGCGGTCGGCTGATCGGGGAGTTGCTCGTCGAGCAGGGGATGATCTCGGCGAACACGCTGGTGCAGGCGCTGGCCGAGTCGCTCGGGCTCCCCGGTGTCCAGCTGCGGCACGGGCTGATCGACCCCAACGCTTCGGCGCTAGTGAGCGGCGAGGAGAGCGAGCGGCTCGGGGTGCTGCCGATGTTCCTGGTGCGGGGTGTGCTGACGGTCGCGATGGCTGACCCTCGGAACCTGCCCGTGATCGATCGGCTTTCGGACCTGACGGGCAAGACGATCCGCCCGGTGCTGGCGCTGTCGAACAACATCCGCGAGTTCCAGGGCAAGTACCGCGACGGGGACCACTCGGTCGATGCGTTCCTCACGAGCCTGGCGACCAGCGACGTCGAGGTGATGGACGGCGAGGCGATCGACGAGGGGCCGGCGACCGAGATCGACCGGATGATCGAGGGCTCGCCGATCGTGAACCTGGTGAACGTGGCGCTGCTGACGGCGGTCAAGGACGGGGCGAGCGACATCCACATCGAGCCCAGCCGTAACGGCACGCGGATCCGGTATCGGATCGACGGGCACCTGCGCGACCTGATGAAGCCGCCGCACGGGATGCACGCGGCGATCGCGAGCCGGGTAAAGATCATCGGGAAGATGGACATCGCCGAGAAGCGTCTGCCGCAGGAGGGGCGGGTGCGGATCAAGGCCGAGGGGCGAGACATCGATCTGCGCGTGTCGAGCATCCCGACGCTGCTGGGCGAGAAGCTGGTGCTGCGAATCCTGGACAACAAGAACCTTCGCATCCGGCTCGACGAGCTGGGGTTCCGGATCGATGCGCTGCAGGTCTTCACCCGCGTGCTCAAGCAGCCGCACGGGCTGATCCTGGTGACCGGGCCGACGGGCAGTGGCAAGACTACGACGCTGTACTCGGCGCTGGACCTGCTGCGCAGCCCGGAACTGAACGTCGTGACGGTCGAGGACCCGGTCGAGTATCAGCTCGACCTGGTGAACCAGATCCAGGTCAACGAGGGCATCGGGATGTCGTTTGCCAGGGCGCTGCGGAGCATCCTGCGGCAGGACCCGGACGTGATCATGGTCGGCGAGATCCGCGACGAGGAGACGGCGCGGGTCGCGGTTCAGGCGGCGTTGACCGGGCACAGCGTGCTCGCGACGCTGCACACCAACGACGCGCCCGGGGCGGTGGCCCGGCTGCAGGACATGAACATCGAGAGCTATCTGATCAGCTCGGCGCTCAACGGCGTGGTCGCCCAGCGGCTGGTCCGGACGCTCTGCCCGCACTGCGAGACCAAGTACTTCCCCAGCGAGGACGTGCTGTTTGACGCGGAGCTGACCGAGCACTCGGGCCGCTCGTTCCGCAAGGGCGAGGGGTGCAAGAGGTGCCACGACACGGGCTTTAAGGGCCGGATGGGTGTGTACGAGGTGATGGAGGTCACGCCCGAGATCCGGCGGCTGGTCTACAACGGGGCCCCGGCCGCGGCGATCCGGGCCCGCCTCAAGGACAACGGCATGCTCAGTCTCCGCGACGAAGGCATCATCTTCGCGCTGCAAGGGCAGACGAGCCTCGAGGAGGTCCTGCGGGTCACCCAGTCCAACGACGTGGACGACCTGTCGGCGGGCACGGACGAACAGCGGGGTGCCGCGTGAGGTTCACCGTGCAAGCCTGCGACGCGAAGGGCGCCTCTCTCACTCGAGTGATCGAGGGGGAGGACGCGCGCGAGGTCCGGGCGACGGCCCAGTCTCAGGGGTTGTTCGTCGTCTCGGTCAAGGCTCAGAAGGGCTCGGGCGACGCGTCGCCGGACGGCCCGGTGCCGCGCCGGGTGCGGGGGGCGAGCAAGAAGCTGACGCAGTTCGCCCGGGAGCTGTCGGTGCTGGTGGGCACGGGCACGCCGATCGCAGACAGCCTCCGGGCGGTCGAGCGACAGGCAAGCGAGGAGAACTGGCGACGGGTGATCGGCGCGGTTCGCGAGTCGGTCGAGGAGGGCGTCTCGCTCTCGTCGGCGCTCTCGCAGCACCCCGGCGTGTTCGACCAGGTGTTTTGCAGCCTCATCGGGGCGGGCGAGTCCAGCGGCCGACTCGACGACATGCTCAAGCGGCTGGCGATGATCAAGCGACGCGAGCGCAAGGCCAAGTCGCTGATGATCGGGTCAGCGACCTATCCCGCGGTGCTGATCGTCGTGGCTGGTGGCGTGATGATCGCGATGGTGCTGTTTGTCATCCCGCGGTTTGCCGGGCTGTTCGAGACGCTCAACGCGCCGCTGCCCTGGACGACCGAGCTGCTGCTCACGATGAGCAACGGGTTCAAGCAGTGGTGGTGGGCGCTGTTGCTCTCGATCGCTGCGGGTGTGGCTGGCGTGCTCATGGCGGCGCGAAACCCGGGCATGCAGCGCCGTGCCGATCTGCTGCTCTGCCGGGTGCCCGTGCTGGGCTCGATGGCCCAGGGGTTCACGGTCGCGCGGACGCTGCGGATGATGGGTGTGCTGCTCGACGCCAAGGTCTCGATGCTCGAGGCGATCGGGCTGGTCCGCAAGAGCGTGCGCCGCCCGCTGTACGCCGAGTGGGCCGACCACGCGACCGAGCTGGTAACCCGTGGCGAGGCGCTGAGCGGGAGCTTCGAGGACCCGATGCTCTTCACGCCCTCGATCCGCGAGGCGGTCTCCAACGCGGAGCGGACCGGGCGGCTGGCGCCGGTGCTGGTGGACCTGTCAGACTTCATGGACGACGAGAACGAGGCGATGGCCCGCACCTTCTCCAACCTGCTCGAGCCGGTGATCATGATCGGGCTGGGCGTGGTGGTCGCGTTCGTCGCGCTGAGCATGTTCCTCCCGCTGTTCGACCTGACAGCCTCGGCGGGAGCGCACTGATGAGCCTCCAACTCCCCTGGCACCGAGCCACCCGCACCGGGATCGACCTGGGCACGAGATGGATCAAGGCGGTCGAGCTGAATGCCGACGGCTCGGTCGCCCGCTGCGTCCGGTTCCCGCGCGGGGCCGAGGCCCTCGACGAGTCTGAGATCGCACGCCTGTGCGAGATCCTCCGTCGTCAGGGGTTCACGCTCCGAACCGTAACGCTTCTGGCGGCCCAGGGCTCGCTGCGGCGACAGGTGGTTCGGCTGCCCGACAAGCCCGATCCGACCCGAGACGACGCGATTGTGCGCAACCAGTTCGCCGAACTGGAGGGAGAGCCGGGCGAGATCGCGTGGTGGGAGCTGCCCCGCAGCCGCCGCGCCACCGACGGACGCGAGGCGCTCGCCTACGAGGCGGACCACGCGACGACCGCGGCCCTGCTGGGCGGCTTTGAGGCGCAGGGCGTCCGCGTGCGGGGCATCGACACCCACTCGTCGGCGTTCACCCGCGCGGTGGGGCGCGGCGACTGCGTGGTCGCGGACCTGGGCTGGAGCCGGCTGGGGCTGATGCTGGCGGTGGAGGGGCTGCCGGTGTATGAGCGGTCAGACCCGGCGGGCGGGCTTGAGTCGCTGGTGCGAGCCGAGACCGAGCGAACCGAGCGGACCGGCGAGCAGGTCGAGTCCCTGATCCGCAATGAGGACAGCGACCGCGGGCTGCTCGGCTTGCCCGGGGCGATGGGGTGGGCGCGAACAACGGCGGAGAGCATCACCGCGACGGCGGACTACGCCGTTCGTCGGTACGCGCTCGCCGAGACACCGCGGGTGGTGCTGACGGGCGGGGGCGCGACCGAGGAGGTCGCCAGGGCGCTTGGGGGGTTGATCGGGCTGGAGCTTGAGGTTGCTGGCGGTGGCGTTGAGGCCGACCAGTTCGCGGCGCTGGCTGCGGCGAGGAGGTGGGCCGCATGAGCAACCGCTTCGACAACTTCAATCTGCTCCCGGCGTGGTATCACGACCGGGTGGCGGTCGGGCAGTGGACGCGGGTCTGGGCGGTCACGCTCGGGGTCGCGGTGCCCGTGGTGCTGGTCGGCGTGGCGCTGTCGCATTTCTTGGTGGTTCGTCCCGCCGAGCGGCTGGCCGACCAGGTTCGAGCCGCCGAGACGGAGCTGGCCGAGCGGGGTGCCCAGCCGGTTGCGGTTCCCACGGCCGTCCGTGGCGAGGCCAGGAGCGATCCGCGCGAGACCATCCCGAGCCAATGGGCGGATCTGCTGGGCCTGCTCGCTGAGATGTCTGGCGCAGAGATCGGCTTCGAGCAAGTCGAGGTCCGGATCGCGGAGAACCACGCGGTCGAGCTGAGAATAGAGGGGCTCGCGGAAGACTCACAGGGCGTGCTCGGGTTCGCGGCGACCGTGGAACGCTCGGGGCTGTTCGCGCCGATGAGCTCACCCTCGATCACGTTCGACGGGGCCACCGGGTCTGTCCGGTTTGAGCTGTCGGCCAGGATCGTCGCGGTCGCGGCGGCGACGGAGGACGACCCATGACGCTCACGGCACGCCTGAGCCTGATCCACGTGATCGGGGCGAGTCTGCTGCTCGCCGCGCTGTCGGGCGGGTACCAGTTCGCCTATCGGCCCGCGGTCGAGGCGCGGTCGCTCGCGGCGGGGTTGCGGCTGCGCCTCAGCGAGCACCGGGCTGAGCTGGTGAGCCTGCAGCGTCAGGGCGGGGCACGAGCGACCGCGGCGGCCGAGCCCGCGCCGCAGACGCCGCCCGGCGAGCCCGAGATTCGACCGATGACGCCCACCGCGTTCCTCTCGGCGTTCGAGCGATTGGCCCGGGAGGTCGGGCTGCGTGTTGAGAGCTCGATCGAGCTTGAGCCGGCGGCCGACGAGGCGGCGGAGATTGGGACCACGGGCCCGGGGCTCCTTGTCGAGGTGACCGGGAAGGGGACGTTCAGCCAGGTGGTCGAGCTCTGCGGCTCGGTGCACGGGCCGCTGCCCGGGCTTGAGATCCGCCTGCTGCGGATCACGCGGGGCACCGGCGAGCAGGTCCGGTGGACGATGGTCTGTAAGAACCATGACGGTCCGGCGGGCTGAGCCCGAATCTTGCTCGTGATTGGGTGGACGTCTCGCGCCCGGTTTCGTCTATTCCAACCGTGAAGCTCGATCGCAAACAACGGACCGCCCTCGGGGTGCTCGCGCTGGTCACCGCGGCTCTGGTCGCGGACAGGGCGGTGCTGTCGCCGCAGTCGGCGGCGGCGAGCGTCACGGACGCCTCGGCTCCAAACTCGGCGGTGATGCCGGAGGTCAAGTCGGGGGTCTCGCCCGAGAACATGTCGGCGAACCTGCGTGTGGTCTCGCTGCGCGTAGAGGCCCCGAGCACGGAGCGCGGGCCGGTAGACCCGTTCGCGTGGCAGCTGCCCCAGACCGAGCGAGTGGCCCAAGCAACGGCCCGGTCGTTTGAGGACGTGGTGTCGGGCTGGGCGGTCTCCTCTATTGTGGGGTCGGCCGAATCGCGGCTGGCGGTGATCAACCGGCGCGCGGTGCGGGTGAACGAGAGCCTGGCGTTCTCTGCGACCGACCCGCGGCAGGCCAAGGTTGTCGAGATCCGCGAGGGCTCGGTGGTGCTGTACCACGGCGGGAAGACTGTGACAGCTTTTCTGCCGACCACAACACTATCGGGCGTTGATTGATTCCGGCTGGGCGGGCTGCGGCACCCGGCTGTGCGGATTCGGCCCACGCGAACCATGTTCGTCTCCAATGCGGAGTTCTAGCACCCGATACTGAGTTGTGGGCCGACCGTGATCGGCCAAGAAAATAGGATCCGGTGCCCAGCAAGGAGTGCTGAAAGATGAACTCAATGAGAACCAACCGTCGGGCATTCAGCCTGATCGAACTCGTGATCGTCGTGGTGATTATTGGGATCATCGGCGCGATCGCGATCCCCCGCATGAGCCGTGGTGCCGCCGGTGCGGCCGACTCGTCGCTGATCGCGGATCTCGCGGTGCTCCGCAACGCGATCGATCTGTACCACACCGAGCACCAGGGGACCTACCCCACGCTGGCGACCTTCGAGGCCGAGATGACGACCTATTCCCAGCTCGACGGCACGACCTCGGCGAGCAAGACCGCCACGGCGATCTACGGCCCGTACCTCCGCTCGGTCCCCAAACTCAAGGTCAAGGGCACCGGCAACGACTCGGCCGTGGTCATCGCGACCCTCGGCGGTGCGGGCGGCTGGGTCTATGACGACACGACCGGCGCGATCACGGCCAACTCGACCGATACCGACGATTCCAGCGCGGCGTACAACACCTATTGATCGCCCCGCTTCTTCGGGGATGACATGACCCGACCGGATCCAACGCGAATTCAGCGAAGCCCGGGCCCCGGTGGGAGGCCCGGGTTTTCGCTCATCGAGCTGGTGATGGTGGTCTGGGTTCTGGCGGTTCTGCTCGCCGTCGCGGTGCCGACGATCGGGTCCTCCCGCGATTCGGCCCGGGTCCGCTTCGCCGCGGGGACGGTGGCCCAGGAGATCCGCCTCGCCGGGCAGCTCGCGTTTGCGCACGGCCGGGCCTACTCGCTCGACGCGGCGACCAAGGCGGACACGCTGATCCGGACCCCGCTGGGGCTGAGCCCGGAGGATGTCGTGAACCTGGCCGGCTCCGAGTTCCACAGCGTGCTGATCCCGAGCGCGGTCTTTCCCTACAGCAACACGCTGGAGCTCGACTCGGGCGGCGACGCGGCCACCTCGGTCTCGTGGACCGTCGTCTCGGGCTCGATCGCCGCGTCCGTGACACAGCCCGAGGGGCCGGTGGACCCGACGATCTCCTCGCTCACGAAGCCCTCAGCCATCGAGATCAGCAAGTTCAAACTCCGGGTCCTGTCGCTCCCATGAACCGCAACCCCCGCCCAATCCTCCGCCGCTGCGGGTTCACGCTCATCGAGCTCCTAGTCGCGATCAGCGCCTCAACGGTTCTCATCAGCGCGATGGGCAGCCTGATCGTGCTCACGTCAACGGCGCTGCCGAGCGGCGATGACCGGGGCTCCGTCTCGGCCGGTGCAGCGCACACGGTGCAGCGGATCGCGGACGACCTGACCTATGCCACCGCGGTCACGCCGGCCAGCGGGAGCCTGCGGCTGGTGGTGCCCGACCGGACCGGGGACAGCCAGCCCGAGAGCGTGGTCTACTGGCTGGCCTCGGGGCAGGTGCTCAAGCGAGGCACCTCAACCTCGGACACCAGCGCCGTGACGCTGCTCACCGGCGTTTCCGGGTTCGTGACCGAACGGGACTCGGGCGTCGGCGTGATCCGTGCGGTGCGGATCGAGCTGACTGTGGACGGGCTGGGCACCGTGCAGACCTCCGTCGAGACCGTGGCGAGGCCCGCGGGATGAGGCGTGCACCCAAGCAACCCGCACCGAGCCGGTGTGCGCCAGCCCACCCCCACGGCATCACGCTTGTTGAGGTGGTCCTCTCCTCGATCGTGCTCTCGTTCGTGGCGACCGGGGCGGTGCGGCTGCTCGTCGCGGTGGTGGACCGTCGCGAGGCCGCGGTGCGGGACTCGACCGGGGCACAACTCGCTGAGCAACTGCTGGCCGAGGCGATGGCGCGTCAGTTCGAGACGCCGACCGCGGGTCGCGGCGCCGAGTTTGGCCGGTCCGTGGGCGAGGCGGCCGGGCTCGGCTGGGGCGGGTTCGACGACGGCGACGACTTTGACGGGTGGTCCGCGACACCGCCGGTCCTGGCTAACGGGACAGCGATTGCCGGGCTCGACGGGTGGACCCGGCGGGCGAGCGTGGTCTACGTCAATCCCTCTGATCTGGGCCTGGCGGTCGTCGGGCCCACGGACATGAAGCGGATCACCGTGGTCGTCGAGTTCCTGGGTCGGCCGATCGCGACGCGAGTGGGGTGCCGATCGTGGGCGGGCCAGCAGACCGTGGAGGCCCCATGAAAAACCACATGAAGAACCCCATGAACCACCCCATGAGCCACCGAGGCTCGGTCTACATCATGGTGCTGGTGACCAGCGCGTTCGTGCTCGCGACCGGGCTCGCGGCCCTGTCGCTCGAGCAACGCGTGCACGAGCGGAGCGACGTGACGGCGAGAGTCGGCGCCGCCCGGGTCGCGGTGCGGACGGGCCTGGACCTCGCCGTGCAGTCCATGGCCGAGGACCCGTCATGGCGGACCTCGGTCGCGGTCGGCGGGCTCTACCTGACGCGCGATATCGACACGGGAGACTCGGTCCACACGGTTCGGGTGTACGCGACGGACGCGGACGGCGTGATCGACGACGGCGACCTGGACCCGTTCACGCTTCGGGTTGTCGCATCGCAGACGGACACTCGCCGGGCGTTGCAGGTCAGTCTGCAGCCGACGCTCGTGCCGGTGGACGTGCTCGAGTTCGGGGCGTACACCACTGGACAGGTCATCACGGGGACTTCGAGCGCGGTGAACGGCGACGCGGGTATCGCGGCCGCGGGGGATTTCGTGGGGAACGGTTCGCTCTTCTTCGTGCCCGTCGAGACGGAGCGGACGGTGGACGCCGCGACGTACACCAGCACGGTCACGGAGAACGCACCGGCCCGCGAGTTCCCCCCCGACGGCGCTATCGGCGCGATCTATTCGCCCTACGGCACTTCGGTCAGCATGAGTGACCTGAAACTCACGAGCGGGGTGTATGTCATCGAGAACGTGGCGGTGGGCCCCGGACGCAACCCATTCGGGCTTCTCGGCATCCTCTCGCCCGACAACGTCTACGTTTTCGACCACGGCTCCCGGGACATCATCGTCCGCAATTCCCGGATCGCGGCGACATTCGTCTTCGTCGGCTCGGGGCAAGTGATCCTCGAGGGCAGCGTGAGCTGGGCCCCGGCGACACCCGGCTGGCCGGCGATCATCACGGACGACTCGGACCTCGTCTTCCGACTGTCCTCGAACTCGCTCTCCGAGTCCGTGCATGCTACGAACTTCAACCCGATCGGGTTCGGTGCCGGCGGGACGGAAGACCTGGACCAGGCCGACTTCTACACCAGCCAGATCTCGGGGATTGTCTACACCAGGAACAAGGCCGTGGTCGAGACGGGCTCGACCCGGATCGTCGGCTCGCTCATCTGCGGGAACGATCTGACGATCAACAGTTCGGCGATCCTCGATCTGCGGGCCAGCCCCGATTCGCTCGGTAGCCCGCCCATCGGGTTCCGGTCGGTCTACAGCCCGAGGATGGTCGTGTCCGGGTGGCTCGATCCCTGATCGCTCGCCGTAAGCAGGCTTCGGGGAGTATTCATAGAAGATTTATGGGCGACGTGGGGCCCCGACAGGCAGGCGGATCACGCGGCGTCAGGCCGGGCCGTGAGCCCGATGTCCTGGGCCTGGTGCTCGGCGACCCGCTGGTCGTACGCCGTGAAGTCGAGCCCCACGAAGACCTTGGCGAGTTGCTCGTCGAACTGCGTGCCGCCGCACCGCTCGATCTCCGCCAGCACGGTCGGCCGGTCCATCGCGGGGCGGTACGAGCGGTTGGAGCTCATCGCGTCGAAGGTGTCGGCCAGGGCGATGATGCGGGCCATCTGCGGGATCTTGTCGCCGCCCACGCCGTGCGGGTAGCCCCGGCTGTCCCACCGCTCGTGGTGATGCAGCACGCCGGGCAGCACGTCGCGGAGGGCCGGGATGTCTCGCAGGATGCGGTACCCGACCTCGGGGTGCGTCTTGATCTCTTCGAACTCCTCGGGCGTCAGCTTGCCCGGCTTGGTCAGCACCCGCTCGGAGACGCCGATCTTGCCGACATCATGCACCAGCCCGGCGATGTGGATCTGCTCGCACTGCCCCGGGCGGAGCCCCGCGGCCTTGGCCAGCATCGCCGACAGCATCGCGACCCGCTCGGAGTGGCCCCGTGTGTAGCGGTCCTTGGCGTCGATCGCGGCGGTCATGGCCCGGACGGTGCCCAGGAACATGGCCCGCTGCTCGTGGAACAGCAGCACGTTGTCGAGGAAGGACCGCATGTACCCGCTGGCGGCCTCGAAGAGAAGCGTCTCGTAGCTGCTGATCTGCGAGTCATGCGAGACCTTGTTTCCCGCGGCGATGAGCCCGAGGATCTCGCCGTCGCGTCGGATCGGCTGCACCGCGACCTGGGTCCCCAGGGCGGTGGGGATCGCGTGGGTCTGGTCGAGGATGAGGCAGTTGCTGAGCGGCGAGTCGATGCAGGCCTCCTCGAAGAGCACCATGACCCCGCCGAACCCCTCGGGCCCGAGCCCGCTGTTGCCCACCGCGAGCGTTTTCCCGCGGAGCGACTCGGGCATCCGGCCGTCGGCGGCGAGCCGGCACAGCACCCAGCCAAACGGGGTGGTCTCGAAGAGCCGCTGCGTGATCTCGAGGATCACCTTCTGCGGGCTGGCGATGTCGCTGATCGAATGCCCGATCGAGTACAGGGCGTGGATGGTCTCGTAGGCGTCGGAGAGCTGCGTGGTGAAGCCCTGGACGGTCTGCTCGTCGCGCTCCTGCCGGGCGAGGTCTTTGACCGCCCAGCCGAGCATGCGGTGAAGGCGGCCCACCTCGTCTCGGGTAATCGCGGCGTGTGAGCCAATCGCGTGCTCAGCTGAGCTGGTTGTCAGCTGTGCGTCGTGGCAGGCCTCGAGGAAGGTCTCAGACCCGATCAGCTGTGGGCCAAACTCAACGGCGAGCAGGTAGCCCGTCCGCCGACGGCGCACCTTTTCAGGGATCGGGATCAGCCACAGACCCGGGGCCTGCTCGATCGGCTCGGGGCTCTGCTGATCCGCCCATACCGATGCGGCGTCCTGAACACACCGGCGGACGGTCTTGGAGACCAGCCACAGGCCCAGCGGCCCGGTCTCGTGCGGCTCAGAGATCGCGTGCCCGTCCATATCGATGCGCCAGAGCGGGAGTTCGAGCTCGTCGCAGCGGCGTCGCAATTCCGGGGGCAGCGGGTGCCCGAACTGTCCGGCCAATTGGTTCATGCGGCGTCCCGAATCTCGGAGCCGCTCCGATCGCCGAGAAGCGTGTTGACACACTCGAGAAGCTCGTTCGCGGAGAAGGGTTTGGGGATGACGCGGCTGATGCCGGCCTCCTCGATCTCCGCACGGTCCAGGACGTAGCCCCGCGCCGTCAGGATGATGATGGGCACCCGCTTCATGGACGGTTCCTGACGCAGCGCCAGGGCCATTTCGATGCCGCTCATGTAGGGCATCTGCAGGTCCGAGACGATCAGGTCCACGTCGTGCTCGAGCGCGAGCTGCAGCCCCTCCTCGCCGTCCTGCCCGATAATCGTTTGGATACCGGCCAGCTGGAATTTTCGCGCAACCAGATGCGTGATCTGGGGCTCATCGTCCACGAGAAGAACTTTGGGGGCGGGCATCAGGATCTCCGTCAAGGGTTGGCCCGGAGAACCTCTTCCCGGGTCACCCGTGGTATCGGTGTTATTTCGACCCAAATGCAGGCGTAGTCCGGATCAACCCCGTTGGAGGTCCGGTTAGCGCGACCGAACCCCTGGCTGATCGGACCAAATCAAACGGGCTGGTGGGTGTGGGTCGCGGGGGGAAGACGGAGATAGCGGGCCAGCCGCGGGACGCCGAAGTAGAACGGGATGGTGTCAAACAACGCCACGACGAGCTTGAAGACGTACCCGGTCAGGATGAACAGAAGCAACTGCCCCCAGAGCGAGCCAGCCCCGTCGATGGGCAGCGCGTGGGCGTAAAAGTGCGTGATGAGAATCACGGCGACCGTATCCACGAGCTGGCTGACGAGTGTCGAACCGTTGTTGCGGAGCCAGAGGTGATTGCCGTTGGTGACCCGCTTCCAGAAATGGAAGACGTGGACATCCACGAGCTGCGCGATCATGTAGGCGACCATCGATGCCGCGACCGCACCGAACGCGAGTGTCCGGACCTCGAAGAAGACGGGCAGCCTGCCCGCGGCGTCCGGGATCAGCTCGCCGGTGGGCGAGACGGATTCGAACCCGGGCATCGCCCCGCCGAGCCAGAGGATGCCGATGACCCAGAGGTTGAGGACGAGCCCGATCCAGACGACGAGGCTGGCGCGGGCCTTGCCGTACAGCTCGCTGATGAAGTCGGTGCACAGGAAGGTCAGCGGGTAGGGCAGCACGCCGACCGCCACCGCGAAGGTGATATCCCCGGGCTGGCCCCACCGGAACCCGGCGTCGGGCGTGTGGCTCGCGAGCACGATAAACCGGGTGATGCCCAGGATGTTGAGCATCGCCAGGGTGCCCAGGAACAGCCCCGCGAAGACGAGAAAGACGCCCTCGCGGCGGTGGTGCAGCGTGGCCTCAGAGAGCTCGGGCAGCCCCGGATACGCGTGCTGCTGGCTCGGCAGCGGGGTGTCGGAGGGCTGCCTGCGGGTGAAGGGCTTGATCATCGGCATGGGCACAGGGTAGGTCTTTGCCCCTCGGGCCGTGCTCAGGCGTGCGGGCGGCGGCCCACTCGGATAGCATCTGCCCATGAGCACGGAAGCCGCACAACGCCCCGAGACCACCCCTTCCCAGGCCGCAAGTGAATCGGCTGACACCAGTCCAGACGCTGGGCCAGACACCGGCGGGCTGGATACCACCGTCGAGGCGATCCTGATCAGCCTTGACCGAGCCACCCCGGTGGACGCGATTGTTGACGCGGTCGCGGTGGGCCAGGCGAGCATCGGGCCCGACGAGATCCGGGCTGCGATCGGGCGGCTCAACACGATTTACGACGACGCGGGGCGGGCCTTCCGGATCGAGGAGGTCTCGGGCGGGTATCGGCTGATGACCCGCCCGGAGCACGCGACCGCGGTCGCGGCGTTCCACCGGGCCCGGTCGGGAACACGCCTGAGCCGTGCTGCGTTGGAGACGCTGTCGATCATCGCGTACCGCCAGCCGATCACGCGGGCCCAGCTCGAGGCGATCCGCGGCGTCGGGTGCGGCGAGGTCTTGCGGGGGCTCATCGATCGACGGATGGTCATGGTCAAGGGGCGGGCAGAGGAGCTGGGCCGCCCGATGCTCTACGGCACAACGCGACAGTTCCTCGATTGCTTCGGGCTGGCCTCGGTGAAGGATCTGCCCGATCTGGATGATCCGGGCTCGGCGCAGGCCTGAGCCGTATCAAGCACACGAATCACAGAAAGGACTCGAGATGAGAGCACGGACAGCGATCTTCGCGATGATGGCGCTGCTGGCCCCGCTGGGGCTGCTGGCCCCCCTGGGCGGGTGCACCGGCATGGTGGTCAACGGCAAGGTCATCGCAGGCGAGCTCGGGCGGGTGGTCAGAGTCGCAGACACCGACGAGCGGCTCGAGAAGGCCGGCGTGGGTGAGATCGAGGTGGTTCTTAGCCAGAGCGGCGCGCCCGGGCGGGCTGGGAGCGTGCTGGGCAAGACCGTCTCGAAGCCTGATGGCTCGTTCCGGATGGACATCCCCAACGAGATTCTCCGATCCGGACGGATCCTTGTACGCGCCGAGGGCGAATCGGTCTTCCGTGTGCAGAACATGGTGGACTTTCCCCGCGAGGGTGAGTCGCTGCTGGTGCAGGTGGTCCGCCGGAGCGTGCGCCCTGAGCCGGACACCCAGAACACCCCGGAGAAAGAGCCCGAGTGATCGCGTCGGCTTCTCAGACCCATAGTCCCGTGGCGGCCCGGCCCGACCGCGTACGACCCCGCCGATCCTCGAGGCTGCGTTGGCCCGGGTGGGTCTTCGTCGTCACCAGCCTCTTCCTGGCGATCGGGGCGTTCAACGGGCAGAACAACCTGCTCTTCTTCGCCTTTGGCCTCTCCGTAAGCGCCATCCTTCTCTCGGGCCTCGTCAGCGGCTCGGCGATGCTCGGGCTGAGCGTTCGGCGGCTCCCGCCACGCCCCGTCAGCGTCGGGGGGAACGGCGTGATCCGGTACGAGATCACCAACCGCAACCGGCTCTTGCCCGTGTTCGGCGTGCTCATCCAAGAGATCCTCGAGCGTGACGCCTCACCCGAAGCAGGCGAGGCCCGGCTCACCCCCGCACTGGTCGCCTCGGCCCGAGCCGGCGAGACCGTCCGCGTGAGTGGCAGGGTCGGGGGTTCGCACACCGGCGTCGTCCGCCTTCGGGGGTTGCGAATCCGGTCGAGCCTCCCGTTCGGCCTCATCGAGAAACGGATCGACGTTGACCGCCACGGCGAGCTCGAGATCCACCCCCCCGTCCTCCCGGTTCGGCGGGCCCGGGCCCGAGCCCTCGGGCATCTCCGCACCCCCGTCGCGGTGCCCTCGCGGCAAGCCGGGGGCGACGAGGAGTTCCTGGGCGTGCGGGAGTTCGTGCAGGGCGATAGCGCCCGCAAGGTCGCCTGGGCCCGCAGCGCCGCCCACGACTCGCTTGTGGTCCGCACCAACGCCAGGCCCCGCCCCGAGACGTACTGGATCACGGTTGACCCGGATGCCGGGTCGGCCCGGGACCTGCAGCTCGTGCAGAGCGCCGCGGCGAGCCTCGCGGCCGACCGGATCCAGCAGGGCGTTTCGGTCGGGCTCGATATCCCCGAATGGGGCGTGCGGCTCAAGCCCCGCGGCGGGCGCGAACAGCTGCACCGGATCCTGACGGCGTTGTGCCGACGCCGGGGGACCGGGCTGACCGAGAGCGGCGGCCCCGTCGGCGAGCGGGTCGTGGTCAGCGCGGGCGGGCGCCGCGAAGCTGGTTCGGGTCTGGGCTCGAGCGTCAACGCGACCGAGACCGCAACGTGGCTCGCCGCCCGCGCGAGATTGCCGGCGGACATGCTCGACGAGATCGGGCACGGCTCGAGATCGCCGAGCCTGCGGCTCCGGCTGCGCGAGCCCGCGGCGGGCGTGGCGGGCGCGGGTGAATCCAACGGCGTGACGAGCAGCCGAGCGGGCCGGGGGATCGGCTCATGATTCGGGCCCGCGCTGACCGCTTCGTTCTGCTCACCGCGTCGTTCTCGGCGATGGTCTATCTCGCGGCCTCGGGCGACGCGATCTCGATGATCCCGGTGCTCCTGGGTCTGCTGGCTGCCCGGGTCATCACGGGCCCGGCCGGGGGCTCTCGGAGCCTGCCGACGGGGATTATCACGCTGGCGGTGCTCGGGGTGATGGGCGTGATCGTTTCGGTCGCGTTGGTCCGCGGGTTTGATATCGAGCTGTTCTCGCGGCTGATCGCGCTGCTGATGACGCTCAAGGCGTTCGAACGGCGCGGCGGGCGAGACCTCTCGCAGATCCTCATGCTCGCCGTCTTCCTGCTCATCGGCTCGCTGCTGACCGACAGCGGGCTGCTCGTTGGGCTCGGGCTGGTGCTGATGGTGCCGCTGACCGCAGCGTCCGCGATGTCGCTGCAGATGCTGATCGCCGCCGAGCGGGCCCGGATGCCGCGGGCGTCGCTCTCTGCTCCGGCGGGTCGATCGCTGCGACGGACGGTGGGCCTGCTGACCGGGCTGGGGCTCTTCGGGTCGGTCGTGATGTTCCTGGTGATCCCGCGGGGGCTGGCCGAGCAGGTGTTTGGGAGCCTGGGGCAGGTGTCGGTGGGGGAGGCGGTCACCGGGTTCGACGACGAGATCGACCTGGACCTGGGCGGCCTGATCTCCGACTCGCAGACCCCGGTGCTGGACCTGCAGGTGACCGGCGTCGCCGGCAAGCAACTCGGATCGGTGGGCAAGACGTACTACCTCCGCGGTGCGGTGCTCGACCGGTACGAGGACCGGAAGTGGAAGAGCGCGATCCCCATAAAGGACGGGGATATCAGCGCGTTCGAGGCTGAGAGACAGAACGCCTTCGCTTCGAGCGCCCGGTCCCGCGGCCGCACCAGCGAGAAGCCGATCGAGCAGCGGGTGATCATCCGCAACGTCTCGGCGGACCGGACCTACGTGTTCGGCTCGTGGGAGCCGGTGCGTATCCGCTTCGACCAGGCCACCACGATCCGGGTACGGCCCGACGTGGGCACCGCCCGCTTCATCGGCACACAGGGCAAGCTGGCCTACTCGCTGGTGGTCCGTGACCTTCTCATGGAGGATGACCTGGCCACGGCCACAGTCGCGAACGTGACTCGCGGCGAGACGTCGGTGAGTTTCGAGAGCCAGGCCGTCCGCGACTACGCGGTGGCGCTGCTTGAGCAGGAGCAGATTCCCACGGACCCCGCCGAGCGAGCGGTACGGGATGACCACCGCGTCGCCAGACTGTTCGAACAGCACCTTCAATTGCAGTTCCAGTACACGCTCACGCCGAGAACCCCGCCCGGCAACCGGGACCCGATCGAGTGGTTTCTCAACGACCATCGCGAGGGGCACTGCGAGGTCTTCGCCTCGGCGATGGCGGCCCTGTGCCGCTCGGTCGGCATCGACGCCCGCGTCGTCACGGGGTACCTCGCGACCGAGTTCAACGAGATGACCGGGTACTACGTCGTGCGAGAATCCAACGCGCACGCGTGGGTGGAGGTGCAGGTCGTGCCCGGCACGGGCGGGGGAGACCCCGGCGTCTGGCAGACCCTCGACCCAACCCCGCGGGCTGGTCTGCAGTCGGCCCATCAGCTGAAGAGTGGGCTGGTCGCCCGGGTGAAGCGGCTGTTCGAGACCGCGGAGTTCACCTGGATCAACTCGGTGATCGGGTTCGGCGCCGAGTCGCAGAAGGCCGTGACCGGCACCATCGAACTGCCACGGTGGATGCGCAACCTGGACGAGCGAGCCGAGCAACGCATCTCGCAGGGGCGTGAACGGGTGATCGCGGTCTCGTTCGGGATCGGGGTCGCGGCATTCGCCGGCTCGATGCTGCTGCTGACCCTGCTGAGACTCGTGGTCTCGATGCTGCTGGGGCGCGTCGGCTGGGGTGGGTTCAGGTGGAGGCCACGGCGAGCACGCCGGCGGGATTCGGGCGTTCGCCGTGCGGGGATGGACAAGGCCTACGTCAGTCTGCTGCGTTCGCTGAGCCGCCGTGGTCTGCCCAAGCCCGCGGCGGTCCCGCTGCGGAGGCACCTGCAGACGTGCGGCCCGTCGATCACTCCCGACGCGCTGCGGGCCTACACCGAGGCCGCCATGATTCTCTACGAGGCTGAGTTTGCCGGGCGGGGGCTGGATGGCGAACGGCGCGAGGCCCTGCGGGCGGCGGTCCGAGAAGCCGCGTCGCGGTCCTGACAACCCGAACAACTCACGCCCCGGGGCCCGGAGGCCGGCCGTGCCGCTCAAGCGCCGCCGGCCCGGGGTCGATGCTGCCCACCGGAGAGAACTATCAACCGGGAGGTGTTCCGTGCCCGCAAACCGATCCAGGACCGACCGTTGGCGCAGCTGTCTGTGGAAGATCTACGAACGCGGCGGCGGGCTCGAGTTCACCGTCGATGACGGGCAGCCGCTCGACAGCACGCAGCGGGGCACGAACCTCGTCTGGCGGGTCCGGGTGCTCGACCTCACCGACGACGAGATCGTGGTCGAACTGCCCGGCACCATGGGCAAGAGCTTCGAGATCTCCGAGGGCACCAGGCTCATCGGCATCATGGCGGTCGGACAGAACAAGTGGATGTTCCACACTACCGTGCTGGGCCCGGCGAGCCGTCCGTCTCGCAACGGCGAGATCGGCGCCATCCGCCTCGCGATGCCGACCACCGTCGAGCGGTGCCAGCGTCGCTCCTTTGACCGGATCTCGACGACCTCGATCACGCTTCCCGGGGTCGAGTGCTGGCCGCTGCTGGACCCGCGGACCGCGGCCCCGTGTGAGATGGCCAACCGCGTGCTGATCCTGGACCTTCTCGACCGCGACCTGACGGGGCAGGTCGGCGGGCTTTGCTCCGACGAGATGCCCGAGGTGGGCCCCGGGTTCGAGGCCGAGCTTGCCAACGTTGGGGGCGGCGGGATCGGGCTGCAGATCTCGCGCGAGAACGCCGGGTCGCTCGATTCGTGCCGCACGTTCTGGTGCCGCATCGATCTGACGCCGGTGATCCCGGCGCCGATCGTGCTGACCGCGAAGCTGGCGCACACCCACATGGACAGCCAGCAGAACGTCTACGCGGGGTTCGCGTTCGACTTCGGGCTCAACCCGTCGCACAAGGGGTTTGTGATCGGGCAGATCGAGCGGTACCTGCGTCTGACGCAGCTGCGTTCGGCGGCCTGAGCCGAGAGCGAGAGCCCCAGCCGCACTAGAACCGCACCGGCACTATCAAATCAGTACAGCGGGCCGATCGTCATGGACCTGGGCGTCTCGGTGACGAAGTAGGTCACGTTGCCGTGGTCGCTGTGCAGGGTGACGGGGTTGGCGCCGCCGTTCCAGATGCCCGACCACTCGCCGACGCGCGGCCTGGCCTGCTGGACCTCACCAAAGTTCGAATTAAAGCTCGCCCGCCCGTTGGGCGCGGTCAGCAGGAAGGTCCCCGAGGACTCGGGCACCGTGATGACGTCGATGCTGCCGCCCGAGGACCGGACGGTGAGCTTGTCGATGAGCCGGTGGGCGGTGCTGAGCGTGACGTCTGAGGAGGTGTCGATGGTGATCTCGCCACGGGCCCCACGGATCTCGACCTCGCCGTATCGGTTCAGGACCCGCACCCCGTCGCAGACGGGGGTGCGGATGACCAGGTCCACGAACGGGCGGGTGCCGTCGGCCAGCACGTTGTCGGTCGGGCGGATCACGACGCGGCCGTTCTCGGCGCTCTGTTCGTGGACCGCGGTGAACCACGGCCCTCGGAAGTCGAATTCCCACCCCTCATCGGCCGCGGCCTGGCGGTGCCGATCCTCGTAGCGGACCTGCGAGTGGATCGTGGCGTCCGGGTAGCGTTGGTCCACAATGATGGTGATCGCGCCGCCTGGGTTGGAGATATCGAACCCGGTGAGGGGGCCCCGGGTGACCGGGCCATGCTCGATCGAGACCCGCCTCTCGAGCTCAGCGAGGACCATCCTGGCGCGGAGACCGCCCTTGCGGAGCCCCCAGCTGGAGGACGAGGTGCCGCTGCACCCCGTGATGAGGGTGGAGGCCATGAGCAGGGCCCCAGAGAGCAGCAGGGCCCGGATCGGGGCCCTGAGACGGGTTCGCGGCGTGCAGGTCTTCATCGGGAACGGTCCTCAACAGACGGGGTAGTGAAGGCGACACTGTATCGGTTGAATCGACTCGCGGTTCAAGCGTTGGCCCAATCGTCGGCATCCTGATTCGGGTTGGGCTATTATCGGTATTGAATTTCTTGCCGGTCGTGTGGCCGGCGAGACAGATCGACCATATCCCGCATCCATGAATCTCTACACCCTCTTCTGTTCGGCCGACCGACACTCCGTTTCACCCGGCCACAACATCACTCGGGACGAGCCGGGCCTAGCCCCGGCGCGTCCTCTATCACGTTTCTAGCTGCCAGATTCGGGTTTGCGGTTAACAATCGGAGGGCGCAACCCGTGACATGGATCACCGAGTTTGCCGCCCCGCTGGCCAACGGCACCGCTCCCGGCATGGGTTCGGGGTTCGGCATGGCTCTCGGGGCCCTTATCGTGGGGATGGCTTTGGGGGCCGGGGGACTGCTGCTGGTGGGCGGTCAGCGGATCCGTCGGGCCAAGGGCGAGGCCGCCGACATCATCGAGCGGTCCAAGAGCGAGGCCGCCAACTCCGCCGAGAAGATCAAGCTCGACGCCGAGCGATCGGCCCTGGAACGGAAAGAGAAGGCCGAGACCGAGCTCGAGGCCGGGCGGCATGAGCTGCGCGAGCAAGAGCGCCGGATGTCCAAGCATGAGGACGCGTTGGGCCGCCGCGAGGAGACGCTAGCCGGCAAGGAACAGAGGGTCGATCAGCTGCAAACCCAGGTGAGCCAGCGCGAGCAGACGCTGACGGAAAAGCAGGCCCAGCTCGACGAGGTGTATACCCAGCAGACCGAGAAGCTCCACCAGATCGCCAATCTGAGCAAGGACCAGGCCCGCGAGCAGCTGCTCGAGCGGGTCGCTGATCAGACCCGTGACGAGATGGGCAAGGTCGTGCGCGAGATCACCGAGGAGGCCGAGGTCGAGGCGAAGGACCGGGCCCGCGAGATCACGCTGCAGGCGATCCAGCGGTACTCGACCGAGACGGTCTCCGACTCGACGGTGCGGACGGTGCAGATCCCCTCAGACGACATGAAGGGCCGCATCATCGGGCGCGAGGGGCGCAACATTCGGGCGATCGAGAAGGCGACGGGCGTGGACATCATCGTGGACGACACGCCGGGCGTGATCGTGGTCTCGTGCTTCGACAAGGTGCGTCAGGCGGTGGCGGTCGAGTCGCTCGAGCGGCTGATCGCCGACGGGCGTCTGCACCCCTCACGGATCGAGGAGATCGTCGAGAAGGTGCAGTCCGAGACGGACGAGCGGATTGTGAAGTTTGGCAAGCAAGCCGCGGTCGAGGCCAAGATCAAGGGGCTGCACCCCAAAGTCTCCGAGGCGATGGGGCGGCTGCACTATCGCACCAGCTACGGGCAGAACGTGCTCAAGCACTCAATCGAGGTCGCATACTTCAGCCAGATCATCGCCGACCAGCTCGGGCTCGACGGGCGGCTCGCCCGCCGGTGCGGGTTCCTGCACGACATCGGCAAGTCGATGGACCACGAGATGGAGGGCGGGCACCCGGCGATCGGGATGAACTTCTGCAAGCAGTACGGCGAAAAGGAAGAGGCGGTCCTCAACGCCATCGGCGGGCACCACGCCGACATGCCGTCCACCACGCTCTACACCCCGATCGTGATGACCGCCGACGCGCTCTCGAGCGCCAGGCCCGGCGCCCGCCGCGACTCGATGGAGCGGTACGTTCAGCGGCTGACCGAGCTCGAGGACATCGCCAAGAGCCAGCACGGCGTGAGCGAGGCGCACGCGATCCAGGCCGGCCGTGAGGTTCGCGTCATGATCGACGCCAACCGGGTCAGCGACGACGAGGCGTACCTCGTCGCCCACGAGATCGCCAAGCGGGTCAGCGACGAGATGACCTTCCCCGGCGAGATCAAGGTCACGGTCTTGCGTGAGACCCGCGCGATCGAGATTGCCCGCTGAGTTCCAGATTCGATCCGCTCGGCTTCATCGCCCGGCCAGCATCGTCACCGCGACGAGCAATGGCAGACGCAGGTCGATCGGGTCGCGGACGCGCCCCAACCGGGCGAGCCAGAGCACTGCGGTGCTGACCGGGATGCCGAGCCCCAGCCACCACGCGACCCGGTCTTGCGGGCCAAGCGTGAGCAGCACCACGCTGCCCCCGATCTGCACGAGCAGCGCCATCGCCCAGGTCCACGGATGCCCGAGCGTGTTGGGCAGGGTCTGAGTCTGGAACCGCTGGTCGGAAACGGTGTCGTCGAGGTCGCTCAGGGCGGCATCGCCGAACACGACCAGCGCCAGCCAACCGAGCAGGGCGAATTGGGTTCGGGCGAGCAGGTCTACGCCGTGCGCCCAGAGCACCAGCCCCACCAGGCAGGCCATCGCTGCGGCCACGATCGCGTTCTTGATCAGCAGTTGGTCTTTGGGGCGGGCGCCGTGCCGCGGGCCCAGGCTGTAGAACACGACCGCGAGCAAACCCATCGGTGGCATCACGCTCAGCCAGGGGTGGTGCAGCGCAAAGAGCAACGACGAGACCGCGAACAGGGCCACCGATCCCCACCGCAGCCGCACCGCGTGGTGTCTCAAAAACTCGTGCCGCTCGGGCATCGCGGCCAGGTCCGCCGAGTCGAAGTCACGATCGCGGAGCTTGACACGGTCGATGAGGTAGAGGCCCACGGCGCAAAGCCCGGCCGCGACCACCACGCTGGAGTCGATGGGTTGACCTGCGAGCAGGTACGCCGCGGTCACGCAGCCGACGACGTAGAGCCCGGAAACGATCGCGAGATCACTGAGCCGACAGAACCATCCCCGGTGGAGCCATCCCCGGGCTCGGCCCACGCCCCCCCCGCGCTCGTCGCTCGTGCTGGTGGGTTCATCGACCACTTCGGGCGTTCTCCCACGCCCAGTTCAGCCCCGGGTCCAGCACGGTCGGGCGGGCCTGACGAAGGATCTCGCGGGCCCGATCGTCCATGATGAGCCGCTGACGCTGCACGCGGAGGTCTTTGATGATCTCGCTCCGCGACTCGCCGAGCGTGATCTCGTTCGCCGGGGTGGTGCCGATTGGCAAGACGAGCACGGAGCCGCGGTCTGTGAGGATCAGCATCGAGAGCGAGCCGTCTGGCGTGTCGAGCACGGCCTGGCGGACCGCCTCGGGCAGGCTCGGGTCCAGCGGGTGCACCGCGCCGAGCAGCCCGCCCGCAGCGGCGGACGGGTCTGCGGATTCCTCAAACGCGGCGCGCGCAAAGGCCCACTCCAACGGGTCGGATGAATCAAGGCCCTCAAGGGAGGCATGCTCCCCCAGCGACTCTCGGATCTGGCCCGCCCGCGCCGCGTCGGGGATGACCATGACCCGCAGCACCCGGCGAGACCCGTGGCGCAGCTCGTGGGCGAAGCGGACCTCATCCTCCGTCGCGGTCTCGGGCTCGCCGACGAGCGCCCGGAGGCTGGCGTTTCGTCGGAGAAGCCGCTCGAGCCGGTGCGGGCCGAGGCCTCGTGAGCGCCGGATCTGGAGCATCGTCCCCGGCGAGCCGGCGGCCCCCGCGTCGAACATCGCCCGCTCTTTGGCGAGCAGGTCGTCGGTCAGCGCAATGCCCGCGGCCTCGAGTTGACGGGCCAACTCGCGGTCCAGGATCAGCTCCTCGATCGCCTGGCGTCCCCCGGTCTCGGTCAGGTATGGCTGGAGTTGTGCCCAGCCGACCGCGGCCGTGCCGATGAGCAGGGGGACCGAGGCCGCGGGCGGTGTTCGGGTGGTCGTCGCCGGTGCGTGGCCCGGCCCCTGACAACCGGCACCGAGCGCCGAGACGAAGCCGGCGGCACAGAGCAGACGCAAAGGGGTCAGCCGTCGATTTAAGGGGAGGGGAATCACAACAGATCAGAGCGCCGCTTCCGACGGAGGTCAACCGGGAGCCCCTCTCTTGCGAATAGACTGACGAACCAATGCCCGAGCCCCGCCCCACACCCCGTGCCACAGCCCCCAAACCGGGCAATGGCGAGTTGCCGACCCCGAAGCCGCGGGTCGTGATTTGTCCGTACTGCGGGTGCCGAACGGAGGAGGCCGCGGCGTGCTCGCAGTGCCGGGGTCGGTTTGAGCCGCTGAGCCGGCAGGCGACGCAGAACACGATGGGGCCCTGGTGGGTGCGTGACGAGCGTCGGCCCAACACCCCCGGGTGCAACTTTTCCTCGCTGCTCAAGCTGATCGACGCCGGGTCCGTCGGGCCTGAGAGCGTGATCCGGGGCCCGACCACGAGACAGTTCTGGTTGCTTGCCAGGCACACGCCGGGCGTTGCGAACCACCTGGGTGTCTGCCACAACTGCGGCAACGAAGCGGGGGCTGAAGACTTTTCCTGCGGCGGGTGCGGCGCGGTCTTCACGATCGAGCCCGACCGACAGTTTCTGGGGCTAGGTCCGGTGCGAGAGCTGAGCGGCCCTTCGGTAGCGGGAGCGATGGGGGATCTGCCGAGGTCTGAACCGAGCCGCCAACCGTTCGGCGGCTCGCCCACGAAGCCGCTCGTTCCCAAGGCCGGGGGCCTGCAGACTTCAGGCACCACCGGGCCGCCATTGGTTATGCCCCGGCCGCACCGGATCTCGCAGCGGCGGCTCGCGGTGAATCTGATGGTCGGTTGCGCGGTGTTCGTGCTGGTGGTGGGGCTTGTGCTCACGACGCTGAACATCATGCCCAGCGACCTTTTCAAGGACCGGGGGCTGGAGATCGCCGACACCACGACACCCGCCGAGCCGACCGGCTCACCACCGGGCACCGCCGGGATCGACCGCACCCCGATGGCGGGCGCCGGGGCTGAGTCTCTGGGGCGTGATGTCTCTGGCGAGCGTCAGCTTCTCTCGTTCGCCGCGGCGGGAAGTGGCGTTCAGGGCAACGGATTGGAGCCGGCGACCGAGGGCGAAGCGGCCCAAGCGATAGCCGCCGACGACGAGCCTCGCCCGGTGGTCTCCGCTGAGCAGCGGGTCTACGAGCGGGCGTTCGAGGTGCTGCGGCTGGGCGAGCCGGCCTCGATCCGCCAGTCGATCCTTGCGCTCGACGCCCTGCTGGCCTCGCCGCGTGTGCCGGACTGGGCCCCGTCGATGCGGGCGCAGCTGCAGGCCCGTCTCGAGCGGCTGCAGTTTGCCCGGCTTCCCTGAGGGTTTTTCTTCGGGATTGGGCGATCCATAGCCGAGTTGTATTTTCGCGAAGTCCGCGTTCTCGTGTGACTCGGGGGCTTGCTCGTGCAAGAATGCCCCTTGCGAAACGAGCTAACGAGGAGCAGGCATGTCCAGAGTGATGCGGGTGTTGATTGCTGACAAGTTTGAGACCGCGGGGATCGCCGCGCTCGAGAGGCTCGGGTTCGAGGTCGAGGTGCAGCCCGACCTGAAACCCGAGACGCTCGCCGCCGCGGTGCCGGGGTTCGACCTGCTGGTCGTGCGATCCACCAAGGTGAACGCGGACGCGATCGGAGCGGCGGACCGGCTCCGAGGGATCGTGCGGGCCGGGTCGGGGTACGACAACATCGACTGCGACGCGGCCGGAGCCCGGGGGATCAGCGTGTGCAACTGCCCGGGGATGAACGCGGTGGCGGTGGCGGAGCTGGCGATGGGGCACCTGATCGCGCTGGACCGTCGGCTGCCCGAGCAGGACGTGGAGCTCAAGGCGGGGCACTGGAACAAGGCGGAGTATGGCAAGGCCGCGGGGCTCAAGGGTCGCTCGATCCTGATCGTTGGAACCGGCGCGATCGGGACCGAGATGATCCTGCGGTGCAAGGCCTTCGGGATGAACGTGCACGCCCAGTCGCGCAGCCTGCGCGACGAGACGGCCCGGGCCCTTGGCATCAAGCCGATCGCGTACACCCGCGAGGCGCTGTACGACACGCTGGGGCGGATGGACGCGGTGTCGGTGCACGTGGCCTCGACGCCGGATACCCGGGACTTGTGTGGCGTGAAGTTCTTCGGGGCGATGCGCCCCGGGGCGTACTTCATCAACACGAGCCGGGGCGAGCTGGTGGACGAGGCGGCGCTGACTGAGGCGGTCAAGAGCAAGGGGATCCGCGCGGGGCTCGATGTTTATCGCGACCAGCCCTCGGCGAAGTGTGTGGATTGGACAAGCCCGCTGGCCGGGCTGCCCGGGGTGCACTGCACGCACCACTGCGGGGCCTCGACGGATCAGGCGCAGCTCGCGGTCGCCGACGAGGTGGTGCGGGTGGTGCAGACCTATCGTGACGAGGAGCGATTCGTCAACGTCGTGAACAAGCCGTCGCTCGAGTCCGCGTCCGCCTGAGGCGGCTTAATCTGAGGGAGCCTTCGCATGTCTGACCGCATCTTCAACTTCTCCGCCGGGCCGGCCGTGCTGCCCGAAGCCGTGCTCCGCCAGGCCCAGAAGGACCTGTGGGACATCGACGGCTCGGGCATCGGGATCCTCGAGCACTCGCACCGGGGCAAGGTGTTCGACCGGATCACGGCGCAGACCGAGGCGGACTGCCGCGAGATCGCGGGCATCTCCGACGACTACGCGGTGTTCTGGATGCAGGGCGGGGCGACGAGCCAGTGCTACTTCGTTCCGGCCAACTTCCTGCCCGAGGGCCGCACCGCGGACTACTTCAAAACGGGCAAGTGGGCCAAGGACTCGATCAAGGAGGTCCCGCTGTACGGCTCGTGCCACGTCTGCGGCTCCAGCGAGGACACCAACTTCAGCTACATCCCGACCGGCGATCAGGTGAAGCACTCGGACAACCCGGTGTACGTGCACTACACCTCGAACAACACGATCATGGGGACGCAGTTCCGTCAGCCGCCGACGCCGCCCAAGGGGGAAGGTGGGGGGGTGTTCCTGGTCAACGACGCGTCGAGTGATATCTTCTCACGCCCGATCGATATCAACGCCCACGGGCTGATCTACGCCGGGGCGCAGAAGAACCTGGGGCCGTCGGGGATCACGCTGGTGATTGCCCGCAGGGACCTGATCGAGACCGCGGCTCGGCCGCTTCCCGAGATGATGAAGTTCTCGAACCACGCGAACAAGGAGGGGCGGTTCAACACGCCCAACACGTTCGGCGTCTACCTCATGGGGCAGGTCTTCAAGTGGATCATGGCTCAGGGCGGGCTCAAAGGGGTCCAGGAGATGAACGAGGACAAGGCGGCGGTGCTGTACGACTTCCTGGACAGCCAGGACTACTACACCCCGCACGCCACGACCGAGAGCCGCTCGCTGATGAACATCACGTTCAAGTGCCCGACCCCGGAGCTGGACAAACTCTTCACGAACCAGGCCGCGGCGAAGGGGCTCGACGCGCTCACCGGGCACCGGATGATCAACGGCATGCGGGCGAGCATCTACAACGCGTTCCCCAAGGCGGGGTGTGAGGCGCTGGTGAGCTTCATGAAGGAATTCACCCGCGAGCACGCCGCGTCGGCCAAGGCCTGAGCCGCGGCTCGCTCCGAGCCTTAGCTCGACCCGAGCCGAGTGATCGACATCCGCAGCACGTCCTCGACGCTGATCCCCTCCATCGCGACGCGGTTGGCGGGGTCCTTGTGGTCGTACGCGGTCTCGTGGCTGGCGCTTTCTTGGGGGGCGGCGCCGCGGATGACGTCGGCCTCGCGTCGGTACGGGCCGACAAGCTCGACCCGGGTGGGGCCAAACAGCGCCACGACCGGGCGGTCAAAGCCGACCGCCATGTGCAGGGCCGCCGAGTCGTTGGCCACCACCAGCGAGGCCCCCTCGACAACGGCCATGAGCCGGGCGATGCTGGTGCTCCCGATGATGTCGGTCACGCGAGAGTCTTTCTCGCCCAGCGAGACCAGCTGTGGCACCTGCTCGCTCTCGTTGGGGCCGCCGACGAGCACGATGCGGTCGAGGTTGCTCGCCGGGTCCTTGAGAAGCTTGGTCGCGAGATCCGCGAACCGATCGTCGGGCCACTGCTTGGCGACCCACCGGCTGGTCGGGGCGAGCACGGCGTACCGCCCGGGCAGGTTCTGCTTCACCCAGTCGCGTTCGGCGGGGGCGGAGTACAGCCGCATGTCGTGCACGGGCTCGATGCCCGAGGCCGCAAGCAGCCCGAGCATGCGGTCCACGGCGTGTCGATCTCGCAGGACCGGGTGCTTCTCGGTGTAGCCAAGCCAGGCGAACTCCTGGGCGTTGGCGTAGCCGATCCGTCGCGGGGCTCGGGTCCACCAGGTGAAGAGCCCGCTGCGGAAGAGCCCCTGCGCGTCGATGGCTAGGTCGTACTGAGCGCCGCGGAGATCGTAGAGCCATTGCGTGAACTCGAGCGGGCGGCCGAGCTTCAGCTGACGCCCGAACTTCTTGCGGGGGAAGGGCACGACTCTTCGCAAGCCCGGGTGGTGCTCGACGGCCTGCACGAAGGTGTCTTGAACGAGCCAATCGATCGCGGCGTCCGGGTAGGCCGCCCGCAGGCTGGCCACCAGCGGGACCGATCGGCAGACGTCTCCGAGCGCGCTGGGGCGGATGAGCAGGATGGACTTGGGAGTCTTGGCCACGTCGCAGACGATACCCGGCCGGGCGGGGTGAGGTGATCCGCCCCGGGTCGGTCAGACCGCGAGGGCCCGGACGAACTCGCTCAGGCTGGTCTGCCCGGCGATGAGCTTCTCCAGGCCGTCCTCGTGGAGCGTGGACAGCTCGCCGATCTCGACGGCCCGGGCCGCGATCGAGGGGGCGTTGGCCCGGTCCATGATCATCTCACGCAGCTCGGGGGTGAGGGTGAGCAGCTCGAACACGCCGAGGCGACCGCGGAAGCCGGTGTTGCGGCACTCGCGACAGCCGCCGCCCTTGGTGAGCGTCTGGCCCTCGCCCAGCACGAGCCCCGCCGGGAGCAGCGAGTTGTCCGGGCGGTCGGGGGCCCCGCAGGCGGCGCAGACCTTGCGGAGCAGCCGCTGGGCGAGCACGCCCTCGATCGAGGAACTGACCAGGAACGGCTCGACGCCCATGTCGATGAGCCGGGTGTTCGCGCCGGCCGCGTCGTTGGTGTGCAGCGTGGAGAAGACCAGGTGACCGGTGAGCGAGGCCTGGATCGCGGTCTCGGCGGTCTCCTTGTCGCGGATCTCGCCGACCATCACGATGTCGGGGTCGTGACGCAGGATGGACCGGAGCCCGGCGGAGAAGGTCAGCCCGGTCTTGGTGTTGACCTGGATCTGGTTGACGCCGGTGACGTGGTACTCGACGGGGTCCTCGACGGTGATCGCCTTGACGCCGTCGGTGACGATTCGGTTGAGCGAGGAGTAGAGCGTGGTGGACTTGCCCGAGCCGGTGGGCCCGGTGACGAGGGTGATGCCGTGCGGGCGTGAGATGAGCCGGTCCCAGCGGGTGAGGATCGGCCCGTCCATGCCCAGGTCTTCGAGCCGCATGAGGGCCGCGGTTTTGCTCAGGATGCGGAGTACGACGCCCTCGCCGAAGAGCATGGGGATAACGCTGACGCGCAGGTCGAACTCGTGCACCCGCCCGTTGATCCTCTTCCTGAACGAGATGCGGCCGTCCTGCGGCTTGCGCTTCTCGGCGATGTTCAGGTTGCTCATGATCTTGATACGGCTGACGATGGCGTTGCCGAATCGGTTGATGGTGCTCGAGACGTTGGCACGCTGCAGCACGCCGTCGATCCGGAAGCGGACGATCAGCTCTCGCTCGTAGGGCTCGACGTGGACGTCGGTCGCCCGCTCGTTGATCGCGTCGACGAGGATGTCGTTGACGAGCTTGATGACCGAGGCCTCCTGGGCCTGGTCGAAGTCCTCGGAGCCCGCCTCGTCGGGCTTGGCCTCGACCTCGGCGCCCAGGGTCTCGAGCGTGTCGCTGCCCACGCCGTAGTGCGTGCGGATGTACTTCTGCAGGTCCTCTTCCTCGGCGAGCACCAGCTCGATCGCGTGCCCCGTGAGCAGCCGCAGCTCGTCGAGCGCGGCGATCTCGAACGGGTCGCTGGTGGCGACGGTCAGGCGGTCACCCTCGAGCGCGATCGGGGCGCAGTGCTGGCGGGTGATGAAGGCCGCGGGGATCGCCTGGAGGACCTCGTCCTCGGGGTAGACCTCGTCGAGATCCACGAGCCGCATGTGGAACTGCTCGCTGATGGTTCTGGTCATGTCCTCGCGCGAGACGGTGCCCTGGCGGAGCAGCACCCGGTCGAGGCGATCGCCGGTCCGGTCCTGCTCACCGACGGCGTCGGCGAGTTGCTCGTCGGTGATGAAGCCCTTGTCTCGTAGAACGATGCCGATGCCCATGTTGGTTAGTGTACCTTCACCGCGGGTGGGTCAAGCCCGAATTGGGCCAGCCGATAACGCCGACCGGGCCGTTGCCCCCGCGAGGGGCGTCCGCCGGGGCGGGTGTCGGATCGGGCAGGTCTCAGCCGGGGCTGTCTCAGCCAAGGCTGACTCAACCGGGATAGGTGCAGCAGGTCCGGTCGGTCTCCCAGACCGTGACACTGCGGAGCACGGCTCCCTCAAGGTTGCCCAGTTCCTCGCCGAGCAGCTCAAAGCAGATCTTCGAGATGTTCTCCACCGTGGGGTTCACGCCGTCCGGGCCGAACTCGTCGGTGTCCAGGTTCAGGTGCTTGTGGTCGAAGCGGCTGAGGATCGCCCGGTCCACGGCGGCCTCGAGCGCGGGCACCGTGAGCGCCGGAGCACCAGGCCCCGGCGTGACCTCAACGCACGGCTCGACCACGTAGTTGTGCCCGTGCCCGTTCGGGTTGTTGCACTTGCCGAACAGCTCGCGGTTGGCGGCGTCGTCCATCGTCGGCACGTGCAGCCGGTGCGACGCGGCGAACTCGCTCCGCTGCCGCAGCAGCACCACGCCCTGAGTCTGATCGTCCATCGAAACCTCCAGTGAACAGGTCGGGGTCAGCCACCAACGCAGCGACCGGAGCGAACCCACAAAGCGAGCACCCAGATCCTCGGCGAGCGGGGTGAAGAGAGACAACAACTCACAGGCCGGGTCGATCGGCTCGCCCGACGAGGCTTTGCGGGCCAGCGCGGCGAAGACGACGCCGCGGACAGCCTGGTCAATTTGCTTGATGTCGATGAGATACCCGGTCGCCACGTCCGGGAACCCCTCGCAGCCGACCTCGAACTCGGCGTAGGAGCCGAGGCCCTGCATCGCGGGCACGCCGCCGAACCCGTTGACGCCCTCGTCCGGGCCGTGCGGACCGTGCGGGCTCAGGTTGCATCGGACTGTCCTGGAGAGCCGAACCATGTCTCGCGTAGCCTTTCGCGAACTTGTCCCCGGGCGACGAACCGTTGCGTGTACCATAGTCTCGGGGATTCACCACGGAGATCAGCCATGCCTTGCTGCGGTACCAGACTCTCGTTCGCTGTCCTACCCGCGCTGCTGATCGGGGCTGCGTTCGGCTTCGGGCTCGGTCAGCCCGACAACGCCCAGGCCCACAAGCCCGACGCGGATCCGGCCGACCCGGCGTACGTCCTCGGGTATGAGATCAACCGGATCGACGGCACGCCGACCAAGCTCAGCGAGTTTGAGGGCAAGGTCGTCCTGATCGTCAACACCGCGAGCAAGTGCGGGCTCACCCCGCAGTACGAGGCGCTCGAGAAGCTCTACCGCGACAAGAAGGACGAGGGCTTTGTGATCCTGGGGTTTCCGGCCAACAACTTTGGCGCACAGGAACCGGGCTCGAACTCCGAGATCGCGCAGTTCTGCCGCGAGAACTACGAGGTCTCGTTCCCCATGTTCGAGAAGCTGAGCGTGAAGGGCGAGGACCAGCACCCGCTCTACAAGCGGCTGGCCGAGCAGCCCGAGCCGATCGGGGCCGAGCCGGAATGGAACTTCGCCAAGTTCCTCGTCAACCGCGAGGGGCAGGTCGTGGCTCGGTTCGCCTCGCGGGCCAAGCCCACCGATGAGAAACTGGTCGGTGCGATTGATCGCCTGCTGGCCGAGGAAGCACCCGAGGGCTGAGCCTGGCATGCCGACGTTCAAGTACATCGCGTTAGAGGCGAGCGGCTCGCGGGTCACCGGGACCCTGACGGGGCCGAACGAGAACTCGGTGATCGGGCGGCTCGAGTCTCAGAAGCTGATGCCGGTCGAGGTGACGGAGACTCGCTCGCGGCGTTCGGGCTCGATCGGGACACGGAAGCTGGCGACGGTGTACACGCAGCTGGCCGACCTGCTGGGCGCGGGCGTGCCGCTGATGCGGGCGATCGAGCTGCTGTCTCGGCAGAAGAGCACGCCGCAGCTGGGCCCGATGATGAGCGAGGTGGCGCGGCAGATCGCCGACGGGCACGACCTGGCCACCGCGATGGAGGAGCACCCGCAGGCCTTTCCGCCGGTGCACATCGCGATGATCCGGGCCGGCGAGAAGGGTGGGTTCATCGAGTCCGTCTTCGAGCGGCTCGGCGAGCTTGTCGAGGCCCAGGCCGAGCTGCGCGACAAGGTCCGCGGCAGCCTCATCTACCCCGCCTTCGTCGTCGGCATCGGCTCCATCATCGTCTCGGCGATTTTCTTCATCTTCGTGCCCCGGTTCCAGAAGCTCATCGAACAACGCCTCGACGACATCCCCCCGGTCACCAAGCTCGTGTTCGCGGCGGGCGATCTGGTCACGGGGTACTGGTGGTCGTTCCCGCTCGGGATCGCGGCGATCGTGCTCGCGCTGCGGTGGTGCTCGGCGCAGCCCGTGTGGCGGGCCCGGCTGGCGCGGTGGCGGTCCAAGACCCCGATGATCGGGTCGCTCTCACGCGAGATCGCGGTCGCGCGGTTCTGCCGTCTGCTGGGCACGATGGAGTCCAACGGTGTGCCGCTGCTCGCGGCGATGGGCATCGCCAGACAAGCCGCGGGCGACCCGCAGCTCGAGCGGGCGATCGACGACGCGATCGAGGCGGTCTCGGGTGGGGAGTCGTTCGCGACGCCGCTGGCCGAGTCCGGGCTGTTCGGCGAGGACGTCGTCGAGATGATCGCGGTGGGCGAGGCGTCGGGGCACATCGACCGGGTCCTGCTGCGGGTGGCGACGACGCTGGAGGGCCGGGTCTCGAGACGGCTGGATTTCGCGGTCGAGCTGATCGGGCCGATGGCCCTGATGGTACTGGGCGGGCTGATCGCGACGATTGCGGTCGGATTGATCCTGCCGCTAACCCAGTTGAGCAACTCGGCTTAGAACAATTTACGGTTATCACACCCTCGGTGGGCTTGCGTGGCTGGTCCGGTTATGCTAGTGTGGACTAAGTCTGCCGCCGGCGCGGCCGCAGCGAGATATCACTGTCTGGAAGCTTCTGGGATTTTCGTTTGGATCCCGGCCCCACAGAACCCTTCACGACGGAGCGTGACTCATGCACACCGCACGCCATCTGAACCGAACCGCCGCCCGGCACGCTGTCGCCCGCGGCTTCACGCTGATTGAGATCCTGATCGTTCTGGCGATCGTGCTGCTGCTGGCGAGTCTGGTCTCGGTGAGCCTGTTCGCGCGGCGCGACCAGGCCGACATCCAGCTGACGCAGGTCAACCTGAACACGCTCAAATCGGCGCTGGACCAGTTCCGCCTCGACTACCGCCGCTACCCCAACGAGGAGGAGGGGCTCGAGGTGCTCTGGGACAAGGAGACGCTCGACCCGGACGCGGACCAGGCGATGTGGTCGATGTACCTCTCCGAGCCGATGACCGCCGACACCTGGGGCAACGCGTACGGCTACTCGACCGAGTCCGACGACTTCGCGATGGACATGGGCGACGAGGAAGACGCGGGCCCGAGCTACCGGCTGTGGTCCAACGGGCCCGACGGCGAGGAGGACACCGAGGACGACATCGCCCTCGGCGGAAAGAGCGAAGGGGACGACGGGGCGTACGAAGATTTCCTTCCCGCGGGCGATCCCTGATCGCACGATGCGACATCGCGCATCGCGGAGGATCGATGCTGGCACGGAATAAGAAACCAGGGCCCGTTGCACGCGCGTTCACGCTGTTTGAAGTCCTCATCGTGCTCGCGCTTCTTATCGGAGTCTCTGCTGTGGTGCTGCCCGCGGTCTTGGACCGCGGGCTCGGCGATCTCCGCGACGACACCCGGCTTCGGCTCGACGCGGCCCTGCTCGACGCGCAGCGTGAGGCCCGCCGCACCGGCCAAACCGTGCAGGTCTCGCTCCGCACCGACAACGCCGCGAAGAACTCGGAGGTCCTCATCTGGCCCATGCCCGCAACAACCCCGACGGCTGAAGGCGACGCCGGCATCTTCGACGCGGGTGCCTTCGACGCCGATGCTGAGGAGTGGTGGGGGACCGACACCGAGCCCGGGAGCGACGCCGAGAACGGCGGCCAGCCCGCGGCGTGGGACGAACCCGAAGGGGCGACCACCACGATCCTCGCCTACGCCATGCCAGACGGCACCGTGATCCCCGCGGCTGACGGGCTCGTGCTCCAGATGCCCGGCGGGAGCTTCACGCTGAACATCGACGCGGGTTCGGCCACCGTCCGCCTCACGGCATCGCCCACGGACGAGGACGGCCAGCCGCGGTCTCCCGCGGGCACCGAAGACAGCCCCGCGAACGAGTTGAGCGGGCCCGACGAGCTCGACGGGTGGGAGCCATGACGCGCCGCCACCAACCACTTGCGGGCACGCGACACGGCTCACTGCTGTTCGAGATGGTCATCGCTCTTGGCATCTTCGCGGGCTCGGCGATCACGATCTCGGGCGTCGTGGTCCGGGCGGCGCAGACGGTCGAGTCCGGCCGCACACAGATCGAGGCCGACGACCTGGCCCGCTCGGCGCTGACGCTGATCCAGGTCGGGGTGATCTCGCCCGAGGCGGCGGACCAATTGAGCGAGCACGAGGTCCGCGGGCTCGTCGCTGCTGATCCGATGTCGGTCGGGATGGACACCGACACCGCGCCTCGGTTTGAGCTCACCATCGAGACGCAGCCGACCGACTGGCGCACGCTGACGCTGGTCTCGGTTTCGGTCGCCGAACCGGATTCGGACAGGGTCCTCGCCCGCACCCGCGGGCTGGTGAACCTGGGGCGCATCCGCTCGGGCGCGATGCGGGAGTCTGGCCCATGACGCGCCGCGGCTTCACACTCATCGAGGTGCTGATCGCGATCGGGCTGCTGGTGCTGCTCGCGGGGCTGATGGCCAACTTCGGCATCACGCTCGCCGACCGGAGAGACCGGATCACGCGTGTGGGCACGCGGGTGGCGACGGTCTCGGCGGTGTTCTCGCAGCTCGACGCGGCGCTGACCGCGGCGGACGTGCACGGCTCGGGCGTGCGTGTCTCGGAATCCTCGCTGACCGTCACGTCCCGCCGCGTCGTGGCCGACCCGGTGCTCGCCGAGTTTGACGAGCTCTCGCTCCGCTTCGACGAGTCGGGAGAGACCCTGACCGCGAGCCGTTCGGCGGCCGGGTTCTCCCTCTCGATCCCCGGCGTGCAGCGGGTCCGGTTTCGGGCCTTCGACGGCTCGGCTTGGGGCGATTTCTCGGGCAACACGCTGCCCCAGGCCGTCGAGGTCGGCGTCTGGTTCGCTCCCCCGCCCTCAAGCGATGACGCGACCATGGACGACGCGGAATTCGCCACAGCGGACTCGGCGTTTGAGTTTGAAGACGAGACGGAAACCCCGCCGGACCGCTGGCGGGTCTTCTCACTCGTGGACACGCTGCCGGAGGTCGGCTCATGACCGCCGCGTGCACACCACACCGCCGCGCCGCGGCGATGCTGCTCGCCGTCGTGGTGCTCGTCGCCTCGGCGACGCTCGCCGCGACCGGGCTGATCGTCACGGGGACCTCGCGCGACCTCTCGGTGAAGACCGAGACGCTGGTCGCCGAGTCGCGGTCCACGGCTCGGGGTCTGGTCAGCGCGGTCCAGGCTGAACTTGACTCGCAGCTCGAAGACCTCGTTGCGGGCGAGCGGCCCGACCTCGGTGAGGCGACGAGCTGGCTCAGCACCGAAGGCTCACAGCAGTGGGTGGCCCGGGTCGTCCGCGAGGGTTCGTGGCTCGATGCCGACTCGATGATCCACAGCGAGGCGGGCAAGCTGAACCTGAACACCATGCCCGAGAGCGTGCTCCTAGCGCTCGACTCGCTGCCGGCGGACGCGGCCAACGCCATCGTGCAGGGACGCCCGTTCGCGAGCGTTCGTGACGCGGTCTCCGCTGCTGGCGCGGGCATGAGCGACGCGTGGGTGCCGCTGGTGACGGTCTATTCCTCCGACCCGCCTCGTTCGTCGGGGCTCGCGCTCGACGCCGGGGCCCAGCGGCTGCGGATGCCCGCGGGCTCGGATCCCGCGCCCGATCGTCCGGCGTTTGTCGCCGAGTCGGCGTACGACCCGTTCGCCGCGGAGCAGCGGCCCAGGAGCGTCGCCGAGCTGTATCACCAGTGCGTGGACAACAACCTGGCGGTCGGCCCCACCGGGCGGATGCTCGATCTGGTCGCGTTTAGCGATCGGCCGCGGGTTGGGCTGCTGGACATCAACACCGCGCCCGCCGAGTGTTTGGCCGCGTTGCCCGGGCTGACGCCGGGGATCGCTGAGGAGCTGGTGGACACTCGCTCGCGGCTGTCTGCGGCGGAGCTGAGCCCGCTGAACTGGCCGGTCCGCGAGTTTGTGCTGACCACCGCCCAGCTCGAGGCGGTGCTGCCCCTGATCACCACGCGGAGCCTGCAGTGGTCGCTGCGGATCGAGGCGGGCTTGGCGGTGGGTGAGGACGGCGACGTCAGCGCCGCGGCGTTGGAGTACCCGGTCCGCCATGCGCTGGTGATCGACACCTCGGGCGAGGGCTCGCGGGTGGTCATGATCCGCGACGAGACCAACGCGTCAGCCGCGGTGCCCCCGTCCCTGCGTCCCGTGGTTGAGGATTCCGCCGCGACACTTCTTTCCGAGCGGGCCGCGGCCCAGCCGCGCCCGGCTCCGAGTCGCCCAGCCCAAAGCCGAGGGCGCACCCAGCCGAGCGCCCAACCCAGCCCCACATCGCCCGACACGGGCGCGGGGGCCTCCGCGGTCCGTCGCGATCGGGCGGGGGGTGCGCCGTGAGCTCGACGCTTTCCAACGCGGTGGTCTGCCTCGAGGGCTCACGCCTCGCGGCGTTGCAGACCGAGACCACCCGCACCGGGGTTGTCACGGTGCGAGCCGCGGTCTGCAAGTCAGTTCCCGGGCTGGCTGAGGAGGGCACGGGCAAGGCCTCGGGTGAGATCAAGAAGATCCTCAACGCCGACGGCTTTGCCAAGAGCGTCTGCCTCGCGCTGCCCCGGCACGAGGTGATCGTCAAGCAGCTCACGATCCGGTGCGGCGATCTCGAGGACGCAGACCTGATGCCGATGGTTCGGCTCGCGCTGGGGCGCGAGAACGCCGTGGACCTGCCAAGTGTGGAGATCGACTACACCGTCATCAGCCGCGAGGACAAAAACGCGACGGTGCTGGTCGCCGCGATAGACCGGGCCCGGCTGGGCCGGCTCCGAGCGATCCTCTCGGGTGCGGGCCGCAAGGTCACCTCGGTCCGCGTCCGGTCCGACGGGCTCGCGGCGTACACCGAGAATGAAGAAGCGACGCTGGTGGTCGCGCCCGGGCCGTCCGGATGCGAGTTTGCGGTGGTCCGGGGCGGCGTGTCGGTTCTTTCGCGAGCGAGCCAGGACTCGATCACGCCCGATCAGATCCGTGTGGAAGCGGACCGAACGCTCTTCTCGAGCCGCATGGTGAACCCCGCGATGACGGGCCAGAGCCCGGCGTTGGTCTCGTCATCGGCCTCGGAGTTCCCGGAGACCTGGACTCATGCGCCGTCGCCGCCGAGCCACCCGACGCTGGGCAAGTCGCTGCAGAACGTGCACCTGCCGCTGCTCGGGCTGGCCGTGGAAGAGCCGGGCCCGCACCGCATCGACTGGCAGAACCCGCAGAAAGCGGTAGACCGAGCCGCCCCGGCGCGGCAGCGGGTGATGCTCGCCGCGTTTGTGCTCATCGCGATGGTGGGGACGAGCTGGGTGCTGGGCAACAACAAGACGACGCAGCTCGACGGCGCGATCAGCACGGCGAGCCAGGCCAGAGACAAGGCCCGCGACGCCTATCTCGCGTATCTCGTCGATCAGGCACGCCTGAAGCACGAGACCCAGTGGACCCGGGCCCGGGTGGACTGGGCCGCCCACCTGGACTCGCTGATCGCGACGCTCCCGCCGCCGGGTGATGTTCTGCTCAACGAGATCTCGGGGCGGTCCGAATCGCGCGTCACGTTCCGAACAGGCGACCGATCCACGCTCCCCGGGACGTGGGGCGTGGAGCACGCGGTGCGTCTGGACCTGTCGGGCACCGCCAAGGACCGGGCGACCATCGAGGCCCTCCGCGCCACGCTGCTGGCCCGCGAGCAGAGCAAGCTGACCATCAACGGCGCTGACACCGACGACGAGTTCAACCTGCAGCTCACCACGCCGCTGGCCTCCCCGAGGGAGGCCGGATCATGAAGCGTTCCGCACTCATTAAGCGACTGGCCGTGCTGGCGGCGTTTGTGACGGTCGGCGTCGGGAGCTACGCGAAGTTCTACGCGATCCCTGTCAAACAGAAGCAGGATCGGCTGCAAGGCCTCCGCGAGACAACCGCAACGTACAAGGAAAACACGCCCAGCTCCGCGACGATCACCCGCGCCCGCCGCGAGCTCGAGGCGGTGGTGCTGGCGGTCAAGGTTGACGACTTCGAGCACCTGCTGCGGACCGAGCTGAGCCGGCTGGCGGCCCAGGCCTCGCTCGGCGAGGTCGTCGTCTCGCACTCGGACCCCGCGCCGGTGATGAGCCCGATCATCAGCACGCGAAGGGTTGAGAGGGCGTTCACCAAGCCTCTCAAGAGCAAGCCCGATTTCTATCAGGTGCAGGGCAAGCTCTCGGGTCGCGGGACGCCCGAGGCCGTCTCCCAGACGATCGCCCTGATCCAGAGTCAGCCGTGGGTACAGCAGATCCAGACGGTGAAGATCACGCCGCTTGGCAAGCAGCGCCGCAACATGCAGCTCGATCTCGGGTTCGCGGTCCTGTTCTCTCCGACCGCGGCCCTGCCCGCCGACCACGCGACTCAGATCGTGCCCGCCGACCCCGCCGCCCTGCAGGCCGCGATGGCACTGGCGAGCCGACCGATTTTCCGTCCGCCCGACCCGGTCCGGGAGCCCGCTCCGACCGCCGTCGCGACCACGCCGACCCCGCCACCCGCTGCCGTCCCTCAGGACGGGAACTGGAGGATCACGGGGATCATCACCGACCCGACCCCCGAGGTCTGGCTGGTGAACTCGATCGACGCCCAGCAACGAGTGCTCGGCGTCGGGGAAGGCATCCTCAACGCGACCGTCGTTGGGGTGCAGCCCGATCACGCCCAGATCCTGATTGATGACATCCGCTACCGCGTCCAGCTCGGGCGCACACTCGCGGATCGTCAGCCGATCGTGGAAGAGGAGCCGTCCTAATGACTATGCGTACCTATCCAAGCCGAATTGCTCAGCACACGCTCGCTCGGGCGGTGCTGTCGCTCGCTCTGCTCACCGGTGTTTGCTACGCGCAGGACACGGCCGCCGAGACGCCAGCGCCCTCGCTGCGCTTCCAGTTCAGCGAGGCCCCGTTCTCGCAGGTGCTCGACTTTGTCGCCCGCCAGACGGGGCTTCCCGTGATCCGCGAGGCCGCGGTGCCCGCCGGCACGCTCACGTTCATCAGCGCCTCCGAGTTTACGGTGCCCGAGGCGATCGAGATTCTCAACCTCAACCTGGCGATGCACCAGGTTCGGCTCGAACAAGAGGCCGAGTTCCTGTATCTGCGGTCCACCGCGGACGCGGCTCGCAAGCCGACGCCCGTCACGGACGCGACCAACCTGGACGCGATGGACCGGGGCGAGTACGTCACGGTCTACATCCCGCTGAACAACGCGCTCGCGTCGGCCGTGCTCCCGCAGCTGCAGCAGCTCGTCAAGGAGCCGGGCAACATCCTTGCGGTGGACTCGCAGAACATGCTGATCCTCGTCGAGACCGCGGCCCAGGCCAAGCGGATCCGCGAGCTGGTCAACCAGATCGACGCGGTGAAGCCCGCGAGCGTGGATTTTCATGTCTACCCGCTGCGCCACACTCAGGCCCCGGAGATGGCCGTCTCGCTCAAGGCCCTGATCCCCGAGCGTGACCAGCTCGTGACGCTCGACAAGAACGGGCAGCCCAAGGTCTATGACGACGTCTCCAAGGCCGCGCTCATGATCACCGCCGACGCTCGGCTCAACGCGATCGTGGTCGTCGGCCCGCCCCAGCGGCTGACCACCGTCGAGCAGCTCATCGCGATGCTCGATGTCCCCGAGGGCACCACGGGCGGGCAGCCGCCCGCGATGAGGACATTCGAGCTTGAGACGGTGACCCCCGACGAGGCCGCCAAGCAGCTCAACGCCCTCTTCAAGGGCCTGTCAGCGCAGCGCCGCCCGACGATTCAGCCGCTCAGCCAGGTCGGCAAGATCATGATCGTGGGAGACGCGGCGTTGGTCGCCCAGGCCGAGGCGCTGCTGGGCGAGCTCGACCCGGGGCTGGATCGCAATCCGGACGACGAAGACAACGCGATCGTGATGCGGACCATCCCCCTTGAGCACATCACGCCGGCGGAGATTGACCGGCTCAGCCGGAGCCTGCTCAGCACTCGCCAGACCCGCCTGGTCCGCACGGCCCCGCTCCCGGGCAACCAGGGGTTGATCGCGGTGGGCCCGAGCCGTGACGTGGAGGACGTGGCGCAGCTCATCGCCGCGATCGACGTGGCCCCGGAGATCCGCAACGAGGTCCAGCGGGTGCAGATCAACGCCCAGAGCCCGGCCACGGTGCTTGAAGAGGCATCCCGCCTCGATGCGCTGTCCGACGCCGCCGCCGAGGACCCGATCAAGACGATCCTTGAGGCCGACGACCGCACGCTGACGCTAGTTGGCAGCCGCGCCGCGATCTCTCGCTTCACCAAGCTGTTGCTGGGCGTGGAGAAATCGACCACGGTCGAGCGCACCGTGCGCACCTACGACGTTGCCACGGGCACCGCGACCAAGCTCGCGGGTCAGCTGAGCCGAGTACTGCGTCCGATGCTTGAGCCGACGGACGGCACGCCGTACCTGGCGCCCAAGGTCGAGCCGCTCGACGAGCTGGGCTCGCTGATCGTGCACGCGCTGCCCGAGCAGATCGAGATCGTCGAGGGCGTGCTGGCGCAGCTGCAGAGCGAGAGGCCCGGCGACCGCCGCCTGCAGGTGGTCTCGCTACCGCCGTACATGACGCCGGACATGGTGGCGCGGGTCGAGTCGCTCTACGCCGAGCAGGCCCCCGAGTCAGCCGGGGCGGTGCAGGCCGAGCTGGATTCGGCCTCGGGCAAGCTCCTCATCACCGCGACCTCCGAGGGCTCACGCATCTTCAACGACCTGCTGCGTCAGGTGCAGCAGCTCACGCCGCCCTCGCGGACCACGAAGATCCTTGAGGTTCAGCAGGTCGAGGCCGAGTCGATCATCGAGCCGCTGGTCACGTTCCTCCGGACCGCCGATCCGATTGAGGCCGGGCGAGAGATCCCCGAGCCGACGATCGTGAGCGACGGGCGCACCAACTCGCTCATCATCACCGCCGAGGACGCCCAGCACCGGCTCATCAGCGACTACGTGCGGCGGCTGGACCACATCGAGCCGACCGACCTCCCCCCGCTCAAGCTGCTGCAGCTGCGCACCGCGGACGCGACCGCGATCTCGCAGATGCTGACGCAGCAGTACTCGCGTCGCCCGTCATCTGATCGGCTGGCCCGGCCCGTCGAGGTCCGCTCCGACGGGGCGACCAACACGCTCATCGTGAGTGCGCACGCGGACCTGTTCGAGGAGATCAAGTCCTTCGTGGATGACCTGAACAAGAAGCAGACCGAGGGCCCCGAGCGGGTCACCGTGCTGTACACGCTCAAGGTGGCGCGGGCCGAGGACGTGGCCAAGGCGATGAACCAGCTGTACCCCGAGCCCCCGGTCCCGCTGGACCGCCGCGGGAAGCCGATGGTCTGGCTGCGTCAGCCCAAGGAGGTCACGGTCAGCGCCGAGCCCTCGAGCAACTCGCTGATCATCGACGCGATCGCCGACCGGGTGGACTCGATCGAGGAGCTCGCCGAGCGGCTCGACCGCGTGGAGCTGCCCCCGGTGGCCGAGCTCCGCACTTACCACGTGGTAAACGCGGACCTGAACGCGGTGACCCGCATGCTGCAGGGGCTGGCCCGGCAGGGCACGCTGCAGGGCACCGCCAAGTCCGGGGCCCCGCAGGTGCAGGTCGTCATCGAGCCCGAGCCGGTGTCGAGCACCCTGATCGTCGCGGGCGACGAGGTGACGTTCGCGAAGGTCGAGCAGGTGCTGCAGAGCCTTGAGGCGATCCCCTTCGAGCGGTCGCTGCGGATCGTCCCTATCGCCAACGCGCAGGCCACCGACATCCGCGAGCGGGCGCTAATGATCTACGAGGCCCAGATTGCGCAGATTGAGGGCGCCAACCCGGTCGAGGTCAGCATCGACGACCAGAGTAACTCGCTCGAGGTGGTCGCGGACGCCGACGCGATGAAGCGGTTCATGACGATTCTCGACCAGCTGCAAGAGCAGATCGGTCCGGCCCGCGAGACACGGCTCATCGAGCTGCAGCTCGCCAAGGTTGAGGAGGTCATCGACTTCCTGCGAGACCTCGTCACGTCGAGCGAGTCCATGCGGCTCCGCGGCGGGCCCCAGCCGGTGTTCGAGCCCATCGAGGCGACCAACTCCGTGCTCGTCGCCGCGACCCCGGCCCAGTTCCCCATCATCGAGCAGCTCATCCGGTCCATCGACGCGGAGCAGAACACCGAGCGGCCGCCGCTGAGCATCCTGCGGCTGCGCTCGACCGACGCGGCGAGCCTCGCCAGCGTGCTTCAGCGGTCGTACCAGCAGCGCCCGATCGAGGAGCGGTCGCGCGAGCCGGTGGATATCCAGGCCGACGCGGCGACCAACACCCTGATCGTCAGCGCCCACCCGGACGTGCTGCCCGAGATCCAGGGCATCGTCCGTGAGCTCAACGACGCGCAATCGCTCGACGCCGAGGGGCGTGAGATCCGGATCTTCCCGCTCAAGCACGCGCGGGCCGAGGAGCTCGCGGTCACGATCGACGAGATGTACCCCCAGCCGCCCATGCCGACGGACAGCCGCGGGCGGCCTCGGCCGGACCTCCGCCAGCCGCGTGAGATCGTGGTCCGGGCCGACCGGGCGACCAACTCACTGATCGTGGACGCGCCGGCCCGACGGCTCGCCGGGTTCGAGCAGATCGTTGAGTCGCTGGACACGGCGAACATCGCGACCGAGACGGAACTGCGCACGTACACCGTGACCCGCGCGGACCTGAACGCCGCGGTGACGGCGCTGCGGAAGCTCGCCAGCAGCGGGGCCCTGGCCGCGACGGGGCAGACGCCGATCACGATCGACTCGGAGCCCAACAGCCGCACGATCATCGTGAGCGGGCCGCCGGCGATTTTCGAGCGAATCGAGTCCGTGCTGCACGAGCTGGACGGCGCGGACCGCGCCCCGTCCTCGCTGCGGATGTACCAGTTCGGCCACGCCCGGGCCGAGCGGCTCGAGCCGCTGATCCGTCAGCTGCTCGCGAGCCGGCTCCGGGAGCTGCCCGGCGACGCGGGCACCAACAAGATTGAGATCGCCGCGGACCGGCCCTCCAACACGCTGATCATCTCGGCGCCCGAGGAGATCCAGGAGATCGCCAGCGGGCTCATCGAATCGCTGGACACCGAGGCCTCGGTCGCGGGTCGCAACACGGTGCGGGTGCTCCCGCTGATGCACGCCAAGGCCGCGGATGTTGCCAAGTCGATCACCCAGGCCGTCCCGACGCTCGAGCTGCCCGCGGGCGGGCCGGTGAGTGTGATCGCCGCGGTCGGGTCCAACGCGCTGATCCTGTCTGGCCCGCAGGCGGACCTGGACAAGATGGAGGAGCTGATCGAGCCGCTCGACCGCGAGCCGCAGGACGCGGACGCCCCGCAGGTGCGGACGTTCTCGCTGGAGCACGCCGACGCCGAGGCGATCACGGTGATCGTGCAGCGGGTGCTCACGGTCGGTGAGCAGGACGACATCCTAAACATGGTGCCCGAGTGGTCGAGATACCAGGTGATCCGAGACTATGCGCGCCAAGGGCAGAAGGTCGGCGGCACGCCGGTTTCGGTCGAGGCAAACGTGCGCACCAACTCGGTCATCGTGACGGCGCCGCCGGCGCTGCTCACCATCGCAGAGGAACTCATCGAGCGACTGGATCAGCCCTCGGTCGAGCAGGACCGATCGGCGGTGCCGTTTCTCCCGCAGCGGGGCGAGCCGGCACGCCTGGCCTCGACCGTGACCAAGATTCTTGAGGAGACGACGCCGGACGGCCGCCGCCCGGCCGAGCTGGTTGTCGATGAGAACTCGGGCAGCATCCTCGTCATGGGCCGCCCCGACGTGGTCGCCGACGCGGTCCGCACGCTCGCGGCCTACGACGACCGGGCCCCGATGATCCCCCCGTCGCGTCTGAGCGTGTTCACGCTCGTCAACGCGGACGCGGGCGTGGTCTCACGGACGCTGCAGACCATGCTCGCCGATCCGGCCCGGTGGCCGATCGATCTCCGGCGCGCGTCCGCCGCGGGGCTCTCGGTCCCCAAGCCCGTGGTGACCTCAGACCCGAAGGGCAACCGGGTGACGGTCAGCGCCCCCGAGACGATCATGCCGCTCGCCGCCGAGCTGGTCGCAACGCTCGACCGCGCCGCGGAGGGTGTCAGCATCGGCGTGCGGGTCTTCACGCTCAGCGAGGGTGACGCGAGCCCGGTGGCCAAGGCGATCTCGCAGGCGATGCAGGCGAGCGCCAAGCCGGGCGACCCGAAGCCAACGATCACCGCGGAGCCCAACAGCAACGCGGTGGTGGTCTCGGGCAGCCAGGAGCAGATCCAGCAGGCCGGTGACCTGATCTCGCAGATGGACAACATCGGCGTCGAGCCCGGCGGCGTCTCCGTTCGAACCATCTTCCTGAACCACGCCCGGGCCGAGGCGATCGCCCCGATCATCGAGAGGATCCTGAGCGAGGACGACCCGCTTGAGGGGGCCTCGCCGTACGTGCGTGTTGCTATTGCACGGGACATGGCTCGCCGGGGCCAGGCGCTGCCCGGCACCACGATCCGCATCGAGCCCGAGAGCCGGCTCAACGCGCTGGTCGTGAGCGCCCCCCAGGCCCAGCTCGATCTGGCCGAGCAGGTCATCGCGGGACTCGACGTCCCCGCCGGCGACAAGGCGGATGCTCGGATCGTCCGGGTGCTGACGTTTCTAAACGCGGACGCGGGCGACCTGGCGCAGACCCTCGAGGCGATGTTCAGCGAGGACGAACTGGGCGGCCCGCCGCCGAAGGTTCGGGTAGACCGGGGGAGCAACTCGCTGATCGTTCGCGCGACGGCGGACCAACTCAAGACGATCGAAGAGCTCGCCGCGTCGCTCGAGTCGGCGACGCTAAACACGGGTCGGCAGCTGCAGACCATCCCGCTGGACCGATCCAAGGTGAGCGCGCAGGACATGGCCGAGACCATCCGCCGCCTGCTGCAGCAGCAGGGGGGCGTGAACGTCGAGGTGATCACGACCGACGAGCTGTTGGCCGATCCCGAGCAACCCGCCAAGCCGACAAGCCGGGCAACGCCCCTGCTGCGGATCGATCAGCTGATCGCGATCGCGTTGCCCACGAACTTTTCGCAGCCGGCCGAGCCCGAAGCCGAGCAACCGGCCACGCCCGAGCCCGAGGCCACCCCGCCGCAAGACGAGTCTCCGATCAAGACCACCGACCTTCGCATCGCGGTGGACCCCGCGACCAACTCACTGATCGTGATCGGCTCGCCGCGCCTGACCGAGAGGGTGGCGGAGTTGGCGGCCCAGCTCGAGTCGCAGATGCCCGCCGAGCCCGTCGGCGTGCGGCTGGTGCAGCTGCCCGAGTCGGTTGACCCGCGAGCGGTGTCGCAGATGATCACGCAGACGGTTCGGCAGATCGGGCAGAGCACCAAGGCCAACCCCGGCGGGTTCACCAGCCGCGTCGCGGTCGTTCCGGATGTCGCGGGGCAGGCGCTGGTCGTCTGGGCCAACGACACGGACTTTAGTACCGTCCGCGAGCTGATCGCGGGGATCTCACGCTTGGGCAAGTCGGCGGAGCTCACCGTCAAGGTCTACCCGCTCGCCAACGCCTCGGCGACCCGGGCCGCGACCGCGATCCGCGATCTCGTCGCCAAGGCCCCGACCGGGCGACAGGCCCGGCGGGTCCGCGAGCTGAACCTGGGCGTTCCCGACGAATCGGGCAACATCGTGCGCGGCGCGATCGACCCGTCGCTCGTCACGGTCGCGGTGGATCCGAGCCAGACCGCGGTGATCGTCACCGCGCCCGACGCGGCGTTCGGACTGATCGACCGGTTCATCTCGCTGCTCGATCAGAGCCCGGTGACCGAGCGGCTGGCGATCAAGCGATACGAACTGGCCCACGCCCAAGCGACCGACCTGCAGCGGACGCTTCAGACGCTGTTCGACGCGCAGAGGCAGGGTCCCGGAGCCAACGAGATGGCCCGGGCGAGGTTCGTCGCTGACGACCGGACCAACGCGCTGCTGGTGACCGCCAACGCGGACCAGCACCTGCAGCTGAATTCGATTCTGCAGACCGCGGACGCGAGCACCGCCCGCGATGATCTTGAGCTGGCGATCATCCCGCTGCAGCTGGCCTCGCCTCGGGCGGTGCAGCAGATCGTGACACAGGTGATCATCGGCCGCGACCCGGCCAAGAAGGACGAGATTTTGATCTCGGCCCAGGAGAACTCGGGCGTGATCGTGGTTCGCGCCCCGGCCAAGGACCTGGCGGAGATCCGCGAGATCGTCGCCCAGATCGACAAGGCCGAGACGGACACCTTCCCGATCCGTTCGATCAAGCTCGAGCGGGCCGACGCGCAGGAGGTTGCCAGGTCGCTCAAGCAGTTCTTTGCCGACCGCGACCGGATCCAGCGGCAGCGTGGCGCCCGCCGCGCCGGGGCCAACGCCGCGATCGTCGGCGACCGACGCAGCGGCACGATCGTGGTCTCGGCTTCGGATGAAGACTTTGCCCAGGTTGAGAGTCTGGTCGCGCAGTTCGATGCGCCGGCCGAGGCCCAGGAACTGCAGTTCCGCATCATCCCGCTCGAGCACGTGCGTGTGACGGACATCCGCAACACCGTTCAGAGCATCAGCCAGCAGCTGCAGTGGGAGCGGTTCACGAGTCGCAACCAGGCCCAGGGCGGCGAGGGCAAGGTCCTCGTGCAGGTCAACGACAGCAGCAACTCGGTCGTGCTCTTCGGGCAGGGCGAGCTCTTCGACACCATCGAGTCGATCGTAAAAGAACTCGATCAGCCCGGCTCGGAGCTCGACGACACGATCCTCAAGGCGGTCGCGGCGCCGGGTGTCGATCTGCGCGCGACGGCCCAGACCCTGCAGGGCCTGATGGCCACGCCCGGGTGGCGGTCGTGGAACGGGAAAGACCCCGACTCGGTGGATGTCCGGATCGATCAGCAGCGGCGGCTGCTCATGCTGGTGGGCAAGCGGCCTCGCGTTGAAGAGGCGGTGGCCTATCTCGACCAGATCCTCGCCGGCGGCGGCGAGCAGGACGTGATGCAGATCGTGGAGCTTGAGACGGCCAGGGCCGCCGAGCTCGCCCGCGCGCTCGACCTGGCCCTCCCCGAGGGGCTGCAGGTTCGCATCACTCCGGTCTCGCGGACCAACTCGCTGCTGCTCACAGGCCCCGAGGCCGACGTGGCGGCGGTGCAGCAGCGCATCACGATCCTCGACGTCGCGCCCGACCAGGCCCCGATCGAGTTCGAGCGGTTCCCGCTGCAGCACGCGCAGGCCTCGGAGGTCTCGCTCTCGCTCAGGCAGCTGGTCCGCAACCGCCCACGCGGCGACGGTGAGCCAGCGCCCTCGATCGACTACATGCCCGATGACAACTCGCTGATCGTGACCGCGACCGCTGAGGAGATGGCGTTCATCCAGGACATGGTCTCGCAGCTCGACGTGGCCAACCAGACCGAGCGGCGGACCGAGTTTGTCAAGCTCGAGTTTGCTGACGCGGAGCAAACCGCCGAGGCTCTCAAGGTTTTCTTCGGGCGGTACGCCCCCGAGGCCAAGACCCAGGCCGAGCGATCGGTCAGCGTCGTGCCCGACCCGGCGTCCAACAGCCTGGTGATCACGGCGGACGCGGGAATCTGGGAGAACATCACCTCGCTGCTCGCGCAGCTGGACACCGAGGAGTACGACACCTCCGAGCAGCTGGTGCTGATCCCGCTCAAGCACGCCTCAGCGACCACCGTCGCCCGCGCGCTCAACGAGGGCTTCCGGGCGCCGCTGAACAACCAGCTCGACCGTGAACGGGTGCGGCTCGAAGCCGAGCGACGCCAGCAGGGCAACGGCCGGGACAACAACTTCTATCAGCCGACCGTGCTGGTTCAGGGCGACATGGTTCCGACGGTGTCGGCCGAGCCGCAGACCAACAGCCTGATCGTGTTCGCCGGGCGGCGTGAGCTGGCCCGCATCGAGTCGATCGTGAAGCAGCTGGATCTGCCCGACATCCTGCGTCTGCCCGCCCCGAGGATCATCCCGCTGAGCAACGGCCGGGCCTCGTCGATCGCACAGACCCTGCAGCAGCTGTTCGTGGACCAGGCCAACGGCGCGGCCAACTCCCGCCGCCTGCTGATCTTCGGGGACGACTCGTCCAACGCGATCATCGTCCGGGCCGAGGACAGCCAGTTCGAGCAGATCGCTACGCTCGCCAAGCAGCTCGAGCAGGAGGCGGGGCACACCCAGGCCTCCCCGCGGATCATCCGGCTCTCGACCATCCCCGCGGCCCGCCTCCGAACCACGCTGCTGGGCACGTTTGGCCCGATCGCCCAGTCCCGCCGCGAGACCCTCTCCATCGAGATCGACCGAGACTCAAACTCGCTGGTCGTGGCGTCGAGCGACGAGCTGTTTACGCAAATCTCGAGCGTCGCGGTGCAGCTCGACGGCGCGGGGCTGACCCCCGATGACCCGGGCGCCGCCGCGACGCCGGGCAGCCCGGCCCGCGGTCTGGAACTCGTTCGCGTGTCCAACCGAGACCCGCAAGAGGTCGTGCAGGAGCTGGTCCGCCTGGGGCTGACCCGAGCCCAGCAGGGCGACCGCCCGGGGATCGTGGCCGAGCCGGTGGGCCTGGTCCCGCTGCGCGAGATGGGGTCGGTCGCGGTGGTGGCCTCGGCGGCGGACATGGTCGCGGTCCGGTCCGTGATCAAGGCCCTCGATGAGGGCTCGATCGAGCAAAGCCTGGCGATGCGAATCGTGCGGCTGCAGCTGGCCGACGCGGCTCAGGTCGCCAATGTTGTGCGCAGCATGCTCGCGCCCACCAGCCCGACGGGAGCGGGGGCGGCCCCGGCGATCGCCGAGCAGGTCCGCCGCCTGAACCTGCTGAGCGGCACGAGCGACAGGCCCGTGCAGATCGACCTGACGAGCCCGATCCAGCTGCTGCCCGACCCGGGCACCAACGCGATCCTCGTGGCCTCGTCGGCCGAGAACCTCGATGCGATCGAGGCGATCATCGCGCAGCTCGACGGCACCCCGGCCGGGTCGGCGGTCACCGTCAAAATCTTCCCGCTCCGCTACGCCTCGGCGACCCGCGTTCGCCAGGTCCTGCTCGAGCTGTTCAGCCAGGGCACAAACCTGGGCCGGCCCGCGGGGACCAACCGCGTCGGGCTGCCCTCGACGACCGTGGGACGGGCGCTGGCGTCCAACGTCGCGTTCTCGATCAACGAGCGGTCCAACGCGGTGATCGTCGCGGGCCCGGAGGAGTCGGTGGCATTGGTCGAGGTGCTGATCACCGACCTGGACGCGGAGAATGCCGAGAAGACGGAGCTGATCCCGCTGACCGACTCGATCAAGGCCGCCGAGATGGCGAGCCTGATCCGCGAGCTCTACCTCAACCGAGAGCTGGCCCGACGCGGGGCCGACGCGGTGGACCTGGTGCCCAACGAGCGGCTCAACGCGCTGTTCGTCCGCGGCTCCGACGAGGACATCGAACGGATCAAATCGCTCGTCCTGGATCTGTCGGACACCAACGTTGGCGCCGTCGAGGAGGTCCGGCGAGTGACGCTCGGCTCCGCGACCGCTGCGGAGGTCGTGGCGTTGCTCGAGGACGTGCTCGCGGGCCGGACGATCTCGGGCAAGCAGCTCGGGGCGTCGGCCACGCGGCTGCGGGTGTTCACGCAGAACCTGCCCGACTTCGCCGCCGAGGCGACGATCGACGGCTCGGTTCGCGACCAGATCACGCTGACCCCGGACCGCCGGACCAACTCGATCCTCATCAAGGCCACGCCGGCGATGGTGGAGTTCCTGACCACGATCATCACCGATCTGGACCAGGAGACCCGGGGCAACCGAGTGATCGAGCGGTTCGAGCTGGTGAACGCCGACGCGCTGCAGATGCAGTCGGTGCTGGTGGACCTGTTCAGCCTGACGCAGCGGGGCAACCGCTACGTGCTGGTGCCCAATCCCCGCGGGCCGCAGGCCGAGGGCGACGAGGCCGTGGACACCCGCGAGACCTTCACCGCAGTGCCCGACGAGCGACAAGAGCTGATCGTCACCATCGATCGGCGGACCAACATGCTGCTGGTGAGCGGGACGCCCGACCTGATCGAAGAGGTCCGATCGCTGGTCACCGAGCTCGACTCGATCGAGGCGGTCGAGCGAGAGCGGCTGGTGGTCGAGCTCAAGAACGCGGACGCCACGGAGGTGCAGAACACGCTGGCCGCGTATTTCGAGGGCGAGGCCGACATCGCCCGTGCGACGCTGGGGCCTCAGGTGTCCGGATCGCTGCTGGCCCAGCTGGAGCGTGAGGTCACGATCGTGGGCGACCCGTCGAGCAACAAGCTCGTGATCTCGGCCTCGCCGCGGTACGTGGACGCGGTGACCAACATCATCGAGGAGCTCGACGCGGCCCCGCCACAGGTGATGATCCAGGTGCTCATCGCTGAGGTCACGCTCGACTCGCTCGGGCAGTGGGGCATGGACGTCAACGTCGGTGGCGTGGTGGTGCAGTCGAGTATCAACGGCTCGACCATCACGCAGTCCAACATCGGGGGTGACAACTACTCCTTCGGGGCGCTGGCCGCCGGGGCGGGCGTCGCCACCGCGTTCGGCGTGCCCAACCTCGCGATCGCCAGCACGGACTTCGGGCTGCTGATCCGAGCCCTGCAGGCCCAGGGCAAGCTCGAGGTGCTCAGCCGGCCCCAGGTCCAGGTCGCCAACAACCAGACGGCCAGCATCCAGGTCGGTGAGAACGTCACCGTGCCCGTCGGCACCGTGCAGAGCGGCGACCTGTTGCGGGCCGAGACCGAGCAACGCGAGGTCGGCATCATCCTCGAGGTCACCCCGACGATCTCATCGGACGGGTTCGTGCGGATGGACATCTCCCCCGAGATCTCCAGTGTCTCGGACCGGTCCACGCAGATCGACGAGAACTTCGAGGTCCCGATCATCACGCAGCGGCGGCTCTCGACCACCGTCGCTGTCAGCGACGGGCAGAGCGTCGTGATCGGCGGGCTCATCCAGACCAGCGAGTCCAGCCGCGAGACCAAGGTCCCGCTGCTGGGCGACATCCCGCTGATCGGCGGGCTCTTCCGCACGGACAGCAGCGAGAAGATCAAGACCGAGCTGCTGATCATCCTCACGCCGTACGTCATCCCCGGCGAGAAGGGGGCCGCGGTGATCCGGATGAACGAGCTGACCGAGCGGTCGCTCGAGAGCATGAACGACCGCAGCAAGGTGGACCAGGCCCTTCAGCTCGACTCGTTCACCGAGGACCCGGAGATGGACGGGGAGGAGCCCACCGATGAGGACTAACCCGAGCGTCACCAGCCTCACGGCCGTCACCACCGCCACGGTCCTGGCCGTGTTCACACTGCTCGGGCCGAGCGGGTGCACCACAACAACCTCCGGCCCCCAGCGGCCCGTCTCGGCCAACCAGACCCAGCAGATCCGCCAGACCGCTGAGAACAGCGACGCGGTTCCGGTGCAGATGCTGCTCACCGTGGGCACACCCACCGACTCGAACGACAACCGATACATGGACACGATCCCGGTGATCGTGTACCTCTTCCCGCCGCAATCGAATTCGCGGCTGCCCGTTTGGAGCCGTGGGCTGTTCCGGTTTGAGCTGCGAGACGAGTCGGGGGAGCTGCTCACCGCGTGGGAGTTTTCCGAGGATCTGGCGACCGGGGCGCGGGTCTCGATGGCCCCGGGTCCGGGCTACTCGTTTTTCCTCCGGTTTGCCGACGGGCTTGACACGCAGATCGAGGGCAAAGCGAGCCTTAACGGAATCTTCACCCTCAAAAACGGCTCTCAGGCGTCGTCAAACGGGGGGGCCTCGGTGCGGCTCGGGAAACGCTAAACCCGAGAAGCCCGACCGGTAGACTCTGGCCATCACCGGCGGATCCGGCTCTTTGGGGTGTGGAATCACTCCGCCGACCGCCTCTGGCACCCGAGGTTTACCATGCTCAAGAGACTGGTTCTGGCGGCGCTGACTCTCTGCACAACATCGGCCACGGCGATGCAAGACATCGACCCGAAGCTCCCCGAGTACGAGGTCCGCTCCGACGGCATCGCGGGCACGCTCAAGTCCATCGGCTCAGACACCATCCTCAACCTGATGACCAACTGGGCCGAGGTCTTCCGCGAGTTCTACCCCGCCGTCCAGGTCCAGGTCGAGGGCAAGGGCTCGTCCACCGCCCCGCCGGCGCTGCTCGATAACCAGGCCCAGTTCGGGCCCATGAGCCGCGCGATGGAGAGCGACGAGACCGCCGAGTTCCGGGCCAAGTTCGGCTACGAGCCCACCGCCCTGCGGGCCGCGATCGACTGCATCGCCATCTTCGTCAACAAGGACTGCCCGATCGAGACCATCTCCCTCGAGCAGCTCGAGGAGGCGTTCTCCGTCGCCGGCGAGCAGCTCACCTGGGGCGACCTGGGCGCGACCGACCCGGCCTGGGCCAGCCACCCGCTCTCGCTGTACGGCCGCAACTCGGCCTCGGGCACCTACAAGTTCTTCAAAAAGGTCGCCCTCAACCGCAACGACTACAAGGAGTCCGTGAAGGAGCAGCCCGGGTCGGCCGGCGTGGTCAACGCGATCTCGAGCGACCCCTACGGCATCGGGTACTCCGGCGTCGGGTTCCGCACCCCGGACGTCAAGATTCTCCGCGTCAGCGAGTACACCGACGAAGAAAGCTTCGCCCCGGACCCCGAGGCCGCCAACTCGGGCGATTACCCTCTCGCCCGATTCCTCTACGTCTACATGAACCACGACCCTCGCACACCGCTCGACTCACTCCGAGCCGAGTTCGTCCGAATGATTTTCAGCAAGAAGGGGCAGGAGGCGGTCATCCGTGACGGTGCCTATCCCATCTCCGCGGAGGTGGCCACGGAGGAACTCGTCAAGGTCGGGCTTGCGACGGACGGCTGAGCGAATCGGTCTTTGCACGAACACTGAGACCTCTCGGGAACAGCATGGATAGCTCGAACCACTCCCCCCCACGCCACTCCCCCTCACGCCGCCGCACCTCACGACTCGTGCGGCTCAGCGACCGTGTGGCCCAAGCCGTCATCACGACCGGCGGGCTCGGGGTTCTTGCGGCCATGCTCGGCATCTGCGTCTTCCTGTTCGTCGTCGCGGTGCCGCTGTTCATCCCCGGGAGTGCTTCTGAGCCCCGGCGGGTCTCGGTCCAAGCCACCGAGGCCCGGTCGTTGTTTGCCACCCTCTCGTCCGACAACGCCTGGTACGCGCTGGTCGACGCGTCGGGCGAGGGCCTGCTGATCCAGACCCAGACGGGCCGCGTGCTCTCGGGGTCGCCGGTGTTCACCCCCGCGTCGCCCGTCACCGCGTCGTTCTACGAGCGGGGCACCGGCCGGGTCTTTCTCGGGCACGAAGACGGCAGCCTCTCCACGGGCGTGCTCGCGGTCAACGACGGGATCGTCGCCGAGTCGGGGATTCCCGAGAGCCTGCTCGCGATGAAGCCGGGCGAGACGCGGGCCCTGGAGCCCGACGAGTCGGGCGGTCTCAACGACACCGGCTCGCTCCGATTCGAAGTCCCCCCGGGTTCCGTGTTCGAGCGCTTCGACGACGGCGGGCGGGTCGTCGCCCTGAGCCTGAGCGTCTCGGACCCCGTGCAACTCCGCGAGGGCGTGGGCCCGGTGCGCCGCATCGCGGGGACCGCGGCCAACGAGCGCGAGCAGTTTGTGATCGCGGCCCGCGAGGACGGCTCGATCACACTGGGCGGCATCCGCGTCCACCGATCGCTCTCGGGCGCCTCGGCCCGCACCCGAGTCACGCAGTTTCCCGTCACCTCCGAGCCGGGCCCGGTGCCGGACTGGCTGATGACCGACGCGGACGGGCTGCACGTGGTTGCGTTGTGGGCCGACGGCCGCGCGGTGCACCACGCCCGCGAGTCCAACCGCTCCAAGGAGTTCCTGCTGGTCGATGCCCTCAGGCTGACGGGCGAGAACGAGACCGTGACCGTTACTGTTCCGGCGCTCGGGGCCCGGTCGCTGCTCGTCGCGGATTCGGCGAGCCGCGTCAGCTCCTGGACGTTCGCGCCACCGAGTGAACGGGCGGATGACGCGGGCAGCGCGACGGACCGCCGAGAGGCCCGCCTCACCATGGTCTCCCGCGCCACGCAGCCCGAGCCGATCGTGGCGATGAGCACCTCCAACCAGGACCGGACGCTCGCGATGGTTGATGCTGCGGGCTCGGTCTCGCTGTTCAACATGACGAGCCTTCGGCGCGTGGCACGGCTGCCCGGGACCGTCTCGCAACTCGACCACCTGACCCTGAGCGCGGACCTGAACTTCGTCGCGGCGCTCGATCGCGATCAGAGCCTCACGACGTGGGACGTGGACCCGGGGTACCCCGAGGTCGGGTGGCGGTCGCTGGCGCGGCCGATCCAGTACGAGGGGTACAACGAGCCCAAGTACGTCTACCAGTCCACGGGCTCGCCCGGGGCCCAGGCGAAGATGAGCCTGGTGCCGCTGATCTGGGGCACGCTCAAGGCGACCGTTATTTCGATGCTCATCGCGACCCCGCTGGCGGTGCTCGCGGCGATGTACACCAGCGAGTTTCTGCACCCGAGGCTCCGCCGCAAGATCAAGCCGATGATCGAGCTGATGGCCTCGCTGCCGTCGGTGGTGCTCGGGTTCGTCGCAGCGATGCTCGTCGCGCCGTTCCTGCGAGACCACCTCAGCGAGATCCTGCTGCTGATGCTCGCGCTGCCGATCTCGCTGATGCTTGGCAGCACGCTCATCCGCTACGTCCCCACACGCACGATGCGGCGGGTTTCTTCGGGCAAGCAGCTGACGCTGATCGGGCTGACGCTTGCCGCGGGGGCCCTGGTCGCGGTCCTGCTGGGTGACCCGATCGAGGCGACGCTGTTCGCCAACCCCGCCGCCGGCCCAGCGGCGGGATCGGACGCCGCCGCCAACACGGGCCTGATCCCCTGGCTCAACGGGAACTACGGCAGCGCCACCCCGGGGTGGGTGCTCGCGACCGTCCCGCTCATGATGGTGCTGCTCTTTCAGGTGTGGTCGCGGTTCCTGGGTCGTCGATGGGGCGAGCGGGTCTCGCGGCTGCCGCGAGCCGCTGCCGCGACCGGCGAGTTGTCTCGGGTCCTGGGGCTTCTGGTTCTGGGCGTGCTTGTGGGAACCGGGCTGGCGATGGTGCTGTCCGCAGCCGGGCTCGACCCGCGCGAGTCGATCTTCGGGACCTACAGCCAGCGGAACACGCTCGTCGTGGGCCTCATCATGGGCTTCGCGGTCATCCCGATCATCTACACCATCAGCGAGGACGCGATGCAGGCCGTGCCCAGCGGGCTGCGGTCCGCGTCGCTCGGCGCCGGGGCGACTCGGTGGCAGACCGCGGTCCGGGTGGTGCTGCCCGTCGCCGGCTCGGGCATCTTCTCAGCGGTCATGGTCGGGCTGGGCCGAGCGGTCGGCGAGACCATGATCGTCCTCATGGCCACGGGTAACACCCCCGAGATCTCGGCCAACATCTTCTCCGGGTTCCGGACCCTCGCGGCGAACATCGCCGTCGAGCTGCCCGAGGCGCCGCGAGGCGGAACGCACTACCGCGTGCTCTTCCTCTGCGGGCTCGTGCTCTTCGTGATGACGCTCATCATCAACACGTCCGCGGAGATCGTCCGCCAGCGTGTCCGCCGAAAGAACGCCGCCCTGTGACGCTCAACCCCGCACTCATCTCCGAGCACCGCCACAAGCGACGCACGCCACCCGCGGCACGGGGCGAGTCGGCGACCTGGCTCACCGGCGGGGCCCTGCTCGTCTGCATGGCGCTGATCGTCACCATCATCGCCATCATCGTCTACCGGGGCGGCCGCACCTTCTGGCCCGGCCCCATCGACCTGATCACGCTCGACTCCGGCGAGCAACTGCTCGGCGTCCCGCTGAACACCGAGCCGGTGAACACCGAGCCGGTGGATCCTGCGACCCCCGAGATCCTCCGCCAACGCTTCCGCGTCGGCAACCGGGACCTAGGCCAAGAGTCGTTCCGGTGGATCGACCTGAGCGCCATCAGCGCCCGCGAGCGGCCCGCCGACGCGTGGTACGTCGAGCGCGAGGACTGGGGCATCTTCCTGGGCGTCCCCGAGGCGATCCTCTCGGTCACTCAAGAGGTCGGCACAGAGCCAGTGGTCCTTGCCGATGGCCCCGAGGCGGTGCGTGAGACGCTCGGCCGGCTGCACGCCCAGGCGGTGCAGCGGCGCGAGGCAATCACGCGCCTCAACGACGTGCAGGCCCCGCGTCTGCAGGGGCGGCTCAACGGGATCGAGTGGACCCGCCGACGGATGCTGCTCGACAACCAACCGGAGACCGGCGACACGCCCGGCCTGCCAATGGGGCTGTGGCTCGGGGTCCTGGTCGCAACCGGGTTGCTCGGAGGGCTCACCGTCTGGCTGATCCGGCGGGCGGCGCGCACAAGCACCGCGAGCCCGTGGCGCAAGGCCCTGAACGTTGCCAGCATCGGCGGGCTCGGGTTCTCGATGACACTCGGGCTCGCCGCGACGCTCGAGAACCCGTGGGCGTCGGACCGACTCACCGAGACACAGATCCAGAGCCGCATGACGGCTCTGGACACCGACCGAGCAGAGATCGAGACGCGGCTCCGCGAGACGCTCGCCGAGCTCGCAACGCTGCGGGCCCAGGACAGCCAGACCCGCATCGTGATCCGAGACCCGAAGACCGGGCGGCTCGCGCCCGAGAGCCGCTCAGCCACCGAGACCCCGATGCGGCTCTCGCAGGTCGTCCGGGTGGTGCCGAGCAATCGTCTTGGGCTCGCGGGCCAGGCCCGGGTCTATCTGTCGCGGTGGTGGGAGTTTCTCAGCGCCGAGCCGCGGATGGACGGGACCGAGGGCGGCGTCTTCCCGGTGATCGTCGGCACCGTGACCCTGACGGTGCTGCTGACGATCTGCGTGGTGCCGCTGGGCGTGATCGCGGCCTTCTACCTCCGCGAGTACGCGAGGCAGGGAGCGATCACCAGCGCGATCCGGATCGCGATCAACAACCTCGCCGGCGTGCCGAGCATCGTGTACGGCATGTTCGGGCTCGGGTTCTTCTGCTACTTCATGGGCGGGTACCTCGACGAGGGGCCCGCCGTGCCCACGCCCCGGCCCGCGTGGTGGATCGGCATCGCGGGGGTGCTGCTGCTGGTCGTGCTCGGTTCCGCATCCACACTCCTCGCCACGCACCGCCCGGGGTCGTCGCCCTCGAGGATCGAGCGGGTCGCCAAGCTGTCGAGCTGGGTGCTCTGGACCGGGGCGATCGTGGGCGCGGGGTGGCTGCTGTTCACCACGCCGTACTTCGACGGGTTCTTTGCGCACAAGCTGCCCGAGAGCCCGACGTTCGGCGGGCGGGGCATCCTCTGGGCCTCGCTCACCCTCTCGCTGCTCACGCTCCCGGTCGTGATCGTCGCGACGGAGGAGGCGATCGCCGCGGTACCCAATTCGATGCGTGAGGGGAGCCTGGCGTGCGGGGCGAGCAAGTGGCAGACGATCCGCCGGGTGGTGCTGCCGTCGTCTTTGCCGGGTGTGATGACGGGTGCGATCCTGGCGATGGCCCGCGGGGCCGGCGAGGTCGCGCCGCTGATGCTGGTGGGGGCGGTGAACTTTGCCCCGTCGCTGCCGATCTCGGGCGAGGCCCCGTTCCTGCACGGCGACCGGACCTTCATGCACCTCGGGTTTCACATCTACAGTCTGGGGTTCCAGAGCACGGACTCCGAGGCCGCCGAGCCGCTCGTCTGGACGACAACCCTGCTGTTAATCGGTATCGTGCTGCTCCTGAACCTCGTCGCGGTCATCGCCCGGGCCAAGCTGCGAAGCCAGACCTCCTCAGCCTCAATCTGAGAGACCGCCTGATGAGCCCCCCGACCAAGCCAACCAATCCGATCATGCCCCCCATGACCACACCACCCGAACAACCCAACGCCTTCACAGACCGCAAGCCCAAGAAGCGGCACGCCAACGTGATCAAGGCCATCCAGGCCGGCGAGGCGGTCAGCACCACCTATCACCCCGAGACCGAGCCCGAGGTGATGGCCGACCGGTCCGTCGTGGAGATCGATGACTTCAAGCTCTGGTACGGCGCCTCGCAGGCGATCCACAACGTCTGCATGCACATCCCCCGCGGGCAGGTCACCTCGCTGATCGGGCCCTCCGGGTGCGGCAAGTCCACCCTGCTCCGGTCCGTCAACCGCATGAACGACCTCGTCGATAGCGTGCGGATCGGCGGGACGATCCGGCTCGCCGGCGAGTCGGTGTATGCCCCGGACGTAGACGTGATCGACCTTCGCAAGCGGCTTGGCATGGTCTTCCAGAAACCCAACCCGTTCCCCATGTCCATCTTCGAGAACGTCGTCTACCCCCTGCGGATCGACGGCGAGAACCGCAAGGGCGTGCTGCGCGAGGCCTGCGAGCGGTCGCTGCGGTCCGCCGCGATCTGGGACGAGGTCAAGGACCGCCTCAACGAGTCGGCATTGAGCTTGTCTGGCGGGCAGCAGCAGCGGATTTGTATCGCGCGGGCGATCGTCGCGGACCCCGAGGTGCTGCTTCTTGACGAGCCCTGCTCGGCCCTGGATCCGATCGCGACGCTGCGGATCGAGGAGCTGATCCACGAGATCTCGGATCGGTACACGGTGCTGATCGTGACGCACAACATGCAGCAGGCCGCCCGGGTGAGCCAGTACACCGCGTTCATGTACCTGGGGCGGCTTGTTGAGTATGGCCCGACGAACACGGTCTTCCAGAACCCGCTGCTCGAAGAGACCGAGCAGTACGTCACCGGGCGGTTTGGCTGAGCCTCAAGCAAGCGAGCCCCCGCGGGCGGTCTTCAAAGCCGCAAGGCGGTCTTTAGAAACCGTGAGGCGGGCTTCGATTACCGAAGATTGCCGAGGATTTGAGGGAGGGGGCGGACCCAACGGCCGATAGGTCAGTCTACGATGTTTCGTGAGCCGAGTTATCCGTCTAGGAACGTCGAGAACCGAGTCTTTGAACGCCTATTCCGAGGCCTGATATGAGTTCCCCGCCGCGAGCCGTGGTGCCATCACTGAACAGCTGGAGCGCCGAGTACCTGGACGACCGGTACCGCGCGTACCAGGAGGACCCCAACTCGGTTGACGCCGAGATGCGTGGATTCTTTCGTGGGTTCGATCTGGCCAACGGGATCACCCCGGGCACTCCCCCCGAATTCGGGAAGACCCCCTCCACACCAACCCCTTCCACACCGCCGCTGTCGGGCTCCGCTGCGCCGATCGAATCGGCACGCTCCGGGTCTGCCAAGATCACCCCGGCGAGCGGGCGGCCCGCGGGCCGAGCGAGCCACTTCCAGGCCGTCGTCGATGACCTGATCACCGCGTACCGAGACCACGGGCACCTGACGGCGAAGATCGATCCGTTCGATCGCGAGCGGGACCGCCCCGAGACGCTGCAGCTCGAGTACCACCAGCTGACCGAGGCGGACCTGAGCCGCCCGGTGGACGGATCGAGCCTGGGGCTGACTGGCTCGGTCTCGCTGCGTGACGTCGTGGACCGGCTCGAACAGATCTACTGCGGCAGCGTCGGCGTCGAGTTCATGCACATCCAGGACGTGCAGCAGCGCGCGTGGCTGTTCGATCGCTACGAGAGCGCCGGCGGGCGGATCGAGCTCTCGCGCGGGAACCGGGCCCACATCCTCGAGCTGCTGACCAAGTCCGAGCTGTTCGAGCGGTTCCTGGGCAAGCGATACCCCGGCGAGAAGCGGTTCAGCCTCGAGGGCTCAGAAAGCCTCATCCCGCTGCTGGATCGGCTGATCGAGTCGGCCGGTGATATGGACGTCGAGGAGATCGTGATCGGCATGGCCCACCGCGGCCGACTCAACGTGCTCAACAACATCCTGGGCAAGACCTACGAGCAGATCTTCACCGAGTTCGAGGACTCGTGGACCGAGGATTTCGTAGACGGCGGCGGCGACGTGAAGTATCACCGAGGGTACTCGGGCACGCATCGCTCGCCGAGCGGCAAGATGGTGCACCTGGCGCTCGCGTCCAACCCGAGCCACCTCGAGGCGGTCAACGGCGTGGTGGAGGGGCGATGCCGGGCCAAGCAGCGGTTGCGGGCCGACACCGAACGCCGCCGCGTCATCCCCGTGCTGATCCACGGCGACGCCGCGATCGCGGGCCAGGGCGTGATCCAGGAGCTGCTCAACTACTCGCAGCTCGAGGGCTACACCACGGGCGGCACCGTGCACATCGTGGTCAACAACCAGATCGGGTTCACGACGGTTCCCGAGGACGGGCGCTCCACCCGGTACTGCACCGACGTGGGCAAGATGATTGACGCGCCGATCTTCCACGTGAACGGCGAGGACCCCGAGGCCGTCGTCGCGGTGACGCAGTTCGCGATCGAGTTCCGCCAGAAGTTCCGCCGAGACTGCTTCATCGACCTGCAGTGCTACCGGCGCTACGGGCACAACGAGCAGGACGAGACGAGCTTCACGCAGCCGGTCATGGCCGCGATGATCAAGCGGAAAAAGTCGGTGCTGTCGGACTACTCCGATCAGCTGATGCAGGCCGGCGTGATCCTCGACTCCGACAAACGCGCGATCCAGGCCCGCATCGACGAGACGCTCGAGCAGTCGCAGAAGACAGCCCGCTCGAAGCCCAACGACCCGACGATCGACCCGGGCAGCTCCCGCTGGGCCGGGTTCAGCCACGAGTTCAGTTTCGATCCCGTGGAGACCGCGGTCAGCACGGAGACGATCGCGGAGGTTCTCGAATCGATCGGCCGTGTGCCCGAGGGGTTCAACCTGAACCCGAAGCTCAAGCGGGTCTTCGATGGCCGGTCCAATCTCCTCGAGACGCGGGCGATCAGCTACGCCGACGCCGAGTCGCTGGCCTGGGCGACGCTGCTGATCGAGGGGCATCCGATCCGTGTGAGCGGGCAGGACAGCCGCCGCGGCACGTTCAGCCATCGCCACGCGGTCGTTCGAGACTTTACCTCGGGCCAGCCGTACATCCCGCTCAACAACATCCGAGAGGTGGGCGAGTTCGCGACCGACCACGCGCCGGGCACCGTCGGGCCCGACGGCAAGGTCCGCCAGGCCACGCTGTGCGTGTACGACTCCCCGCTGTCCGAGGCGAGCGTGCTGGCGTTCGACTACGGGTACTCGCTGAGCGACCCGTCGATGCTGGTGTGCTGGGAGGCGCAGTTCGGCGACTTCTGCAACGGCGCACAGGTCATCATCGATCAGTTCCTCGCGTCCGCCGAGCAGAAGTGGGACCGCTGGAGCGGTCTGGTCATGCTGCTGCCCCACGGGTATGAGGGCGCGGGCCCCGAGCACTCCTCGGCCCGCATGGAGCGGTTCCTCAAGCTCTGCGGCGGGGACAACATGCAGGTGGTCTACCCGTCCACCGCGGGGCAGTGCTTCCACATGTTCCGCCGTCAGCTCCGCCGCCCGTTCCGCAAGCCGCTGATCGTCATGACGCCCAAGAGCCTGCTGCGCATCCCGACGGGCGACATCGCCGACCTGAGCACCGGCACCTTCGAGGAGTTCCTCGACGACCCGATGTTCGTGAGTGGCGACCAGGACCGGTCCAAGGTCCGCCAGGTCATCCTGTGCTGCGGCAAGATCTACTGGGAGCTCGACGAGCGCCGCAAGCAGACCGGCCGCACGGATCTGGCGATCCTCCGCGTCGAGCAGGTCTTCCCGTTCCACCGCGAGAAGATTGCCGCGATGCTGGCGCAGTATCCCGAGGCCGCCGAGCGGTGCTACGCCCAGGAGGAGCCGTACAACGCCGCGGCGTATCTGTTCATCAACAACAAGCTCGAGAACGAGCTGGGGATGGAGCGGCTGCGCTTCATCGGCCGCCCGTCCTCGGCCTCGCCCGCCACGGGCTCCAAGAAGCAGCACAAGCACGAGCAGGAAGTGATCATCTCCCAGGCCGTCGGCCCCAAGCCCGAACCCAAAGAGGCCGTGAAGGGCAACGACCAGAGCCCGGGGCGGAGCAAGCTGGCCGCCTCGGCCTAACCCGCTCACCCCTCGTCCCAGCCCGAAGCAGGAACACCACCGATCATGCCCACCCCGATCACCATGCCCGAAGCCGGAGAGTCCGTCATCTCTGGCATCCTCGCCTCCTGGGTCAAGAGCGACGGCGACCACGTCGAGCGAGACGAGACGGTCGCCGAGGTCGAGACCGACAAGATCACGGTCGAGCTGCTCGCGCCGGCCGCCGGCGTCCTGCGGCAGACCGTGGCCGAAGGCGACGAGATCGAGATCGGGCAAACGGTCGGCGAGGTTGACGAATCCGCAAACGGCGCCGCGCCCTCGGTAAAGGCCGACAAGCCCGAGCCGAAGCAAGAGACCCAGCCAGGGGCTGCTTCGCCCGCCGCCGAATCAGCGCCCGAGCCGGCCGCGGCACCCTCCGCCGAGGGGGCCTCCGAGTCTTCGGGCGAGACGCGAGCCACGCCGCTGGCCCGCAAGCTCGCCGCCGAGCACGGCACCCAGCTCTCCGCCATCACCGGCACCGGGCCCGGCGGACGCGTCCGCGAGCAGGACGTGCTCGATCATGTCAGCCGATCGCCCGCGGCTCAGCCCGCCGCACCGCAGAAGCCCGCCCCGAGCGCCGCTCAGCCCGCCAAGGCCCCCGTTGCGAGCACCGGCGCAGCCGAGCGAGAGGTCACGGTCGAGCGGATGAGCCCGCTGCGGAAGATGGTCGCCAGCCGTCTCGTCGAGGCCCAGCAGACCGCGGCGATGCTCACGACCTTCAACGAGTGCGACATGACCGCCGTGATGGCGCTGCGGAAGCAGTACAAGGAGTCGTTCGCCCAGAAGTACGGCATCGGGCTCGGGTTCATGTCGTTCTTCGTCAAGGCCTGCGTTCAGGCGCTCGAGAAATTCCCGCTGGTCAACTCGTACATCGTCGAGGACGGGGGCAAGCCCGCGATCCAGAAGCACGGCTACCAGGACATCGCGATCGCGGTCTCGAGCCCCAAGGGGCTCGTGGTCCCCGTGATCCGCAACGCTGAGGCGTTGAGCTTCGCGGGCATCGAGTCGGCGATCAAGGCCTACGGCGCCAAGGCCAAGGACGGCAAGCTCACGCTCGAAGAGATGCAGGGCGGCACCTTCACCATCACCAACGGCGGCGTGTTCGGCTCCCTGCTCTCGACCCCGATCCTTAATCCGCCCCAGTCGGGCATCCTGGGCATGCACGGCATCAAGAAGCGGGCCGTCGAGGACCCGGACAACCCCGGGCAGATCGTGCTGCGGCCGATGATGTACCTGGCGCTGAGCTACGACCACCGGATCGTGGACGGGGCCGAGGCGGTGCAGTTCCTGGTCTCGATCAAGGACTCGATCGAGGACCCGCAGCGGCTGATGCTGGAACTGTGACTACCTGTTGATGAGTTGGTCCAGCACCCCGTCGCACGCGATCTTCACCATCTCGTAGACATCGTCGAAGCCGTTGGGCCCGCCGTAGTACGGGTCCGGCACGTCCTCGCCCGCAAGCTCGGGATGAAAATCGAGCATCATCCGGACCTTCTCCGCCGGGGTTCCACGCTCGATCAGCGTGGCCTGGTTCGAGCGATCCATCGCGATGAGCAGGTCGAAGCCCTCGATATCGGTGCCCGGGTCGAACTGCCTCGCTCGGCTGGGCAGGTTCACGCCGTGCTTGAGCGCGACCGACAGGCTTCTCGGGTCGGGCGCGTCGCCGGCGTGCCAGCCCCCGGTGCCGCACGAATCCACACTCACCAGATCACTCACGCCGCGCCGCTCGGCCAGGTGGATCAGCAATCCCTCAGCCAGCGGGCTGCGGCAGATGTTGCCCAGGCAGACCATGAGCACGCGGGTGGGCTCGCTGCTGCGTGAGATGGGCCGGGGGTTCGTGGTCATGCCGCGGGGAGGGTAGGGCCCGATTCACGGAGAGCCATTCCCAGGGCCTCGAGCAACGGCTGCCCGTACCGCCTCGCCTCACGCCGCCCGACGGGAAGTGTGCCCGGCAGATCCACGATCGGCCTGCCCAACGCCTGGGCCAACGCGGACAGCGAAGGGCCGAACTGCGTAGACGACTCATACGCTCGGTCCAGGAACACCACGTCGGCCCCGGTGGCCTGCAACCACGAGGGCCCGTCGCACAACTCGAGGCTGAGCTTCAGGTTGAGCCGGCGGGCGTACCGTCGCCCGCTGTCCACGTTCCGCACGCCTCGGGGCACGACCACACGCACGGGCTGCCCGGAGACCGCCGCGAGCGAGGACGCGAACACCACCGCCCGCGCGTCCAGCCTCGAGGGGTGAGACCCGAGCACGACGATGCTCGCGACCCGATCTCGAAGATGCCCATTCCCGGCGTGATTCGACGCATGACCGCTGTTTGACTCAGCGTGCGAGGCCGCGATCGATTCTGCGAGTTTGGCGATGCCCGCCCCGGTCGGCCCCGCCGAGACCGCGGCACGCGAGAACCCGCGGAGCGATCCCAGGTCACGCGGCTCGGCCCAGACGGGCACGGCCGCCCCGCTCGTGTGCCGGCGGATCGCAGGCCCCGCGGCCCACGCGCAGCCGACCGGGGGACGAATCACCCGGACACGGCACCCGCCGAGCCGGGCGGGTTGATCCGCCCAGGGCCCGCTGCGGATGACCAGAAGCTCGTTGGGACGATCGCTGGCGAGCGCGGCGAGCAGGGCCGAATCAGACCCCGCGGGCTCGCCCCGGCGAGCCGACGCGCACGCGGCGACCACCACGCCGGCGACCCGCCCCGGGCTGATCGCCTCGCCACTCAACGGATCACGCTCTCCGTGATCTCGTGGGTGTAGAAGAGCTGGGCGATACCGAGCGCGGCCTTGGCGGCCAGCTGTTCCTCGGCCTTAATCAGGTCGGCCGAGGTCCGCGGCGCGATACCCGGCCGGTAGTCCCCGCCGACGCGGATGAACGCGCCCTCCGAGCCGTCGGGCCACACGCGGCGGCCCTCCGTGATGTCCATCACCTTCACCGCCAACGTCGCCGTCGGGAGGAACGTCTGCCCCGGGCCCTCGAGGTCGAACTGGTTGAGCGCGACGTAGATCAGCACGTCGGCCCCGACCGCCTGCCCGATCTCAACGATCGAGAGCGGGTTCTGGAAGGAGTCCTTCGAGGCGACCGTGAGCACCGCGGTGGGGTCGATCATGTCGTCCATCCTGGCCCGGCTCATCATCACCGTGGTCGCGGTCTGGGCCATGAGGTCGCGCAGCCGCCGATCCGTGATGCGCCCCGACGGGTCGTCCACGAAGATGACGGTCGCGACCTTGCGGTCCAGCTCATACTTCGCGTTCACGTTGCCGGGCCCGTGAATGGCATAAGCCACCGGGCCGACGATGTTGCACCCGGCGCCGAGCACCAAGGCGAGCAGGGCCAGCATCCCCGCGATGATTCTGGTTCGAGGCATCGGTGTTCTCCGGTGTCGTTCCTGGGTCAGTACGCGATCGAGTTCGGCTCTTCGTGCTCGTAGAACAGCCACGCCGCCCGGTTGACGAACCGCTTGCTCAGCTCCGAGGTCACCGCGGCCTCGGCGATCTCCGTCCGCATGAAGCCCGACGAGTCCGGGAAGCCGACCTGGATCATCCGGTCGAACACAGGATCGTCGGCCAGCGGCGCGTTGACGTCGTAGACCGAGACCGCGCCCGCGGCCACGCCCTCCCAGAGGTACTGGTTGCCCGGCTCGTTGAGGCGGTACTCGGCCAGATCGATCCAGACCAACCGCTCGACACCGAGCATCTTGCCCAGTTCGCTCGGCGGCAGCGCCGGCCACTGCGGGTTGTTGTACAGCACCGAGAGCAGGCGATCGCTGGGGATAAACGCCGTGCCCGGCGTGCCCATGAGATTGCGGGCGATGCGGTCGTTGATGCGGCTGGTGAGGCGGGAAACAAGCCCCGGCTCAGCGCCCTGGATCGCCCGGTCCGCGTGGACCACCACGGCGTAGGAGTGCCCGGCCAGATCGGGGTAGTCGGCCTGAAACTTGGTCGTGCCACTGCGTTGGTACGACTCGGCCATCCCGCCGATCATCGAGCCGACGATGCACCCGCCCAGGTTGACTGCGGCGCCCAACGCGAAGCCCGCGAGGATTGCCCCGCGGGTCCAGCGGCTGAGATGTCGTGCTTGGGTGCTCATTGAGAAGGTCCCTTGGTTCGGCGGGCCCGGCCCGCCCTGGGTGTCGATCATACGGCGTGCCGGGTCAGGAGGGGATCCAGACCGCCAGCTTGTAGCCCCACGCCGCGAGCAGCAACAAAAACCCGCCCAGCAGCGTCCACCGGTTCACGAGCCGGAGCACCAGCCCGTTCACGCGGGCCCCGGTGAGCATCGCGTGCAGCCCGCCCCAGAGCATCGCCGCCGCGATCAGGGAGAGCAGGCTCCCCATCGGCTGCGTGATCGTGGCCTGCACGAAATCGCCCTGTGCGGCGTGCCCGAACGCGGTGGTCATGCCACAGGTCGGGCAGGGCTTGTCGAACAGGGCCACCCAGCCGCACCGGGTCAGCCCGAGCTGGGTGTGTGTGCCGTGGCCCTCGGGGTCCGGCGTGAGCCACGCGGCGACGCCTAAGACACCTCCACTGGCCAGCGTCACCGCGAGCCCGTAGAGGCGTTCGACCGGCAGCCTGCTCGTCGCCGATCGCTCCATCGCCAACTGTACGCAAGGGGTGGGGGACGGATCCCCGGATTTGTGACCCGGCTCGGCTCAGAGCCCTGGGCGAGCCTCAGGCGGCCCCCGCCGGCTCGCCCATCGGGATCGTGACCATCGCGCGGCCCGGTTGCAGCCGCTCATCAGCACGGGCCTTGACCGCCGAGTGCAGGTGGAACACGTCGCTGGGGTTGCTCATCTGCCCCAGCAAGCCGGGCATGAGGATCCCCCGGATCGAGGCCAGGCCTTGGGCCGCGAGGCTGGTCGCGACCTCGTCGATCACCGCCTCCACGCTCGCCGAGGACCCGAGAAGCAAGAAGCGGTCGTCGCCGGCGTGCCCGACGAAGCGGACCTTGCCGAAGCCCGCCGCAGCCAGTTCACGACCCAGCGTGCTGATCGTGGTATCGCCCTGCTCGTACCCGTGCCGGGCGTTGATCTGGTGCAGGTCGCGGACATCAACCACCGCGACCTCGGTCTCCCACGCGACGTCCGAGTCGGCGATCGCCACCAGACGGCGCTCGCACTCGACGCGATCGGGCAGGCCGGTGAGCGGGTTCTGTCGCGTGACGATCTGCCTCGCGACGCCGGCCCCTCGGAGAACCTCGACGATCTGGTGCTGGGTCTCACGCGGGCGAGCCGAGGGACGCCCGAGCCCGAACCCCTGGCCGTGCGAGATGCCCAGGCGGACAACGGTCGCGAGCTCGTCGAGCGTCTCGATACCCTCAGCCACCACGCGGCACCCGATCTCGCCGGCGAGCCGGGTCAGGAACTCCACGAGCTTGCGGCGTTCCGGATCAGTATCAAGCCCGGCAATCAGCAGACGGTCGAGCTTCACCCAGTCGGGCTGGATCCGCGAGACGCGTCCGAGCCCGTTGCCGCCCACGCCGACGTCGTCGAGCGCGATCTGGATCCCGCGGGCTCGGAGTCGCTGAGCCGCCAGCGCGAGGTCGCTCTCGTTGACGCCGGTGGTGTCCTCGGTGATCTCGAGCACGATGCGGCTCGGCTCGAGGCCCGGCACGTTCTCGATGTCCCCAAGCAACGCCTCGACCCGCCCCGCGCCGACCAACGCCTCGGGCGAGCAGTTGATGAAGACCAGCTGCCCCGGGCTCAGAACGCCCGCCACGCCCTCGATGGAGCGGCGTCGGGCGAGCTGCTCGAGCGCGAGACGGCGCGGGCCGTTGATCTGGTCGGAGAACAGGTCTCCGGGCGAGACGCCCTCGGCGGCCCCCATCGGGCGACTAAGACACTCAAGCCCCGCGACGGCACCGGTACCAAGGTCCACGATCGGCTGAAACACCGACCGCAGCAGCCCCCCACGGATGATCGCATCCGCGATCGATTCCAGGCTTGTTTCTCCGTGGGGCACCGGCATGGTCTCTCTCCTCCGAGCGGTGGCTGCGGGGCAGCCTCGCAGACCCTTTGATCGGCTGCGCCTTGGCGAGTGTCAACCAAACCTGTCGGATGAGTGTGGTGGCGCATGACGGCTGCGAGTGAGCCGACGCGTGCGCCGGATCTGCGGGCACTTCTCGCCAGAATCGTCGAGATATGGGGCGCACCCAGACCCGAGAACGCGTGAGAAACCGGGGCCCGGTCCGGGTCCGATCATGCGGGCAAAGATGAGGTATGCCGGGTGCGCCAGTCGTGAGGCGTAGCCGTCGGGCGTGGGCCAGCCGCCGGGGGTCAGTCGAACTTGAAGACACCCTTGGAGTACCCATAGGCGTACGCGACGACCGTGGTGAACAAGAAGAACAGGATCCGGGCGAGCCAGACCGCGCTCGAATCGCTCATCGAATCCAGGTTCGGGAACGTCGCGGCCCAGGGGTAGAGGAAGATCACCTCGACATCGAAGACCAGAAAGACCATCGCGATGAGGTAGAAGCGGATGTTGAACCGCTTGCGGGCGGTGCCCACGGGCGTCATGCCGCTCTCGTAGGTCTCGCCCTTCCTGGCGCCGAGCCGGCGGGGCCCAATCACAAGCGTCGCGAAGACGTTGCCGACCGAGAACGTGACCGCGGCCAGGATCATCAGCAAGATCGGGAGGTAGGTGTTGAGTTCGGTGGCAGCCAGCGGCAGTACGGTCACAGCGGGTTCTCCTCAGGGTCAGCATTGTACCCACCCCATTCAGCGGCATTCTGGGGGGCCTTGGCCCAACATCGGGTGCAAAAACCATCACAACCTACCTCATCTGGTCTGCCAGACTGGCAGGCCCGCAGCCCGCCGCAGAGCCGGTCGGCAGAGCGAACCGGCACGCCGCCCCCCGTACAACCCCGCAAGGGCTTTGCAGGGCGTGGTTTGCGCTCGGTGCCCCGTTGGCACCGGCCTTGCCATAGGAGAACCGAGGCGAGGTCTCTCCAGATCGAGCCGGTTTGAATCGTTCATGACCACGGCTTCGGGCTCCCCTGCCCGAGCCGAGACCACAACCCAGCCGACGGAGCATTTCATCCATGGCCACCAAAGAACTGACCTTTGACCTCGAAGCCCGCCAATCCCTTCTTGCCGGTGTCGAGAAACTCTCCGCGGCCGTCAAGGCGACGCTCGGCCCCCGCGGCCGCAACGCCGTGATCGACAAGTCCTGGGGCGGCCCGACCGTGACCAAGGACGGCGTGACGGTGGCCGAGGAGATCGAGCTGTCCAACAAGGCCGAGAACATGGGCGCGCTGCTCGTCAAGGAGGCTTCCTCCAAGACCTCCGACGACGCCGGCGACGGCACCACCACCGCGACCGTGCTCGCCGAGGCCCTGTTCAAGGAAGGCCTGCGGTACATCGCGGCCGGCGTTGACGCCAACGGGCTGGTCCGCGGGATGAAGAAGGCCGTCGAGCTGGTCAGCGCCTCAATCGACGAGCAGGCCACGCCGATCAAGGGCAAGGCCGACATCCAGAACGTCGCGAGCATCAGCGCCAACAACGACGTGGAGATCGGCAAGATCATGGCCGACGCGTTCGACAAGGTCGGCAAGGACGGCGTCATCACCGTCGAAGAGGGCAAGGGCCTCGAGACCAACGTCACCGTGGTCGAGGGCATGCAGTTTGACCGCGGCTACCTCTCGCCCAACTTCGTCACCGACGACGACAGCATGAAGGTCGTGCTCGACAAGGCGCTCGTTCTGGTCCACGAGGGCAAGATCGACAACATCGCCAAGCTGGTCCCGCTGCTCGAGAAGGTGATGAAGGCCAAGAAGCCGCTGCTCATCATCGCCGAGGACATCACCGGCGAGGCCCTCTCCACGCTCGTCATCAACAAGCTCCGCGGCACCCTGCAGGTTGTCGCCGTCAAGGCCCCGGGCTACGGCGACCGCCGCAAGGCGATGCTCGAGGACCTGGCCACCCTCACCGGCGGCAAGGCCTTCATGAAGGACCTTGGCGTCGAGCTGGACAAGATCGAGCTCTCCGAACTGGGTATGGCCAAGAAGATCGAGGTCGACGCCGACAACACCACCGTCATCGAGGGTGCCGGCTCCTCCAAAGACATCCAGGCCCGCGTCGCCCAGATCCGCAACGAGATCGACCGCGCCACCAGCGACTACGACAAGGAGAAGCTCCAGGAGCGGCTCGCGAAGCTCGCCGGCGGCGTGGCCCAGGTCAACGTCGGCGCCGGCTCTGAGAGCGAGCTCAAGGAGAAGAAGGCCCGCGTCGAGGACGCCCTGCACGCGACCCGCGCGGCGCTCGCCGAGGGCATCGTCCCCGGCGGCGGCGTCAGCTTCATCCGCGCCCAGGCGGCCATCGAGGCGGCCAAGGAGTGGAAGAGCGTCTTCGGCAAGGCGACTGAGGTTTCGTCCGACGACATCGGCCGCTTCAAGTACGACGTGGCCGCGGGCATGGAGGTCGTCCGCAAGGCGATCGCCGTCCCGCTGCGGACGATCGCGGAGAACGCCGGGGCCAAGGGCTCGGTCGTGGTCGCCAAGGTGCAGGAGCAAACCGGCACCGACGGCTACAACGCCCTGACCGACACCTACGAGGACCTGCTCAAGTCCGGCGTCATCACCCCGGCCAAGGTCGATCGCTCAGCCCTGCAGAACGCCGCGTCCGTCGCGACGATCCTGCTCGCCGCGGACTGCATCATCACCGAGCTGCCCGAAGACAACGCCGGCGGCGACCACGGCGGCGGCGACCCGATGGGCGGCATGGGCGGAGGCATGGGTGGCATGGGCGGCATGCCGGGCATGGGCGGGATGGGGTTCTGAATTCAACGCACTTCGGAACGAATCACACAAGACCAACACGACTTACTCCGCGGCCCAGCCGCGATACACGGAGAATGAACCATGGCAGTCAAGCCCCTTGAAGATCGCGTCCTAATCAAGCCCATCGAGAAGAGCTCGATCACCGAGTCTGGCCTGTACCTCCCCGAGGCCAGCAAAGAGAAGCCCATCCAGGGCAAGGTCGTGGCTGTTGGCCCCGGCAAGCCCATGGACAACGGCAAGCTCGCCAAGCCCTCCGTGAAGAAGGGTGACACCGTGGTGTACTCCCAGTACGCCGGCAACGAAGTGGAGATCAAGGGCGAGAGCCACCTGATCGTGCGTGAGTCCGAGTTGCTCGGCGTCATCGGCGGCTAAACGCCCCTACCCAGGAGAACACCATGTCTACCAAACAGATCATGCACAAAGATAAAGCCCTCATCGAGATGAAGAAGGGCGTGGACCAGCTGGCCGAGGCGGTCAAGTGCACCATGGGCCCCGCGGGCAAGCACGTTGTGATTGAGAAATCCTTCGGCGGGCCGCACATCACCAAGGACGGCGTGAGCGTGTCCAAGGAGGTCTCGCTGCCCTCGCCGTTCGAGTCCATGGGCGCGAAGATGGTCACCGAGGTCGCCAAGAAGGTGGCCGACAAGGCCGGCGACGGCACGACCGCCGCGACCGTGCTGGCTCAGGCGATCTTCAGCGAGGGGCTCAAGTTCGTCGCCGCGGGGGCCAACCCGGTTCACCTGCAGCGTGGGATCAACAAGGCCGCCGAGTGCGCCGCCAAGGCGATCGACGAGCTGGCGACGCCGTGCAAGGGCAAGGCGGACTACAAGAAGGTCGCGACCGTGAGCGCCAACCAGGACGCCGAGGTCGGCGAGCTGATCGCCGAGGCGATCTCGAAGGTGGGGGCCAACGGCGTGGTCGAGGTCGAGGACGGCAAGACCGCCGAGACGACGCTGGACTACGTCGAGGGCATGCAGTTCGACAAGGGCTACCTGTCGCCCTACTTCATGACCGACCCGACGACCGCTGAGTGCGTGCTCGAGGACGCGTACATCCTGATCAGCGAGAAGAAGATCAGCAACCTGCCCGACCTGCTCCCGCTGCTCAACAAGATCGCGGGCACGGGCAAGCCGCTGCTGATCATCGCCGAGGACGTGGAGAACGAGGCGCTGGCGGCGCTGGTCGTGAACCGGCTGCGTGGCACGCTGCAGGTCGCGGCGGTCAAGGCCCCGGGGTTCGGCGATCGTCGCAAGGCGATGCTGCAGGACATCGGGATCGTCACCAGCGGCGTGTACGTCTCTGACGACCTGGGCCGCAGCCTCGAGTCGATCGAGCTCGGTGAGCTGGGCACGGCCAAGAAGGTCATCATCACCAAGGACGACACCACCATCATCGAGGGTGGCGGCAAGAAGAAGGACATCACGGGCCGCGCCGCCCAGATCATGTCGATGCACGAGAAATCCACCAGCGACTACGACAAAGAGAAGCTGATGGAACGCCACGCCAAGCTCACCGGCGGCGTCGCGATCATCAAGGTCGGCGGGGCCTCCGAGACCGAGATGAAGGCCCGCAAGGACCTCGTTGACGACGCCCTGCACGCGACCCGCGCTGCGGCTAAGGAAGGCTTCGTGCCCGGCGGCGGCGTGGCGCTGCTCCGCACGATCGACGCGATCAACGCGGGCAAGGCCAAGGCCAAGGGCGACGAGAAGTTCGGCTTCGACATCGTCGCCAAGGCCGTCGAGGGCCCGGCCCACCAGATCGCCAGCAACGCGGGCTACGACGGCGACCTCGCCGTCGAGACCGTGCTCGAGGGCACCGGCGGCTTCGGCCTCAACGCCGCGACCGGCGACTACACCGACCTGGTCAAGGCTGGGATCATCGACCCCGCCCTGGTCGCCAAGTGTGCCCTGACGCACGCGGCCTCGGTCGCGGGCCTGATGCTCACAACCGACGTGATGGTGACGGGTCTTGAAGAGAAGGCCAGGCCGGTTGTTGGTGCGGTGAGCTAAAACCAGCCCGGTTGCACCGATGCGACCGATGAAAACCATCGAGCCCCCGCGGGAAACCGCCGGGGCTCGATTTGCAAGCCGGCCGCGAATGGCCGCACACGGCTTGGGAGTAGTTTTCTCCCCGCGCGGAGGCCCTTGAGAATGAGCAAACTCAGCAAGCAAATCAAGGGACTCAAGGCGTACAAGGCGGACCTGGCGAACGCGGCCGCGTGCACCTTCGGCGCGACCCACCACGTCTCCAAGCTCCGCCAGATCCGGGCCCTTGCCAAGAAGACCAGCGCCAGCAGCTTCATCGAGGCCGGCACCTTCCGCGGCTACACCACCGCGGCGTGCGCGCCGCACTTCGATCGCGTCGCGACCATCGAGATCGAGCCCAAGCTGCACGCTGCGGCGCAGGTCTCGCTGAGCAAGCACAAGAACATCGAGTGCGTGCTCGGCGACGTTCTCGACACCCTGCCCCAGCTCATGGCCCGCCCCGAGATGGACCGCGTGCTCATCTTCCTCGACGGGCACTACTCGCACGGCGAGACCGGGATGGGCACCGTCGAAGAGCCCGCGTGCGAGGCGATCGAACTGCTCGCCCCGTTCGCTGATAAAATCGCGGCGCTCGTCGTGGACGACTTCCGTATGTTCGGCAGCCCCGACTGGCCCAAGCGGTCCGAGCTGCTCGCCGCGATCGAGACGCACCTGCCCGACCTCGATTTCACCATCCACCTCGACCAGCTCGTCGCCTGGCGGCAACCAAAGCACGGAGGCTGAGCCAAGACCATGCCGAGCACACGCGATTATTACGAGGTCCTGGCCGTCGAGAAGACCGCCGACGGGGACGAGATCAAGCGGTCTTATCGCCGCCTGGCGATGAAGTATCACCCGGACCGCAACCCGGGCGACGCCGAGGCTGAGACGAGCTTCAAGGAGTGCGCCGAGGCCTACGAGATCCTCTCCGACGAGCAGAAACGCAAGGTCTACGACCAGTACGGGCACGAGGGCCTGCGGGGGCGCGGGGCCGCGGCCCACGACTTTCGCAACATGGATGTCTCCGACATCTTCTCGATGTTCAACGACATCTTTGGTGGCAGCGGCGGCGGGCAGGGCGGCGGCCAGAACCCCTTCGGCGGCGGTGCCAGGCAACGCATCGCCCGCGGCTTCGATCTGGAGACCGAGGTCAGCCTCGAGCTCAAGGACGTGCTCGCCGGCGCCACCCGAGACGTGGAGTTCACACGCCTCGACGTCTGCGAGACCTGCACCGGCACCGGGGCCAAGCCGGGCACCTCCCCCGTCCCGTGCGTCACGTGCGGCGGGCAGGGCAAGGTCCAGCAGGCCGGGCTGGGCGGCATGTTCCGCATGGTCACCGCGTGCCCGCACTGCCGCGGGCGCGGCACCACGATCAAGGACAAGTGCGGCTCGTGCCACGGCAAGGGGCGCGTGCCCAAGGACCGAAAGCTGACCGTGAAGATCCCCGCGGGGATCCACGACGGGCAGGCGGTGCGGGTTCAGGGCGAGGGCGAGCCGCCCGCGCCCGAGCACTCGCCGGGCGGGCAGGGCGTCCGCGGCGACCTGCACGTGGTCGTCCGGGTCGAGGACCACAACCTGTTCGAGCGCGAGGGTGATCACCTGCTGCTGGAGATGCCGATCAGCTTCACGCAGGCGTCACTGGGCGCGAGCGTGAGGGTGCCGACGCTGGACGGGTCGCAGGAGCTCGAGATCCCCAAGGCCACGCAGTTCGGCGAGATCTTCCGCCTCCCCGACGCGGGGCTGCCGAATCTGCGATCATCGCGACGGGGTGACCTCGTCGTGGTGACCAAAATCGAGACCCCCAAGAAACTCTCGGGCAAGCAAGAAGAGCTGCTGCGGGCGTTCGCCGAGACCGAGGACAAGTCCGTGAACCCCGAGAGCCACGGCTTCTGGAAGAAGATCACCGATTTCCTGGGGGCCTGACCCCGGAGTGACCAAGCCATGCCCGAAGACGATTACATCGAGATCCCCGAAATTGACGAGGAACCGACCCCGCAGCCCGAGCACGCGCCGAGCGGTCTAGAGGACGCTTTTGACACCGAGCGGATCAAGGAGATCCAGCGGCTCGCCGCGAGCGGCGAGCTCGAGGGCCCGTCGGGCGCCGACGAGATCGTCGAGGCGCTCAAGATCGCGGTGCTCGACCGGGACGATCTGTTCGGCAAGATGCAGCGGATGGCGGCCGACCACCAGAACTTCCAGCGGCGGGCCCACCTCAACGAGGTCGAGGCCAAGGAGCAGGCGATCCGTGGCGTGCTGCAATCAATCATCCCCGTGCTCGATCACTTCGAGCTGGCGTTGGGGCAGGACCCCGAGAAACTGACGACCGAGGCGATTCTCGGCGGCGTCCGAATGATCCAGACCGAGTTCCTGCGGGTGCTGAGCAACTGCGGCGTCTCACAGATCAGCCCCGAGCCCAACGAGGAGTTCAACCCGATGCGGCACGAGGCGATGATGCGCCAGCCCGCCGAGGGCATCGAGCCCGGGCACGTCGCGCAGTGCCTCGGCGTGGGGTACGCCCTGGGCGACCGCGTGGTGCGACCGGCCAAGGTGGCGATCACGCCGAGCGAGGGCTAATCCATGCCGACTTATGACTACCGGTGCAACGCGTGCGACCACGAGTTCGAGCTCTTCCAGTCGATGTCCGCCTCGTCGAAGCGCAAGTGCCCCGAGTGCGGCAAGCTGAAGCTCGAGCGGCTGATCGGGACCGGGGCCGCGGTGATCTTCAAGGGCTCGGGCTTCTACGAGACGGACTACCGCTCGGAGGGGTACAAGAAGGCTGCCCAGGCGGAGAAGGACAGCGGCAAGAAGGCCGAAACCGACGCAAAGCCCGCCAAGGCCGATGACAAGAAGAGCGGTGGAGACCCGACCAAGCCGGGCCCCAAGGCCGACGCCAAGCCGGGCAAGGCCTCAGATTCCAAGCCGGACAAGAAGGGCTGAGGCGTGGGGGGCACGCCGCCCATCTCGGGCTCGATCATCGGCCACGGCGTAGACCTGACCGAGGTCAGCCGGATCGAGGGACTGGTTTCTGACCAGGGCCAACGCTTCCTCGACCGCTGCTTCACGCCCGGCGAGCAGGCCTACGCGGACAAGTCGGTCAAGCGACGGTTCGAGCACCTCGCCGCCCGGTTTGCCGCCAAGGAAGCCGCGATGAAAGCGCTGGGCACCGGATGGGCCAACGGCGTGGGGTGGACCGACTTTGCGATCTCCAACGGGCCCGAGGGCGCGCCATCGCTATGCGTTCAAGGCCGAGCCCGCGAGATCGCGGCATCACGCGGCATCACCGCGTGGCACGTCTCGCTGTCGCACACGGGCTCGATGGCGATGGCATCCGTGATCGCTGAGGGGCCCGCTCGGGGTCTTGATGAGGGCGGGGCCTGAGCCCACCCGATAGACTCCGCCCATGAGCGTTCACCGACCCATCCTCAAGAAGCTGCTGACTCACCCCCGGCACCCGTACATCACCGACGACCAGAGGACCTACACCGGTCTGACGCTCTACGTCGCGGCCCTGCACGTGGCCAGCGCAATCGAGAGGACCACCAAGGCCAAGCACGTCGGCGTGCTGCTGCCCACGAGCGGGATGTTCCCGATCGCGGCGCTGGCCTCGTGGATGCTCGGTCGGGTCGTGGTGCCGCTGAACTACCTGCTCAAGCCCGACGAGCTGCAGTACGTCATCGACAACTCAGACATCGACACGATCATCACGGCCGGCCCGATGCTCGACTTCCTCGAGCAGGCACCGAAGGTCGAGAACCTGATCAAGCTCGACGAGCTGAACTTCAAGAAGCTGCCCAGGCCCCGACGATCCGCCAACGCCGGGGACGACGACCTGGCCTGCCTGCTCTACACCTCGGGCACGAGCGGCAAGCCCAAGGGCGTCATGCTCACGCACGGGAACCTGACCGCCGCGATCAAGGCCGCCGCCCACCACGCGTCGATCACGCCCGACGACGTGTTCATGGGCGTGCTCCCGCAGTTCCACTGCTTCGGCCTGATTGACCTGACGCTGCTGCCCCTGACACTGGGCAGCAAGATCCTCTACACCGCGCGGTTCAACCCGGCCAAGATGCTCGGGCTGGCCCGCGAGCACAAGCCCAGCGTGCTGATCATCATCCCCGCGATGTACAACGCGCTGGCCAACTCCAAGTCCGGCAAGCACGGCGACCTGGACTCGCTCCGCTACTGCGTCTCGGGCGGCGAGCCGCTCTCCGACGCCGTCTCGAGCAAGTTCAAAGAAAAATTCGGCGTCACCATCAACGAGGGTTTCGGCATGACCGAGACCTCCGCCGCCTCCAACTGGTGCCTCCCCGAGATGTACAAGCCCCACTCGGTCGGCCCCACCCTCCCCGGCATCGAGGCCCGCATCATCAGCCAAGAGACCGGAGAGCCCGCGCCCGAGGACGGTGAGGGCGAGCTGCAGCTCCGCGGCCCGACCATCATGAAGGGCTACTACAAGCTCCCCGAAGAGACGGCCAAAGCCATCGAACCCGACGGCTTCCTCCACACCGGAGACATGGCCCGCATCGATTCCGACGGGCACGTGCACATCACCGGCCGCATCAAGGAGATGCTCATCGTCGGCGGTGAGAACGTCTTCCCACGCGAGATCGAGGAGGTCATCGACTCCCACCCCGCGGTCAGCGCGTGCGGCGTGGTCGGGCGGCCCGACGATGCTCGCGGCGAGGTGCCCATCGCGTTCGTCGAGCCGATGGAGGGCGAGACGATCGACACCCAGGAAGTCCTCAACCTGTGCCGCGAGAAGCTCAGCGGGTACAAGGTCCCCAAGCAGATCCGCGTCATCGACCAGCTGCCCCGAAACCCGACCGGCAAGATCCTGCGGCGCGACCTCAAGGCCCTGCTTGAGAGCGAGGGCGAGAACCCGGCCAAGGGGGCGTAGACTTGCAGCCCGTCCCGGTCGGCTCGCCGCCCGGCTCTATCCGGCTCACGCCACGGCTTTGAACCAAGACTGGAGGCTCCGATGGAGCTGTATGTTGATACCGCAAACCTCGACGAGATCAAAGAGGCGATGGACCTTGGCGTGCTCGACGGCGTCACCACCAACCCCTCGCTCATTGCCAAAGAGGGCGTTGACTACGGCGAGCGGCTGAGTGAAATCTGCAAGGTCTGCCCCGGACCCGTGTCCGCTGAGGTCATCGCGCTAGAGGCCAAGGCGATGATCGCCGAGGGCAAGATGCGGGCCGAGATCGCCCCCAATATCGTGGTCAAGCTCCCGATCACGACCGACGGGCTCAAGGCCTGCAAGGCGTTGAGCGACGAGGGTATCAAGACCAACATGACGCTCTGCTTTCAGCCGCTGCAGGCGTTGCTCGTTGCCAAGGCCGGCGCGTACCTCGTCAGCCCGTTCATCGGACGGCTCGACGATATCTCGCAGGACGGCATGGACCTGATCCACGACATCCGGACAATCTACGACAACTACGGGATGAGCACCAAGCTGCTGGCCGCCTCGATCCGCCACCCCAAGCACATGCTCGACTGTGCCCTGGCCGGGGCCGATGTCGCGACGGTGCCGCTGAACGTGATCAAGCAGTTCCTCAAGCACCCGCTGACGGACCAGGGGCTCGAGAAGTTCCTGGCGGACTACAAGAAGGCGTTCGCCTAAGAACCGGTCAGCGGGCAGGCGGGGGCGGCCCCCGGGCTCACTCCACCTCAACGATCAGCTCAACCTCAACGGGGACGTTGAGCGGGAGGGCCGAGCACCCGACCGCCGCTCGCGCGTGGCGTCCGGCCTCGCCGAAGACTTCCTGCAGCAACTCACTGGCCCCGTTGGCGACCTTGGGCTGGCCGCCAAACCCAGCGTCCGAGGCGACGAACACCCCGACCCGGACTACCCGCTTGATCCTTTCCAGTGAGCCCAGGTGCCCCTGGAGCGCCGCCAGCGCGTTGATGGCGCAGATCCGGGCACACTCGGCGGCCCGCTCCTCGCTGACCTCGCTGGGGACCGAGCCCTTGGCGACGAGCGCGCCTTCCACAATCGGGATCTGCCCGCTCACGAAACAGAGCGAGCCGGTCTGGGCGACCGGGACGTAGGCCGCGACGGGCGTGGTGGGCTCGGGCAGCTCGATGCCGAGCTCTTGAAGCCGAACGGTTGCCGTATCTTGGTCTGCCATGGTGGGATCGAGCTCCGGGTTGCGGGGTTGGTGTGGCGGTCTGAGCCGAGGCCTGGTGCGCCGTGAACTTTACGGCGTGGGGAACCCCTGACCGCGATCAGGCGTATACACTACCGTTCCTTCACAGCCCATGCTGTGGGGCTCAACAGTCCAGCCAGATGATCTGAAACCGTACTTATTCGACGGGATTCCCCGTCACCCTGATTCCCGACTGTTGCTGCCCGACATCCCGTTCTTGCGAGTGGGCCCTTGGGCCCGGGATTTCGCCACGGTGTGTTGCCGGGGCGAGCAACAGTCAACCGGACGCGTCGAAACCGCGTCCAATGTGAATCAGGAGAATCTGTCATGCAAACCAAGAAGAAGGGCTTCACGCTCATCGAACTTCTGGTGGTCATCGCGATCATCGCGCTGCTCATCGGGATCCTGCTGCCGGCTCTGGGCAAGGCCCGCCGCAGCGCCCGCCAGCTGAAGGACTCGACCCAGATCCGCGGGATCATCGAGGCCATGGTGCTGTTCGCCGGCCAGAACGGGGACACCTATCCGGTCCCCAGCCGCATGGACCGCAACGGCAACACCCTGGACGAGAAGTACGCGAACCCGGGCGAGGAAAACCTCACCCGCCACATGATCTCCAAGCTGATCTACGACGGGTTCATCCCCGCTGAGACGTGCTACTCACCGGCCGAGGTGAACGGGCAGATCCAGGAGGACAAGAACTACGAGTTCGACAAGCCCTCCGCGATCACCGACGAAGACAAGGCCGATCGGGCCGAGTGGGACCCCGGCTTCCGCGCCGTCCCCACCGACGACAAGAACTCCGTCAAGTTCAAGCGTGACGCGAAGCCCGCAGAACAGATCGGCATCGGCGCGTTCTCGTACGCCCACATCCCGCCGTTCGGCCGTCGCCGTCAGAAGTGGGCCAACACCTTCGCGTCCAACGAGGCCGTCGTCGGCAACCGTGGCCCCTCCTACGAGCGAGACGGCGTTGACGGTTGGAAGGAGATCGACACGGAGAACCTGAACAGCGTCGATGGCACCAAGCCCGTCGGCAACACCTCGATCACCAAGACCATGCACGGCTCACGCACCAAGTGGGAAGGCCTCATCGGCTTCAACGACAACCACGTCTCCTTCTTCCGTGACGCCGCCCCGGACAAGATCATCTGGACCTTCGATCGCGACAACCTGGGCGACGCCAAGACTCAGCCCGACAACGTCTTCCACGACGAGGCCGACGTCGACTCCACGGAGAACCCGGAGAGCACGACCGTCAAGCTGACCGGCACCACCAAGCTTGACAACATCAACGCCTACCTCCGCCCCTACTCCGAGGTCAAGAGCGCCAGCGGCGACTGGTCGATCAACCCGTTCTTCGATTGATCGAGCCACTCCCAACGATCTCACAAGGCCCGCCGGCTCGTCCGGCGGGCTTTTTTCGTGCGCGGCACCCACCGCCGCGGAGCTACCATCGCGAGTCATGCCCATCAGCCCGACCGAGTCTCGAGCCCCAAGGCTCCGCGCCCTGGCCAACGCCGTCCGCGGCGAGGTCCGCCTCGGCCTGCACGACCGCCTCCTCTACTCCACCGATGCCTCGATCTACCAGGTCGAGCCGCTCGCCGTGGTCGTGCCAGAATCCCTCGAGGACGCGGCCGCCGCCGTCACGGCCTGCCACGCCCAGGGCCTGCCCCTCCTGCCCCGCGGCGGCGGGACCAGCCTCGCCGGGCAGTGCGTCAACGAGGCGGTCGTCCTGGACCTCTCCTCCCGGTGTGCGAGCCTGATCGAGCTCAACGCCCCTAGCAACACCTGCTCGGCCGAGGCCGGGATGACGGTCGCCGACCTCAACGCCGCGATCGCCCACACCGGGCTCTTCTTCCCACCGGATCCCTCGACCGTCCGCCAGGCGACCGTCGGCGGGTGCATCGGCAACAACGCCGCGGGGGCCCACTCCGTGCTCTACGGCCGTACCAGCGAGAACGTCCTGGGCGTCGAGGTCTGCCTCGCCGACGGGCAACGGGTGACCTTCGACGAAGGGGCCGCGACCCGCGACCCACGGATCCGTGACATCACCGAGCGGGTGGTGCGAGTGGTGCGCCAGAACGAGTCGCTCATCCGCGACCGGTTCCCCAAGACGCTGCGCCGGTCGGCCGGGTACCAGCTCGACGTCATCCTCGCCCAGCTCGACGCGGGCGGCGGCGACCTCGCCAGAGTCAATCTCGCCCCGCTGATGTGCGGCGCCGAGGGCACGCTCGCCATCACGCTCTCAGCAAGCCTCAGGCTCCGCCCGCTGCCCAGAGCCACCGGGCTCGGTGTCATCGCGTTTGCGGATTTGGACGAAGCGATCGCCGCGGTCGTCCCGCTGCTGGCCACCAACCCGAGCGCGATCGAGCTGCTCGACGATCTGATCATCGATCTCGCAAAGAACAACGCCGAGCAGCGTCGCCACGTCGAGCTGCTGCCCGAGCCCGAGTCGGGCCCGGTCCGGGCGGTGCTCTACGTCGAGTACTTCGCCGATTCACGCACGGAGCTCGACGAGCGGCTCAACTCGCTCCGCGACCGGTTCCCCGGCACCAACCTCCGCGTCCACACCGAGCCGGGCCCGATGAGCAGTGCCTGGGCGCTTCGAGTCGCGGGCGAGCCGCTGCTGCACGGCATCGCCGGGCACCGCAAGCCGATCGGGTTCGTCGAGGACAACGCCGTGCCACCCGAGCGGCTCAGCGAGTTCGTACGCGGCTTCCGAGAAATCGTCACCAGCGAAGGCACAACCGCGAGCTACTACGCCCACGCCTCGGTCGGCGTTCTGCACGTTCGCCCGCTGCTCAACCTCAAGGACAGCCAGGACCGCGAGCGGATGCAGCGGATCGCCCCGCGGGTCGCGGCGCTGGCCAAGTCGCTCGGCGGGGTGATGTCCGGCGAGCACGGCGACGGCCGCGCCCGGGGCCCGCTGCTCGAGCCCTTCTTCGGGCCCGAGCTCATGCAAGCCTTCAGCGAGATCAAGGCGATCTTCGACCCCGACAATCGGCTCAACCCCGGCAACATCGTTGCGCCAAAGCCTATCGAATCGATCACCCAGCACCTCCGTGTGAGGCCCGGAGCCGAGCCCGTGCGGGTCCCGCCGATCCAGACGTTCTTTGACTACGGCGACCAGACCGACTTTGCGCACGCCGTGGAGATGTGCAACGGCGCCGGCGTTTGCCGAAAGCGCACCGGCGGCGTGATGTGCCCCAGCTATCAGGCCACGCTCGACGAGCGGCACTCCACCCGAGGCCGGGGCAACGCCCTGCGCCTCGCGATCACCGGGCAGTCCGTGACCGGCCCGCCGTCCGCCCGGTGGAACGACCCGGAGACCATCGCCACGCTCGACCTGTGCCTCTCGTGCAAGGCGTGCAAGGCCGAGTGCCCGTCCAACGTGGATGTCTCGCGGCTCAAGGCCGAGTACCACGCACAGCGACACGCCGCCGGGCACCGCCCGCCGCTCAGCGCCCGCGCCATGGGAAGCATCGCCCGGCTGCAAAGCCTGGCGAGCCTGACACCAAGGCTCGCGACCTGGCTCAGCAAGCAGCGGCTCGCACGCACACTGATGCACCGGGCCCTGGGCATCGACAAGCGACGCTCGCTCCCGCCGATCAAGCGGTCGCTGACCAAGCAGTGGGGGCCCGAGGCGCCCGCACCCCCCGGCACGCCCCGCGTGCTGCTGCTCGCGGATACCTTCACCAACCACAACGAGCCTGAGATCGGCTTGGCTACGAAAAAGGTGTTCGAGGCCTTCGGATACGCGGTCGATCTGCTCGCGGTGGATGACCTGACCCGGGCAAAGATCTCGCTGGGGCTGCTGCCCGAGGCGATCCGCGCCGCCGACGCGACGCTCACCAAACTAAAGCCCCGCCTCGACAACCCGGACCTGGTCGGCGTGATCGTGTGCGAGCCCTCGTGCTTGTCAGCGATCACCGACGACTGGCTCGAGCTGAAGCTGAGCACCCCGATCCAGACGCGTCGTCGCCTTTCGAGCTTGGCCATGCTGCCCGAGCAGTTCCTGGAGAATCGGTGGGATCAGCACCCGGGCACGCCCGAATTCACCGCCCCCGATGGCGAGATCGTGCTTCACGCCCACTGCCACCAGAAGGCGTTGTGGGGCGCGGACAGCTCGGCGGCCCTGCTCGAGAGGCTCTTCACACGCGAACGCGTCACCACGCTGGACACGACCTGCTGCGGGCTCGCCGGCTCGTTTGGGTACTCCGCCGACCGGTACGACCTGTCCATGCAGATCGGCGAGCTCGGGGTGCTGCCCGCGGCCCGGAGCATCGGCCCAACCGACCTGCTCGTCGCGACGGGGACCTCATGCCGTCACCAGATCAAGGACGGCGCGCACAAACAAGCGATCCACCCGATCGAGCTCGTCGCAAGTTCATTGCGCAGACCGACCGACCGCTGATTCAGAGCGGGGCTTCGATGCCCGAGGCGATCTCTTCGAGCAGGGCCGCCGCGGCCTGCCACCCGCCGCCGGCGCCGAACTCGGACGTAATCAGCCGGTGGGCCGCCACCGCAACGAGGTTGTCGAGCACGTCCTCGGGGATGACGTAGTCTCGCCCGGCCATGAACGCCGCGGCCCGGCTCGCCTGCGCCAGCGCCAGCGAACCTCTCGGCGAGAGCCCGACGTCGATCGAATCGTGCTCGCGGGTGGCGCGGGCGAGGCCGACGATGTACCCGCGAACCGGCTCGCTCAGCTGGACCTTGTCCACCGCGGCCTGCAGGCTCAGCAGCTCAGCGGCGCCCATGACCGGCGTGAGGCCTTGCAGCACCGTTTCGAGCGGGCGGAGATCGAGCAGCCGGCGCTCCTCCTCCTCGTCCGGGTAGCCCAGCGTCAGCCGCATGAGAAAGCGGTCGAGCTGGTTCTCGGGCAGCAGGTACGTCCCCTCAAACTCGTAGGGGTTCTGTGTCGCGATCACCATGAACGGCGGCCCGAGCTGGTGCACGTGCCCATCGACCGACACGCTCGACTCGCTCATCGCCTCGAGCAGGGCCGACTGCGTTCGCGGCGTGGTCCGGTTGATCTCGTCGGCGAGCAGCAGGTTGGTGAAGACCGGGCCCTTGTGGAACTCGAATCGCCCCAGCTCGCGGTTGAACACGCTGACACCGAGCACGTCGGCCGGCAGCATGTCCGGGGTGAGCTGGATTCGGCGGAATTCGAGCTCGATGCTGCGGGCCAACGCCGAGGCGAGCACGGTCTTGCCCACGCCGGGGACGTCCTCGATGAGCACGTGGCCCCGGGCCAGCAGGCAGCAGATCAGCCGATCAACCGAATCGTCCCCGCCCAGGTGCGCCCGCTTGATATTCTGTCGGAGTCGTTCGATCAGCTCTTGCATTCGTGTGTGAACCTCGTCTCGCCGGCGCTGGCCGCCCCTCCGGGGGCTTGAGCGGGGAGTATAGGAACCCGTCGCGGTCCCGTTCGCATGCCGCGCCGAGCGGATCGGTGGTATCTTAATTTCTCCTCTTCCCGAGTACCCCCGAGTGACCCCCCCGCCCACGCAACCCGACCCCCCCGAGTCTGTCTCGCGTCTGGCGCGAGACCTGACCGGGGATATGCGTTGCCTCAAGTGCGGCTACAACCTCCGCGGGCTCTCGATTACCCAGGTCTGCCCCGAGTGCTCGCTGCCTGTCAAGGCGACGCTGCTCGCGGTGGTGGACCCCTTGGCCGACGAGCTTGCGCCGCTGCGTACACCACGGTTCACCGGTGTCGGCGTCGTGCTCTGGCCGCTAGGCGCGATTCTCGCGTGCGTCGTGGTGTGGGGGTTCCGGTTGCGTGAGCTGGTGCCCTCGGTGGGCGTACCGCTCATCTCACGGTGGTGGATCACCCTCGGGCTGCTCGGGTTTGCGCTCTCCGCGGTGGGAGCCCTCTCGCTGGTTCGCCCCTATCCCACCAGCAGCCGCAGATCGGTGGCCCGCAACGCGCTCGCGGTGGCGTTGTACCTCCCCGCCGCGTGGTGCTTCTGGTGGATCCACGCCCGGCTCGATATCCGCGACCCCATGCCCTACGCCTCGATCGACGCCGGCCACGAGGTCCGGGCCGTAGCCCGCCTGGGCGTCATGTTCGGTGCCGTCGGGATTATCGCGCTGCTCAGGCCGACCGCCCGGGCGATGTTCTCCCGCTCGATCCTCGTCCGCGAGGGGCGGGTGGATCGGCAGCAGATGGTCGCGTTGATCGGCGCGTTCCTGCTCTCAGCCGCCGGCGACGCCGTCCAGATCGTGGGCAACAGCCTGACGATGGTCCCCTCCGACCTGACCCGCACCGTCGAGGTGCTGCTGGTGGCGCTGGGATCGGTGCTGATCACGCTCGGTCTGTTCGGGCTGCTCCGAGACAGCGTCCGCGTCTACCCCGTGATCTGCGCCAACCCGCTGGGCCTGGCCGACATCCTGGGCAAGCGGCGAGAGCCCCGCCCGTGACCCCCGACCAGCGTGCCCTTTTCGACCGCCTCGTGGACCAGGTGGTGCAGTCGCTCCCGCCCCAGGCGATCGACGCGATCGAGCGGGTGCCGGTGATCCTCGACGACCGGGCGACGCCGCAGATGCTCCGCGAGTTCGGGATCGATCCCAGCGCGTCGGACGCGCATCTTGAGGTCTGCGGGCTGCACACGGGCGTGATGGACACCGAGATGGACTCCGAATCGCTCCCGACGGTGCCCAGCCAGATCCACCTGTTCCGCGAAGCGATCGCCGATCTCGCCGGCGGCTGGGGCAGCCCCGGCTTCGAGAACACCCTGCTGCACGAGATCCGGATCACCCTGCTGCACGAGATCGGGCACCAGCTCGGGCTCGGCGAGGACGACCTGGAGGATCTGGGCTACGACTGACCGGCCCCGGCGATCGGCCGAGAATCGGTCCTTGCGCCCCGATATCCGCAAGTCCAGCCCGGATTTCCCAACAACCGATAAGCCCGGGCCGACGGTGCGCGAACCGTAACCCGCAACCGTGCATACCCTTGGGCGTACCTCAGATGTGTCTTCCCCGCATTCGGAACGGAGTCTGAACGATGAACAAGCTCTGCACACTCGCCGGTTCGGTCTGCACCGCGCTGGCGCTGCCCGCCGGGGCCGCCCTCGCCGCCGCCGACTCGGTCAGCATCGCGGTCTTCGAGATCCAGGGCACGCCCGCCGAGCAGTCGGCCGGGCTGGACTGGCTCGGCGCTGAATCCCCGACGCTGTTCAACCTCGTCGAGAACCTGAACACCGTGGCCTACGACTCGGAGTTCTCCGGCGTCGTCATCCGACTCAAGGACGCCGCCCTCTCCACCACACAGGTTGAGGAGCTCGCCGCCGCGATCGGCCTGGTCCGCAAGAACGGCAAGAAAGTCCACGTCTTCTCCGAGACCTACGGAGCGGCGGACCTGCTGCTCGCCGCGGCCAGCGACGGCGGGCTGCTCCAGTCCGGCGGCATGGTCAGCCTCCCGGGCATGTACATGGAAGAGATGTACCTCGCCGACACCCTCAGCTGGCTCGGCGTCACCGCACAGCTCATCCAGGTCGGTGACTACAAGGGCGCCAACGAGACCATGACCCGCTCGGCCCCCAGCGAGGCCTGGGACCAGAACATCTCCGGGCTGCTCGACGGCTTGTACGACAACCAGCGATCCCAGCTCGCCGACGGCTTCGGCTTCAGCACCGACCAGCTCGACGCGGCCTACGAGGCCGGGTGGTGGGCCGACGGCGGCAGCGCCAAGACCGTCGGGCTCATCGCCGACGAGGTGGACCTGCCCAACATCAAGCCCTGGCTCGCCGACGCGTACGGCGTGGACTCGGTTGACTGGGTCGCCAACCCCTACACCATGAATGCCGCAGCGCTGGACACCTCAAACCCGTTCGCCCTGCTCGGGCAGCTCATGTCTCCCCAGACCGCCCAGCGGGCCACCGAGCCCACCATCGCCGTCCTGCACATCGACGGCACCATCGTGGACGGGGACTCAAGCTCCGGCGGCGGGCTCATGGGCGGGGGCAAGTCCACCGGCAGCCGCGACATCCGCAACGCCATCGAACAGATCCTCAAGGACGACTACATCGAGGGCGTCGTGGTCCGCATCGACTCCCCCGGGGGCTCGGCCATGGCCAGCGAGGTCATGTGGCAGGGGCTCGAACGGCTCAAGCAGGAGAAGCCCGTCTGGGTCTCCGTTGGCTCCATGGCCGCCTCGGGCGGGTACTACACCCTCGTCGCCGGGCAGAAGGTCTACGTCAATCCCTCGAGCATCGTCGGTTCCATCGGCGTCGTCGGCGGCAAGTACGCCATGGACGAGCTGTACGACAAGCTCAAGATCCACACCGTCTCCCGCTCACGCGGCCCCCGGGCCGACCTGATGGCTTCCTCCGCGTTGTGGGATGAGTCGCAGCAGGGCCTGATCCGGACCAAGATGGCCGAGACGTACAGGCTCTTTGAGAGCCGGGTTGCCGCGGGCCGCCCGGACGCCGACCTGTCCGAGATCGCCGAGGGGCGTCTGTTCACCGGGCGTGACGCGATCGAGCTATCGATGGCCGACGAACTGGGCGGGCTCGAGGTCGCCGTCACGGACATGGCCGCCGAGCTGGGCATCGCGCCCGACACCGTGCTGCACTTCCCCGCCCCGCCGTCGCTCGACAAGCTGCTCGAGCAGATGCTCGGGCGATTTGTCCAGGCCCCGGCGGTCTCCGGGCAGGCCGCGCCCCAAGCCGCCTCACTGGTCCCTCTCGTCGCCCCGCTCCGAGAGCTGCTGGGCCCGGATCGGTTCGACGCGGTCGTGGACCAGCTCAACGGGCTGCTACAGCTCCGCGACGAGCCGGTGCTGCTGGTCTCGCCCCGCGCGATCTACATCAAGTAATCGCGGGGCAGCCAAAGCGCTGCGACGACCTCAAAGCAGAAACCACGCCAAGCGGACCCACGAAAAAACCCTCACCAGGCGAAAGCCAGTGAGGGTTTTTCATTGTCGCTTTATGCCCAAGACGTTCCGGCCCAGGCGGGCGAGAGCGGGGGCCTCAGATCTCTGTCACCTCAACGGACTTCGCGTCAACGCTCGTGCTGATCTTCGCCTCGTATTTCTTGAGCAGGTCCTGGATCTCTTGGTGCAGCTGCTTGACCTCGTCTTCTGAGATCCCGGTCGCCTTGAGTCCGTCCGCGTACTTGTTCGCGTCCCGCCGGGCGTTGCGCATCACGACCTTCTGGTCCTCGCCGATCTTCTTCACCCGCGCGACCATCTCCTTGCGGCGGTCGCTGGACATCGACGGGATGTTGATCCGGAGCGACTTGTCCTCGACCATCGGGTTGAGGCCCAGGTTCGCGTCCTCGATCCCCTTCTTGATCGCCTGCAGCGTCGAGGGATCGAACGGCTTGACCAACAGCTGGGTCGGCTCAGGCACCATCACCGCCGCGACCGCCTTGATCTGGGTCATCGAGCCGTACACCTCGCACTTGACGTGCTCGATCAGCCCCGGCGAGGCCCGCCCCGCTCGGATACCCCGGAACTCGTGCTGCAGGTGATCCACAGCCTTGGTCATCAGGTCCTCGCACTCCAGCAAGATCGTGTCGGGGTCGGTGCTCATCGGGAGACTCCATGCCTGGTATTCGGAAATATGCCTGGTCATCAAAGACGTATCGGGGAGGGATCATAGGCCCTCACGCCCCGGCCCCCGACGGGGCTCATCCCCTCAGCAGCGTTCCCACCCCGGCCTCGCCCTCGACGACCCGCCGGATGTTGCCCCGACGCCAGAAATCGAAGACCAGCACCGGCAGCCCGCGCTCCTCGCACATCGCCAGCGCGGTCAGGTCCATGAACCGCAGCCGCCCGTCGATCGCCTGGCTGTAGGTCAGGCTCTCGTACTTGGTCGCGGTCGGGTCCGTCGCGGGGTCGGCGGTGTACACCCCGTCCACCTTGGTCGCCTTGATCAGCATCTCACAGTCCAATTCACGGGCCCGCAGCGCCGCGCACGTGTCGGTCGTGAAGAACGGGTTGCCCGTGCCCGCAGCCAGAATAACCACCCGTCCCTTCTCCAAGTGGCGGATCGCCCGCCCGCGGATGAAGGGCTCAGCGACCGACCGGATCTCAATCGCCGACATCAGGCGGCTGGCCACCCCGATCGACTCGAGTTTTTCCTTGAGGGCCACGCCGTTGATGACGGTGCCCAGCATGCCCATGTAGTCCGCCGACGCCTGCTGGATATCCCCCGCCTTGGCCAGCGTCGCCCCGCGGATAATGTTGCCCCCGCCGACGACCACCGCGATCTGGGCCCCCCCAGCCATCGCGTCTCGGATCTCCTCAGCGATCACCTGGAGGCTCTCGGTGTCGATCCCGAACCCACCGGGGGCGCAGAACGCCTCCCCGCTGAGCTTGAGAAGCACGCGTTCGAGTCGGCCATGGGCGTTGGTTGTTGAGCTGTCGGTCGCGGTCATGATGCCTCCGTCGCGGGTGGTCGTTATCCTAGTGCCATCGGCGAGCCCCCGTGCACGGGCCCCGCCAGACAATCCTTACCCGGATCGGGCAACCAGAGCCGATCCCATCCGAATGGCTGACAGGGAGCGGTGATCCTCGGGGGATCGACGGCCCGGCCCAAGGCCCGGGCACACCCCCTCAAGCAACCACATGCGTGAAGACGATCCACAGAATGTCGCCGAGGGAACACCCCCCCCAGCCCCACCCGCCGCAGCGCCGCTCCCCGCGGAGCCGCCGGCGGACCTGATGAGCCGCCTGCGCGTCTGGCTCGCCCGCGCCACCGTCTCGGGGCTGCTGATCTCGCTCTTCATCCATCTGTTCATCATCCTCCTCACGCGGCTCATCCCGATCACCTACTCCAACGCCGACGCGGGCGGCGGAACCGGCAACGCGATCGAGTTCTCGATCATCACCGAGGCCGACTCCCCGGCGGCCAACGAGTCGCTGAGCATCACGCTGCCGACCTCGAGCGACCTGGTCTCCCCTTCGATGGAACAGCTCGACCCGGTGGACGACCTGACGACCGCCGCCGAGGCCATCGACCCGGTCGGCGAGCTGGAGCAGGGCGTGGACATGCCCGCCGGGGCCGCGGGCGCAGCCTCGGAGATCGCGGCGGGCGCGGGGGCCGCGGGCGCCGGCTCGGGCGCGAGCTTCTTCGGTCTCGAAGCGGTGGGCCGCCGGTTCTGCTACATCATCGACGTGTCGAGCTCGATGAACGCCGGCCCCGACGAGCAGACCCGCATCGACATCGTCAAGCGGGAGCTCACCCGCTCGCTGCTGGCGCTCATCGAGTCCAGCGAGTTCTCCGTCGTGCTGTACGCGGGAAACTCGGGCTGGCTGTTTGACGAGCGGCAATGGCTCGACTCCACGCAACGCAACAAGCTGGTGGCCGAGGCCCGGATCGCCAGCATCCTGCTCGAGTACAACCGCCGCGATGGTGTCGGACGGTTCGGCGTCACCCAGAACGGCACCTCGCCCTCGTCCGCCATCGACAAGGCGATGTCCCTCACCCCCAAGCCCGACGCGATCTACCTGCTCACCGACGGCGAGTTTGGTGAGCCCAAGGTCCCCCAGTTCGTCAAGAATCTCAACCGTACCTCGCTCATCCCCGTGCACTGCCTCTTCATCACCGACGCGAACAGTGAATCCGACGCCGAGGGGGATCTCCGCACCATCGCCACCGAATCGGGCGGCTCCTTCAAGACTTTCAGGACCTCTTCGCCGTGAACGCACCAGCACCCCAAGCCCGACCCCCCGCACCAACGAGCCGGCTCGCGCTCGCGCACGCCGTCGTGGGGGTCCTCGTGGGGGTCCTGTGTTCCGTCGCGTCGGCCCAGCCCATGCCCGCCTCGGCGGTCCACCCCCGCCCGGGCACGCCCATCCCCGACGGCACCGTGACCTCCCTCACCCCGCAAGAGATCGTCGTCCGCCCCAACGATCCCGCCGAGCCGCTGCACCGCTACGGCTGGCACGAGATCCAGTCGATCAGCCCCTTGAGCGAGGACCTCCGCCAGGCGTTTGAGATCGGCCGCCGCATCTGGCACAGCGATCTGAGGCTCAGCCGAGGCGACTGGACCTCCGCCGAGGCGCTGCTCGAACCGCTCGAGCCGACCATGCACAGCGAGCAAGGGCCGACCGCCCTGGCGTTCTATCACGCCCTGCTCCGCGTGCGACTGGCCAGGATGGATCGACCCGCCGCGGCCCGCGCGTGGCTGAGCCTGCGGGCCGCGGGTGACACCGACGCACCGGTCAACCCCGAGCTTGGCCCGTTCTACTTCCGGCTCTCCCAGGTTGCTCCGCTCACCGAGTCCGAGTCGCTCGCGCGAACACACGCCGCCGCGATGGCCTGGGCGACCAGCCCGGCGGCCGGGCCGACGACCGGGCCAACGACGGAACACGCGGCCCTCGCCGACGAGATCGACCAGCTGCTCGACGCGTCGTCGGCCGACCCCGAGGCCCGGCTGCTCGCGCTCTGCCTCGCGGCCTACGCGGGCTCAACGGACACGCAAACCTTGGCCCGCGACGAGCTGGCCCCGCTCGCCCTGAGCGACGAGACCTACCGCGGCGTCTGGGCCCGGTACGCCATCGCGCGGGCCCTGACGCTCGACACGGAGCCCGGCCGCGTGCGGCTGGGCATCGCCGGGCTCATCGAGGTCTCGCTGCGCGACGATACGACGGCCCCTCTGCTCGCCGGGCTTGCCCTGGCCGAGGCCGCCAACGCCGCCAATCGAATCAAGGATCCTCGCACCGCCCGGGTGCTGGCCGCCGAATTGGGCCGCCGCTTCCCGGCTCACCCCGCCCAACGCACCATCCCCGTTTCGCTCTCCCCGCTCCAAAGCACCCCAGAGACCACACCATGACGACCAGCCTGCTGCTCCTCGCGACCGCCGCTCCCGCTCCGCCTTCCCGGTCGCTGTACCACTACGTCTCAGCGGGCGGCGAGGTCGGGTTCATCATCATCCTGCTCTCGCTCGTCGCGGTGGCGCTGGTCATCACGCAGCTGATCTCGATCCGCAGGTCCAAGCTCGCGCCCGAAGAATTCACCCAGGCCCTGGCGATGCACCTGCGAGAGCGAGACGCCGCCGCCGCCGCCGCCCTGTGCACCACCCCGGGGCAGGAGTGCTTCGTCGCCCGGGTCGTCGGCTCGGCGCTGATGCGGTGCAGCCGCTCTGCCTTTGGGTTCCTTGAGCTCCGGTCGTCTCTCGAGGAGGCCCAGGAGCGCGAGGTCGCTCGGCTCGAGCGGGCCACCGACCTCATCGGGCTCATCGCCTCGGTCGCCCCCATGCTCGGGCTGCTCGGCACCGTCGTCGGCATGGTCGGCGCGTTCGATGCCCTCACGCTCAGCGACGGGCCCGCAAAGCCCGATCAGCTCGCCGGCAACATCTCCCAGGCCCTCGTCACCACCGTGCTCGGGCTCATCGTCGCCATCCCCGCGACCGCGATGTACACCTACCTCCGCAACCGCATCGAGGCGCTCGCGACCGACATCGGCATCACGATCGAGGAAATGACCGCGCACCTGGAGACCGCGTCGGGCTCCTCAGCCGCCGCGGCCCCGAGCCCCGCGCCACGCCCGCGTCCCGCCCCGGGCCCGGGCAATCCCGGCTCGGGCAATCCCGCCGGAGGCCGACCCGCGTGAAACGCCCGTCGCGCAAATCTCACCGTGCTGTGCCCCCGTTCGATCTCACCCCGATGATCGACGTGGTTTTTCAGCTCATCATCTTCTTCCTGTTCACCTCGCAGTTCGGCGAGCTGGTCCGCACCGAGATCGATCTGCCCCAGGAAACCGGCGAGACCGCGCCCGCTACCGAGGGCCCCAACCTCATCATCGACATCGCCGCCGACGGCACCTACTTCATGGCCAGCGAGCCACGAACACTCGCGGACATCGAGGCCATCGCCCGCGGCGAGATCGGCATCACCGGCGATCCGATCCTCGTGACCGTCCTGCTCCGCCCCGACCGCAACGGGCCGGCGATCCACCTCAACGAACTCACGCAGACGCTGTCGCAGCTCGGCATCCGCCAGGCCTCGATCGGTACCGTCACACCAAGCGGCACGAACGGCGCGGGCAACGGGGGGGGTGAGCCATGAGGATTCCCAAGGGCCGCCCGCGACGCCTGGGTGCGCTGCCGATGACGAGCATGATCGACGTCGTCTTCCTGCTGCTGATCTTCTTCCTGGTGACCTCGAACTTCGCGGCCCCCGAGAACCGGCTCGACACCGCGCTGCGGGCCGAGGGCCGATCCAGCGCCGCCGAGGAACTGCAACCGCAGATCATCGAGGTCCGCCTCTCGACCTCCTCGCGACCGATCTTCCAGATCGGTGAGAACATCGTCGGCACCCGGCAGGACCTGACCTCGCTCCTTCGACAGCTCCCCAAGCAGGGTGGCGTGATCGTGCGCGGCTCGGACACCGTTCCTGTGCAGGCGATCACCGACGCGATGCAGGCCGCCGCCGACGCGGGCTTCGACCGGAGGAGCTATGCGCCCGCGTCCCGCTAACACGCCGCTGGCGGTGCTCGCGGCGGGTCTGCTGCTCGCCGCGGCCCTCGCCCCGGCGCGCGCGCAGAGCGACACCCCACCCGACCCGACCAACACCGAGCTGCGCCGCCTCGGGCTCGACGCCGTGCTCGCGGCTCGGCTCGAGCTCGGGTTCGACCAGATCGCAGCGGGAGACAAGGGCCCCGCCCGCGTCGAGGCCGCCGAGGCGCTCTCGGCGGTCTATGTCCGCATGCTGTCCGACCCCGAGTCGCCGATCCCGATCGAGGAGATCCGCACCCGCGCCCAGCGGCTGATCGACGCCGTGCCCGGGCAGGCCACCGTCGGGCTGCGGCTCACGCTCGCCGTCGCGCGGTACGCCTCGATCGAGACCCAGGCCGAGCGGCACCGGTACGGCGTGCTGGACCCGGCCGAGCTGCCGCGGGTGATCGACGAGCTCGCCCGCCTGCGGCTCGAGTTCGATTCCACCGCAAAGGACCTCGACGGTCGAGTTGAATCGCTCGACCGCCTCCGCCGCGGATCGACCCGGCGCGGCCGCGAGTTCGACGCCTCCGCGCTCGACGAGGCGGTGCGCTTCCGCTCGCTCTCGAGCTACTACGCCGCGTGGACCGCGTACTACCTCTCCACCCTGACGGGCGACACCACCTTCGCATCGTCCGCGATCGAAGACTTTGGCCGCCTGCTCGACTCGCCCGACGAGACGCCCACGCTCGACCGCCTCCCTCGGGCCATGCTCCGCTATGACGCCGTCGCCCGCTCGGCCCTGGGCATCGCGATGTGCTACGCCCAGCTCGATCAGAGCGATCTGTCGCTGAACTGGATCCGAGAACTCCGCGAGGCCCCGGCCTGGCCCGATCATCTCGTCGTCGAGCTCGACACCCGCACCGCCCAGATCCTGCTCGCCGCGGCCCGGTGGACCGAGCTTCGCCAGTTCCTCGATCGGCTGAGCCCCAAGTCCAACCTGTCCGTCGCGGACTGGATGCTGTGCGCCAACGACGCGCTGACCGCGCTCGAGAGCCGCACACTCACCGACAACCGGATCGACGCGGCCGAGCAGCTCGCACGCGGGTCGTTGCGGTACCTCATCGCCGAGGGTCACCTGGCGCTCGTGCTCGACATCGCCGCGAGCCACCCGAACCTGCCGCTCGACGGCACCGGGTTCGCGATCAAGTACGTCAAAGGAGTCGAGGCCTACGAGACGGCGCACCGGGCCCACGAGGCACGGGGCGAGGACACCGCCGAGCCGACCGAATCACCGCAGGTCGCGACGCTCTACCGCGGCGCCGTCAGGAGGCTCGAGGCGGCGCTCCAGGCCGGCGACGCGAGCAGCTTCGACCGCGAACGCGTCTCATGTGCGCACCTTGCGGGACAGTCGCTCTTCGCCGCCGGCGACCTGCCCCAAGCCGCCGCGATGCTCGAACGGGCGTACGCCCTCGCGGCCAACCCGGTGGACGCCGAGGCCCCGCTCTGGCTCGCCATCGCCGTGCTCGACCGCGTCGAGGGCACCGGCGAGACCCAGGCCGCGACCAAACGCAACGAGCTGGCCAAGGTCTATCTCGCCCGGTACGAGAACACCGACCGGGCCGGGCTGCTGCTCCTCCGGCTCGTCGGCGAGGACCTCATCGAGCCCGAGAAGGCGATCAGAATCCTCGGCGAGATCCCGCCCGATGCGGTCTACGCCAACGCGGCGAACCAGTACCGCGCCACGCTCATCTACACCCAGTGGCGCAAGGCCCCTGCCCACGAGCAAGGCACGCTCACCCGGCTGTACCTCCCGCTTGTGGCCTCGCTGATCGAGTCCGATTCCGCCACCCTCGAAGCGGGCGACGCCGACGACCCCGCCCGCGTTCGGCGGCGATTGCTGCTCACCGCCCGCCGCGCACTCGACGTCGCGGTCTCGTCCAATCCCCCGAGCCTGGACCACGCCGAGCAGACGCTGCGTCGGCTGACGAGTGTTGCCGAGCAGGGCCTGATCGAGCTGGCCCCCGCCGAGGCCGAGCTGACCTACCGCCGTGTGCAGATCGCGCTGCGGTCGGATCGGCTCGGGCAAGCCGACGAGCACCTGCACCGCCTGCGTGTGATCACCGGCCCGTTCGCCGACGCCGCCGAGCGGCTGGTCTACACCGACGCGATGGACCGCAAGGCCGACCGCCCCGCGGACCCGTCGGTCCTCCGCCGCGTCGTGGTCACCGGCGGGTACGTGCTCGACCAGCTCCGCCGCGACACCAAGCCCGCATCGGGCACGCGAGCCTCGGTGATGAACCAGATCGCGGACGCCGCCAACACCCTCTGGACCGGCACCCGTGACGAGAGCATGCGGGGCCTGGCGCTGCGGCTCGACACCGAGGCTTTTACGCAGGACATCGCCGCCCAGCCCGCGATGCTCCGCCTGGCGTCGCTCGCCGAGCAGACGCTCAAGTTCGAGCTCGCCTCCGAGGCCTGGCTCCGGCTCATGGCCACCTCCCGCCCGCCGGACCCCCGGTGGTTCAGCGCACGAGCCAACTCGATCCGGCTGCTCGCGTCCACCGACACCGAACGCGCGATCGCCGCGATCGACCAGCACGTGGTTCTTTATCCCTCGCTCGGCCCCGAGCGAGAGGCCGCGATGATCCGCGAGGCCGCCGCCAAGCTCGACCACCCCATCCCCGGTGACCCAACGCCACCGGCCAACCCCTCAAACGAACCCGTAATCGAACCCGGCTCCCCGTAACCATCTGTGATTATCCGTAGCCACCCGCCACCATGCCACACCGCGACCCGCTAGCCATGTTCTTCAAGCTGCCATCCGACGCCTCGCCCGTCGCGGTGCTCGGGCTGCGCGCCGGGCACGTGTCAGACGACGACATCATCGTGGCCCGCGCCCGACGCCTCGAAATCGTGGACCAGCACCCGCTCTCGGGCACGCCCGACGCCGACGAGGCCCGCCTCGCGGTTCACACCGCCGCCGCTCGGCTGCTGCAACAAGCCGCGATGCACCGCACGCAGCCGCCCGCTGAGGGCTCGGGCGTTCTCCCCCGCCCACAGCCCAGGCTCGGCGTCCCGCAAGCCGCCGCCGCGCTCGACCGCGAGACACTCCTGCTCGTCGGGCTCGCCGGCGGGTGGTCCCCGCGCGTGCTCACACGGCTCGCCGCGATCGCCATCACGCGCGGGCTGGGCACCAAGGACGCGATCGCCGCCGCGATGCGTCTGGCCAGCAAGCCCAACGGCTCGCCAGCCGGGCCGCGTATCAGCCCCGCCCCGAGGCCCGTGCAGCCATCCGCACAGTCGTTCGAGCCACAGGCCACTCCGCAAGACCAGGCCGCCCAAGGCCAGGTCTTAACCGACGAGGACTTGCTTGAGAACTGGCTCAAGACCGTGCTCGTCATCGCCGGCTCAGTCGGCGTCACCCTCGCCATTCTCGTCGTCGGCGCGGTCTGGGCCCTGAGCACGCTCAACTCGAGCAAGGCCACCGCGACAGAGGGCACGGGCGAGGTCGCCGTGACCACGCCCGCGCCGAGCGACCGCATCGCCCCGCCGCGTGAGAACGTGTACAACGCGGACCTCGTGCTCTACGAGCTCACGGCCGCCGAGTCGCTCGCGCAGACCAAGCGGTCGCTGCAAGCCGTGTCCCGGGTGGACGCCGCGCTGGGGCACTGGCTCGGGCAGTGGCCCGCGCACCCGCCCGGCTCGTGGCGCCGGGTTCTCGAGAAGCTCGTCCCCCTGATCGAGAGAATCCGCACGGACCCCGCCGGCGACACCGCCCTGGCCACCGTGCTCGCCCGCTCGTCCCCTGATCCGGGTCAGCCGCTCCGAGCCGAGGACGTGCCCCGCCAGGTCGCGCTCGCCGCGGTGCTCGCCTCGCTGGGCCCCGCGCCCGAGTCCAAGGTCTCCGCAGCCCTCACCGACACCTGGCGATCACGGACGCCCTACGCCGTGCCCACCGGCGCGACGCCCGCCGCCAAAGAAGCGTTACGAGCCGTGGCCCGGGGGCATCTGGCCCGGACCCCCGAGGCCTACGACGCGTGGGCCCGTTGTGCCCAGGGGATCTCACGCATCGTCGCCGAGAGCCCCGAGTCGCTGCTGCTCGCCGGGGCCTCGGACCTGCTGGGCCGCATCGAGCCGCCCACCGAGGGCGAGCGCGACGCGATCCGGGCCATGACCGAGCGGCTGGACTGGCGATCGGGCTCCACCGCTCGCGCCTGGCTGCTGGCCCGCCTCAACGACCGCACCGTGCACGCGGCGCGGATCGCGACCGCGGTCAACACGTTAGCCCAGAGCACCTCAGCGCCGGGCATCCCGACCTCGCTCAACCTCGACACCGCCGCGAGCTGGGACGATCGCTACCAGATGTCGCGGACGCTCGCCGACGTGTGGGGGCTGCGGGTCTCGATCAACCGGGACCTGTTTATCCGCGACTGGCTCGAGCGGGCCGACGCGTTGCTCGACGAACCCAGGCCAACGACCGACCAGCAGACCATCTCACGGCTCGGCGATCTGGCCTACCTGAACACCGCCGCCGCGTTCGGCCTGCTGGGCCAGAACGAGACCGCCGTCTCAAGCCTCTCTCGTTCGTCGTCCCGCCAGACACGGTTCGAGCCGCTGTCGCCGCTGTTCAGTCGGGTCGGCGAGTCTCCGCTGACCCACGCGGCCGGGCAGGGCGACAACGACGCGCTCCTGCAACGGCTCGGCGTCATCAAGGACTTCGGCGCCTCGCTCAGCCACGCCGACGCGGCCACACTCGCAGAGCTGGCCTTCCGGGGGCGCAATGAGGTCGTGCGGACCGCCGCGTCCGACGCCCTGCGACCCATCGCGATCTCGCCGGAGATCATCCTCGCCACGCTCGAGACCTCGCCGCTCATCACCGACACCGCGACCAACCGCTCGCTGCTCACGCTCGTCGCCGGCGACTCGGTCGAGCCCGCACCCGGGCAATCGTGGGGCGACGCGCTGCACCTGGCGCTGGCCCGGTCGCTGCTCAGCCGCACCACCTCGCCCGCCGCGGTGATCGACGACACCGCCCGCCGCGTCCGCGAGGCCTACGCCGCAGCCCGAACCATCGCTCCCGTTCGCGCCCAGGACCCGCTGACCGAGCACGTCCGGGCGATGGCCAACGCCCAACTCGCTCGCGTGAACCCGGATCTGGGACCGCGCCCGATCACCACGCCGGCGCAGATCGTCTCGCTGCGCGACACGCGCCTGCGCGTCGCCCGCAGCCCGGTCCAGCGGTTCGCGATCGAGCTGCACGCGCTGGCCGCCGCCACCGTGCTCGCCGCGACCTCCAACAACGCCGCGATCGAGCGCCCCGCGCAGACGCTCTGGGACGAACTGCTCGAGAGCCGGGCCAACGCCGATTCCGCGCTCGATCAAGCCCTCGCCACCGAGCGCATGCTCACCCGCCTGTACGCGATCATCCTGACCGCCGACCCCGAGGCATCCGGCCCCGCGCCCACGCCCCGGCAACTCGCGCCCGGGGCGCCCGCAGCCTCGCCCCCGACCGAGCCGAGCGGCGAGGCCATCGAGCTGATGACGATGGACCTGGCATCCCGCCTACAGAGACTCACCCCCGAAACCCCCGCGGCGTATCTCGACGTAGCGGACGAGCTGATCGCGGACGGCCGAGAAACCCTCGCGGTGCACACGCTGGTCGTCGCGGTCTTCCTCGCCTCGGATCGGGGTGACACGCTCACCACCTCCTCGGCCTGCCTCGCCCTGGCCACGCTCACCCCCGACTCCGAGCAGCGCGAGCTCCTGCGGGCCCTGGCTGACACCGTCAACCCCAGGCTCAACCGCCCCGCCTGGCTCGATCCCTCCCGCTCACACCGCGGGCACGACGCGGCCAGCCTGGGCGCCGCCCAAGCCCTGCTCGATCTCCGGCGCGGCCGGGGTGAGCACGCCCTGGACATGCTCCGTGACGAAGCGGCCCGAGAGACCTTGGCCGCCCAACCCGAGCTGAACGCCGTTGCCGCCGCACGCCGCACCTCGACGCTCTCCATGCTCTCGGGGATCGCCCGCGAGTGGCCCTGCCCGGAGTGCGCCAACGACCGGACGGTGCGGCCGCGTGGGCAGACCGAGCTCTCGATCTGCCCACGCTGCGACGGGCACCCCGGGCCCGAGCTGTCCGAGGCCGAGCAGATCGCGTGGCTGACCGCCGAGGTGCGGCTGCTCTCGCCGCAGGAGCCCTGGTCCTCGGCGCTGCTGCTGCCGGGGCACAACGCCCCGGTCGCCGAGCCCTCGCTGAGCATCATCCCCACGTTCTTCCGGGTAAACCCGTCGCTGAGCCTCTACCGCAACGGGCAGTGGGTGCGGCCCTAGACTTCCCCCCAACACCACGGAGCCCACGATGACGCAGACCGCCCAAGCCAAGCCGCAGATCACCTTCGATGACTTCGTGAAGCTGGACCTTCGGGTCGCGACGATCACGCAGGCCGAGGACCACCCCAACGCCGACCGCATGCTCCGCCTTCAGGTGGACGACGGCTCGGGCACGCCACGCCAGATCTGCGCCGGGATCAAGGGGCACTATCAGCCCGAGGACCTCGTCGGCAAGCAGGTCATCATCTGCGCCAATCTCGCCCCCCGGACGCTCCGCGGCGAGGAGTCCCGCGGCATGCTGCTCGCCGCCTCCGACGCGGCCAAGGGCGAGGACGAGCGATCCGTGATCCTCGTCACGCCGATGGCCCCGATCGCGCCGGGCGCCTCGGTCTCCTGAGATTCTTGGATTCACAAGAAGCCCCTGCACGGCATCCACGCGAGCGTAATCGCCATGCTCAACGTGCTTGCGCCGATCGGGTTCAGCCGCCGTTGGGCGTGGAACTCGACGCGGGCCGGCGGGGCCGATCACCCGACCGATCACCCGACCGCTCGCCCTCGCCCCGTTGACGCTGGGGATTCCGGGCTCGCAGCACGACCCGCTGGGTCAGCTTCTCAGCCATCTCGTTGACCTTCTGGTCGTGCAGGCTCTCGTTCTCGGTGGCCCGTGACTCAAGCGACGCCACCTGCTCGCGCAGCCGGTCCAGCTCGATGCCCGCCAGGGTCGCCTTGGTCGAGAGCTGCGCCGCGATCGCCCGCGCCAGGTCCGGCTTGAGCGCCGCCGCGGCCTCCTCGCCGCCCTGCGCAAAGGCGCCGCGGATCCGGTGCACCACGTCGAGCACACCCCAGCTCGCACGAAGCTCCTCGAGCCGCGCGGTTCCCAGTACGTCGTCCACCAGCTTGGTGCGCACGATGTCGAGCAGCATGCCGCCCATCCGCTCGAGCATCTCGCCGGCTGCCTCGGGGTTCGCTTCCTGCAGCGCTATGAGCCGCCCGTGCAACTCGGGCATGTGGTCGGCCATCAGCTTCATGATCTGCTCGCGGTCCGAGTCGCTCAGCTTGGCTGTCATCGGTGCCCGCCGGGGCTCATCACCCGTGCCCTCGCGGGCCACCCGCGCCGCCTCGGCCGCGTCCCCGCCTCGCTCGAGCACCGCCAGCGCCTGCGTGATCTGCGTCCCTTGCTTCTTCACGAAACCCAGCCGTTGCTGGAGCCGAACACGCAACTCGTCTTCCGACATGTCCTCGTAGCGGACCCGGCCCGACCCGGGGCGACCAGCCATCCGGCCCTCCCCCGCACGCATCTCGCGTTCACCCTCTGGCCCACGCCGATCGCCCGCGGGCGGCGTGTCGCTCGGTGCCCCGGGCCCGCCCACCGGTGGGGGGGCCATGAAACCAAGCATCCCGCACCCGGCGACCGCGGCGAGCATCCAGACCGTTCGTGCACGCTTCTTCATCAGATCGCCCCCTCGGCGTACGAGTCAGCCCAGCTGTCCAGCGAATCCCACGCCGGCTGCAGGCGGCTGTCCAGGTCCAGAACCTCAAGCGAGACGCTGTCCACCTGGGCCCCGTAGCTCAGCCCGCCGTCCGTGTCGTCCAAGCCGAAGCCAGAGCCAAAGTCCGAGTCCACCAGTTCCAGCAGCAGATCCACGTCTTCAGCGAACGCCACCACGCTGATCGCCCCGCCCCCGGCAAGGCCGCCGCCCGCGATGTTGGCCCCGTTCGGGCCCGACGCCGAGAACAGCCCCGAGGTCACAGCCGTCAGCACCCCGACCGAGCCGACCAGCAGAACCGCCGCCGCCATCGAGAGCCACCGGACGCGAGAACCGGTCCGTCCAGCCTCGCTCGCGATAGCGATGGGAGCCGGGGTCATCACCCCGTCCACCGCGTCGAGCAGCCGGGCCTCAAAGCCCTCGGGAGCACCATCGCGGTCGTGCCCGGCAAGCCGAGCCAAGTCGGCATCGAGCGACCGGAGATCCTCGGGCAGTTCGGGGTTGTGGTTCATCTCGTTCATGTCATCCTTGCGATTCATGTCGCGTTCCAATCTCTGTGCCGCGGTTCAGCCCGCAGCCTCGGGCCTTCCACCAGCCAACTCGTCCATGATGCCCTTGAGCTTTCGCAGCGCCCGGTGATGCCGAGCCAGCAGCGTGCCCATGGGCTCGTCGAGCATCTCCGCCATCTGCTTGAAACTCAGCTCGCCGTGGTGCCTCAACTCGATGACCTCCCGGTCCGTGTCTCCCAGCTCGCCCATCGCCCGCCGCAGCAGGCCCAATTCCCCAGCCCGTTCCCCAGAATCTCCGTCCCGGTCTTTCGCCGGGTCGTTCCCGCCAAGCCCTCCGAATTTGGCCGGGTCCGTCGGGACCGCGTGCCGTCGCTCTCGCCGGATCTCGTCTCGGATCCGGTTCATCGCGATGCGGAAGAGCCACGCCTCGAATCGCCCGTGATCGGTGTACCCGCCGTCCCGGAGCTTGATCGCGACCGTCGCGAACACCGATTGGGCGATTTCTTCTGCGAGATCCGCACGCCGAATCCGACTCTTGGCCAGCGCGAAGACCCGGCGGCCATACATCTCAACCAACTCAACCCACGCCGCCTCCTCTCCGGCAGACGCGCGCTCGACAATCCCGTCGGCGTCCGGATTCTTAGCCTCGTGCATGATCTCGGTCGTCAACGCCATTCCCATCCTCAAGGCCAACGGGCCTCCGGGCCTCGCATTGCAATGTACGCGAAACAAACGATCCGATACCCTAGTGCTGACGTACCAGACCATCGTCGGCCCGACGCCTTGCAAACAATCCCCAAACGAGACGCCGCCCGAGTGGACCCAAGCCCTTCCCAAACCGACGAGCAACTGGTCATAGCGTTCCTCGCTGGCGACCGCTCCGCTTACAAGACCCTGATCGAGCGGTTCCACCCGGATCTGCTCCGGTTCCTGTATCGGCTCGTGGGGGATCAGGCCGCCGCTGAGGACCTCTTCCAGGACACCTTCTTGCAGGTCTACCAGTCCGCGGGCACCTTCGACACTTCCCGGACCTTTCGGCCATGGCTTTTCACAATCGCGGCGAACAAAGCCCGGGACTACCTCCGTAAGAGATCACGACGCCGCACCCTCGAACTCTCCGCCCCGGTGGCGGGAGGCCGGGGAAACGGCGACGGAGCCACCTTCGTTGACCTCATGCAGATCGACATCCCGAGCCCCGAGCAGATCGTGGACCTCGCCGAGCGGGACCAGCTGGTGCAGAAAGCCCTCGAGGGCCTGTCACCGACCCTCCGCGAGATCCTCCTGCTCTCGTATTTCCAGCGCCTGAGCTATCAGCAGATCGCCGACGACCTGGGCATCCCGCTCGGGACCGTCAAGAGCAGACTTCACGCGGCGGTCGCCGCCTTTGCCAGACGATGGCACGCCGTCACGAGAGACCTGAGAGACAACCCTGCCGACCCCGAGCCCCCCGAGCCCGACGCCTGAGCCGAGAGAACCCGATGAGCCTCGACGACATCAACCCCCCCATCAACCCCGACAGCCAGCCCGACGGCGCGAGCACCCCCGACCTCGCGCTCTCGCCCGAGTCTCGTGAGGCGATCGATCGGCTGCTCGAGCACGGGCTCGACCCCGCCGCCCTCGACAGCGACGACAGCCCCGCCGCCCGCCTGCTCGCGGCGATCGGCTCGCCCATGCGATCCGAAGAGCCCAGTCTGATCGACATCACCCTGCTCAATTCAGCCCGATCCGACGAACCGCAGATCTCCGACGAGGATTTGCAATTGTGCCCCGCGGACGAGGAGGCCCTCGACGCGCTGGTCCGCGCCGGCTTCGAGCTCGCCCGGGTGCCCCGCTCGCTGCGGGCCCGGGCCGAGCGGCTGCACGCCCTGCAGCGGGCCGCGACGACGCCCGCCGCTCAGGAGCCCCGGGCCGAGCTTGTCAGCCGAACCCTCGCCCACGTGCAGGCCCGCCTGGACCACGACTCACAGACGTTCGAGATCGGCCGCCGACGCGGCCTGACCGGCGTCCGCTGGGCCGACGTGATCTCGGTCGCCGCGGTGATGGTGATCGCGTCCTCGGTCGTGGTGCCCGTCTTCAGCGCGATGCGTTCACAGGCAACCCGCACGTCGTGCCAGGCCAACATGCTCGCGACCGCCAGCGCGATGGGGCTATACGCCGGCGACAACCGGGGCTCGCTCCCGGTGAGCACCGCCGGGTTCGGCGGCTCGTGGATGAAGGTCGGCGAGCCCAAGCAGTCCAACTCCGCGAACCTCTACACCGTCGTCACCAGCAACTACGCCCGCCTCAACGACCTGGCCTGCCCCGGAAACCGGGCCGCCCCGACCGTCCGCACCGATCCCCAGGCCACCGACTGGGACAGCCTCGACGAGGTCTCCTACAGCTACCAGATCGTCTCCAAGTTCCACCCCAACTGGCACTCGGACGCCCAGGGCGAGTCCCCGGTCATCCTGGCCGACCGCTCGCCGGTGGTGCTCCGGGCCGCGGCGGGCGAGGTCATCAACCCGTGGGAATCCTCGCCAAACCACGGACGCCGCGGGCAGCACGCCCTGCGGACCGACGGCTCGAGCCAGTGGCGGACCGAGGCCTGGCCCACCGGCGAGGACAATATCTGGCTCCCCCGGTACATCGAGCAGGTGATCGACCTGGCCCGCAATCAGGCCGGGCTGATCGACGGGACCGAGCTCCCAGCCGACCGGTCTGACACCTTCTTGGGCCCCTGAGGCCTCCCCGAGTCTGGCGGGACCCGCCGTTGGCGCAGCGTTCCCGATCGGAATCCACCTAACCCCGCCTTGCTGTGGTCTGAGACGCGGCCTACCCTTCCCGTCCTGAATCAGCCCGGTCTGAGCCGGCCTGTGACCCGATCCCGCATCCCAAGCCACCCGAACCCGGGCGAGCCACGAGGGCGACCCCACGACCGGCGAGGAAGACCCATGCCCAAGAGTAAAAGCCATAAAGGTCTCGCCAAGCGCATCCGCGTGTCCAAGTCGGGCAAGGTCCGTCACCGCTCCGCGTTCCACAAGCATCTCTCGAGCCGCAAGTCCGGCAAGCGACTGCGTCAGCTCCGCAAGGACCGCTTCGTGCACTCCGCCGAGGCCAAGCGTTTCGAGAAGCTGCTGTTCCGTCGCCTCCGCGGCCGCAACCAGCCCGCCTCGTCGCTCAAGCGCAGCCCGTCGCCCGAGCAGCGTCGCGAGATGAAGGCCGCCGCGGCCAAGGCCGAGTCCTAGCCGAACCCAACGATGTTTCCCTCTCGGGCGGGCGCTGTGCCCGTCCCGGTTTTCCAGCCCCGTCCGCCGGGCCCTAAGTCAGCCTCTCCCACAAGGACCGGCTGCCCCGCGTCGGACAAACTTGGAGTCTCACCATGCCTCGTACACGCAAGGGCGCTGCCCGCAACCAGGCCCGCAAGCGGCTTCTCCGTCAAGCCCGCGGCTACTACGGTGCCAACCACAAGAGCCCGTACCGCGCCAAGGACGCCATCATCCGCGCCGGCGTCTACGCCTTCCGCGACCGGCGCCAACGAAAGCGTGACTTCCGGGCCCTCTGGATCACCCGGATCACCGCCGCCTGCAAGATGCGCGGCACCCGCTACTCGCTCTTCATCAACGGGCTCAAGAACTCGGGCATCATCATCAACCGCAAGATGCTCTCGCAGATCGCGATCGATGACCCCAAGCTCTTCGACCAGCTCGTGAAGACCGCCGTCGAGGCTTCGACCGCGATCCCCGCCAAGAGCTGATCACCAAAGACCCCATGATTCGTCACCAGCAGCCCGCCTTTCCCGGCGGGCTGTTGTAGTATCCGCCCAATGGACTGGTGGGTACAAACGACATATCAAAGAGGCGGGCTCGTCCCGCTTGTCGCCTGGATCTTCTGGGTGATCGGCTCGATCTCGTTGCACGAGCTCGGGCACGGCTTCGCCGCGATCAAACTCGGCGACTCCACCCCACGTGACTCCGGGCACATGACCCTCAACCCCCTGGTCCACATGGGCCAGACCAGCCTCATCATCTTCGCGCTGCTCGGCATCGCGTTTGGGGCGATGCCCGTTGACCCGTCGCGGCTCCGCGGACGCCACGGCGAGGCGATCGTCGCGCTGGCCGGGCCCGCGGTGAACCTGATCCTCGCCACCATCTGCCTGATTGCGTTGCCGCTCTGGATCGCGCTGGCCGGCGGCTACCTCACCCCCAGCGTGCAGACCGGTGACGCCCTGTTCAAGAACATGCAGACGTTCCTCTTCCAGGGCGCAATGCTCAACATCGTGCTGATGCTGTTCAACCTCGTTCCGATCCTGCCGCTCGACGGCGGACGCGTGCTCACGCACTACTGGCGGGGCTACCGCGAGTTCTCGCAGAGCGAGAACGGGCGATGGGTCGTGCTCGGCGTCTTCATCCTCATCTTCTTCACCGCCGGCGAGCACCTCTTCAAGTCCGCGGTCGGCATCACCGAAGCGGTGAACACCGCCATCCTCAGCCTCATCGCGCCCGGGGCGATCTGAACACACGGCCCAGCGTGGCCCGCCCGGCTAATCTACAGGCGATGAAATACGTCATCATCATCCCAGACGGCGGCGCGGATCGGCCCCTGCCCGAGCTCGACGGGCTCACCCCGCTGCAGGCCGCCGACACGCCCAACCTCGACAAGCTCGCCCGCTCGGGCCGCGTGGGAACCGTCGCGACCACGCCCGAGGGCTTCGGCGCCGGCTCGGACGTCTGCACGATGGACCTGCTCGGGTATGACCCCGCCGAGTATCACACCGGGCGAGCCCCGCTCGAGGCCGCCGCCCTGGGGCTCACCCCCGACCCAACCGACACCGTCTTTCGGCTCAACCTCGTCAACGTCACCGGCAACCCCACAGACCCGCACAGCGAGATGATGGACCACTCGGCGGGCGCGATCTCCGACGCCGAGGCCCGACGCCTGCTCGAGGGCCTCATGGCCCACTGGCGGGCCACCCTCCCCGAGCTCGCCGCGACCCTCACCCTCACGCCCGGCGAGTCCTACCGCTCGATCCTCGTCGATTCGTCCGGGCTCGATCATGCCTCGCTGGTCCTCACGCCGCCGCACGAGATCCCGGGGCTGCCCTGGGCCAACCACCTGCCGGTTGGGGACCAGGCCGCCGCGGACATGCTCACCGCCCTCATCGAGTCCTCAGCCCACTTCCTGCCCGCCCACGAGGTCAACAAGGCACGCGAGGACCAGGGCCTCCGCCCGGCCAACCTCGCGTGGATCTGGGGCCAGGGCACCACGCCGCGGCTCCCGTCGTTCGAATCCCGGTTCGGCGTCAAGGGCGCCATGCTCACCTCCGTCGATCTCCTCCGTGGCATCGCGAAACTCATCGGGTTTGATGTGCTCGATTGCCCCGGGCTCACCAGCTACCACGACACCGACTACGCCGCGCAGTGCAAGGCGACCATTGCAGCGCTCGACACCTACGACCTCGTGGTCTGCCACGTCGAGGCACCCGACGAGGCCTCGCACCAGGGCGACTTTGCGACCAAGATCGCCTCGCTCGAGTCCATCGACGCCCGCATCGTCGGCCCCGTCATCGATCACCTCAAGGCACACCACAGCGACCCCAAAGGGGCCTCACCCGCAGAGAGTGGGGAGGGTGAGGCTGATGATGGATGGCGGGTCCTCGTCATGCCAGACCACTACACGCTGTGCGCAACGCGCAAGCACGACGCGACGCCGGTGCCCTTCCTGATGGCGGGCGCGTGGGTGCGGTCGATCGTCGAGCGTCCCTTCACCGAGGCGGCTGCCGACGAGGCCGACCTGCACATCGACCCCGGGTGCGAGCTGATGGAATACTTCCTCAAGTCCGGGCTGCGTCAATAGCCTTTCAAAGGCTGCGCTTCAGCAAGCTCAGAGCACGAACAACCATGCATGTCTTGAAGAGCCCGGAGCGTACGCACGCAACGGGACAGGTTTTCAGAGCCGCGGGCGCGAGCACGCGGTCAATCTGAACATAAAAAAGCCCCCATCGCTGGGGGCTTCAAGGATTCACTCTTTACGACTCAACTCATCGGATGTCCAGCCCCTCGGCCTCGGCCTCAGCGTGCGTCGCCGCCTCGTCCTCGCCCTGGATGAACTCCTGGCCCTTGTACGACCGTACCCACACCAGGTACACGGCGGTCGTGAAGAACATCGCACCCGCGAACACCAAGTAGTACGTCGCCCCGTCCATCGGCGTGTTGCCCTGCTCGTCCTTCATCCTGTCAAGCGCGAAGTTCACACCCATCGCGAGGTAGTTCCCGATCGCCACGCCCATGAAGAACACGCCCATGACGAAGCTCTTCATCTTCTTGGGGCTCTGGGTGTAGGCGAACTCAAGGCAGACGATCGAGACCATGATCTCGCCGCTGGTGAGGATCAAATACGCCAGGAATTGCCACGCGATACTCGGCATCGCCGCGGTGTGCACGTTGAGCTGGTCCTGCGTCCAACCCGCGTCACGAGCGATCTGGATGATGTCCGGCAGCTTGTTGGGCATCTCGCCGTCCATCGCGAGCGCTCCCCACAAGCTCGCCGACACACCCGGCGCCTTGTCGGCGATCATCATCTCGATGAACGCTGAGAGCACGAACGACATCGCGGTAAACACAAACCCGATGCCGATCTTCCGCAGCGGGGTCAGCTTGTAGAACTTCCCCACAAACGGGTACAGGATGTACGTGAAGATCGGGATCCCAGACAGAATCAGCACCGGGTTCACGAACTGGATCTGAGACTCAAGCCAGTTGAGCCCCATGAAGTTCCGGTTCAGGCTCTCCGACTGCAGCACCCACGCCGACCCGGTCTGGTCGAAGATCGCCCAGAACATCATCACGAAGATCAGGAACAAGGGAGCGAGCCACTTGAGCGCCCGCTTGCCCTCGGGGCTGAAGGTCTCAGCCTTCCACTTGGCCCACCCCGCTGCCGGCACATGCACAAACCGATTGCGCCCGAGCCAGAACGTGAACGTCGCGATCGCCATCAGCACTCCAGGCAATCCGAACGCGAGCCACGGCCCAACCTTGGCCAGCAGGATCGGCGTCAGGAACATCGAGGTCGCCGCCCCGACGTTGATCGAGAAGTAGAACCAGTTGAACACTTGTGTGAGCAGGTGCTTGTTGCCCGTGCCGAACTGATCGCCCACGTGCGCACTAACACAAGGCTTGATCGCACCCGCCCCAATCGCGATAAACAGCATCCCCGCGATCAGCCACATCTGCATGTCCATGCCCATGCTCGGGGCAACGTCCATCATCGCCAGCAGCCCGTGCCCCACGCAGTACATCAGGCTGATAAACAGGATCGTCCGGTACTTGCCCAAGAACACGTCCGCGATGATCGCACCCACCAACGGGAACGTATACGTCAGCCCGGTGAACAGGTGGTACCACCCCCGGGCCCGCTCGTCATCCATGTAGGCCGCCTCACCCGAGGCGTTGAGCATGTGCTGGGTCATGAAGACCGTCAGGATCCCCTTCATCCCGTAGAAACTGAATCGCTCCGCGACCTCGTTCCCGATGATGAAAGGAACGCCGCCGGGGAACTTTTTCTGCTTCGGGTCCGGTGCCGTCAGGTGGGCCATAGGGGTCTGTCCTCGTGGGGTGGGGGATCGGCCGCCCAGCCCCGACGGGGCTCAGCGATCCCGAGCTGCAAAGATCGGGCACACTACCCCGTGGGCCGCAAAAACACAACCCTCCGCAGGCCCCAAACCCCCTCCAGAGGCTCACAACGCTGCCCACCCGGGTCTCAGACCCGCCCAATGGGCTTCAGCCGGGCCCGCCATCGTTCAGGACCACCACGTCCGCCGACGCGAGGTACTGAGCCTCAAACTCCGCAAACGTCGGCTCGGCCACCCGGTCGAAGTGGTCCCGAGCCTTCTCAACCCCCCAGCCCCGCTCGCCAGCCTCCTCGATCGCCGCCCGCCGATCCCACCGGACCGTCGCCGCGGCCTCAACAAAGACCGACACGTGCACGATCTCGCGGAACATCGGGTTGAGCGCGTGAATCCCCTCGAGCACGATCAGCCCCGCGGGCCCGAGCGGGCGTGTGCCGGTCCGTCCGTGCGTGTGAAAACTCCAGACGGGGGCCTCGATCGCCTCGCCGGCACGCAGCCGCCGCAGATGACCCGCCAATTCGTTCAGGTGCGAGTGCTCGGGCCGATCCACGTCCTCGATCGGCAGCCCCTCATAATCCGGCAGGTAGTCGTCGGTGGTGTGGACCAGCCCCTCGCCAGCCACCCACGCGAGCCCCGCCGCCGCCTCGGCCAGCCGCCTCGCCAGCAGGCTCTTGCCCGCGCTCACACGACCCGTCACCGCGATCACCGGGCGGTCCGTGGTGCCCTTGGCCCGCTGACGCGTCAACTCAAGCACCGCCTCCACCGCAGACTCCCAGTTCACACGCTCGATCCGTTCGGGCTTCATAAAGGCACCATAGCACCCAACCCGACAGCGATTCACACCTCCCGGTATCATCGCCATTCGCGCGTCCGTGCCGCCTGCCCTCCCACCGGAGCCTCCTCAGATGAACCCCATCGGAATCCTCGGCGTCATCGTCCTCATCGCCATCGCCTGGGGCATGAGCGAGAACCGCAAACGCATGCCCTGGAAGCTCATCATCGGCGCCCTGGTCCTCCAGATCATCCTCGCCTTCTTGCTCATCAAATTCCCGCCCGCGGTCGCGGTCTTTGATTTCATCGCACGCGGCGTCAACGAGGTCATCAAGTCCGCAGACGCCGGCATCTCCTTCGTCTTCGGCTCACTCGGCGACCCAGGGGGCTCCTGGGGCTTCATCTTCGCCTTCCGCGCCCTCTCTATTGTCGTCTTCTTCGCCTCGCTCGTCGCCGTGCTGTATCACCTGGGCATCATGCAGCGGCTCATCGCGAGCCTCGCCTGGCTCCTCCGAAAAACCCTCGGCGTCACCGGCACCGAGGCCCTCGCCATGTCCGCCAACGTCTTCGTCGGCCAGACCGAGGCCCCGCTGTGCGTCAAGCCCTTCATCGCCAAGATGACCCGCTCGCAGATCATGACGCTGATGGTGGGGGGGTTCGCCACCATCGCCGGCTCCGTTCTCGCCGCCTACGTCGGCATCCTCGGCGGCGGCGACGAAGAGGCCTCCATCAGGTTCACCAAGCACCTGCTCACCGCCTCGGTCATGTCCGCGCCCGCAGCGTTCGTCATGGCCAAGATCATCGTCCCCGAGACCGAAGAAGCCATCGACGAGGGCCTCAACCAGGCCGACATCGATTCGCCGCACGTCAACGTGCTCGACGCCGCGGCTGATGGCGCCTCCGACGGCGTAAAACTCGCTCTCAACATCGGCGGCATGCTCATCGCCTTCGTCTCGCTCGTCGCACTCATGAACCTCCCCCTCAACTGGCTCGGCGGCCTGCTCGATAGCACCCCGGACGGCCAGGGCTGGGAGACCCTGTCGATCGAGACCATCCTCGGGACTCTGTTTACACCACTCGCCTGGACCATGGGCGTCGCCTGGGAAGACTGCACCGCCTTTGGCTCACTCCTGGGCGAAAAAATCGTCCTCACCGAGTTCATCGCCTACTTCCACCTCGGCGACATCGCCAACACACCCATTGTTGAAGAGGCGGGTGTTGTGATCAGCGGGCCGAGCCTCTCACCCCGCTCGATCGCGATCGCCACCTTCGCCCTGTGCGGCTTCGCCAACTTCGCCAGCATCGCCATCCAGATCGGCGGCCTCTCGACCATCGCCCCCACCCAACGCGAAGCCTTCGTCACCCTCGGCGTCAAAGCCATGTTCGGCGGGGCGTTTGCGAGCTGGATGACCGCTTCCATCGCGGGGATGTTTCTTTAGTAGAGCCCAACCAAGAACCCCCTCCCGGGAACAAGCGTACAGACAACCATGCTGAAGACCGCAGTCAAGACAGGATACTTTTTCATAGGTGTATCAGTCTTTACCGCATTTTGGTATTGGACAACGCTCACCAGTCCTCAATGGAACCGCAAACACCCTCTCCAGAACCCTTTTTCAGTGACGACTGTCAATAACGGAATACTCAGCCTTGCAGACGGCCGCTCGTTGACCCTCGCGGGCATATCCCCAGCTGGTGGGGTATCACAAGAGGAATACGACGAGTTTCTACAAGTCGCCGTTCTCCAAGGCGTCAAAATCGTGAACGAGTATTCCGACGGTTCCGCCAGCTTCGTGGCAGAACCAAAGTTTTACAACTGGTGTGGCAATTCTTCGGACAGATGGGCAGGCAACTACACCCAGGTGCCACTCGCAGAATTCGCAATCATCGCCGGATTCGCAATGCCGAGCGCTCAACTTGATGACTTCGACGACTATAAACGCTGGCGTTTGGAGGGAAGCACCCAATTATGCATAGGCTATGGCTTTGACGCAGAAAAAGGCTGGGTTTTGCAAACTGTCAATGGCGCGTTCAGATACGGCGTTGTACCAATGGCCTTTGCGGATCTCGATGCAGAAATTGAATTTGTTACAAAAACGAGTCCGCCTAGCAAGGATTAGACCCCCAACCGCTCCGCCTCTCCCTTAATCCCATCAATACACCGCTGAATGTGCCCCGCCAGATCAAACCCCGCCTCGATCTCACTCATCAACGGCGCCATGAGGGGGGTCAACTCCTCTACACCCACCGCAATATCTTCCCGGTTCACCGCCGCTGCAAAGCTCGCCAGTTTCAGCTTCTTCTTCACACTCTTAGGAGTCAGCGAACTCACGCCCTCTGGCCGCACCTTGCTGCACGCCACGATGAACCCGCTTAATTCGTCCACCGCGAACAGCGCCACCGCCATCGGCGTCTCCCGCTTCACGCCCGTGTAGTCCGCGTGCCCCAGGATCGCGGTCCGGATCTCCTCGTCAACCCCAAGCGTCTCCAGGTGCTTCACCCCAACGAACGGGTGTTCCTCAGCCGTCGGGTGCTTCTCATAGTCAAAGTCGTGCAGCAGCCCGGCCACCACCCACCGGTCCGCCTGATCAGGCGCGAGCACCTCGGCGTACGCCTTCATGCTCGCTGCGACGCACTCCATGTGCACCCGCAGCGCCGGGTTCGCGGTCCATTCTTCCATCAACGCTCGTGCTTCTTCGATATTCATGCCCCCAGCCTACCAGAGCGGTTCGAACCGAGCCCACCGGCCTTGCCCCTTGGTTATCTCTACACTCCCCCCATGACCACCCCCAGCACCACACCCTACCCCGTCGCCGGCGTCCTCCCCGAGCGTGCCCTCATCGGCATGGTCCACGTCGGCCCGCTCCCGGGCACGCCCTTCCACGCTGGCGAATCCATGGAGCTCTTCGCGGCCCGGGCCGCCGACGACGCCAAGGCGCTCGCCCGCGCCGGCTTCGACGCCATCATCGTCGAGAACATGCACGACCGTCCCTACGTCCACGGCGACCGGCTCGGCCCCGAGACCACCGCCTACATGACTCGATTGGTTATGGAGGTCATCGCCGCGGCTGATCTGCCCATCGGCGTGCAGATTCTTTCAGGCGGCAACCGCCACTCGCTCGGCGTCGCCCACGCGACCGGCGCTCAGTTCATCCGGTGCGAGAACTTCGTCTACAGCCACGTCGCCGATGAGGGAATCCTACTAGAGGCTGAGGCCGGGCCGCTGCTGCGGTTCCGCAAGCACATCGGGGCCCAGCACATCCCCATCTTCTGCGACATCAAAAAGAAGCACGCCTCGCAGGCGCTCACCGCGGACCTCTCGATCGGGCAGTTCGCTGAGGGCGCCAAGTTCTTCGGCGCTGATGGCCTAGTCATCACCGGATCATCGACCGGGCACCCCACGAGCCTTGCCGATGTGAAAGAGGCCGCCAAGGCCTCGGGCCTGCCCGTGCTCGTCGGCTCGGGTGCCAACCCGGACGACGCCGCTGAGTTATTGACGGCGGCCTCCGGGCTCATCGTCGGGTCATACATAAAGCGCGACGGCGACTGGACCAACTCGGTTGATCCAGAACGCGCCGCCGCGCTCGTGAAGGCGGCACGAGGCTGAGGGATAGCCCCGTGCCACACACGCCCACCCGGGAGGGAGACCGGGCGAACGCTGGCTTGCAGCGACCGGGCGCGACTACGCGCTGGCCGCCATGCGGTTCTCACCGCTCAGGTCCGTTCCAATCCGCGGAGAATCCCCCGAGGGGTGACTCACCACCCTCCGGCGTTGACCCCACCCCGCGGACACACCGGGCTTCGCCCCGACCGACCGGCTCGCGTCATCCACGGCGTACAGGATCCCTCGGTCACGAGCGAACAGCCGTGCTTTGCGGGCCCCGATCGAACTGCCGCCGAGTGACTGGGACAGCTCCACCGGCAGCCCGAACGCGTCGGCCAGGAACAACGCCGTGAGCGCCCCGGCGTTCTCGCCCAGGTGCGTCGCACGGCCGTAGTCATCAACACCCACACCCGCGGGCACGATCACGATGTCCGCTCGCTGCAGCGCGGTCGCGAAGAACCGGGCGCTGGCGTGCCTGGGCTGCGCATCCAGCGGGTGCCCACGCGTGACGACCGCTGTTTTTTCAGCGTTTACGCGGGCCACGCGGACGCCGCGGTCGGCGAGAATCCCCGCGAGCCGCTGGGCGGTATCGATCGCGCCCGAGCCGACGAGCATCGCTCTGGCGTGCCCGTCCGCGGCGGCGCCGAGCCGCTCGGAGGCCTCGAGGTCTTTGACCCCGCGCCACATCGGCGGCGAGACAACCGCCACGACTCGCTGCCCCGCCATGACGCGCTGGTGGAGGCAGCTCGCCAACCGGCTCAGGCCAGTTGAGTCGAGGCCGCTGGGGGCGCCCAGCTCGATCACCACGGTCTTGTCAAGGCTCATAACAGGTCTCCTTCAAGGCTGCAGCGTGCTCCAAACACGCCAAAAACAGGGGGTAGAAACAGAATCAACACGAAAAAACCGCTGATCTCTCAGCGGCTCGGAAAAGGTCATTCAGTTCGTCACAGTCTTACCCGTGAACCCCCGACCTTCCCGAGCCATCCCGAAGCGGCTGCATCGGCATAACGATCGCACCACAAACCTGATGCTGCCGAGCATCTCGGCAGAGGGTCGTAATCGCGATGGAAAGTTTGAGGGTCACAGTCATTCAACTCCGGTTCGGCTACAACTATTGCAGCCCACACACCATATCTCTTTCGGATTCCATGTCAACCCGGTTTCATCTCTTCAGCACACTTTTACACTTCCATCACATTCCCGGCCCTTCAATCCCACCCGTGCCCAACCCGCCCACCAACCCGCTCGCCGCACGACTCGACGAGGCCTGGCCCGCCGACCGGGCCCGCCTGCGCTCGCGGCTGCGTCGTTTCGAAGGCACCCACAAGAACACCGCCCCCAACGCCCAGGCCCTGACACAGATCGAGCGTGACCTCACCGATTCAGCTCGCCTCTGGGCCCAGCGGCGCAGCGCCGTCCCCGAGAAGATCAAGTTCCCCGCGGACCTCCCGATCACCGCGGCCCGCGACGACATCGCCGAGGCGATCCGAGACAACCAGGTCGTCGTGCTCTGCGGCGAGACCGGCTCGGGCAAAACAACACAGCTCCCCAAGATCTGTCTAGAGCTTGGCTATGGGGTTGATCGCCGCATCGGGCACACCCAGCCGCGCCGCCTCGCCGCACGCTCCGTCGCCGATCGCCTCGCCCAGGAGCTGGGCGTCCAGGTCGGCAGGCAGGTCGGCGCGAAGGTCCGCTTCGACGACAAGACCTCGCCGCAGACGCTCATCAAGCTGATGACCGACGGCATGCTGCTCGCCGAGACGCAGACCGATCGCTTTCTCAACCAGTACGACTGCCTCATCATCGACGAGGCGCACGAGCGCTCGCTGAACATCGACTTCCTGCTCGGCTACCTCCGCCAGCTCCTCCCCAAACGCCCCGACCTCAAGCTCATCATCACCTCCGCAACGATCGACCCGGACCGATTCGCGCAGCAGTTCGCCAGGCCGCACGCCTCGGGCCACGTGCTCCCCGCGCCCATCATCATGGTGCCAGGGCGCACCTACGCCGTGCAGACCCGCTACCGCCCGCTGGTTGAGGAGACCCGCTCGACCGACTCGCGCCGCGAGGCCGAGGCGCTGAGCGACGCGGTCCTGCTCGCGCTCGACGAGCTCGCCCACGAGCACCCGCGCGGCGACGTCCTCGTCTTCATGCCCGGCGAGCGCGAGATCCGCCAGACCGCCCGGTTCCTCCGCGAGAGCCTGCCCCCGACGGACCGCACCGAGATCCTCCCGCTCTACGCGAGGCTCAGCCCCGCCGAGCAGCAGCGGATCTTCAAGACCAGCCCGCACCGGCGCGTCATCATCGCGACCAACGTCGCCGAGACCTCCCTCACCGTGCCCGGCATCCTCGGCGTCATCGACCCGGGCACCGCACGCATCTCGCGCTACTCCGCACGCTCCAAGGTCCAGGGCCTGCCCATCGAGCCGATCTCCAGGGCCTCGGCCGATCAGCGCAAGGGCCGCTGCGGCCGCATCGCCCCGGGCACCTGCATCCGGCTCTACTCCGTCGAGGACTTCAACAACCGCGAAGAGTTCACGCCACCCGAGATCCTGCGGACCAACCTCGCCGCGGTCATCCTGCAGATGGAGGCCCTCAAGCTCGGCCGCCCCGAGGACTTTCCCTTCCTCGACCCGCCAGACTCACGGATGATCCGCGACGGCTACCAGACGCTCGAAGAACTCGGCGCCCTCACCATCCACGAAGACGGCACCACGGCGCTCACCGACCTGGGCACCAAGCTCGCCCGCCTCCCGGTCGATCCGCGGATCGGCCGCATGATCCTCGCCGCGCAGACCGAGAACTGCCTGCACGACGTGCTCGTCATCGCCTCGGCGCTCTCGGCGCCGGACCCGCGCGACCGACCCGCCGACAACCCGGGCGCCGCCGACGAGGCCCACGAGAAGTTCACGCACCCCGAGAGCGACTTCCTGTCCTACCTGGCGATCTGGGACTTCTACCACGACCAGCGTGCGAAGCACTCGAGATCGAAGCTTGAAAAATCCTGCAAGCAGAATTTTCTCAACACCCGCCGCATCCACGAGTGGCGCGAGATCCATCGCCAGATCCACGGCCTCGTCCTGGAGATGGGCTTCAGGCCGCACCGCGACTACGCGAGCAAGGACGTCAAGCACGCGCCCTACGACGCGATCCACCGCGCCCTGCTCGCCGGGCTTGTCACCAACGTCGGCAAGAAGGGCGACGGCTTCGACTACAAGGGCTGCCGAAACACCACCTTCAACATCCACCCCGGCTCGGGCCAGTTCAACGCCAAGCCTAAATGGATCCTCGCCGGCGAGCTCGTCCGCACCACCAAGCTCTACGCCCGCTCCGTCGCCCGCGTCAGCCCCGAGTGGATCGAGCAGGTCGCCCCGCACCTGCTGATCCGGTCGTACGCCGACGCGCGGTGGGACACCCGCTCAGCCCGCGTGCTCGCCAACGAAAAGGTCGCGCTGGCCGGGCTCGAGATCATCCCCAAGCGCTCCGTCCACTTTGGCCCCATTGATCCCGCGGCCAGCCGCGAGCTGTTCATCCACCACGCGTTGATCGAGGGCGAGCTGGATTCCAACGCCAAGGCCCTCGTCGCCAACCGCGATCTGATCGCCCGCATCGAGGCGATGCAGGCCAAGGCCCGGCGAACCGACCTGCTCGCCTCGAGCAAGGTCCAGTTTGATTTCTATGACAAGCGGCTCCCCGCCGACGTGTTCTCCGGCCAGTCGTTCCACGCGTGGCTGCGCCGATCCGAGCGCGACAATCCAAGCCTCATCCGCATGCACGAGGCCGACCTGCTCGCCGGCGAGCCCGAGGGCATCGACGAGACCCGCTTCCCCGATCACTACCAAACGCTCTCAGCCCCGCTCCCGCTCGAGTACGCCTTCGCGCCCAACGCCGACACCGACGGCGTCACCCTGAGAGTCCCCGTCGAGCTGCTCGGGCAGATCCGCCCTGAGACCGCCGACCGGCTCGTGCCCGGGCTGCTCGCCGAGAAGATCGCCGCGTTGGTCAAGACTCTGCCCAAACGCCTTCGCAGAAACTTTGACGCCGACTCGGTCGCTGCCGAGGTCGCGCCGCAGATCGCGGACTCATCCCGCCCGCTGGTACAAGGCCTGGCCGAGCAGCTCTCGCGCCACTGCGGGGCCCCCATCAGCCCGGGCGACTTCAAGCCCGCCGAGCTGGACAAGCACCTGCACCTGCGTTTCCTCGTGATCGACGAGCACGGCGACGAGCTGGGCGCCTCGCGCGACCTCGCCGAGCTTCGGGCCCAGTTCGCGGACAAGATCTCCGGTTCGGTCATGGCCGCCGCCCCGGGCAAGCTCGACCGCACCGACCTCACCGATTGGGACTTTGGCGACCTGCCCGAGTCGATCGAGATCGAGCGGGCGGGCCCAGGTGGCCAAGCCGCCAGCGGGGTGACCGTCACCGCCTATCCCGCGCTGGTGGATAAGGGCGACACCTGCGACCTCAAGCTCTTTGACACCACGCAGGGCGCCGCCGTCGCGATGCGGGCCGGGCTCGCGAGGCTCTACGTCCGCAACCTCCGCGACGAGTTCAAGTACCGCGTCGAGCACCTGCCCGGCATCGGTCGCCTCCGCATGCTCTACAGCCCGCTGGGCCCCAGCGCCGAGCTCGACCGCGACCTGATGCTGCTCATCGCTGACCGCGTGTTCGTGAATGACAAGCTCGGCATCCGCACCCGCGAGCAGTTCGCCGACCGGATCAAGGCCGGCTGGAACCGGCTCACGCCCTGCACCGACGAGGTCGCGACGCTGCTCGAGCAGATCCTCTCGCGCCGGCAAGAGGCCACGCAGCTCCTGAACAACCCGAATCCGCCCGGCGATTGGCGCCTCGCGATCGCCGACTCCACAACGCAGCTCAACGCGATGTGCGCCGCGGGGTTCCTCGGCTCCACGCCCTATGCGTGGCTGCGCTGCCTCCCCCGGTTCCTCGCGGGGATCACCAAGCGCTTCGAGAAGCTCCGCACGCAAGGGGCCGACCGTGATCGGCAGTACACCGCGCAGGTCCACGAGTGGACCCGCAAGTACGACACCCGCGCCACCGAGCACCGGGCCCAGGGGATCGTGGACCCGGAGCTGACCGAGTTCCGGTGGCTGACCGAGGAGCTGCGGGTCTCGCTGTTCGCCCAGGAGCTGGGCACGTCGGTCAAGGTCTCGCCCACGCGGCTGCAGAAGCACTGGGACAAGGTGCGGGTGTAGTACCCCCGTTTGTGCGCACCTCGATGTTCCACGTGGAACACCGTTCCACGCGGGCGCGTAAAGAAGCCCCCACGAGTGGGGGCCTGAGGAGAATCTGGGTCGATGGGCCGACGGATGTTGCCCGGCGTTACCCGCCGCGTCCGCCAGACTGCTCGCCGCCCCCGCGGCTCAAGAGGGGGCTGCCGGTCTGCTCGCCGTCGTAGGCCGAAGCGACCATCAGCCCGCCGCCGCGCCCGCCGGACTGCTCGCCGCCCGAGCACGAGGCATCGGCCGTCATGGCAGCCATCATCGCAATGCTCTGGCCCGAGCCGCCGCGCCCGCCGGACTGCTCGCCGTCGGCCCGCGCGACCGAGGCGGTCATGCCCAGCCCGAGGATGAACGCCATCGTTGAGACGGCCAGTGAGCTCTTGCTGATCAACGTGGCGATCTCCTGGGCTCGCCGACGTGCCCGCGACCGGATCTGCTGCACGGTGTTCTCCTTCAGGGTGCCGTCCGTGGCGTTGGCGATCAGTTCCTGATCCTCGGGTCGGGTGGCGGCGAGCGCAACCGCGACGCGGTTCCGCTCGCTCTTCTCGGGCCAGGTCGCGGCGAGCTTCGCCGACAGGTCCGGGCCCAACGCCGCCTTGAGCTTGCTCAGCTCGTCCGTCAGCGACTCCTGCTGCTCGAACCCGTTGCCGACGGTGGAGACCATCGACAACCGCTCGGCCTGCGACATCGAGTCGGTGTACTGGGCCTTGTTCTGCTCACGCTTCCAGTGCCGCCGGCACTGGGCCATGTACGCCCACCGCGCCAGCGTGCCGGCGTGCTCGATGAGCCGCTCGATCGCGACCTCGGGCGACGGGTCGTCGTGGAAGGTGGGGGCGGCGTCTCGCTCGAGCAGCTTCCACACCCGCTGGTGCACCCACGCGCCCATGTCGTCGGCGTCCATGGTCCGGTCGGTCAGGCGGGCCGAGGCGCTGCGGCAGGCCCGCTCGATCACGGGGCGGGCCGACTTGTCGTACATCCGCCAGAACTCGTCGTGCTGGTCGCGTCTCATGACGCACCCCCCGCCCGGCCGCGCCACGCCTGGTTTCGTTCCTCGTGCATCTTGAAGAGGTGATCGAGCGCGGGCAGGTCGGCCCGCATCGTGGTGAGCCGGGATTCACAGGCGAGGTAGGCCGCGAGCGTGCCGTTGGGGGCGAGCTGCTCGGGCTGATGGCACAGGGCGGCGAAGATCGACTCGGCCTGCTTGTGATACCCGCCGAGCCAGAGCGCCATCGCGCCGTTGAGCAGCACCGCGACCGACTGGGGCGCGACGTCGTTGGCCCGCAGGAAATACGCGATGGCTTCTTCATACCGCCCGACGCGCATGCACCGGTCGCACAGGTTGTCGAGGCTGATCTCGAGGCGTCGGTCGGTGTCGGCGTACTTGAGCGCCATCCGCTCGGTGTCGATCGCCCGCAGGATCTCACCCGAGGCCGACAGCGCCAGCGCCCGCTGGTTGGGGCGGGCCCACGCGGGGTTGGGGTGGTTCTCGCCGTCGGTTTCGTCGTACTTGCCGATCAGCAAAAAGAGCCGCTGGCGGATCTTGGCCCCGGCGGCCTGGTCGTCGAGCTTGCGGACCTCGTGCAACTCGTTGCACGCGTCCATGATCGCGGCCTCAATCGGGGAGAGCTCGCCGGTCGGCGCGGTGACGATGGTCGTCTGCTCGGCGCGGTTGCTGTGGTCGTCGGATCGTTCGTGATTGAGCCTCATGCCAACCTCCTGTTGCGGCGGGTGTGCGGGGCACACCCTGCTAGTAGACCGACCGGGAAGCCGTTCCCGTGACGTTCTATCCGTAGAAACTCCAGAATAGTTGCTTTAGTTCAGTGCGCACTAACTTTTTTGCTGTTTTTTGCTCATATCTGTCAGCAGAGGCTGTCAGAGGCGGTTTGCTGGCGTGGGTTCAGGACGAGCCCACGGCCGGTCTGCGAAAAAAACGCCCGATTCTCGGGCCACGACAGAACGCAAGGAGAACACCATGCAGCGCCACACGACGACCCGCACGACGCGGGCGCGGTCCCTCCGCGCCCTGACCACGATCACCGCCCTGATGGCCATCGGGCTCGGGACGGGAGCCTCGCTCGCCGACCACGACCGCCCGAAGGCGAACGGGTACGACCGGGACGGGCGAGCGATCGGGCATGCCTATGAGGCGTGCGGCCGGTGCGACCGCCGCGACCATCACTCGCACGACGACGGAGGGGTGCTCTGGATCGGCGATGCCCGGTTCGGGATGTCCGACCGGGGCGGGGCCATCGAGATCCTCGCCGACGAGCTGCGGCGGGACGGGTACCGCGTGCGCCGGTACGGCAACGAGCTTCGCATCCGCAGCCGCCACCGCCTGGGCGACATCCAGTTCAGCAACGGCAAGTTCCGGATCGTCGTGACCGACCGCGACCGATGCGATGCCACGATCCGGTTCTATCAGGTCCAGCGTGCGCCGGTCGTGGTGAGGCCCGGGTACGGGCACGGCCCGAAGCACACCGGGTGGAACGGGCGCGGCCGGGGGCGAGGCGGTGATGGTGGGGGCTGGTCTCGCCCGGTCGTGACGCGGCCCGCGTTCCGAACCGACGTCCGCTGGGGGGATGACCGCTGCGGCTCGGGGACCACGATCTCGCTGAGGTGGTGAGCCGGTCGCTCCGATTCTTCTGCTCCTCAGGGCCCCGCTGGCGTGAAAGCACCGGCGGGGTCTTTGGGCTGCGTACTCCGGCGCGGCTCTAGTTCGTTCGCTTGATGATGATCCCGGTGTGGTCGTCCCGGGCGGGGCGACCGCCCGTGAACACGGCGCAGTCCGTCCGGATGGCGTCGAGAATCTGGCTCGCGTCGCCACGGGCATGGGTCTTGATCGAGCGTTCGACGGCTTCTTGCCCGAACATGGAGTTCGCCTCGCCGACCGCCTCGTAGACCCCGTCGGAGAGGACGGCGAAGACGTCGCCCGGCTCGAGCTTCAGCACCCGTTTCTTCAGTTCGGGCAGCGGCCGCATGATGCCCAGCGGCGTGGTGTCTACCCCGACCTCCTCAAACTCGCCGGTCCTGGCGCGGTAGAGCAGCAGCGGGCCCTGCCCGGCGGAGAGGGACCAGAGCTCGCCGGTCGCGGCGGTGTAGTGCCCGAGCCACATCGTGACGAATCGCCCCTGCGAGAGGTCCTCGCACAGCTGCTCGTTCATGTGCTCGGCCAGCTCGTCGAGTGGTGTGCCGACCCGCGCGCCCATCCGCACCATGGACCGCACCTGGGTGACCGAGAGGGCCGGGCCTACGCCGTGCCCCGTGGCGTCGGCCAGCAGGAGCAGCACCGAGTCGGCCTTGGTCTCTTCGTCCGCGCCAGACTCGGGCAGGCGCCCGCCGTTGAGCCCGATGAGGTCGTAGGAATCGCCCCCGGTCTCGTCGGCGGGCTCGGAGTAGGCCGCGAGCTGTGTGGCCTCGAGCTTGGGCAGGAACTCGGGGAACGTCGCCTGCTGGATCTGGCGCGCGGTCTGCAGGTCACGCTCGAGTTTGAGCAGGTTCTGCAGCGACTCTCGCATCCGCTCGGTCGCCCCCACCAGATGATGGATCTCCTTCACGTGGCTCTCGATCTGCACGGACTCGTCGAGCGTGAGGCGGCTGATGCGGTCCGAGGCGATCGCGAGCTGCTCGACCGGCTCGGCGAAGCGTGAGCCCAGCCAGCGGGCCCGCATCACCGCGAGGGTGAGGACGACCAGAAGGATGCCGATGACCGTGAACCGCTCGGTCAGGAGCCCGCCGAGCAGATCAGACTCGGGCAGCAGCACCGCGATGAACAGGCTGCGGTTGCCCAGGTCAAACGGGGCGACCTGGCTCCACCAGGCCTCGCCATCGGAGTAGAAGCGGAACGCGCCGGTTTGCGGCAGGCCTTCGGGGTCGGTGGCACCCTCCTCTTGGAGACAGATCAGCGCGTCGTTGATGACGGGCAGCCCGATGTCTTCGGGGAACTTGAGCAGCGCCTCGGACCGCTCGTTGATCTTCTCGAAGCGGGGGTTGCGGGGCAACCCGACGACCTGCTGCTTCTCGTCGGTCACGATGACCATGCCGTTGGCTGACACCTCGATCGTGGTGGTGAACGCGGAGATGTCCATCAGCAGCACGTCGAACGCGACGACCCAGGATTTACCGCCCGCCACGAAGGCCTTGGACGCGGTGATGCCCGGCTCGCGGGTGGTGAAAAATTCGTAGGGCTCGGTCCAGAAGATCTCGCCCGAGGTCGAGCCCGGCGGCGCGGCGTCGAGCTGCTCCATCGCCCCCACAAACCACGGGCGGCTCGTGGGCGAGTAGTCAATCTCGACGAGCCGATCGGTCAGCAATTGCTCTTGGTTGTCGTAGGTCATGACGCGCTGCACGCCGTCCCGGGTCGGGTCGATCTCGCGGACGTACCAGGTGCCGTCCTCGCGGCGGAGCACCATGATCTCGCGGCCGGTCTCGTCGGCGAGCAACGCCGAAGAGATGTACCCGACCTGATCCAAGAACGGGGCGTACAGCGAGAACACCTGCTCGATCGGGAAGTTCACCAGGTGATGCTCGCGCCCCCACCGGACGGCGAGCTCCAGCGACGCGTCCACCGGGGCGAAGAACTGGCGGAGCCCGTCCTCGGTCTGCGAGAGCGTCGAGCTGGTCAGCTCGCCCGAGAGCCCGCGGACCACCCGCTTGGACGAGTAGTACTGCAGCGCGGTGATCGCGCCGCCGAGCAGCATCAGCAGCACCACGATGTTGGTGATCAGGCTTCGCCGAAAGGTGGTGGAAATTCTCATCGTGCCGGCTCGGGTTGGGAATCGGGTCGCGGGGCCGCGGGGTGGATCCAGCCGCCGCTCACGCAGACCGCGTCCACCGGGCGGCCGCCAAACTCAAACGCGAGCAGCCGCTCGTCGGTGTGGCTGAGCAGGACGAGGTCCGCCCGCTGGCCGGGGGCGATGGTGCCGCGATCGTCGAACCCGAGCAGGGCGGCACCGTTTGCGGTGACGGCGGTGATCGCCTCGGCCGGCGTGAGGCCGCACCCACGGACGCCCAACGCGACGGCGGCGGGCACGCTGAGGCAGGGCGAGGAGCCGGGGTTGTAGTTGGTGCCCAGGGTCATCGCCCCGCCGAGCTCGAGCAACCGCCGCCCGTCCCCGTACCGCCCGTCGAGCTGGAAGCCCGAGCAGGGGAGCATGACGCCGAACGTGTCGGACTCGGCTAAGAGCCTCAGGTCCGCCGGGGTGCTCGCCTCGAGGTGGTCCACGCTGATCGCCCCGAGCCGAACCGCCTCGCCCACCAGGCCCAGGCTGTTGAACTGGTCCGCGTGGATCCGGAGCGGGCAGCCCAGGTCCTTCGCGGCTTCGAGCAGCCGGACCGTGTCTGGAAGCGACCACGCCCCGGTCTCGCAATATCCATCGATCGTGATGCCGGGGTGGGCCTGGGCGACCGCAGGGAGGGTCTCGCGGATCGTGCGATCGACGAAGCGGCTCGGGTCCACCTCGGGGTCCAGCGCGTGCCCGATGCAGGCGGTCGCGACGACGGTACCGGGCCAGTTCGCTGCGGCGTCGGAGATCGCACCCAGCATCTTCAGCTCCGCCTCGGTGCTCAGCCCGTACCCGCTCTTGACCTCGATCGTGGTCGTCCCCTCTTGCAGCGCCCGGTTGAGCCTGGCGAGCAGCAACTCGGCGAGCTGGGACCGGGTCGCGGCGCGGGTGTCGCGGACGGTGGACATGATCCCGCCGCCCGCGGCGAGCAACTCGAGGTAGGCCGCGCCGGCGAGCTTCTGCTCCCACTCGTCGAGCCGAGAGCCGGCGAAGCAGGCGTGCGTGTGCGCATCAACAAAGCCCGGCATCAGCACACGGCCCGCGGCGTGGATCTCGGTCGAGCCGTCCGGAGCCGGCAGGCCGCGACCGACCGCCTTGATCCGCCCCCCCTCGATCACCACGTCGGCCTGCTCGAGCACGCCCAGATCACGCATCGCGGTCCCGCGGCGTGCCGCGCCCAGAGGCTCGGTGCCCTGGCCCGCGAGTGTCAGCACCCTCGCGTTGGTGATCCGTGTTGTTGCGGAGTGGTCCACGGTCACGTCGCTCGCTCTGCAAACCCGGCCAGGAACGCGTAGAACAGGTGGACCGCAAGGCGAGACGTGTGCATCGCGATATCGTGCGGCGGGCAGAGCTCCATGATGTCGAAGCAGCGGACCCGGTCGCATCGCCCGGCTGCGGCGCACCAGGCCTCCGCCTTCGCGGGGGTCCAGCCGTTGGGGTTGTTCGCGCTGACTCCGGGCGCGAACGCCTGATCGATAACGTCCAGGTCGAGCGAGACGAACAGGTCGCCGGGGGGCCAGGCGTCGGGAGGGTCGTCGTGCGTGAAGGAGTCCACGTGCCCGCCGTGGGCCTGGAACCAGGTCAGATGTTCTTGGGAGTTGGCGTTGCGGTCCAGGCCGTGGATGTGCAGCTCGCGGGCGTGCCCGCCGTCAACCAAGGCCCGGAAGGGCATGCCCGAGCCCGGCTCGGACCGAACGTCCAGGTGCGCGTCGAGGTAGATCCCGGCGAGCGGGCCGTGCACGTTCGCCGCGGCGCGCACGAACGGGAAGGTCAGGTCGTGCCCGCCCCCGATGGCGACGGGGAGCATGCCGGCGCGATGGATCGCCTCGACGGCCTCAGTCACCCGCGCGTGCGTGTCGTTCAGTTCATCGGCGGGCTGAACATTCCCCGCGTCGTACACCCGGGGCAACCCGGCTCCGCGAGCGGGCGTTGCCGAGCCGTACCGGGACATGGCGGCACGGAACGCCGCGGGCCCCTCGCCCGCGCCCGGGCGGCCGTGGTTCAGGCGGACCCCGGTGTCATCGGGCAGGCCCAGCAGCGCAACGGCGCACCCCGAGGGATCATCGCGTTCGATGGTGGATGCGAAGCGGCCCGAGGGGATGCCCTCGGGCCACGGCGCGTGAATCGTATGGGGCGGCCTCATGGCCTGAGAATACCGGATGCGGCCGGCCCGGGGGGAGCCGAGAGGGCTCGGGGGGCCGAGGGCCTCAGAGTTCCGCGACGGCTTCAAGCACCGTCTCAGGGTCAACGCGGACCTTGTAGTTCTCGTCGATGCTCTGCCACCGAACCACGCCCTCGGTATCGATCAGGAAGACGCCCGGCACGGGCAGCTTCCACTGGGCGTTGGCGTTCCAGGCCTGCAGGTCGATGCCGTACCCCTTATAGGCGTTGCGGGTCTTGGCGTCGAGGGCGAAGATCACGTTGAAAAGCTGGGCCGCCTGCTGATCGGAGTCCGACAGCACGGTGAAGGTCGTCTCGGTCTTCTCGATTGAGCCGTTGACGTTCTCGACCGACTCGGGGGTGATGAAGACGACGTTGACCCCGGCGTCCTCAAAATCCTGGGCGTATTCCTGCCAGTCCGTGAGCTGTCGGCTGCAGAACGGGCACCACCCGCCGCGGTAGAACGCGACGACGGTCGGGCCCAGGGTGTACAGCTCGGCGAGCTCGACGGTCTCGCCCTTGGCGTTCTTCAGACCAACCGCGGGGGCACCCCACCCGATCGGGAGACCGGTCTTGGCCTCGAGCTCCCTGACAGTCTTCGCGGTCGCCTGCGGCGGGGTGGCCTCGGGGGCCTTGATCTCGGGCGGGGCCTCTGAGGGCGGGGTCGCCCCGGACTGCGCCAGAGCGAGCACCGGGGTCGCGGCGATCGCGAGAACTTGGGCAACGGTACGACGACGGTGATTGAACATGCTGGCCTCCGGTGTCAGTGGGTGATGAGACGGTGTACCGCGGGGCCCCGCGGTTTATTCCACGAATTCACAACGTGTCAACCCAGACGCAGTATCAGCCCAGCCGCACGCCGTTGTCCTTGGCGCAGCTCTGAGCCAGCTCGTACCCCGCGTCGGCGTGGCGGAACAAACCCATCATCGGGTCGTTGGATAAGACCCGGGCGAGTCGGGCCCCGGCTTCGGGCGTGCCGTCGGCGACCGTGACCTGCCCGGCGTGCTGAGAAAACCCGATGCCGACCCCGCCGCCGTGATGGAAGCTGACCCAGGACGCCCCCGAGGCGACGTTGACCATCGCGTTGAGCAGCGGCCAGTCGGAGACCGCGTCGCTGCCATCCTTCATGGATTCGGTCTCGCGGTTCGGGCTCGCGACCGAGCCGCAGTCGAGGTGATCGCGTCCGATGACGACGGGGGCGGCCAGGGTGCCGTCGGCGACCATGTCGTTGAAGATCAGGCCCGCCTTGTCGCGCTCGCCGAACCCGAACCAGCAGATCCGTGCGGGCAGCCCCTGGAACGCGAACTTGGGCGCACAGCTGGCGAAGTCGCCCCTGAGCAGAGCCTCAGGGTTGGCGTGGCAGGACTTGAGCCAGCGGTGCAGCCCGGCGTTGTACTCGCTGTCGGCCTCAGGGAAAGCCTCGAGCAGCGCGTGGTCAGTCTTATAGATGTCGATCGGATCGCCCGAGAGCGCGACCCACCGGAACGGGCCACGCCCGACGCAGAACTGGGGGCGGATGAACGCGGGGACAAAGCCGGGAAAGTCAAAGGCGTTTTCTACGCCCGTGTCCTTGGCGCGTTGCCGGATGTTGTTGCCGTAGTCGAAGGTGATCGCGCCGCGGGTTTGGAGTTCGAGCATCGCACGGACGTGGCGGGCCATGGATGCCATGGAGAGCTTTGTGTAGGCCGCTTCGTCCTGGGTGCGCGCGACCGCGGCCTGGTCATGGTCGTACTCGATGGGCACGTAGCCGAACAGGGGATCGTGCGCGGAGGTCTGGTCGGTGAGGGTCTCGGGGGTGATGCCGCGTTCGATAAGGCGTTCGAGGAGGGTGATCGCGTTGCCGTGCCAGCCGATGGAGTGGGCACGCTTGTCTTCTTTCGCCCTGATTGCGGCATCGATCGCGGCGTCAAGATCCAAGATGACCTCGTCGAGGTAATTATCGTCGTCGCGTCGGTCGAGGCGGGATTTGTCGGTGTCGGCCATCAGGCAGGCCCCGCCGTTGAGCGTGATGGCGAGGGGCTGGGCCCCGCCCATGCCGCCGCACCCCGCGGTGACCGAGAGCGTGCCGGCGAGTGAGCCGCCCAGGTGCATCCGGCCACACTCGGCGTAGGTCTCGTAGGTGCCCTGCAAGATGCCTTGTGTGCCGATGTAGATCCACGAGCCCGCGGTCATCTGGCCGTACATCATGAGCCCGTCGGCGACGAGATCGTCGAAGTGCTCCTGCGTCGCCCAGTGGGGGACGAGGTTTGAATTTGCGATCATGACGCGTGGAGAGTCTGTGGTTGTTCGCACGATGCCGACGGGCTTGCCGGACTGAACGAGCAGGGTCTCGTCGGGCTCGATCGACTTGAGCGACGCGATGATCTGGTCGTAGGCCTCCCATGACCGGGCGGCCTGGCCCCGGCCGCCATAGACCACGAGCGACTCGGGGTGCTCAGCGACCTGGGGATCGAGGTTGTTCATCAGCATCCGCATCGCAGCCTCCGCGGCCCAAGACTTGCACGACATTGCGGTGCCGCGTGGCGCAGTGATGGTCCGGCTCTGCGGCTCGGGGATTAGTCGGCGGGTGGTAGTCGAAGACATCATTCTCCCTCAGTTCGCTATGAAAACCGTTCCGCCCGGAAACACTTCGGCGAATCGTTCAAGAATCGGAATCATCGTACCCCGCCCCGTCATGGAGGCGGAATCCTCGCGGCTTCCATCGCCGTACGCCTCGATACAAAGCGTCAGGTCGCCGTCTAGGGAGAGTGAAACTATCCGAATGATCTCGTCCATCACCGCAGAGTGGGCCACAACGCGAGGCATTAGCACAACGGGAAGCTCAACAACGACACTCTTCGATCCTCGGCCCGCGATGACGTAGACCGACTCGGGGAGCATCTCCGTCAGCACAGCGATGGCAGACCGAAGCCCAAGCTCAGCATGGGCTGGCGATTCATAGTCGGCCTCGTAGCTGTACCCCTCGCCATGTGGCGTTCGGTTCTCGTGAAACCGAACCATCACCCGTTCTGTCTCATCGAGAAACCGAACCGTGCCCTCGAGCGCAGCGAAGAATTCAAACCAGGCTTGATTGACTTCCTCGGGCTCCATGCGCCTTCCACTCTGACTTGCGGTGATTCTTCCGTTCAAAGATCCAACTCGCCGTCGGCGATCATCTGCGCGATGGTCTCGATATCCGGCGACGGCGGGCGGTCCTCGGTCAGCTTGGGCACCTTGGCCCGGATCTTCGCGTGCATCGCCTCGAGCGCGTCGCCGGTCTTGAGCGGGCGGTGCACGTCGATCGCCTGGCAGGCGCACAGCAGCTCGATCGCGACAACCCGGCGGGCGAGTTCGACGCCGCGGGCTGCCTTGGCGGCAGAGCGTGGGCCGAAGCTGTTGTAGTCCTCCATGCCGGCGCTGGTCGAGATGTTGGCGACCGAGGCGGGCATCGCCAGCCCGACCAGCTCGTTGCACAGGGCCGCGGCGGTGTACTGCGCGATCATCAGCCCCGAGTGGAGCCCGGGCTGGGGCGAGAGATAGGGGTTCAGGTTCGTCTGCGGGTCGAACACGGAGAGCATGTGGTAGACGCGTCGCTCGGAGATCCCCGCGAGGTGCGAGATCGTGATCGCCAGCGAGTCCATCGGGATGGCCAGGGGCATGCCGTGGAAGTTACCCGCCGAGATGATGTCCGCCCCGTCGCCACTCGCAGCAGCGAAGATCAGCGGGTTGTCCGTCACCGCGTTCATCTCGTCGGCGAGCCGTGCCCGGGCGAAGTCGATCGTGTCAGCGCACGAGCCGAGCACCATGGCGGCACACCGGAAGGAGTAGGGGTCCTGCACCCGTGGGTCGTTGGCCCGGTGATCGTGGATGATCTGTGAGCCCGCCAGCGCGGCACGGATCTTGGCCGCGATGCTCGTTGGGCCCGGCTGATTGCGGGCGGTGTAGACCCGCGGGTCGAGGAAGGAGTCGGTCGCCCGGCAGGCGTCGATGGACATCGCAGCCGCGAGCGTCGCGGCGGAGAAGAGCCGGTCCAGGTCGTCCATGAGCAGGGCGAAGCGGGCGGCCATCAGGTGCGTGCCGTTGATCAGCGCGAGCCCCTCCTTGGCCTCCAGCACGATCGGCGTGAGCCCGGCCCTCTTGAGTGCCTCGCCGCCGGGCATCCGCTGGCCTTTGTAATCCGCCTCGCCCTCGCCAAGCAGAACCAGAGCCGCGTGGGCCAGGGGCGCCAGATCGCCCGAGGCGCCCACCGAACCGAGCTCTGGAACGACCGGCGTGACCCCGGACTGCAAGAGTTGCGCTAAGAGTCCCACGACCTCGACCCGCACCCCGGAGTGCCCTCGGGTGAGCGAGGCGGTAAGCAGCACGAGCATCGCGCGGACCACCTCAACGGGCAACGGATCGCCCACGCCGGCGGCGTGCGAGCGGATGAGATTCGTCTGCAACTGCCGCAGCCCCTCGCCCTCGATCCGCTTGGAAGAGAGCGAGCCGAACCCCGTGTTTACCCCGTAATACGTGTCCCCTGAGCCGATCTGGGCCTCGAGCAGCCCGCGGGTTTCGCGGACCGTCCGCAGGGCCTCGGGTGCGATCTCAAAGCCGGTCTGGCCTCGGGCAACACGCACCACGTCGGCGGCTTGCAGGGGCTCGTTGGAGAGGGTCAAGGGCATGCTCTTGGGGGCCTTTGTTAGAGATCTGACGGGCGGGGGTTTTCGGTGACCACCGCGTCGGGCCAGGGATGGGCAGGCAAAGGGGTGGAACGGGAGGGGTAATCTAGCCTTGACGCGTTCGTTAAAGCCACCACAGCTCTGGAATCGGAGGAACTCATGCAGCATATCACCCCGCCCGCCCTGCTCCTGGCCCTCTCGCTCGCCTCCCCGGCTCTGGCTGGGGACGGTGCCAAGGCCGAGTTCAAGTCACTGCTGATGGAGAGCGCCGCGTCGCACAGCTCGTTCCGGATCGCCGACGAGAACGGGGCCTCGCTGGACATCACGGGGTACCTGCTGACCCGGTACCTCGTGGGGCGCAGCTCGGGGTTCGGCGACAAGGACTACATCGTGGGGTTCGATCAGCCCCGGGTTCGGCTCGGGGCCAAGGGCGAGATCAACGACACCTTCGGGTTCAAGATGATCGTGGACTACGCCGGCGGCGGGGCGGCCCTGACCGACGGGTACGCGACCATCAAGCTGGACGACGGCATGACGCTGCGCACGGGGCAGTTCACCCTGCCCTACACCCGCGAGCAGGACGTGAGCTCGAGCCGGCAGACCGCTGTTGAGCGGTCGGTGGCCAACTCGTTCTTTACGGGTGACCGCTCGCAGGGCGTGATGCTCGAGGTCAAGAAGGACGACTGGCGTTGGCGGGGCTCGCTGAGCGACGGGTTCAAGAGCACCAACAGCGAGTACCTCGCGACCAACGACGCGGACGTTGCCTTCACCACGCGGTATGAGTATCTCGTGGACGGCAAGTGGAGCCAGTTCAAGGACCACGAGGGCTGGCGCGGCGGCGAGCGAGGCCTCATGCTCGGCGGGGCGATGCACTACCAGTCCACCGGCAACACCGCGGCGCTCTCGGGCTCCACCCCGACCACCACCTCCCTGGACGACGTGCTCGCGTTCACGCTCGACGCGAGCGCCGAGTTCAGCGGGGCCAGCGCCCTGGCGGCGTTCTATTACCAGAGCCGCGAGACGAGCTCGGGCGACTTCACCGACATGGGATTCGTGCTGCAGGGCGGCGTGATGGTCGCCGATCAGACCGAGGTGTTCGCCCGGTGGGACTCGATCCTGTCGGATTCGGACCGGACCGCAAACGACGACGTGCACGTGATTACCGCGGGGCTGAACTACTTCTTCGTGCCCGAGTCGCACGCTCTGAAGTTCACGCTCGACGTGCAGCACGTGCTCAGCGACCTCAACAGCGGGCCCGTGGGCACGAGCAGCAAGCGGACGATCGTGGCCTCTGACGACGCCCAGACCGCCCTGCGGGCTCAGTTCGTGCTGATTTTCTGACCCGTTGGGCGCGATCGCTGGGAGGCGGGGGACCTACCGTTGGGCCCATGAGCCAGACCGCCGCGCCAGAATCACGATACCGCTTTCCCACGTCGCTCCAGGCCCGGCTCGCCCATGCCGCCGGGATCGGCTCTCGGGCATCGGCCCGGAAGACCGCAACGGGAGAGAGGGTGGGGGACCGGACGTTCCGGTTCTGGCACACCAAGGCCGACCGGGGCGCGATGCCGCCCTCACTGGCGCTCGTTGCTGAGCCTGAGGTGCTCGGGCCGGCCATCGAGGCCCGGGTCGTCCCGGCGTTTGGCCGAACCCTGAACGGGCACGAGTGCGTCTGGGTGAAGACCGAGGCGGGGACGGACCTGTACGGCACGGGCGAGATCGCCGGCCCGCTGCGACGCAACGGCAAGGCCACCGTCGCGTACTGCGCTGACAGGCCCGGGTACACAGACCAGACGCCCGCGCTCTATCAGGCTCACCCGTGGGTGCTCGCGGTCCGGGCCGACGGCACGGCGTATGGCGTGCTGGCCGACACGACCTGGCACACCGACATCGACCTGACCGACGGCATCTGCATGCGGTCGCGCGGGCCGGCGTTCCACGTGTACGTCATCGAGGGCGACTCGCCCGAGGACGTGGTCAGGGCCCTGGCGGTGCTGACGGGGACCATCGACATGCCGCCGCGGTGGGCGCTGGGGTATCACCAGTGCCGGTTCAGCTACGAGCCGGACTGGCAGGTCGTCGAGATCGCCCAGGGCTTCCGGGATCGTCAGATCCCGTGCGACGTGTTGTGGATGGACATCGACTACATGGACAGGTTCAAGATCTTCACGTTCGACCCCGTGAAGTTCCCCGACCCCACCAGGCTCAACGCGGACCTGCACACGCTCGGGTTCAAGAGCGTCTGGATGATCGACCCCGGGGCGGCGGTCGAGAACGACTACTCCGTCTGGGAGCAGGGCACCGAGCGAGATGTCTGGTGCAAGGCCTGGAACGGGCAGGACTTCCGCGGCCCGGTCTGGCCCCCTGACTGCGTGTGGCCCGACTTCACCCGCGCCGATGTCTGCGACTGGTGGGGCGGGCTGTACGAGGACTTCATGGCGACCGGGATCGACGGCGTCTGGAACGACATGAACGAGCCGGCGATCGTGCTGCACGGCGAGGAGGGCGGCTTCACCATGGCCCCCGACGCGCGGCACTCGGGCGGGCTGCTGGGCCTGCCCCCCGGGCCCCACGCGCAGTACCACAACGCGTTCGGGTACCTCATGGTCCGCGCCAGCCGCGAGGGCATCATGAAGGCCAACCCCGAGAAGCGGCCGTTCGTGCTGACACGGGCGAACTTCATGGGCGGGCATCGGTTCGCCGCGACCTGGACGGGCGACAACACCTCGACCTGGGACGACCTGTTCTGGTCGATCCCGATGTGCCTGAACATGGGGCTGTCGGGTCAGCCGTTCGTTGGGCCGGATCTTGGCGGGTTCATGGGCGAGGGCACGCCGGACATGATGGCCAAGTGGTGGGGGTTCGGCTCGCTGCTCCCCTTCTGTCGCGGGCACACCACCAAGGACAACATCGAGAAGGAGCCGTGGTCGTTCGGGCCAAAGGCCGAGGCGACGATCACGCGGGCCCTGCGGCGGCGGTACCGCCTGCTGCCGTACTTGTACACGCTGTTCCGCGGGGCGCACGAGACGGGGATGCCCGTGATCCGCCCGACGTTCTTCGCCGACGCCAAGGACCCGGCCCTGCGGTCCGAGGACCGCAGCTTCTTGCTCGGGAGCGACGTGCTGGTCCTGGCCAACACGCTCGAGCACGGGGAGCCGAGCCACGCCGAGCCGACCGGGATCTGGCGGACCTTCGAACCCATCGAGGGCCCGCACGACGCGGCGCTGGCCACCCTCAAGATCCGCGGTGGGGCGATCGTCCCCATGGGCCCGGTCATGGAGTGGACCGAGCAGATCCCCGTCGATCCGGTCACGCTGGTGGTCTGCCTGGACAAGGACGGCAAGGCCCGGGGCGAGCTGTACGAGGACGCCGGCGAGGGCCTCGGGTATCGAACGGGCGAGTACTGCAAGGCCCGGTTCACGGCCCAGCGAAACGGCGACACGGTCGAGGTCTCGATGAACGTGATCGGCGGGAGCCAGCCGCCCCGCGACCGCGAGATCCGGGTCGAGATCATCGGCGAGCACGGCGTCTCGCACGGCACGGGTCGCTGGGGCGAGACCGTGGGCGTTCAGGCCGGGTAAGAATCGGTACGCTGCCCCAGGCAGCACGGCTCGGGTGATCTCGAACGACGTCGAAGGAACAGTCAGTGGATCGGCAATGAGCGGCGAACCCGCTCGAACTGAGGAGAAGACGGTGGCGAATCCCAACAAGGCGATCGGGTATTTCACGATGGAGATCGGGCTCGGCGACGAGATCCCGACCTACTGCGGCGGGCTGGGCATGCTCGCCGGCGACACCGTCAAGGCGGCGGCTGACCTCGGGCTCCCGATGGTCGCCTGTACGCTGCTCTACCGCGGCGGGTACCTGGACCAGTCGATCGACCGCAGCGGACGGCAGCACGAGAAGCCCGTCGCGTGGGACCCGTCGGAGGTCCTCGAGGAGATGCCCCAGCGGGTGTACGTCCCCGTTGAGGGACGCACCGTCATCGTGCGCTGTTTCCGCAAGGTCTGGAAGGGCGTAACGGGCAAGTTCGTGCCGATCTACTTCCTCGACACCGACCTGCCCGAGAACTCGCCCAAGGACCGCAAGATCACCGAGCGGCTGTACATCGGCGACGACATGGACAAGCTGCGGCAGCGGGCGGTGCTTGGCATCGCCGGGCCCAGGATGCTGCGGGCGCTCACCCACGACGTCGCGGTGTATCACATGAACGAGGGGCACGGCGTGCTGCTCACCATGGAACTGATGAGCGAGCACCTGTCGCGGTTCGACAAGTCCTCGATTGATTCGGAGTGCGTGCAGTACGCCAAGGAGCGGTGCGTGTTCACCACGCACACGCCGATCCCCGCCGGGCACGACCAGTTCAAGGTCGCCGACGTTCGCGCGGTGGTGGGGGATCACCCGGTCTTCCGCGAGCCCAAGATCTTCGGGCTCGGCGGCAAGGGTCGCACGGTGCACGCCTCGATCATGGCGCTCAACCTGAGCCGCTATGCCAACGGCGTGGCCAAGCGGCACGGCGAGGTCAGCCGAGAGATGTTCCCCGGGTACGACATCGACTCGGTCACCAACGGCATCCACGCCCCGACCTGGGCCAGCCCCGAGATGCAGAGGGTCTTTGACAAGTACATGCCCGAGTGGCGGATCCGCAACGAGGACCTGCGGCTCGCGGCCGCCATCCCGGATGCACCGCTGCACGCGGCGCACGCGGTGGCCAAGAAGCGGCTGGTGGATCACGTCAACGGGATCACCGACGCGAAGCTCGAGGAGCACCGGTTCACGATCACGTTCGCCCGCCGGGCGACGCCGTACAAGCGGCCGACGCTGTTCATGCAGAACATCGAGCGGCTGATCGAGATCAACAAGAACGTCTACCCGATCCAGATCCTGTTCACGGGCAAGTCTCACCCGAACGACGGGAAGGGCAAGGACGCGATCCAGCAGGTGCTCGCCGCGGCGAAGAAGGTCAGGAAGCACTTCCCGATCACGTGGATCCCCAACTACGACATGGACCTTGGCGCCAAGCTGACCGCGGGCAGCGACGTGTGGCTCAACAACCCGAAGCCGCCGCTGGAGGCCTCGGGCACGAGCGGGATGAAGGCGGCGCTCAACGGCGTGCCCAGCCTGTCAAGCCTCGACGGCTGGTGGATCGAGGGGCACGCCGAGCACGTCACGGGCTGGTCGATCGACGGGAACACCGAGGCCGAGAACGCGGCGAGCATCTACGACAAGCTCGAGCGGGACATCCTGCCGACCTTCCGCGACGACCGGGAGTACTGGGCCGAGATCATGCGCAGCTGCATCTCGATCAACGGGTCGCACTTCACGACGATCCGGATGCTCAAGGACTACGTGCTCAAGGCGTACTTCGACTAAGACCGAGATAAGGCACAGCAGCGTCCGCGGGCGTACACTGGCCCCTAGAAAGTCTTTCGCTCGCTTGAGGGAGCCGAGTTGCCGGGTGATCTGTTCATCAAAGTCGGGAAGCTTTGCCGCTGGGGTCTGCTCGCGATCACCGCGGCGCTGATCCTGTGGGCCTTCGTGACGGTGGGCGCACGCTCGTTCGAGGGCGGCTCGGGCGCGAGCCCGAAGACCGAGATCTCGATCCTGTTCTGGGGCGACAACCGCGAGCGTTCGATCGTGGATCAGCTGGTGCTCGAGTTTGAAGCCGAGCACCCGGAGATCGACGTTCGGCCGATCCACGCGAGCGACTACGACTCGAAACTCATGACGATGTTCGCGGCGGGTGATCCTCCCGACGCGTTCTACGTGCCCTACGAGCGGTTCCTCGGGCAGTTTGTCGATGCGGGGCAGGTCGAGAACCTGGAGCCGTACGTCGCGGCCGAGCGGGAGACCAACCCGGGGTGGTTCGAGGACTTCTACCCGCAGCTGGTCGATGCCTTCCGGTGGGACCCGAAGCTGCAGAAGACAGGCAGCGGCGATCTCTACGGGCTGCCCAAGGACTTCACCACCACGGTCATGTACGCGAACCGAGACCTGCTGCGGATCGCGGGGATCGAGCCCCCGACCGGGCGGTGGACCTGGGAGGAGTACACCGAAGCGGTGCGGGCGGTGGACGCGCTCAACGACTCGGGGGCGTTCGACCAGGAGGTCTATGGCGGGGTGATCCTTACCTTCGACTGGGTGCTCTGGAACTTCGTCTGGACGTTCGGCGGCGACTACTTCCACACCGACCCGGAGACCGGGTTCACCGACTACGCGAATGTGACGCTCGACGACCCGGGGGCGCAGGAGGCGTTGCGGTTTATCGCTGAGCGCCGGGCTGAGGGCTCGGTGTATAACGCGACGGGCATCGCCCAGTCCGAGGACGAGCTGTTCCGGCTGGGGCGGGTCGGGCTGATCGGGCCGCTGGGGCGGTGGCGGGTGCCGACGCTGCGTGAGGTTGAGTTTGATTGGGACGTGATCCCGCTGCCGACCAAGGCCGGGGTTGACCCGGTCAACGCGATCGCAACGGTCAGCTGGTCGATGTCCACCAAGAGCGAGCACAAGCCCGAGACCTGGGAGCTGATGAAGTTCCTGTGCGGCAAGCGCGGGCAGGAGCTCACCGCGGAGCTGGGCATCGCGATCCCGGCGCTGCGGTCGGTCGCGGAGTCTGACGTGTTCCTCGCGCCGGGGCAGAAGCCGGACAACACGCGGCTGTTCCTCGACGAGATCGAGACCTCGCGGCTGCTGCAGTGGCCTTCGGGGCAGGAGTTCAAGAAGTTTGTGGACGAGGACATCCGGGCCGCGGCGCTGAGCAACGCCGAGGTGCCCGTGGACGAGGCGGCGGCGAACGTCGAGCGGCGGTGGTCGAATTTCCTCGCCTCGCCGCTCTCTCGGCCCGGGCTGCGCCCCATGCCGTGGAGGCTCGTGACGCTGATCGCGGTGACGGCGCTGGGCATCGGGTTCGTGCTGCTGTTCGTGTTCTCGCGGCGGCAGAAGATCGGGAAGATGGAATCGGCCGACGAGCGGACCGGGTGGATGTTCATCAGCCCGTGGGTTCTCGGGTTCCTGATCTTTGTGCTCGGGCCGATGACGATGTCGTTCATCCTGAGCTTTGCCAAGTGGTCGGCGACCACGCCGCTCAGCGAGGCCAAGTTCGTCGGGTTCGGCAACTACACCGAGATCCTGTCGGGCGATCAGAGCTTCGTGCAGTCGATCAAGGTCACGCTGTACTACACCGCCCTGGCGGTGCCGATCACGCAGATCATCGCGATCCTGGTCGCGCTGCTGATGAACCTGGGGGTGAAGGGCATCGCGCTGTTCCGCACGATGTACTTCGTGCCCAGCGTGGTCAGCGGCGTGGCGCTGGTGGTGCTCTGGATCACGATCTTCGATAACTCAAACGGCGTGCTCAACCAGATGATCCTCAAGCCGATCCTCGAGCCGATGGGATTGATTCCCCCCGACTGGTTCGGCACCGACTCGACCTGGTTCGCCTCGCCGGCGCTGGTCATCATGACCCTCTGGGGCGTGGGCGGCGGGATGATTATTTACTTGGCCGGGCTCAAGAGCGTCCCGCTGAGCCTCTATGAAGCGGCCTGCCTCGACGGGGCCAACGCGTTCAAGCGGTTCTTCGCCGTCACGCTCCCGATGATCAGCCCGATCGTCTTCTTCCAGGTGATCATGTCGATCATCATGAGCTTCCAGATCTTTACCCAGGCGTTCGTGATCCGCGGCTCGACCGGCGGGACCAACCCGGACCTGCTGTTCTACGTGCTCAACCTCTTCGACGAGGCGTTCAAGTATCACAACATGGGGTACGCCAGCGCCCTGGCGTGGCTGCTGTTCGTGGCGATCCTCGCCCTGACCATGCTCGTGTTCAAGGGCTCCAAGGGGCTGGTCCACTACGAGGGGCTCAAGGGATGAGCGACCGCAAGACCCAGTCTGTGATCCGCGACCGCCGATCGGCCTTCACGCTGTTCGGCTCGTACACGATGCTGATCTTCGGGGCGGCGGTGCTGATGATCCCGTTCTTGTGGCTCGTGACCAGCAGCCTCAAATCTGACCAAGAGATCTCGAACCTACAGCAGATCATGCCGCAGGACCCGCAGTTCGGCAACTTCGCCGACTCTCTCGACTTCATGGGCATGGAGTTACCGGTTTGGGCGAGCACCCGATCGGCGTCTCGAATTGATCTACCGGACTCTTGGAGCGGGTCTTCCTCGGTGACACTGACCAACGTTCCCGAGGCCGGCCGAGTCCAAGCGCCGTATGCCATTGCGGTTGCCCTTAAAGGGCGGTCAGAGGCGGAGTCGCCCGAGTTGGAGATCTTCGGGGTCAAAAAAATGCCCACGGGCTGGCGATATCAGGTGCGCGTTCGTGACAACGATCTACCACCGGATAGCCCCAAATCGCCAGAGTGGGGTGGTCAGTTTCAGATCCGGGATGCTGCAAGCCGCAAGGGCAGCGACTGGGAGGTCAATCCCTCACTCCGCCCCCAAGGCGTCTACTTCATCCCGCCAGCCAGACTCGAAGGGACTCTCCAACTCACAGCGGTCGAGCAAACAACCTCGGACGAGAAACAGATCGATATCGCGGTCCCCCTCGACGGTCGGCCAGCTCTGATCCCCCGGTTCCCCGCCTTCGCCAACACCATCGTTATCACGGTGCTGGTGCTGCTTCTGTCTGTGTCGTCGAGCGCGGTCGCGGGGTACGGCTTCGCGCGCTACCGGTTCCGCGGGCGTGAGCCGGTCTTCATGGTGATGCTGGCGACGATGATGCTGCCGTACCAGATCACGATGATCCCGGTCTTCCTGCTCTTCCGTCAGCTCGGATGGATCGACTCGCTGCTGCCGCTGATCGTGCCGTTCGCGTGCGGCAACCCGTTCTTCATCTTCATGTTCCGCCAGTTCTTCATGCAGATCCCCCAGGACCTGGTCGAGGCGGCCAAGCTGGACGGGGCGTCGGCGTTTCGGACGTTCGGGCAGATCATGCTGCCGCTGACCAAGCCGGTCATCGCGATCTGCGCGATCTACAGCTTCATGTTCACCTGGAACGACTTCCTCGCCCCGCTGATCTATCTGAACAGCCCGGAAATGCGGACGCTCGCGATCGAGCTCAACGCGTTCAACGGTCAGTACGGCGTGGAGCAGCGCAACCTGCTGCTCGCGGCGAGCCTGATCACGATGCTGCCGTGCGTGCTGCTGTTCTTTAGTGCCCAGAAGCACTTCGTGGACTCGGGGGCCTCGGGCGGGCTCAAGGGCTAGGCGGGCCGCTAGTTCCCGCCGCGCGTCTTGCGGCCTTCGATGGTGACCTGAGAGTCCGTGGCGTCGTAATCACTGGGCCCCACGAAGAACGGTTCGTCGGCCTTGGCGAACGGCTTGAGCTGGTCGAACCAGGTGGCCTTGGGATCAAACTTGGCAAAGAACGGCCGGCGCACCATGTCCGGCTCGCGGGCCTGCAAGAACTCAAGGGCGAAGGCCTGCTCGCCGTTGATCTCGGTGACACCCAGGATGTGGACCTTGCCGGGGAAGCAGCTCATCGAGGGGCCGCGGACGGTGCGGGCCATGCCCGACACGTGCTGGTAGGCGTTGCGGAAGATGTTCCAGGCCCGGACCAGCGGCATCTCGAAATAGTTCTTGGCCCCGGTGTCCCGCTCGACGAACATGTAGTAGGGGATCGCACCAAGCTGCACGCCCTGGGTCCAAAGATCGGCCCACACCCCCGCGTTGTCGTTCACGTGCCGGATCACCGGGCTCTGCATCCGAACGTTGGCCCCGGTGGACCGGATCCGTCGCACCGCCTCTTGCGAGACGCCCGTGCTCAGCTCGACCGGGTGCGAGTAGTGCCCCATGATCGCGAGGTGCTTGCCCGAATCGACGACCCGCTCGAACAGCCGCAGCAGGTCGTCGGCGTCGTTGTCGGTCACGAACCGCTGGGGCCAGTACCCGACGGACTTGGTGCCGATGCGGATCGTGCGAACGCTCTCGATCTCGAGCAGCGGCTCGATGTATTGGGCGAGCGTCTTGGTCTTCATGATGAGCGGGTCGCCGCCGGTGAACAGCACGTCGGACACCTCGGGGTGGGCCCGCAGATACGCGCACAGGCTGTCCACCTCGCGGCTGGAGAACTTCAGGTCCTCGAGCCCGACAAACTGGGCCCACCGGAAGCAGAACGTGCAATAGGCGTGGCAGGTCTGCCCCTGCGAGGGGAAGAAGAGCACCGTCTCGCGGTACTTGTGCTGCATCCCGTTGACCGGCTCGCCGCTCATGGTCGGCACGTTGTGGGTCTGCTGCCCCGCCGGGTGCGGGTTGAGCTCGAACCGGATCCGGTTCACGATCTCCGCAAGCTCAGCCTTCTCGGCCCCGCGGTGGATCTCGTCACGAACAGCCCGGTACTGGTCGTCCTCGAGCATGCCCCGCTGCGGGAAGGTCAGCTGATACATCGGGTCTTCGGTGGTGTCGTCCCAGTTGAGCAGCTCGTCGGTCACATACCGGTTGGTCCGGAACGGGAGCACCGCGCCAACGGTCTGGATCGCTTCACGCAGATCCGGGGCGAGCGACTCCCACTGGGGCAGATTGCTCACGCCGGCGAGGGTGATGGGTTTGTACTTGGTGTGGTCTTCATCGCGTGTTTAAATCATACAGTTTATCTGTGTCCTAGTTCCTCACTCTACTCGCGTGTGCTGTGGGTCCAAGCTCGAACCGCGGCAAGCCTGATCGCGATGCAACCATTCGCGCTGTGGTTCATCACCACTCGATGACACCGTTGTGGATGCGTGTTCATCCAGCGTACTCAGCGGACAACTCTCCACTCAACAGCGAAGCACACTAGGGGAGGCGCATGTCTGAAGACCGCCCCTCCCGAATAAACCGGGACAAAGTGCTTCTTTCTCGTCAATAAAGTGCTTATCCGCCGAGCCGAATTGAGATGTAATCCACGATCTGCTTCGCGATGTTGTGATGCTCAAGGCGATCCATGCCCTGGAACTGGGGCGCCGAATTCACCTCGCAGATTCGGAAATGATCATCTATGTCAAACAGCAGATCGACGCCCGAGATATCGAGGTCCAGCACTCGAGTCGCCTCGGTCGCAAGCCAGAGGACCTCATCCGAGGGATTGAAAGCCGTCACTTCACCGCCACGGCTGATGTTTGCTTTAAAGCTGCCGTTTGTCGAATGACGTTGCATGCATCCAACCGCACGTCCACCAACAACGATCACTCGAATATCCCGGCCCCTTGTTTCTCCGATGAATTCCTGAAGAATGATGTTGGCCGCCGGTGCGGTCGCCGAGAGCAACTCCATCAGATCGACAAACCGTGTCCGGTCGTCGGCCAAGAAAACACCCTCACCGTGCGATCCCGAGAGCGTCTTGATGACCACCGGAAAGCCGATGCTCTCTTCGACAAAGTCAATATTAACCGGGTGTTTCACCAGCATCGTGCTCGGCACTGGCAGGTTGCTCGCCGCCAGCACCTGCTGGCTGAACAGCTTGTCCTTCACACACTCGATAGGCTCGGCGTGATTAAACGCGTGCACCCCGAGCCGCTCAAGGTGCCGCATCACCGCGAGCGCGAAGTACGTCGTATCCGCGCCGGTCCGTGGCAACGTGAAATCAGGGAGCGAGGTCTCCTTGCCGTTGAGCCGTACGCTCTTACGGCCCGATCGTGTCACCAGCAAATCAACCTGGTGCGGAGCCACAATCGTGAACTCCACACCCACCGCTCGCCCCTCCTCGATCAACCGCTCATTCTCGTAGGAGGGCTTATCATTCTTATGCAAAATCCATCCATGCACGATTCTTGCTCCTGCTTCTCAATCGAGATGAAATCGCACGCTGCTGTCCAGCCGACCCGCTCTCGATCCACCAGTTAAGCCCGCATGATATGGCAGCGAGTTTGGCAACCTTTATCTATCCGCAAGATGATCTGACCACACCCCCTCTCCGAATGCCCCCCGAACACATCGCGTACCTTCGCGGAAAATTCCACATGGAATCCCTCTACCTCGCTTCCCAACAACATCTGCAATGAGCGCAATCTCCTACTCACCCCTGCAGCACCGTGAATCGTCCGTCGAGTTCTCACCGCTCCGTGAGAAGCCTGAGCCCGTCGAATTCGACCTCGAACGCGCAGACTCCTCCCTCCTTGACCCCACACGTTACCTCAAAGGCCCGATCCTCACCGCGGTCGCCCTCCTCGCCGCGGGCATCACCGGCCTCTTTGTCCTCACCAACAGCCTCGCCGTCATCGCACAAGTCCAGGCCCTCTCCATGCCCTGGCAATGGGGGGGGTGGGCCCTCCTCTTCCTCGGCCTCGCCGCCATCGCCTACGCCACCCTCCGCCTGGGCGGGGTCTACCTGCGGCTGCGGGCGACGCCACGGCTCTCGGCCGATGCGTTGAGCCAGCTCGCCCAGCGGGCGGCGCTGCGCGACGCGGACGCCGACCAGCTCGACGCGGCCCGGGGGAAGCTCCGCAAGCTGCTTGCCGAGCACAAGGTGGACACGGACAAGGGCCGCAAGGAACTGCTGGGGCTGGGCATGCCCGCCGAGCAGCTCGGCGAGTTGGTCCGGGCCCGCAAGCACCTGCTGGACACCTTCGACACCGCGAGCCCGGAGATCTGGGTCCGCGAGTACCGGACCAGGTACGTCGGCTCGCTCGACAAGACCGCGACCAAGCTGATCCGTCGTCGCTCGCTGCTCTGCGGCGCCAAGACCGCGGCCCTGCCCAACGGCGGGCTCGACACCGCCGTCGTGCTCACGCACAGCTACCTGCTTGTGGCGGACCTCTGCCGCCTCTACCGGGTCCGAACTGGGCGGCGCGGGACCATGGCGATCATGTGGCGCGTGCTGATCGGCGTCTTCATCGCCGGGCAGCTCGAGGACGTGGCGGACGCCGCGGGCGATCAGCTGGGCGAGCTGGCGAGCGGGGCCTCGACGGGGATCCTGGCGCGGGCGGGCGGGGCGGTCGCGGGCCGGGTGGTCGGCAAGGCCGCCGAGGGGCTGGTCAACGCCGCGTTCTTGTACCGGCTCGGGCGGGCGACGACCCGGCGACTGCGCCCGGTGGCCTGACCCAACGCGAACCGCGGTTGCGTGAGTCCAGCCCGTTCTCTACCGTGGGCGTTCATTGCTCGCCTCACGCCCCCCGGAGAACGCCCTTTATGCGCCATCGCTCAACCCCCTCTCTCGCGCTGACGCTCTCAATCACTGCACTGGCCCTGCACGGGTGCGGGCCCAGCGGGTCCGAGACGGTCGTGGTGGTCGAGCCGCCCGCGCCGGAGAACCCGCGCCTGGCCGAGGGCGTGGTGACGCTGCCCGGGTTCCAGGCCGAGGTGCTCTACGCCGTGCCCGGCCCGGAGGAGGGCTCTTGGGTCTCGCTGTGCACCGGGCCCGACGGCACGCTGTTCGCCTCGGCCCAGAGCGGCTCGGTCTTCCAGATCACGCCGCCGCCGGTGGGGGACTTCGAGACGCCGACGACCATCAAGCCGCTCGCGGTGGACATCGGCAACGCCCACGGGCTCTGCTGGGCGTTCGACTCGCTCTACGTCATGGTCAGCGGGAGTGGGCTACACCGCGTCACCGACTCGGACGCGGACGGCGAACTGGACCTCGACGAGCTGATCCTGCCGCTTGAGGGTTCGGGTGAGCACGGCCCGCACGCCGTGGTCAAGCACCCCGACGGCGAGTCGCTGCTCATCATCTGCGGCAACCACACCGGCTTGCCACCGCTCACCTCGTCTCGCCCGCCACGGGTCTGGGGCGAGGACCAGCTGCTCCCGCGCGAGTGGGACGCCAACGGGCACGCGGCCGGCGTGCTCGCGCCCGGCGGGTACATCTGCCGCATCTCGCCCGACGCCAGCGAGGTCGAACTGATCAGCCACGGGTACCGCAACGCGTACGACGTCGCGGTCTCAACGGCGGGGGACCTGTTCACGTTCGACTCGGACATGGAGTGGGACATGGGCATGCCCTGGTACCGCCCGACGCGGCTGGTTCATGCGACAAGCGGGAGCGACTTCGGGTGGCGCAGCGGCTCGGGCAAGTTCAAGCCGTCCTACCCGGACTCGCTGCCCCCGGTCGCGGACATCGGGCCCGGCTCGCCGACCGGCGTGGCCTTTGGCACGGGCGCGAAATTCCCGGCCGAGTTCCAGCGAGCGATGTTCATGAACGACTGGACCTTCGGCACCATGTACGCCGCGACGCTATCGCCGAACGGCGCGACCTATTCGGCAGAGGTCCAGGAGTTCCTGAGCGGGCGGCCGCTCCCGCTGACCGACCTGGTCATCGGCTCCGACGGGGCGATGTACTTCCTCACCGGCGGGCGGGGCACGCAGTCCAACCTCTACCGTGTGTTCTACTACGGCATCCGCGATACCTCGCCGGCCCGGGAACCGGCCAGGCCGAACAAGGCGACCAAGCTCCGGCACGAAATGGAGGCGCCGCACCGCCCCGGTGCTTCGGCCGATCAACTCGACGCGATCTGGGCCATGCTCGGCAGCGGAGACCGGTTCGTGCGGTACGCCGCCCGGGTTGCGATAGAGAACCAGGACGAAGGCGTATGGAGCCCTCGATTGATGTTTGAAAAGGAACCGGACCGGCTGATCCAAGCCTCGATTGCGCTGGCCCGAAAGGGAATGGACCGAGGGTTCATGCTCGGGCTGCTCCGCACGAATCTCACGTTTGATACCCTGTCACACCGACAGAAACTCGACTACCTCCGCGCGATCTCCCTCTGCTTCAGTCGCGGCGAGCCGCTCGATCCGACGATCATCATCGACCGGCAGCTGAAGGAATTCTGGTTGGACCGGCTCGATCCCGCGTTCCCGAGCGGTGATGCGCAGATCGACGCCGAGCTTGCCCCGCTTCTGGTCTATCTCAACGCTCCGCAGATCATCAACCGCAGCGTCGCGATGATGGAGGCCTCGGGACCCTCTCTCGCCCCGGACTGGGCGGCGCTCATCGCGCGAAACGACTCTTATGGCGGGACGATCAAGCGGACACTCGAGAGCCCGTCACCCGCAGAAGGGCTGCACTACGCGTTCATCCTGCGCACGCTGGACACCGGCTGGACCGAGGACCTGCGGACGCGGTATATCACCTGGCTCGCCAAGGCGAAGTCCGCGAGCGGGGGGGCGAGCTACAACGGCTTCATCGACCGCATGATGAGCCAGTCGCTCGCGAGCTGCGAGCCCGTGCTGCGTCAGCGGCTGCAGAACCACGCGAGGGTCATCGCCGACCGGCTCTCGACCGATCCGCCGGTGGTCATCCCCGACGGCCCGTGGCGGGCGTGGACCGTTCAAGCCGCGGTGAACGAAACGGACGGCAAGCTGACCGGGCGCGACTTCATCCGCGGGGCCGGGCTGTACGAGTTCGCGGGGTGCGTGTCGTGCCACCAGTTCGACGGGCGCGGCGGGGCCCAGGGGCCAGACCTCTCCTCGGTGGGCAGCAAGTTCAGCGTCCACGACCTGCTCACCGCGATCATCGAGCCCAGCCACGACGTGACCGATCAGTACGCGTGGGTCACCGTCAAACTCAAGGACGGCGAGCAGCGCCACGGACGACTCACAAGCGAGACCGACGGCCCCGAAGGACCGATCGTCACGCTCTCGACGAACGCCTACGACCCCGCAGCCGCACAGACGATCGAGCGGAGCCAGATCCGATCGATCGAGCCGATGGCCCAGTCGCCGATGCCGCCCGGGCTGGTGAACCCGATGAACGAGGACGAACTGCGAGACCTGGTCGCGTACCTGCTCTCAGCGGGCGATGCCGAGAACGCGATGTTCGACTGAGCCATTCTCGCCCGGAGCCGTTTCCGAGCCTCTAGGTCCCCTGGGCCCTCCCTGTTTTACATAACCTTTATTATCGGACTCAGGACGTGGGGCTGGCACCCGGGACTCAGGCCCAAGACCGCTCGACGCAACCCATCACCCCGGCAGCAGAACCGGCAGGGCGGCGGGACGCATGCCGATGTCGATGGTGTTGCCGGTCAGGGTTCGGGCCCACTCGCCGTCGATCTGCACCGGCCCCGGCTCGTCGGCCCACTCGACTCGCACCGCGCTGCCGCGTGCTTCCACCCAGCCCGGGCCGCGCGACGCGACGCGGAGCCTTGAGGCGCTCATCCACGCAGCCGCGGCGACCGAGGAGCGGCTGGGCATGAAGACGATGTCGAGCAGGCCGTCGTCCATCCGTGCGTGCCGCGCCGGGTCCGCGTTCACCGCGTACTTGGGGCAGTTGGCGATGAGCAGTTGCCCGAGCCCGCGTTCGATCATCGGCTCGCCATCGACCCAGACGCTCAGCGGTCGGATCGAGGGGTTGAAGGTTTCTCGGAAGACGGGCTCGATGTAGGCCAGGTGCCCGATGGCCTTGGTGCGGCGGGTCTCGAAGCGGCGGATCACGCCGGCGTCGCAGCCGGTGCCGAGCATGAGCAGCATCGGGTCGCCGTTGACGAGCCCGAGATCGACCCGGGCTCGGTTCTGGGCCTCGATCGCTCTGACGACGGCGACGGGGTCTCGGCGCATCCGGAAGTGTCTGGAGAACAGGTTCTCGTTGCCGGTGCCGGCGTGGTAGATCGGGGTCCCCGATTCGCACGCCGCAGTGATCTGGTACCCGACGCTGCCGTCGCCGCCGAGGATGACGAACGCGTCGGCCCGCCTCAGTTTCTCGGTGTCAACGGGCTCATCGCCCCCGACCCGAAGCGGCTTGACGCGGTGCCCGCGCTCTTGCAGAGCGGTCACGATTCGTCCGGAAAGCCGGCTCGCCAGACCTCGTCCGGACCGGGGATTGTGCAGCACCACAACGTTCATGCCACGGAGGATACCCGGAATGGAGCACCGCCCGCTCGCCCCGCTGTCACCCCCCTACCGAGCCGGTTGAACTGTGGGAGAGCCTTTTCCCGCGGTCGGGTCAGTCGCCCCAGCTGATCCACTCGGAGACGAAGAGGCCGATGTCCGCGAAGTCGAGCACGCCCCGCGGCTCGGCGAGGTCGGCCTTGGGTTCGCGGGCCAGATAGGCCTCGATGAACGCGTGCACGTCGTCAAGGTCGGCGGTTGTGACGGGCTGGGCCATGCCCGCGGCTGCGGGTGTGAGCTCGAACCAGTCGAGGTTGTACTCGAGCCCCGCGCCGCTCCGGTTCTCCCAGCGGACGATCTGCTCGCCCGAGTGGTTGACCCTGAGCGTGCCTGGGACCTGGGTCCAGTTCTGCCAGCCGCCGGTGTTGAGCCCGGAGAGGGCACCGGAGCGATCCTCGCCATCGATGGAAAAGCCGAAGCTACCGCCTGGCGAACCGGCGCCCGAGGCGAAGCGGGCGTTAACTGTATAAAGCCCGCGCTTGGGGAAGTTGAGGGTGTACTCGAGCCACTCGCCGGGCTCGACCCATCCGATGTTGAACCCACCACCGCTGGTGGGCTCGATATCGACGGGGGAGGGTCGGTAGGCGTTGCCGTTGTTGGGCGTGTCGTCGTCCTTGAAGGCCTCGTTCATGATGCCCAGGTCGAAGTCTTCCATCTGCACGCGGCCCGGCATGACGGGCGCCACGCCGCTGCGCGGCTTCTGACCGAAGGAGTAGACGCGGACATAATCCACCTGCATGGTCTGCGGGAAGACGCTCGAAGCGTCGGGGTAGCCGGGCCAGTTCCCCCCCACCGCGACGTTGAGCAGGAAGTGGAACTGCTGATCGAACGGGGCGTTGTCGTCACCCGGGGCGGCCTCGGAATACCAGAGCTCCTTGGGAATACTCCCATAGGCCACCCCGTCGAAGAACCAGGTGATGCGGTCGGGCTTCCACTCGATGCCGTAGGTGTGGAAGTCATTGGAGAGGTCCTGGCCGGCGTCCTTGCTGCCGCCGCGGTATTGGTTGGCGGGCCATTGCCCGCCGTAGTGCAGCGTGCCGTGGGTGGTCGAGGAGACATTGATCGATTCCATGATGTCGATCTCGCCGCCCGCGGCCCACCCGCCGTAGATCGAGTTGGTGGGCAGCATCCAGAACGCGGGCCAGATGCCCGTCGTGCTCGGGAGCTTGATGCGGGCCTCGATGCGGCCGAACTGAAAATCGGCGAGGCCCTGCGTGCGGAGCCGGGCCGAGGTGTACTGGTAGCCCTGGTAGTTCTGCTTGCGGGCGGTGATGGTGAGCAGGCCGTTGCCGACCGAGGTGTTGCTCGCCAGGTTGGTGTAGTACTCCCACTCGTTGTTGCCCCAGCCGCTGTTGCCATACTCGGCCCCGTTGCCGATCATGTACTCCCACTTGGTGGTGTCGAGGGAGGTGCCGCCAAACTCGTCGGCCCAGATCAGCCGGCTCTCGTCCGCGATTCGCTGGAGCTTGAGAGCCGGGTCTTTGACCAAGACCTGCGCCGAAGCACCCGAAGCGAGCCACCCCGCGCCAAGAACACCGGCGAGCGCCGCGGTTGTGAAGGTCCCGGATCGGTCTAGCGTCTTCATGTCATCCCTCGCTTCATCCGCGAAACGCCAAGCCCGAGGCCCCACCCTCTGCTTCGCTCTGTAACTCTTCCATATTCTACCGGAGAATCGCTCAGATACGAGCAGATCGCCCGTTTTCTTTGGTCAACTCACGCCACGCCAGGCCCCAAGGACCTGCGTTACGGCATGGCCCATAACTGCGGCCGAATCACTGCGACAACCACTCAGCCCTTCACCGCACCACTGGTCAGGCCCGCGATGAACTCCTTCTGCAGCAGCAGGAACAGCCCGGCGACCGGCAGCACGCTGACCACGGTGCCCGCCATCAGCAGCCCGTACTCCTGCCTGTAGAGCCCGTTGAGCTGCGACACGACCACCGCGAGCGGCATCTTCTCGGTGGTCTGCAGCACGATCTGCGGGCCGATGAAGTTGTTCCACATCATCAGGAACATGATCATCATGAACGCCCCGATCATCGGACGCACCAGCGGCAGCACGATGCGCATGAAGATCCCAAACTCGCTGGCGCCGTCGATCCGGGCGGCCTCAAGCAGGCTCGGCGAGACGGCCTGCGTCACGCTCTGGCGGAACAGGAAGATGCCGAACGCCGGGGCCGCGACCGGGAGGATCAGCCCGCTGAACGTGTCAAGCAATCCCAGATCGAAGAGCAGCTGATACCCCGGCGCGAGCAGCAAGGGCGGCGGGATGATGATGGCTGCGAGCACCAGCGTCGTCATCAGCTTTCGGCCCTTGAAGGTGAACCGGGCCAGGGCGTACCCCGCCGCGGCGCTGAGGAAGGTCGCGAGGGCCGCGGTGGCACTGGCGAGGAAAAGCGAGTTCACGATCGCTCTGCCGATCGCGATGGAGGGATCGGTGAAGAGCTTGGTGTAGTTGGATAACGTGAGTCGAGAAAGGTTGATCGAGCCGTCGGGGCCGACGGGCAGGAAGATCGAGCCCGAGAAATCGCTGGCGGACTTGAGGCTCGCGATGAGCAGGTACACAAACGGGATGAGGACGATGATCGCCATGGGCACCAGGGTCAGGTGAGCCGCGACGGTGAACAGCTTGCTGTCCTTCTTGCCCGCAGCCATGACTGGCTGGATCGGCTCGGTGTTGCTTGGGATCTGGGGAGAGGGCTTGTTGCTCATCGATCCTCCCTCCGAACCATCCACAGCTGCAGCAGCGCCAGCCCGATGAGCATGACCGCCAGCGCCCACCCGATCGCGCTGGCGTACCCGAGGTCGCCGGTCTCAAACCCCTTCTGGTAGAGGTACATCACGATCGTGAGCCCGCGGTTGCCCGGGCCGGGCGTGGAGTCGAGCATGATCCAGGGCAGCTCGAAGAGTTGCAGGCTCCCGATGATGCTCAGAAGCACCACGACCGAGGCGACCGGACGGATCGACGGCACCGTGATGTTCCAGAACTGGCTCGCGGGCCCGGCCCCGTCCACGCTGGCCGCCTCGAGCAGGCTCTTGTCGATGCTCTGCAAGGCCGCGAGGAAGAAGATCATGTTGTACCCGACGTACATCCAGAGGCTGGTGATGATGAGCGTCCACATCACGTGCACCTGCAGCCAGGGGAAGTCGAGATCAAACCCGAAGGCGCCGTGCAGCGCCTGATTCAAGAGCCCGTTCTGCTTCTCGAAGACCAGCATCGCCAGCATCGCGGCGAACACCAGCCCCATGAGCTGCGGGCTAAAGAAGATCAGGCGGTAGATCCCCCGCCCACGAAGCCCGGGGCGGTTGAGCAGCATCGCCAGCCCGAGTGACAGCGGCAGCTGAATGAACAGGCTCCCGAGCGTGTAGACCAGCGTGTTCCGGATTGCCAAGAAGAACAGCTTGTCGCCGAAGAGGTTCTTGAAGTTGTCCAGCCCGACCCACCGCGCCGATTCGGGGCCGTAGGTCTGCTGGAACGCGAGCACCAGCGACTGGCTGAGCGGGTAGACCACGAACACACCAAAGATCAGCAGGAACGGCGAGAGGAACAGCCACGCGGCCCTGTCCACACGCATCGCCCCCCCACCACCATTCAGCTTCACAGCATCCGCATCCGGCATTTCGAAGACCGCCTCAGTCATCAGCCGGCTCCCTGGGTGCGAACACGTTGCGGTCCATATCCCGCTGAATCAACGCCGCCCGATCGGCCAGGATCTCGCGGGCCTTGGGCAGCAGCTCCTCTGGGGAGTACACCCCCTGCTTCTCGCTCCACTCCCATAACGCCACCGCGGCGTTGCGAAGCTCGAGCCGAGCGGCCCGGAAATACGGCGATGACGTCCGCGCAGGAACATCCGGCGCCAGCTCGATGAACATCCGCCCCTTCGCCTGGCCCATGAAGAACGGGTCGGGCTCGTCGAAGATCGGGTCGTCCCAGTGCGACTTGATCGGCGTGATGATGTCGGTCTTGCGGTACAGCTCGCGGGCGATCTCATCCGACAGATACAGCTCTTTAGCGAACTCCCAGGCCTCGTCGGGGTTCGCGCTGGACTTGACGATCCCGAGCATCGAGCCGCCGCGGACGCTCGTGCGCCGCCCGCCGGGCGCAAACGCGGGCAGCGGCATGAGCTTGACCTTGCCGGCCATCTTCTCGCCCATCTGCAGCTTCCAGATGCTGCACATCCAGTCGGGCATGAACGACGCGAGTGCGTAGCCCTCGATCTTCTGCAGGTTGCTCGCGTTGCTGAACTCCGCGATGTCCACGCACCACCGGTCCGGGCCCACGCACCAGCTCACCACCTCGGCGAGCAGCTGTGCGTTGATCTCAGAATTCATCGTGAGCCGTCCGTCGCCGTCGAAGAGTGACCCGCCGCCCTGCAGGAGCAGCACCTCGAGGTTGTCCTCGTGGGCGGGCCAGAACGCGAGTGGCCAGTGGTCGATCCGCCCGTCGCCGTCGGTGTCTTTGATCAGTGGCCGCAGCATCTCGCCAAACTCGCGCCACGTCTTCGCCTGGGTGATGTCGATCCCCGCGGCCTCGATCAGGTCCGCGCGGTAGCCGAGCATCACCGGGTGCACGTCGTGGGGCAGCCCGAAGATCCGCCCACGGCTCGACCACGGCCCGAAGCTCGGCGTGTTGATCTGCTCGAGCAGGCCCTCGTCTCGCAGGCGATCGGTGAGATCCAGAAACCCGACGTCCTCGACCGTGCCGCGGAACGCGGGCCCGATGATCGCCCGCTCGGCTTCGATGAGGTCGGCCATCTCGACCCCGCTGTAGAACCCGCCCATCATGCGGCGCTCGAGCGCGGGGATGCCAAACATCCGGAGCGTGAACGCTTCGCGGCCCTCGGTGTCGCCCCAGCGTTCGACCGTGGGGGTGTACATCTCCCGGTGCGTCGGCGAGAAGATCCACATCTCGAGCCCCGGCGAGCTCTTCGCCGGCCAGAGCAGCGTGAGCAGCCCGGTCACGAGCGCGAGCGAGAGAATCACCCACGACCCGGGCGAGAGTGCCTCGGCGATGACGCTGGACCGGATCGTTTGCATCACGTTCATGAGTCGTTCTTTAGTGCGAACACGGGCTCACCCGCCGGACCTGGCCGCGGCCCGCGGGCCGTGAATCATCAGCCACTCCGCGGCGGGCTTCGGCTCGCGGCTCTCGTACCACAGCCCCCAGTTCTTCTCCACCTCGGCCGGTACGTCCCCGCCCTTCCAGGGCTCATCGAACGCCTCGAACAAGAAGTGCACGACCCCGTTCTCCGCGGCCCACCCTAGAAACGCCTTGGTGAACTCGGTCTGAGGCCCCACGCCCGGCTCGCCCACGATCAGCTCGCCCTGCCACCCGGTGTCGATCTTGCTCGTCGCCCACCCGGCCTCGGTGATCACGATCGGGATGCCCGGGCCGTGGAGTTCCTGGATCTGGTGCATCTGCTCGGCGCCCCACGAGACCGCGTCCTCGAGCAGCTGCTTGTTCCACATGCCGTAGGCGTGCAGCGCGATGAGATCGCACTCGGCCGAGACCGCCACGCTCTCGGGCTTGTTCCAGAAGTTGTAATCGTCCGCGGTCGTCACCGGCGCATCCGTGCTCATCCGGGCCCACCGCAGGTGCTCGATCAACCGCTCGGGTGAGACCTTGTGCCCGGACCAGGAGACCTGGGTCTCGTTGCCGATGTTGAGCGCCCAGACGATCTCGGGGTAGTCGTTGGCCAGGCGGATCGCGTCGGCGACCTGCGACCGGTTGGCCAGCCGGGTCTCGTAATCCACGAGCCACTCGGTCTCGCCCTCGGCGGGCCCCTCGGCCCCGGCAAGCATGGACTCGGTCGCGGTGTCGTGCCCGAGCCAGGCCCCCACCATCACTCGCAGCGAGAGCCCGTCCTCGCGGATGATCCGCAGGACGTTCTCAGACTCGCTGCCCGAGCCGTAGATCCGGATCAGGTCGAAGTGCTCGGCGAGGATGTGCAGGTCCTCGCGGAGCTGCTCGACAGTTGGCGCGGGTCCGCCCGGGCGCTGCCCCTCGCGGAACGGGCCGTAGCTCACGCCGTACCCGGCCCAGCGGCCGCTTTGCTCGAGAACGAGCGGCCGCCGCGAGTCGCCTGTCTGGGCGCACGAAACGCCCGAGAACAACGCAAGGGTTGCGAGAGCGATTCCGATGACGTTCATCCGGCGCATGGGTCGGCTCCTCAACGGGGCTTGGTGGCTCAGCTCTCGGCCCGGACGACGGTGCCGTCCGGGAGGAGGCGGGCCGGCTTCTTGGGCGCGTGCCCGGTGCTCCGGTTGATGTCGAAGTAGGTCGGTCGTTTCTCGCGGAACTTCTCATCGGCCAGCCCGCGCAAGCGCCGGGTCAGCCATCGCGCCGCCTCCAGGCCCATCATCTGGGCGTCCTGGCAGACCGCGGTGAACGGCGGGAACGTTGTCTTGCGGACCTCCGCGTCGTCGAAACCGACCACCGAGAGATCGTCGGGCACGTGCAGCCCGTGCTGCAGGCACCGGTGCAGCGCCCCCATCGTCATCAGCGGCGTGGTCAGGTAGACCGCGGTCGCCGGGTCTTCGAGCCTCAGCATGCGGTCAACACAGGCGCTGCCGCCCTCGATGGTGCCGGGCACGCTGAACATAAGTGATTCGTCCACGGGGATGCCGTGCTTCTGGAGGCCCTCGAGGTACCCCTCGAGCCGTTCGCGGTGGTCGTGGTCCAGGACCACGTGGTGCCCCAGCGCGATCCGCCGGTGCCCCTGCATGATCAGGTGCTCGACGGCCCGCACGCTGTCAGCCCGCGAGTCCGAGCAGATGTAATTGAGCTTCGGGTTCGTGCCGACCTCCGCGATCGCCAGGCACGGGAAGCCCTCCTCGGCGATCGCCTCGGCGAGCCGCGGCTCGGTGTCGATGGTCCGCACCACCACGCCGCGGATGCCCTTGCGCATGAAGAACTGGGTGTAGGTCTCGTTCTCGCGCTTGTCGCGAGAGAGGTTGATGATCGTCACGTCGAACCGCTGCTCGTCCACCCCGCGGAGGATGCCAGCCAGGATCGCCGACTCGAACGCCCCGTAGTCCGCCCGGACCGGGCTGGTGGGATAGACCAGCCCGATGATGTTGGTCAGCCGCTTGCCGAGCGTCGGCGCGTACCCGGTCTGGTTCGCCCGGTCGAGCACGGCCTGTCGGGTGGCCTCTTTCACGTCCGGGTGGTTGTTGAGCGCCCGCGACACCGTCGCGACCGAGATGCCGAGGTCCTTCGCAATCTTTCGTACTGAACTCATGCCAACTCCGTCTCTTGCAGCCGTCCCGATCCGTCGGGTTCTTTTCCGTCGCTCCGTCCTGGTCCGTCCCTAGTCTTTTTCCTTGCCAACCAACCTGAAGTCGTCCGGAGACCACTGTACACGCAACGTGCTGAGCCCGGTTGTCTCGTCGAACAGGTCCTGCGCCTTTTCCAGCCGCACGCTCCCGTCGGCGAACGCGATCTGGGCCCCGCCGGTCAGAGCCTGCAGCTTGTCGGTGCGTTTGGGGTGCCGATAATAGGGCAGGAACGACTTGGGCATGATGGTCGGGTCGTCGAGTTCGGGTGACCGCGCGTCACCCTTCCCGCCCCGACCGAACCCGTACGCGAAGGCGGCGGTCTTCTGGACCCCGTTGTCTCCGCCCCCGAATCGTTCGCCGGGCATGCCGGCATGCCCGATGGTTTCTTCGGTATAGAACGCGGGCTTGCCGTCGTGGATCTTTGCGTACTGCCCGTAGGAGTCAGCGAGCAGGATGGTGCTAGAGGCAAAGTCGACCGAGTCCTTGAAGCCTCGCCCCATCCCCTGGCCCGTCCCCGAGTACGCCCTGCCCCGGGGCGCACCGGGCCGCTTCCAGAACATGCCGGTCGCTCCGGCCCGTGGGTCACCGGACCGTTCTCCCGCCACCGCGGAAGAGGCCCAGAAGTTCATGGAGTAGGACCGGCCCGCGTCGGGCTGCTGCTGGCACTGCATGACCCCGCCACCGATGGTTTCGTGGAAGTTGGGCATCTCGGCCTCATCGATGTCTCCCCGGTCGTATTGCGGGAGGTACTCGCCGATGACGGCCTTATCGAACCATCGAAGCTCGTTGTAGTTGCCCTTGCCGTCTTCACGCGGGAACTGGTACACCCCCATGGGCGGGATGTTCGGCGGGTAATCACCCTCGAAATCGATCGCGTAGAGCGTCAGGGTGGTCCCGAGTTGCTTCAGATTGGACTTGCAGAGCACGTCGCGGGCCGAGCTGCGGGCCTTGCCCAGCGCCGGGAGCAGGATCCCGATGAGCAGCGCGATGATCGCAATGACCACCAGAAGCTCGATCAGCGTGAATGCTCTCGGTCGGCCGAATCGGCCCAGTCGGTCCATGGAAGCTTCCCTCGGTGCTGCCCGGGCATCCCTCACCCGGTTGAACGGCGTTGTTCAATTTCTGAAACCGTTACATTCTGGCAGATCGCAGCCCGTTTGTCCAGTCCCGAAACCCGCATCGTTGGCAATTTCTTGCGTCCCAAGGCCAGGCCGGTACCCTCGGAGGTCGCGGCCTGCCTCCGCTCAAGACGCTCCGATCTCCATTATCGGCGTTGACTCAGTAACCGTTGTTTTTACCGTCCTTGCGGCCTCTGATCGACCGAGAGCGTGGCCCCGAGAACTCGGGCTCCCCAGAGCGAGCCCTGGGAAGACTCCCTCCTCCTACAAAAACCTGGAACTTGTCTAGTTTAACGCTTGACACCGGATTGAGAGCCAGTACGCTAAAGACGTAACTGTTCCGGTTTGGTCTGAGCGGATCACGGCCACGGAGCACTGAGGGAGGATATTTCGATGAAAAACATGAAGCTTTTGTGCGCCGCGGCTCTTGCCTTGGGTGCCACCACGACCGTTTCCACCGCCCAGATCGTCGCCTACCAGGACAACTTCGAGGACGACGACATCAACGCCGTCCTGATCAACAACGAGGTCAACGGAGTCGGTGACTGGATTGTTGGCGCGAACGTGTGGGACGAGTTCTACTTCTCGTACCTGTACAACTACTTCGCGTTCCCCGCGCCCAACAACAACGGCATCTCCGGGACCGGCGTGGACGCGTTCTCCGCGATCACCACCGGCGAAGGCGGCCCGGACCAAGGCGCCCAGCAACTCTCCGTCTATTCTGACTACAACAACCCCGATCACGCACTCGGCTTCTACATCGAGGCCAACTTCTTCCGCGAGTACGTCGTCGCGGCGGAGAACGTCGGCGAGACCTGGACTTTCTCCTACGACGCCAAACTCGGCAACATCGCTGACAACCTGGACCCGACCAAGAACGCCACCGGCTTCATCAAGACCATCAACCCGCCCGCGAACGGCGGAACCTGGAACCTCACCACGTTCTTGGCCCTCGACATGACCAACGCCGACCCGAACTGGCAGCGGTACGAGATCTCTCTCGAGATCACACCCGACCTCGTGGGGCAGCTCTTCCAGCTCGGCTGGCTCAACCTGTGCACCCTGTATGAGTCCTCCGGCATGTTCTACGACAACGTCGACCTGAGCAACGGCTCCGTGCCGCCATGCCCGGCCGACATGAACGGTGACGGCATCCTCGACAACGGCGATATCGGTGCCTTCGTCCAGGCTTTCCTCGCCGGCGATCTCACCGCGGACTTCAATGGTGACGGCATCCTCGACAACGGCGACATCGGTGCCTTCGTCGCCGGCTTCCTCGCCGGCTGCTGATCACCCCAACCCGTTCATGATTCGGCCGCCCATGCGGCTCATGCTCCCCGCCCCGCGTCGCTCCCTCGACGCGGGGTTTTTTCATGGGCCGAACCGCCCATTCCCAGGCCCAAGCCCCGCCCGCGGGCCGCAGATGCCCGAATGCGGAGCTACGATCCACGCTCATGGCCAGACCCCCCGTACGAACCACTGCCGACGAAGCCGCCGCCTACGACGCGGCCCAGAAGGTCGTCGAGATCCACCGACGCCTCACCGGCTTCCTGGCGATCGGGCAGACGCTCGCCCAGATCGACCAGTTCGTGGGGCAGTCGCTGCAGGACCTGCACGCCAAGAGCTGCTTCTTTAAGTACCGCCCGGGCCGCATGCCCCCGTTCCCCAGCCAGGCCTGCCTGTCGCTCAACGACTGCGTGGTGCACGGCACCGCCGGGTACTACACCGCCCCGCTCAAGCCCGGCGACCTGCTCAGCATCGACATCGGCGTCGCGTTCCGAGGCTGGATGGGCGACGCCGCCTGGACCTACGCCTTTGGCAGCCGCACCCCCGAGGTCGCCCGCCTGTGCGAGGCCGGCAAGGAATCGCTCCGGCTGGGCATCGAGCAGCTCAAGCCCGACCGCCCGCTGCTCGAGTGGGCCCGGGCCTGCCAGGGGTGCGTCGAGACCGACTTCGGGTACCACCTTATCCGCGGGCTCGGCGGGCACGGGTACGGCCGCTCGCTGCACGCCCCGCCGTTCGTCTCCAACGTCGTTCCCACTTTCCCCGGCGAGTGGCCCGATGCGAGCACCGTGCCCACACCGGGCACGCTCATCGCTGTCGAGCCCATGCTCGCGATCGGCACCGGCGAGACGTTCCAGGAGCAAGGCACCTGGCCGATCTACTCAGCCGACCGCTCGCTGACCGTCCACTACGAGCACGACGTGCTCATCACCGAGACCGGCAACCGCGTCCTCTCCGAGGGGCTCGAGGACCTGGACGACCTGATCACACGCGAACTCTGACCTCCCCACCAAAGCCCCCCTCATATCGAACCACGCCCATGACGACCCGAATCCAGTCCATCTTTCGAGCCGCAAGGGACGAGCACCGCCGCCTGCTCATGCCGTTCATCTGCGGCGGCTCCCCCACGCCCGACTCCACCGCCAAGCTCATCCCGACGCTCAGCCACGCGGGCGCGTCCATCATCGAGATCGGGTTCCCGTTCTCTGACCCGATCGCGGACGGCCCCGTCATCGCCGCGGCGATGCACGAGGCCCTGGTCGCTGGCGTGACGCCCGAGTCCATCTTCGAGCAGGTCGCGTCAGTTCGAGATCAGATCGACACCGGGCTCGTCGCGATGGTCTCGGTCAGCCTGGTTTATGCGCACGGGATCAACAACTTCGTCACGCGAGCCAAGGACGCCGGCTTCGATGGGTTCATCTTCCCCGACGCCCCGCTCGAGGAATCCGCGGACCTCACGGCCGCAGCCACCGAGGCCGGGCTCACCTCGAGCCTGCTGATCTCGCCCTCGACCCCGATGGACCGAGCCGAGCTGATCACCCAGCACTGCACCGGGTTCGTCTACGTCCTGGCCCGCAGCGGCCTCACCGGCGAGCAGAAGGACGCCCCGCAGGTCGCTGAACGGATCAAGGCCCTCAAGCAAATAACCACGCTCCCGATCGCGTGCGGCTTTGGCATCTCGACCGCGGACCACGTCTCGTCGGTCGTGGCCCACGCCGACGCGGCGATCGTGGGCAGCGCCCTGGTCCGTCGGCTCAATGACGCGAGAGACCAGGGCAAGGACCTGAACGCCGCGGCGGAGGACTTCGTCGCGGACCTGGCGACCGGGCTGATCAACATGGATGACCTGCCGGGAATCCGGTAACCTAGCCCGTCCGCTCGTGCGGCAACTCAATCGGCCCCGTAGCTCAGCGGTCAGAGCAAGCGACTCATAATCGTAAGGTCCTCGGTTCGAATCCGAGCGGGGCTATTCCGCTTCTCGGCTCTCACGCGTCGCCCACAGCGTCCACCACCACCACGTCGCCCGGCGCGGTATCCAGGACTCGCGGGCGTTCCTTCCCCGCGGAGTCCAGCAGTCGCCGCATCGGTTCGTCGATCGGCTCGTCGCTCAGCTCGAACGTGGAGTGGTGCACCGGCATCAGGAACCGGGCCCCCGAGGCGCAGAACATCGCCCACACCTGCTCGGGCGTCGCGTGCATGTGCTCCCACGGGTCGTAGGCGCCGATGCCGAACACCGCCAGATCGACGCGGCCCGTGCTGTCGTTTGGGCCCTTGCGGTCAAACACGTCCGTCATCGCGGTGTCGCCGGCGAACAGCACCGACGACCCCGCCGCCCGCACCACGTAGCTGTTGACCGCCCGGTGCCGATCAACCCCGACCCGGGCCCCCCAGTGACGCGGCTCGATCGCGGTGATCTCCACGCCCTTCCGCAACTCGGCCCGCCCGGCGTGCAGCTCCGTCACCTTCGCGAACCCCGCCGGGATCAGCCGACCGCAGGAGCGGGGCACGACGACCTCGGTTCGAGCGTCGGCCATCGCCTCGAGCGTCGGGCGGTCGAGGTGGTCGAAGTGCGCGTGGGTGATCAGCACGAGGTCCACGCCGCGGAGCGCTTCGGGGGTCACCGGCGACGGGGCCTGCCTCGCCGGACCGATCGTCTTCTTGCCGATCCGAAGCCCGATCCGGTCCGAGAGCACCGGGTCCACCGCGACAACGGTATCGCCGATCTGGCACACCACGCCCGAGTGCCCAAGCCACGACGCGGCCAGGTCGTGCGGGGCGAGATGATGCAGGAACTCGGCCACCCCCAGGCTCGGGGCCCCGGGCCGCGAGAGCACGGACTCCGCGATCGCCCGCGGGTACCGCCGCAGCCCGGACCGGACCGACCGGGCCGCGCGGTGCAGCCGCCCTCGCTCTGAGCCGGGTTCGCCGTTCATCGGTGTTCTTCCCGTGCACGCGTGTCCACGGGGTATCGTATCCTGACAGATCCAGCGGCCCCACCACCACCCACACAGCCCACCACACCGCGGCCCGAGCGATTCCCACACACGGCGACCACCCATGGACAGCTCCCTGATCACCGTCGGCCTCGTCGTCCTGCACTGGACTATCGCGGTCGGGCTGAGCCTGCGGGTGCTGATGCGGCGGCGGCCGCGTGGGGCCGCGTTCGCCTGGATCCTGCTCATGCTCGCGATCCCGTACGCCGGGGCCGCATTCTACCTCTTCGTGGGCGAGGTCTGGCTGCCCCGCCGACGGGTCGTGGAGATCACGGACCTCATCGATAAAACCTCGGGGCCAGGCGGGGTGCTCCGCCCACCACCCGACCTCCCCGGAATCGACACGGAGTTGCTCGGGCTGCTCAGCCGGCAGGCGAGAGCCGCCGCGGGCTCCATGATGACGACCCGGAACGCGATCGAGCTCCTCGACGGGGCCGAGCCCGCGTTCGAGCGGATCATTCAAGACATCGACAACGCCGAACGCACCTGTTTTCTGCTCTCGTACATCTGGCACCCGGGCGGGTCGACCGAGGCGATCGCCGAGGCCTTGGTCCGGGCCGCACAGAGGGACGTGGACTGCCGCGTGCTCATCGACGCGCACGGCGGGGACGCCTTCTTCGACAGCGACCTGCCCAAACGACTGCGCCGGGCCGGTGTCCGGGTCGCGGCCGCGTGCCCCATCGGGCGGCTGCGGCTCCAGCTCTCGCGGATCGACCTGCGCAACCACCGCAAGATCATCGTCATCGACAGCCGCACCGGGTACACGGGCAGCCTGAACATCGCCGACCCCGCGATCTTCAAGATCCGCGCCCGCGTGGGGCGCTGGGTGGACTGCGCCGTGCGAGTGACCGGCCCCGCAGCCGAGGGGCTGCAGACCGTGTTCCTCAACGACTGGCGGCTCGAGCACCCCGACGAGCCGGCAACGCCCGACGCCGCTTCGCCTTCGCCGGAGAGTTCATCGGCCCCAGCCGCGGGACCCGCCGAGCCCGCGGAACCCGAAGGCCCGATGTGCGCCGTGGTCCTTCCCTCGGGGCCGGGGCAAGACCCGTACGTGCTGCGGCAGATGCTGCTGACACTGATCTACGCCGCCCGGCAAGAGGTCGTGCTCACCACGCCCTACTTCGTGCCCGGCGACGCCACGCTGAGCGCTCTCATCGCGGTCGCCCGAGGCGGGGTCCGCGTGCGGCTGATCCTGCCAAAGAAGGTGGACGCCCTGCTCGTCGGCATGGCCAGCCGGTCGTACTACCAGGACCTGCTCGACGCCGGCGTCGAGATCCTCCACTACAACGGCGGGCTGCTGCACTCCAAGACCGCGACCGTGGACGGTGAGATCTCCATGCTCGGCTCGGCCAACATGGACCTGCGCAGCTTCGAGCTCAACCTCGAGGTCAGCCTCTTCGTGTTTGATCTCGAGTTCACCCAGCAGCTCAATGCACTGCAGGAGCGATACGCCAAGAACTCCACCCGGCTCACGCCCGAGGTCTGGTCGAGCCGCTCACTGGTGCGCAAAATGGCTCAGAACGTGGCGCAGCTCGTCGCGCCGATCCTCTGATCGCCTCAGCCGTCCGACCAGTCCACCCAGTTCGCCCCGCTGTTCGCGCTCTGCACGCACAGCTCGATGAACCGCACGCCGCGTTGCCCGTCCTGGATCGTCGGGATCTCGCCCGCGAGCACGCCGTCCACAGCCTGGCCCATCTTCGCCCGGATCGCCTCGATCGCGCCCAGGTAGATGTTGCCGAACGCTTCAAGATACCCCTCCGGGTGGCCCGCGGGGGTTCGGGTCGCCGCGAGGGCACGCCCTCCGACGCCGGCCCCGCCGCGCACCATCTCTCGGGTCGATCCGTCCAACGCGCTGACCTTGAGCACCTCGGGGGTCTCCTGGTGCCACGCAAGCCCGCCGGTCTCGCCGTACACGCGGATCGTGAGCGAGTTGTCGCACCCGCAGCAGACCTGCGAGCAGGTGAGCACGCCCTTGGCCCCGCCCCTGAATCGGAGAAGGACGGTGCCGTCGTCGTCGAGCAGGCGGCCGGGCACGAACGAGGTGAGATCGGCGCACAGGCTCTCGATCTGCAAGCCGGTGATGAACGCGACGAGGTTCTCCGCGTGTGAGCCGATGTCGCCCAGCGCCCCGCCCAGGCCCGCCCGGGCCGGGTCGGTCCGCCAGGCGGCCTGCTTGAGGCCCGAGTCCTCCAGCTTCGTCGCCAGCCACCCCTGGTGGTACTCGACAAAGACCTTGCGGATCGCGCCGATCTGCCCCTCGCTGACCATCTGCGCCGCCTGACGCACCATCGCGTTGCCCGTGTAGTTGTACGTCACGCAGCAGACGAGCCCCTTGCCCGTGGCAAGCTCGGCGAGCTCGGCGGACTGGGCGCTCGTGTGCGTCGAGGGCTTGTCGAGCACCACATGAACCCCCGCCTCCAGCGCCGCCTTGGCGATCGGGTAGTGCGAGTCATTGGGCGTCACGATCGAGACAAAGTCGATGCGGTCGCCCTCGGGGCGGGCGGCCTCACGCTCGAACATCTCGGTGTACGTGCCGTAGGACCGATCCGACGCGAGCCCGAGCTCCTTGGCGCTGGCGAGCGACTTCTCCGGCGTGGAGGAGAACGCCCCGGCGATGAGCACCGCCTGGCTGTCGAGGGCGGCGGCCTTGCGGTGCACCCCCCCGATGAATGCCCCCGTGCCCCCGCCGACCATGCCGTACTTCAGCGGCTTGTTGCTTGATCCGTGGCCCATCCGTTCGATCTCCCGTGTCTGGCTGAGGAATGCGGGCCCGTGTGCGCCCGAGCGGGGCAGTGTATCATCGCGCGGACCGGCCCACGCCTCGATCCATGGGGGCCTGTTCAGATCACGAGACACCCCTGAGAGCCCGCCATGCCCCTTCCCGATCTTCGCCCCCAAGCCGCGACCCGCACGCCCGAGCAGACGCTGGCCCATCTCGACTCATTCTCGCTGGACCTGAAGTTCACCGCGGGGATCTGGTTCTTCAGCCCGTGCGGCTCGCGGTTCCACGATAAATACACCGACGAGATCAGCATCGAGCAGCGGCTCGAGATCGCGGCGACCCTCAAAGACGACGGGCTCGTCGGGCTCGAGGCCCACTACCCCAACGAGATCAACGAAGACAACGCGGACATGTGGAAGGCGTTCTGCCGCGACACGGGCATTCGGCTCGTCACCGTCATCCCGCTGCTGTTCTGGGACAAGGACTTCGAGTTCGGCTCACTCTCCAACCCCATCGCGGCCCCACGCAACAAAGCGATCGAGCGCACGATCGGGGCACTTCGGCTCAACAAGGAGATGGACACCGACTTCGCGGTCGTGTGGCCCGGCATCGATGGGTACGAGAACGGCATGGGTCTCGACTTCGCGGGCGCTCGGGCACGCTTCTCCTCAGGCCTCGCCCAAGCGATGGACGAGGTCCCCGGCGTCCGCATCGCGTTTGAGCCCAAGCCCTACGAACCACGCGGGCACATCCTCTACGGCACCACCCCCGAGGGCATCCTGCTCGGACGCGATGTCGAGGCCCAGCTCACGAATCCAGAGAACAAGGCCCTGCTCGCCGACGGCCACAAGCTCTGCTGCATGAACCCCGAGATCGGGCACATGCTCATGGCGCTCGAGGACGTCGGGTACGCGTTCAGCTGGCCGCTCTGCGAGGGCAGGCTCGCACACACGCACTGGAACGCTCAGCCGCTGGGCAACTACGACCAGGACCTCAACGTGGGCATGATCAGCCCCGAGCAGCTCGAGAGCGGGCTGTACACCATGAAGATGCACGGCTACCAGGGCTTATTTGGCATCGACATCAACCCAGAACGCATGCCGGTGGACATGGCGCTGCGGATCTCGATCGACGCGATGCGGGCCGCCAACGACCGGATCAATGATCTCGATCACGAGGCCATGATGTTCGCCCACGCCAACCCGCACAAGGCGCGCGGCTGGATCGAGAGCCACATGATCCGGGCGCGGGCACCCTACCCCGAGCGGCTCTCACCTCTGGCCAGGCCTTGCTGAGCAACACGATGACCGACTCCCCCCCACCCACACCGCTGGTCTTGGGCATCGATGTCGGCACCAGTGCCGTCAAGGTGCTGCTGGTCGAGCCGGACGGCACAATCGCGGCCCGGTGCTCCAAGCCATACCCGTTGATGACGCCCCAGCCCGGGTGGTCCGAGCAGAGACCCACGGACTGGTGGGCCGGCTCGTTCGCTGCGATTCAGGAGATCCTGCGCACAAGCGGGGTCGATCCGTCGCGGATCAAGGCGATCGGGCTCACCGGCCAGATGCACGGCATGGTGCCGCTCGACGCTGCGGGCGAGGTCATCCGCCCCGCGATGCTCTGGAACGACCAACGCAGCCAAGCCCAGTGCGACGAGATCCACGAGCGCTTGGGGCGAAGCGAGGTGATCCGCATCACGGGCAAACCGATGCTGCCCAGCTTCACCGCGCCCAAGGTGCTCTGGATGAAGCAGCACGAGCCCGAGGCGTTCGCGAGGCTCGCCACGGTGCTGCTGCCAAAGGACTACCTGCGGTACCGGCTCTCGGGCACGCTCGCGTCGGACGTCGCGGACAGCTCTGGCACGTCGTACTTCGACGTCAGCACACGCACGTGGTCGCCCGTGTTGCTTGACGCGGTCGGGCTCACGCTCCAGCAGGTGCCGTCGCTCGCTGAGTCGTGCGAGGTGAGTTCATCGGTCAGTGCGCACGCCGCGACCGAGACCGGGCTTGTCGAGGGCACGCCGATCGTGGCGGGCGCGGGGGACCAGGCCGCGGAGGGAATCGGGTCTGGAGTCGTCTTGCCCGGCGCGGTCTCGGTCGCGGTGGGCACCTCCGGCGTCGCGTTCGCCGCGACCGGCACAAACGCCGCGGCCCCGGACGGGTCGATTCACACCTACTGCTCGGCGGTGCCCCGGGGGCACCACGTCATGGGTGTGATGCTCGCCGCGGGCGGCTCGTTCACGTGGCTCCGCAACGCGCTGTACCCGGACCTGCCCGACATCCCCGAATCGTTCACCGAGGTGATCGACCGGGCCTCGTGGATCAAGCCGGGGGCCAACGGGCTGATCTTCCTGCCCTACCTCACCGGCGAACGCTGCCCGCACCCGGACCCGAACGCCCGCGGCTGCTTCATCGGGCTCACGCCGCAGCACAACCGCGATCACATGGCCCGGGCGGTGCTCGAGGGGATCACGCTGGGGCTGCGAGACCTGATCGAGCTGATCCCGCCCCCAGAGGGGTCCACCCCCGATGGGCCGATCGGGCCCATCCGCGTCACCGGGGGGCTGACCCGGTCCAAGGTTTTTCGTCAGCTGTGCGCCGACGTGTGGGGGTGCACCGTCACCTGCCCCGCGGTGGTCGAGGGTGCGGCGTTCGGGGCCGCGATCCTGGCGATGGCCGGCGCCGGGCTGCACGAGTCGGTCGAGCAAGCGGCGGGCGAGATCGTGCGTGATGTGTCGTCCACCGAGCCGGGCCCGGCGCGAGGGGCCTACGACGAGATCCATCGGCGGTACACGGCGTTGTACCCGGCCCTCAAGGGGCACTTCTCAACCGGGTCCGTGTAATCCGCCCGCTCCAAACCGCCGAAGTCCGTTTCGCTGGGCTCGCGGGCCCCCGCTACAGTCTCGCCGAGTAACACTGTCTTTGGAGCCCGGCCCCCATGCCCACCCAGGTCCACAAGTTCGGCGGCACCAGCGTCAAGGACGCCGACCGCATCACCTCCGCCGCCAGGCTACTCGTCGAGGCGGCCGCCGACGGCACGCGGGTGGTCGGGGTCTCGTCGGCGATGTCCGGGGTGACCAACGCGATCCTGGATACCGCCACGAAGGCCCGCACCGGTGACCGAGCGGCCGCGGACAGCGCTATCGCGGGGCTGCGCCAGCGTCACCACGAGGCCCGGCTGGCGATCGCCCCGGACGACGCCGAGCTTGAGTCCCAGATCGACACCCTGCTCGACGAGTGCCTCGAGCTCCTGCACGGCACCGCGATGCTGCGTGAGCTCACGCCTCGCGTCTCGGACCGAGCGGTCGTAACCGGCGAGAAGCTCGCGGTGCGGCTGCTCGCCGCGGCGATCCGGAAGCTGGGCATGGCCTCTGTTGCCCTCGACGCGGACGAGTTCCTGCGCACAACCGACGCGTTCGGAGCGGCCGACCCGCTCAGCCACACCGACTGCCCGGGCATCGCCGATTCGGTGGGGCCCCACCTCAAGGCCGGGGCGATCCCGGTCGTCACGGGGTTCTGCGGGCGGTCGGCCAGCGGGGCGACGACGACGTTCGGTCGCGGCGGGTCGGACCTGACCGCGACGCTGATCGCGGCGGCGCTGCGGGCCGACTCGTGCGTGATCTGGACGGATGTCGCGGGGGCCTACACCGCGGACCCGCGGATCGTGCCCGAGGCGACGCCGATCAGGGCGATGCACCCGCGCGAGGCCGCGGAGATGTCGTTCTACGGGGCGAGGGTGCTGCACCCGCGGACGATGATCCCGGTGGCGTCGCTGGGCATCCCGGTCTGGATCAAGTCGTCGTTTGAGCCCGCGCTGCCCGGGACGCTGATCGACGCGCAGCCGACGGGCTCCAAGACGCCGGTGCGGGCCGTCACCGCGATCCGTGAGCAGGCGCTGGTCTCGATCGAGGGCAAGGGGATGGCCGGCGTTCCCGGGATCGCGGCCCGGGTGTTCGGCTCGCTCGCGGAGCGCGGGCTGAGCATGACGATGATCTCGCAATCGTCGAGTGAGTCCTCGGTCTGCTTCGCGCTGCCCGAGGCCCAGATCGATGAGGCCGAGCGGGCGTTGAAGAACTCGCTCCGCGGCGAGCTGGCCGACGGCCTCGTCGAAGAGATCCGGATCAAGCCGAGCGTCGCGATCGTCGCCGCGGTCGGCATGGGCATGATCCACACGCCCGGAGTCGCGGGGCGGGCGCTCGCGTCGCTCGGCAAGCGGGGCATCAACATCCTCGCGATCGCGCAGGGCTCGAGCGAGCTCAACATCTCGCTCGCGGTCGAGGGCGCCGATGCCAGGGCTGCGGTCCACGCGATCCACCACGAGTTCTTCGGGCCCACGAGGATCGGCGATCGGCTCGACGTCGCGGTCCGCGGGTTCGGCGGCGTCGGGCAGCAGCTCGCCCGACTCATCACGGAATACGAACCGCCCGCGGGTCAGCCCTCGCTGCGCCTGGTCGCGGTGAGCGACCGCTCTGGAGTGGTGGTTCGCCCTGATGGGCTGAGCAAGGGTGAACTCGCGGCGTTGATCGGCGCGAAGGGTTCGGGGAGGCCGCTGTCGGGCGAGCCGGGCGGCGTCGCGCTCGCCTCGCCGACGGACCTGCCCGCGCTGCTCCCGGCGGGCGCCCCCACCACGCTGGCCGACTGCACCGACGACCGCGAGGCCGCGGCGGTCTGGTCCGCGGCGTTCGCCAACGAGATCGACGTCGCGACCGCCAACAAAGACCCGCTCGCGGCGGACGACGACAAGCACGCGGCGCTCCTGAGGGACCGCGACTCGCACGGGCGGACGCTGCGGTGCGAGGCGACCGTCGGGGCGGCGCTGCCCGTGATCGACACGCTCGCGATGCTGCGGGCCACGGGCGACGACATCTTCACGATCGAGGGCTCGCTCTCGGGCTCGCTCGGTTTCATGCTCAGCGAGATCGACCGCGGCACCACTCTGAGCGAGGCGGTGAAGAAGGCGATGGACCTCGGGTACACCGAGCCGGACCCCGCGATCGACCTGTCCGGGCACGACGTGCTCCGCAAGGCGCTGATCCTGGGGCGACTGTCCGGGCTTCTGCGGTCCAAGTCGCAGGTGACGTGCGAGGGGCTGGTGGATGGCTCGCTGATCGGGGCGTCGGCCGAGGCCTTTGCCAAGGAACTTGAGACCGTGGGCGAGCGATTGGCTGAGCGGGCCGCCAAGGCGAAGCAGAACGGGTCGGTCCTGCGGTTCATCGCCCAGGTGAAGCCGTCGAGCGCCACGGTCGGGCTGCGAGAAATCGCGGCGGACTCGCCGATGGCCTCGCTCAGCGCGGCTGAGTCGCTCGTCGCTTTCACCACGAGGCGGTACCACAAGCACCCGCTGATGATCCGCGGGGCCGGGGCGGGGGCCGAGATCACCGCGTCGGGCGTGCTGACAGACCTGCTGTGGATCGCTCGCGAGCGTTGCCGGATCGAGCACGTCGCTCGCTGAACCCGGGTTCTGATCAGCGAGCGCCGAGAAGGTCGCCGATCTGGATCGCGTTAAGCGCGGCGCCCTTGCGGATCTGATCGCCGCAGACCATCAGGTGGATGTGGCGGGTGCGGCCATCCGCCCGCGGCTTCGCGTCGGGCTCGCCCATCGAGACGTCCTCGCGGATGCGGCCGACCAGCGTCTCGTCGCTCCCCCCGGCCCGCAGCGGCGTGGGGAAGCGGTTGCCAGCCCGGTCATCGATGACGTTGAGCCAAGGCTTGGCCGCCAGCTCCGCGCGGACCTCGTCAACGCTCGCCGGCTCGCGCAGCGTCACACGGATCGACTCGGTGTGCGCCCGCATCACGGGCACACGCACGCACGTCGCGTCCACGAGGACCTCCGGGTCGCCCCAGATCTTGCGGGTCTCGTCGATCATCTTCTGCTCTTCGACGTTGCGGCCGGTGATCAGGTCCACATCCGAGTCGTGACTAAACACGTTGAACGCGCACGGCTCGTGCAGCACCTCGGGCACCGCGGGCCGGCCCGCGAGCACGTCGCGCGTCTGGGCCGCAAGCTCCGCCATCGCGGCGGCGCCCGCCCCGCTGACCGCCTGGTACGTCGTCGCGAGCACCCGCCCCACGCCCCACCGCTCGCGGAGGGGATCGACCGCGACGAGCATGATGATGGTCGAGCAGTTGGGGTTGGCGATCAGCCCGCGGCCCGCGGCCTTGATCGCGGACACCGCGTCGGGGTTCACCTCGGGGACGACCAACGGCGTTGCCGGGTCCATGCGGAAGGCCGAGGAATTGTCGATCACGAAGCAACCCGAGTCGGCCAGCTCCGGCCCGATTCGGCGCGCAAGGTCCGAGCTCGCCGCGAGATACACCACCCCCGCCTGACCGACCTGAGCGGTGTTCGTCTCGCGAACCTCAACAGGGGTCCCGCCGACGTTTAGCGAGGTGCCCGCCGACCGCGAGCTGGCGAAGAGCCGGATGCGATCGGGGGTCACGCCGCGCTCAGTGAGGATGCCGATCAGTTCCTGCCCGACGACGCCGGTCGCGCCCACGATTGAGATCAGGTTGGGGTCAGCCGCCATCGGTCACTCCTGAGCAAGCCCATCCGGGCGTGCGCACGCCCGAGCAGGATGCTATCGGGCGAAGGGAGCCCGGGATCCATCGGGGCGGAGAAACCGTATGGGATGTCATGCGACCCCGCGACCCCAGCAACCCGGGCCCCGCCCCAGCCACGCCCACGAGGCGATCCACGCCCACAGGGCGAGCGACGCCCGCAGGACGAGCGACGCGGCGCGATCCCGGGCCTGGGCAGGACGCTGCGGGTGTGCGCAACCAGATCCTGAAGACGGGGCCAGGATTTGTGGTCGGGCGGTTCCGGTGTGATCCTGTCGCCCTCGCCTGGCGCACGGAGAACCGGATCGGCTCGCGCGCGGTGCTCGCGTTCCCGACAATCCCGGTGACGATTCGGCATGAGGGGGGCCCGCGTCGGACCGCCGACCGCACGCGGGTGATGCTGTACAACCCGGGTCAGGTGTACGAGCGGGGGCTGGTGCACCCGATCGGGGACCGGTGCGTCTTCATCGAGCTTTGTGGGAACCTGGCGACCCGGTTCGCCGCCCGGCTCGCGGGCTCCGAGGTCCCCGACCGCTTCGATCGAGACCACACGCACGCCCCCGAGAGCGTGTGCCTGACGGTGCGGCGGCTCGCGGCCGACCACGAGGCCCACGACCCGGATAATCTCGAAGAGATCGTGCTCGGGCTGCTGGGGGAGATCTCTAGCGCCGACCCGAGCCGCCCGAACAGCGAGAGTCGGCGGACGTCCACGCTTGAGGCGCACCGCGACTTGGTCGAGGCCTCCCGGGCCGAACTGGCGACCTCGTTCACGCGGACGGACTCACTCTCGGACATCGCTGGGCGGCTGCACACCTCGCCGTTCCATCTCGCCCGGATCTTCCGTGAGCACACCGGGCGCTCGGTGGTGGAGCATCGGCGGACGCTGCGGGCCCGGGCCAGCCTCGAGATGCTGCTGGATTCGGAGCTGCCGATCGCCACGATCGCCCACCGCGTCGGGTACCCGTCGCACGCCCAGTTCTCCGCGGCGTTCGGGAGGGTCTTCGGCCGCTCACCGATGTCGGCCCGCGAGGCGGGCCGCCCCAGAGCCGCTCGGTTCAGCTAACCGCAAACGAGCACGATTTCGATAGCCGCTCACCGCAACTCCCCGTATCTCCGGATGACACGCCCGGGATCAGCCCGCACGTTCGGGCAGTTCTTCGTCGGGCGGGTCGGCGACCTCACCGGCGACGGCATCCCCGACATCTACATCGGTGACTACCTGATCTCCAGGGCACACGTCTATTCCGGGGCCGATGGCTCAGAGCACCTCTCCATCAGCGGGGTCTCTGGAACCGGGCCCGGGCGCGGACTCAACGCCGATGCGGACGGCGACGGCGTGCCCGATCTCGCCGTCGGGGCGTACCTCGACAGCACCGGCACCAGGCAGGGCGGGCAGGTCCGCGTGATCTCTGGGGCCGACGGCTCGCTGATCCGGACCATCTCCGGGACCGTCAGCAACGCGCAGCTGGGGTTCGACGCCGTGGGCCTGGGCGACATCAACGGCGACGGCATCATCGACAACGGCGACATCGGAGCGTTTGTCGCGCTCTTCCTGACCGCGGACTCGGCGGCCGACCTCAACAGCGACGGCATCATCGACAACAGCGACATCGGTGCCTTCATCACCCTCTTCTTGGCCGGGTGCTGAGCCCCTCTTACTCGCTTCGCACGATGAAGGCCCGGACGCCGAGCTTCTTGGCGAACGCCTGCCCACGCTCAGCCCCGAGCACGCTGATCGCGCTGGCCGCTGCGTCGGCCATGCCACCGCCGCCAGCCGACCGGTCCGCGGTCACGGTCACCGCGATCCGCTCGGTCAGCCCCAGCCCGGTCTTCGGGTCCACGATGTGCGAGTAGCGGACGCCTTGGATCTCGACGAACTGTTCAGCGTCGCCCGACGTTGCCACGCCGACGTCGTGCAGCCGCAGGTCCTCGCGGTCACCCTCGCCCAGCCCGGTCTCGATCGCGATGCTCCAACCCCGCTTCCCGGGCGGGGCCGCCCCGATCGCCAGGTCACCCCCGATCTCGACGAGGCACTCAGGGTGCCCGAGCCCGGTGAGCCGATCGACCGCGGCCTGGGCGGCGTACCCCTTGCCCACACCGCCAAAGTCCAGCGACATCCCCCGGCGATCCAGCTTCACGCTCGAATTGAGCGTCGAGATCATCAGGCTGCCAAACCCGACCCGGTCCCGCAGGTCGGCCAGCTCGGATTCGGTTGGAAGCGTTCCGGCTTTGCGGCTCTCGCGCCAGCGGCGGGTCATCGGGCCGACCGTGACATCAAACGCCCCGTTGCTGGCCGCCCAGACCCGCTCGCTGAGCCCGAGCACACCGAGCAGATCCCTGCTGACCGGGTGCCAAACCTTCGGGGACTTGGCGCACAGCCGCATGGCCTCAGAATCCGGTCGGTAGTCGCTCATGACCGCTTCGAGGCGGGCCATCTCCTCAAACGCGTCGGCTGCGGCCCGGGCGGCGGCGGGCTCATTTGGTGCATAAAGCACCACTCGGGCACGGCTTCCCATAACCACCCTTGCGTACTCGAACCGTTCTGTGTTAGTGTGTGCTTCCCGGGACGCGCACCCCCCGCTCCATGTGACGAGCAGGATGAGCAACCAGGACAACGAGGGCCAGGTCAACATGCTTAATCGGCTGATGTTCATTGCCGCCACGGTAGCAGGCTCCACGACGGGCTTCGCGCAGGGCGATACCGAGACCGTCCGGATCCCCGGCACCACCGTCTCGTTCAACATGATCGAGACCCCCGCTGAGGGCGGCGGGACGCTCTGGGTGCTCGACACCGAGGTGACCTGGGACCTCTACGACGTGTTCGTCTACCAGCTCGACACGCCCGAAGAGGACGAGATCCCGACCGACGCGGTCTCTAGGCCGTCCAAGCCGTACGTCCCGCCGGACCGAGGCTTCGGGCACGACGGGTACCCCGCGATGGGGATGACGCTCAAGGCCGCCCGCGAATACTGCGCCTGGCTTTCGATGAAGACGGGCGACAGCTATCGGCTGCCGACGGTGGCCGAGTGGCAGCACTTCGCGCTGGCGGGCTCTGCGCCGCCGTACTCGTTTGACGAGAAGGCGACGCCGGACAACGAGTTGGTGGATCACGCGTGGACCACGGAGAACTCGAACTACACCACACACCCGGTCGGCGAGAAACAGCCCAACGCCTTCGGGCTCTTTGACATGCACGGCAACCTCGCCGAGTGGGCCGAGACCGGGGAAGACCCCGACGCCCGACCCCGCCCCAAGGCGACCGCGTTCGGCGGTTCCTGGCGTCAGCCCGCGGACGAAGCAGCCGTCGATTCGTTCGACAAGCAGGCCTCCAACTGGAACGCGTCTGACCCGCAGATCCCCAAGAGCCAGTGGTGGCTCGCTGACTGCTCGTGGGTTGGGTTCCGGTTCGTGCGTGAGCCGAGCGCCGACGAGCCCCAGACCCAAGCACCAGAAACCCGTCCGCCCGCGACCCCGTCTGATCCCTGAGCGACCCCGCCCCACACGAGAGGCCCCGACATGACGCAGCCCACACGCTCCGTGACCCGCCGAGATTTTCTGTCCACGACCGCGGCCCTCTCCGCCGCCGCGGTTCTCACGCCCGAACTGCTCGCCCGAACCGCGAAGCCCAAGGCCTCCGATGCGCTGAAGGTCGGCTTCATCGGGTGCGGCGGACGCGGCACGGGCGCCATGCTGCAGGCCCTCCGGGCCGACCCGGGCACCGTGCTCTGGGCGATCGGCGACGCCTTCGAGGACAAGATCGACCCGTGCCTCGGGCACCTGCGCAACGCGATGGCCGAGCTCGACGACGAGCAGGGGACGGACACCTGGGCCCAGAAAATCACGCACAGCGATCGTCGATTCTTCGGGCTCGGTGCCTACAAGAAGGTGATCGACTCGGGCGTGGATGTCGTGATCCTGACGACGCCGCCCAACTTCCGCCCCCAGCACCTGGCCTACGCCGTGGACGCGGGCAAGCACGTCTTCTGCGAGAAGCCCGTCGCGGTCGATGGCCCGGGCGTCCGGTCGGTGCTCGAGTCGGCGAAGAAGGCCAAGGCCCAGGGCACGTCGCTCATGTCCGGCTTCTGCTGGCGGCACCAGGACCAGGTCGTGCAGGCGTTCGACAAGCTCGCGGCGGGCGGCATCGGCGACCTCCACACGATCCAGACCACGTACAACACCACCGGGTGGCTCGGCTACAAGACCCGCCAGCCCGGGTGGAGCGACACCGAGTTCCAGCTTCGCAACTGGCAGTACTTCTCGCCCCTCTCGGGCGACCACATCGTCGAGCAGTCGGTGCACTCGATCGACTGGATCAACTGGGCCATGGGCGGGGCGGACCCTGTGCGGTGCTACGCGGTCGGCGGGCGGCAGGTCCGCGACGACGTGCCCGAGGCCGGCAACGTGTACGACCACTTCTCGGTGACATGGGAGTACGCCAACGGCGTTCGGGCGTACAACATGTGCCGCCACTGGCCCAACTCGCCGTCGGACAACACGGGCTACTTCATGGGCTCGAAGGGCAAGATGAACATGAACCCGTGGACCGGCAACCACACCATCGAGGGCGAGACCCCGTGGCGGGGCGACGCGGGCGGCAACGACATGTATCAGCGAGAGCACGACACGCTGTTCGCTGCGATCCGCGCGGGCAAGCCGTTCAACGACGGCGAGCGCATGGCCCACAGCACCCTGCTGGCGATCATGGGCCGCGAGGCCGCGTACACCGGGCAGGTCATCACGTGGGAGCAGGCCCTGAACTCCACGATGGACCTGAACCCCGACCCGTGGGCGTTCTCGACGCGTCCGGTGCCGTTGATCGCCAAGCCCGGCACGTCCAAGTTCAGCTAAGCCCACTCAAACAGAAGGCCCACCATGCCCACCAACCGACGCACGTTCCTTGGTTCCCTCGCTGCGGCTGCGGTCGCGCCGTCCCTTCTCGCCAAGGCCGGCCAACCGCTCGGCCAAGCCTCGGCCAAGCAGACCCGCTGGGGCACGACCGATCTCAACCCCGAGATCCCCGCCGGGCCCACCAGGGTCCGCATGGCTCTCAAGTACGGCATGATCGGCGAGGGCGACACCGTCGAGGCGAGGTTCAACGTCGCGCTCGAGGCTGGCTTCGAGGGCGTCGAGCTCGACGCGCCGTCCGATCTCGATCTCGACGAGGTCAACAAGGCTCAGGAGTCCACCGGGCTGCGAGTCACCGGCGTGGTGGACTCGGTGCACTGGTCCAAGCCGCTCTCGCACCCGGACGCTGCGGTCCGCACCGAGGGGCGCCACGGGCTCGAGAAAGCGATCCTTGATTGCAAAGCGGTCGGCGGCACCATGGTCCTGCTCGTCCCCGCGGTCGTCAACGGTGGCACCTCGTACAAGGACGCGTGGAACAACTCGATCACCGAGATCCAGCGTGTCCTCCCGATCGCCAAGGAGAACGGCGTCCGGATCAACCTCGAGAACGTCTGGAACAATTTCCTGCTCTCACCGATCGAGACCCTCACCTTCATCAACAAGTGCCTGGGGCACGACCCACACCTCCCGGCCCGGTCGCATCAGGCCCTCGGGGCGTACTTCGACATCGGCAACATCTGGAACACCGCCTGGCCCCAGCACTGGGTCGAGGTGTTGGGCCACCACATCCAGCGGCTCGACATCAAGGGGTACTCCAGAGAGATCGCGGGCAAGCAGGGCAAGTGGGCCGGGTTTGGCCCCAAGATCGGGGACGGCGACCTGCCCTGGGACGACGTCAGCGATGCCCTCAAGAAGATGAACTACCGCGGCTGGGCGACCGCCGAAGTCGGCGGGGGCGACACGGCCCATCTCACCGACGTCTGCGAGAGAATGCATCGAGTACTCAAGAACCTCAACGCCTGACCCCCCCAGCCTGCCCCTCCGCCGAACCACACCGAGATACACCACGCCAGGGAGACCCCGATGAACGACTCCAAGAACACCGTGAACCGCCGCGACTTTGTCAAGGCCTCCGCCGCCCTGGGCGCGACAGCCGCCATGGGGGGGCTGATCGCCCCCGCCTTCGCCTCGCGCCTCTCGGGCTCGACGGCCAACACCATCCGCGTCGGCGTCATCGGGTGCGGCGGGCGCGGCACCGGGGCCGCGGTCAACTCGCTCGAGGCCCACCCCGCGGTCAAGATCGTCGCGATGGCCGACCTCTTCCCCGACCGGCTCAGCGGCTCGCTGAGCCATCTGGTCAACCACGACCTGGCGACGACCGACTCGGGTGAGAGCCGCGTCACGGTCTCGCCCGAGACCTCGTTCACGGGGTTTGACGCCTACCACAAGCTGCTGGCGATGCAGGAGCTGGATTATGTGATCCTGGCGACGCCGCCGCACTTCCGCCCGATCCACTTCCAGGCCGCCATCAAGGCCGGCAAGAACGTCTTCATGGAGAAGCCCGTCGCGGTAGACCCGGTGGGCATCCGCAGGGTGATCGACGCGGCCGCGATGGCCGACGAGAAGAACCTCTCGGTCGTCGCGGGGACGCAGCGCCGCCACGAGTCCAACTACCTGGAGCTGATGGACCGTGTCCGGGACGGCGACCTGGGCGATGTGGTCTCGGCCCAGTGCTACTGGAACCAGGGCGGGCTCTGGGTCCACGACCGCAAGCCCGAGTACACCGACATGGAATGGCAGTGCCGCAACTGGCTCTACTTCGCCTGGCTTTCGGGCGACCACATCTGCGAGCAGCACATCCACAACCTCGACGTCGTCAACTGGGCCATGGGCGGGCCGCCCGTCAAGTGCACCGGGCTCGGCGGCCGCGAGGTCCGCAAGGACGCCAAGTACGGCAACATCTTCGATCACCACGCGATCGACTACGAGTACGCGGACGGTCGCCAGTGCATGTCGATGTGCCGCCAGATCGACGGCACGGACGGCCGCGTCGAAGAGGTCCTGCACGGCACTAGGGGCCGCGCCGTTTCCCGGCCGGGGTTCGCCGTTGTCGAGGGCGCCAGCCCGTGGCGGTTCACCAGCGATCACCAGAACCCGTACATGGTCGAGCACGCGGACCTCATCGCGTCGATCACCGGCACCGGTACCCACCTCAACGAGGGCAAGCGGGTCGCCGAGTCCACGCTCACCGCGATCATGGGCCGCATGAGCACCTACACCGGCAAGACCGTGACCTGGGACCACGCGATGAACTCGAAGCTGGATCTGTCGCCGACGGAATACGCGTTCACGGCGCTCGATACGGATCCCGTCTCGGTGCCCGGCAAGACGCCCCTGATCTGAGAACAGATCTGAGAACCAGTCTGAGACCGAATCGGATCGGGATCGCCCGCGAATAGACCGTGTCAGTCCCGCCCGGGCGCGGGCGGACGGACCACGACCGTGGTCGCGATGTGGGTGCGCCCGGGTCCTCGCTGCGCGTCGTCGAACAGCCTGTCGATCGCGGCGAGATGCGTGTTGAGTTCCTCGAGCTGCGTGTTGGTCAGCCACCCCATCTGTGTCGTGAAATGGGTGCTGCGCCGCTTGCCGGTGGTCGCCGCGTCGCCCCTCTGCATGGCGCTGCTGATCTCGCGGGCCGCCTGTCGCGTCTGTGTCTTGACGACGTCGGCGAAGGTGCCGACGAGTTCGTCGGTGTCGAGCCCCTGCAGCAGCTTGAACCGACGCCCGTTCACCGCCGAGTACAGCTTGGCGTGGCGGGTCCGGGTGCCGCGGGTGCCCGAGGCCCGGATCAGCCCGACCTGCTCAAGCTCGTCGAGGTGCCGATAGAGCGTGGGCACGGACCGCCCCAGCTGCTCGCCGATCTCCTTCACCGAGGCCTCGCCCTGGTTGATCAGCATCAGGTGGATCGCGATACGGACCGGGGAGGCCAGCACGCGGAGTTGTTCGGCCCGGAGACCCTGGGTCTGGTTCTTGCTCATGGGGCAGAGGATAGTGTAGTTTTTTATTCCTATTTGTTTGCATTCCTGAAACTACACATATATTGAAGCCGTACACCCTCGCAGCCCAACCTCCCGGAGAGCAGAAACCATGCATCAGACCCGCCGATTCGCCGCACTCGCCCTCAGTTTGGCCGCCACCACCGCTGCGGCACAGCCCCTGAGCGAGGACTTCGAGTCCTCCGTCGTCGGGGCCATGCCGGGTGCCCCCTGGCAAGACGCCACGACCCGCATCGATGCACCGACGGTCCCGTCGCCCACGGGGCAGATCATCGAGACCCTGGATGCCGCCGGCAATCAGACCAGAGCCTTCCAGATCAACGACGGCTTCGGCACCAGCCAGGGCATTCTGGCCGAGATCGGCCCAGTTCGGTGCACCGCGTCACCGCCGACATCCGGATCGACTGGCTGGCCACGGACAAGGGCTGGCCCATCGCCGCGGGTTTTCTCGGGACCACCCCCGGGGCGACCGACTTCAACCAGGGTATTCAGGCGGTGATCTACGCCGACCGGGCCAACCGCTGGCACCTCTTTGTCAAACGCAACCTCTCCGTAGGACAGGACCAGATCATCACCGGGGCGACCTGGAAGCGAGGCGAGTGGTACAACCTCTCCGTCGCGTTCGATTCCACCACCGGGGCGATCGAGGCCTCGGTCATCAACGCCAGCACCGGCGAGCTCGAGGGGTCCCGATCCCGCTTTGTCGCCACCTGGATCGGGAACAAGGACATTTTCGATGCCGTCGCCTTCTACGACGGCGAGTACGCCACCGAGGATAAGGCCGGGGCCCTCACCACCGTTGACAACATCAACTACGTCCCCGCCCCATCGAGCCTCGTCCCAATGCTCGGCGGAGCGGCTCTGCTCACCCGCCGCCAGCGCCGCTGACCGGCCAGTCCCACCAAGCCACCGCGTCCACATCGCGCTCCCTCCGGGTACACTCGTTTGTACTAACCCAGAGGGAGTCTTTTATGAACCGACGTGAATTCATCGCCGCCTCAGCCGCAACCGGCGCCGCCGCCCTCACAACGGCCGCCTCCGCGAAGGATCGGACGCGGAGCACCGGCTCGAGCGCGGCCAAGTTCTCCATGCACTTCGCCCCCCACTTCGGCATGTTCAGCAAGTCCGCGGGGGACGACATGGTCGCCCAGCTCGAGTTCGCCGCCGACCAGGGCTTCACCGCCTGGGAGGACAACTCCATGGCGGGCCGCTCGACCGAGGAGCAGGAGCGGTTTGCCAAGGCCATGGACCGGCTCGGCATGACCATGGGCATCTTCGTGATGAACATGGACACGGCGTGGGGCCCCAATTTCTCGCAGGGCAAGGCCGAGCACCGCGAGCAGTTCGTCGCCTCGGCCAGGGCCGCGGTCGAGGTCTGCAAACGCGTCAACACCACGAAGATGACCGTGGTGATCGGCACGCGGCACCCGCGGATCGATCTGTCCTACCAGACCGCCAACGCAGTGGACATCCTCCGAGCCGCGTGCGAGGTCCTCGAGCCGCACGGCCTGACCATGGTGCTCGAACCCCTGAACCCGCGCGACCACCCCAACATGCTGCTCGCCGAGATGGGGCACGGCTACGAGATCTGCCGGGCCGTCAACTCGCCGTCGTGCAAAATCCTCGACGACCTTTACCACCAGCAGGTCACCGAGGGCAACCTGATCCCGCATATGGACGCCGCGTGGAGCGAGATCGGGTACTTCCAGATCGGCGACAACCCGGGCCGTAACGAGCCAACCACCGGCGAGGTCAACTACCTCAACGTCTTCCGTCACATCAAGTCCAAGGGCTATACGGGCATCCTCGGCATGGAGCACGGCAACTCGCAAGGCGGCAAAGAGGGCGAGCAAGCCGTCATCGATGCCTACAGAGCGTCTGATCCGGGGTAACCCATGCCCAGCACAACCACGGCGTCCATCGCCTCCCTCAACGTCGGCTCGGCAACACAAGTCGAGTGGAACGGCAAGCCCGTCTCCACCGGCATCTACAAGTCTCCGATCGAGGGCCCGCTGCGGGTCGGGGCTGACCGGGTCGAGGGCGACCACGTCGCGGACCTCCGCGTGCACGGCGGGCCCGACAAGGCGGTCTACGCCTTCCCATCCGAGCACTACGCAGGCTGGCAATCAGCCTTTCCCGAAGCAGACTGGACCCGGGGCGCCTTCGGCGAGAACCTCACCCTCACCGGCCTGCTCGAGAGCCGGGTCTGCCTCGGCGACCGGTTCCGCATCGGGTCCGCCGAGCTTGAGATCCGTCAGCCACGCATGCCGTGCTTCAAGTTCGCCATCCGAGTGGGCGGCAGGTCGGCGATCGGCCACATGATCAAGACAGGCCACTCGGGCTTCTACTTCGGCATCACCCGAGAGGGCGAGCTGAGCGCGGGCGACACACTCGAACTCGTCGGAGGCCCGACCTACGACGGCACGCCCGGCCTCTCCATCGCCGCCTTCAACGATCTCACCTACGCCAACGCCGACAACCCTAAGAATCTCGCCGACCTCAAGCTCGCGCTGGCCTCTCCGGCCCTGCCCCCCGAGTGGCGAGAGCGGTTCGGGCAACGACTCGCCAAGCTCACCGAGGCTTAGACCGCGAGGGTTAGACCGGCTCGCCCTTGATCCGGCGCATCCGCACGCCGTGCAGGTCCTCGCCGTAGTAGTCCGGCAGCGGGGCGATGGTCTCGAAGCCCGCCGAGCGGTAGAGCGCCAGCGCCGGCTCGTTGTCCGCGCGGACCTCGAGGAAGGTCCGCTGGATGCCCGAGTCCTCAAGCCACTCCAGCTCCGCGGCGAACAGCTTGCGCCCCAGCCCGCGCCCCAGCCAGGCCGGGTCGATCGCGACGTTGTAGATCCGCCCCGACTTCCACTTGCGGTGCGTTCGCAGCAGGGCGACGGCCCATCCCACGACCTCCGGGCCCGCCTCGCCCTCGACCTGGGCCACGAGCACGTGCCCGCGCGAGTTCTTGAGCAATCGCCGGGCCTGCTTGCCCGTGAACCGCTCGCCCTCGGTCGCGAAGGTCCGGGCCTCGATCCGCTGCACGCTGTCGATGTCCGCGGGGGTCGCCAGTCGGATCACGTAGCCCTCCGGCGTCTCACGGACCTGAGGCACCACGTCCACCGGGTAGGCATCCAACGCTCGCACCATCGTTCGTTCAGCACCCGCCCGCTCCACCGCCGCCCGCGTGACCACGCACTTGCTGAGCATGCGGCTGGGGCGGTAGCTCTCCTTGGTGAACCGGAGCGAAGGGATGCCCCAATCGTCGCCCGCGTTCACTTCCGCCGCCTCGCCGAACCGTGTACGGCAGAACTCGGAGTAGATGAACTGCGGGGTGCCGTCCACCTCGGGGTCCGTCTTCTCGATGTAGACTACGGCCATGCTCGGTGTCAGCATCTCGCCCAGCGTGAACCCGACCAGACGGCCCGAGGACCGCACCAGCATGGTCGCGAGCCCGATCGCCTCGTGGTTTTGCAGAGCCCGCTCGGTGCTCAGCCGGTCCCGCCGGCGGAGCACGTCGGTCCCGATGAGCTGGTCGTTCGACTCCCCCTCGTGGGTCGCGTCGTGGTCAGTGTGCCAGCGGCCGAGCAGGTCGAGGCACTCGTCCAGGTCCGCTTCGCCGATGGGGGCGGTCTCGACCTCGAGGTTCTCGCGGAGGAACCGGCTGCGGGCCTTGCGCTTGTTCTTCAGGGGCCCGCCGGCCAGTTCGATCATCGCGGGTACCGGGTAGACGTAGTCGCCGGTCATGGCCGCCGCGGAGAGCTCCACCCGGCTCAGGCGTCGGAGCCGGTCGAGCATCTCGTCGGAGACGTACTCGATGCGGGATCGCCCGATCCCTCCAGAGATCTTCTCGTTGGCGGAATCCATCAGCGCGAAGCAAGCCTCGAGGCAGGTGTCAAGCCGCTGGTCGCTCGTCTCGTCGAGCCCGAGAGGCGGGTGCATCATCGTCAGGTCGTCGTCGGCCCCGCTAAACAGGCACAGGTGCCCCTCGATCTCGGCGAACGAGAGGTCCAGCGCCTCGGCCCAGCAGAACGAGGTCGAGAACGAGCTGTCGGAGATCGGATGCGCCAGCCTCAAGAACGCCCGCTCGAAGAGCTCACGCTCGGCCAGGGTGATCTGCTTGAGCCCGAGTTGATCAAGAACCGGTTGGAAAGAATCCATTGGCGGACCAACCCACCTTTCCTCGTGACGGCGACTCGTCGCCGGGAGGTCGGGTCGCACGCCTTGAACGGCGTCACACAGCCCGACCAAATCAAATAGACAAGTCCCCGACCCCAAAGCCAGCCGGATCTCGGATTCAGTGAAGAAAGTTTTACCCCTCCGCCCCGTCCGGTCACCCACTCTACCGAGGCCCAGGTTCTGCTGTATCATACGGGAAAGCACACCCCGAGGGAGTTCCCATGCTCAGTATCCAGTCCGTACTCGCCATCCCCGTCGCCGCACTACTCGCCACCCCGGTTGGTTCCGGGCTGCTCGTGGCCTCAACGGCACTCACCCTCCCCGCCTGCGCTTCGCACCTCCACGTCGGGGGTGAGCCCTGCGAGAACTGCGTCAAGGCCGACTCCTGCGAGGGCTGCGAGTCCGGCGAGACCTGCGCCGAGTGCGCCAAGGGCTGGACCGACCTCTTCAACGGCACCGACCTCACCGGCTGGGTCTCCACCGGGGCCGCGGACGCCTGGGGCGTCGAGAACGGCGAGATCGTCACCGTCAAGCCCGGCACCGGCGGCTGGCTCCGCACCGACCGCATGTACCGCGACTTTGAGATGACCGTCGACTTCTTCATGCCAGAGGACGGCAACTCCGGGCTCGGCCTGCGAGGATCTTCGGGCGGCGACCCCGCATTCACCGGCTTCGAGCTCCAGATGCTCGACACGTTCGGCCAAGAACCCACCAGCCACTACTCCGGGGGCGTCTACACGGCGATCGCCCCGACTTCCATGGAAGTCAAAGAGGCCGGCAACTGGAACTCCTACAAGGTCAGCCTCGTCGGCGACACGCTAAACGTCTGGCTCAACGATGTGCAGATTCACACCGACCAGAAACTCGACGACCGCGGCTACTTCCGCTCCGAGGACAACCCGCTGCCGTTGAACACCCGCGCCACGACCGGCTACATCGCGCTGCAAGACCACGGCCACGCCTTCCGATTCAAGAACATCAAGATCAAGGATTTGTCCCCGGACCCGGAGCCCGCCGGCATGGTGCACCTGATCGACCCCGAGCTTTCGCAGTGGTTCGCCGAGGACGCTGCGGAGTGGACGTATGAGAACGGTGCGTTGGTTGGCCGCAAGGGGCCGGGGCATTTGTTCAGCAAAGCGACCTATGCGAACTTTGAGATGCGGGCCTTGGTGAAGGTCAACGAGCACGGCAACTCGGGGATCTACTTCCACACGGTGCCGAACCCGGACGCGAACACGCCGTGGCCGATCACGCAGGGCTACGAGGCTCAGGTCGATCAGCACGACCCGAAGAACTACACCGGGTGCATCTACAACGCTGCGTGGCCCGAGGATGATGGGACCGGCCATATGGGGCCGATCTCTCGGGACGACGCCTGGTTCGATTACCGCATCCGGGTCGAGGGCGAACGGGTCCGAACATGGATCAACGGCGAGCCGGTGGTGGACGCCGAGCTGGAGTCCTTCAGCGAGGGCCACTTCGCGCTGCAGGGGCACCACGACACCAACGTGATTATGTTCAAGGATATTCGGGTGCTTGAGCTGGACTGATCCGGCTGAGCCACTGAATCCCGCTTCCGTCAGCAACGCCCTGTGTTCCACGTGGAACACAGGGTTTCTTTGTGCGCACGAACTGATGCGAGAGGTTCCGCGTGGAACACGGCACGGTGTCGTGCGCACAAACTCACGCCTCAGCACCCAGCGAGGAAGGCCGCAACGAAGGCGGAGATGTCGCCGAAGTCAACGATTCCGTCGCCGTTCATGTCCGTCGCGAGATCCTGTGTGAGAAACAAGGCGATGAAGCTCTGGATGTCTCCGAGGTCGAGAATGCCGTCTGCGTTCATATCCGCAACGCAATACGCCTTGTGCATGAGCCGGATCACCGGGCTGTATCCGATTGAAATCCTGAGCGGAGAACCATCGGAAAGCGTTCCCTCCAGCCAACCCGAAACCAAGACTTCGTGGGGCTGCCCGTCTGGCGGGATCGAGATTGGCCCGTTCTGATCGGCGAAATCGGAGCCGTGGATTGTGACAACTGACCCCGGCCCGACATCGATGAATCGCTCTGTGATGATGCCGCCGGTGATGAGAATAGAGTTGTTGCCACGGAACTGCAGATCCGTATTCTCGATCCTGCCTCCGTGGATAGCCAACATTGTCCCATCGTTCATCTCGATTCTAGCGGCAGCTCCCTCAAACTGATTGGACAGCTCGCCACCGTAGATCACGAGCGTTGAGTCGCCGGCAAGCTCAAGCCGCGGGGCGACAACGGCGTAATCGGGGTGCACCCGGTCATCGATCATCGCATCAAATGATGTGTCGTGAATTCTCAACTCGGAATCAACGAATCGACACGAGCCACGCAGTTGCCCGCCTTCGACATCCACGGTCGCACCGATCGTCAGGAACCCTTGCCCGAGTATCCCTCCATCGCCGAGACGGAGCCGCTGACCGGCCCGGAGCCCCATCGGCCCGATCGCATGGGTGACGTCGATTTGCGAGAGATCGATCGGTGGGAGTGGCTCCTCCTGCAGGGTGATGTCAAAGCCACTCTGAATTTCGTGCAGTTCGAACGGCGTGCCGTCCGCCAAGGTGCCGGTCAGCGTGTCGTCATAGGTGAGCGAGATGCCAGAACCTGATGCCGGCTGGTTGTTGAGCAGGAATTCCCCGCCGCGGATTGTCAGCGCCCATTCGTCGGTGCCACCCCAATTCCACTGAACAATTCGCCCGCCACTCCAATCAACAGTGTTTTGGATTCCTGATCGTACGTTAAGGATCAGGCCACTCTCCATCACTACATCAGTATTCCAGACACTGAGATCTGCGATGTGCCCGGATTCGATACGAACCTGAGGGCGTCCACCATCGCTTGGATTGATTTGAAATCCTGTGAACTTCGCGACCCGTGCGCCAGCAATTGTCGCGTTGCTGCTGTTCCAGATCAGAACGTCATCCGCAATCCCATCCTCAAGGTAAAGCGATCCGCCAAAGAGTTGGAGGGAGTTCAACGTGCCGCTCGAGAGCCGGACCGTGGACCCCTCGTAGAGGTGCATGTAGGCCCCACTCTCGCCCCCCGCGATCGTGATCTCGGACCGCACACCGAAGAGCCTATCTCCAATGTCACCGCCCTCGATGGTCAGCGATGCATCCACGAAAGTAAAGTAATCCGGGATCGCCCCGCCGTCGACCACGGTCATCGATTGCCCGGCCCGCAGCCCCCTGCTCGGCCCGGGAGAGGAATCCACAACGATGGGAGTCAGATCCGCTAATGGCGTTCCGGACTCGTGGAGCACGACCGCATCGAGCGCAGGTGCTGATGAAATATAGTTGTATATCGCAAACGGGCTGCCGTCCCGAAGAACTCCGGTCAGCACCGTGTATTGATCGAGATCGTCGGGAACCTCGGTCACGGGTTGCCCGTTCAGCCTGAACTCCCCCCCGTACAGATTCATTGTGCTGTCCCGAGACGTGATCACCCTGCTCGGCAGCTGCCCACCAGTGACATCGGCAACGGTGCCCGCCTGTAATGAGACGAACTCTGAGTAGAGCCCGCCCGCCAGCGTGATCTCGGATGCGACCATTTCCAGACCGGTGTATGTCCCTTCGGCTTCGACAGTGAGCGATGCGTTCACCCCGGTGAAGTACTCGATCAGCCCGGCTGTTCCTGTGACCGAAAGCGACTGCCCCGCACGCAATCCGCGGAGCGGCACGAGACCGGTCGAGTAGGCCACCGGGGCCGTGCTGTACGGAGCCAGCGGGACTGTCTCCAATGCACCGGCATCGAACCTGATCGAGTCGTATGAATTCACGGTGAACGCCGTCACCGTCCCATCGCTCAGCGTGGCCGAGAGTACGGCGGATGAATTGTAAGGCTTGTTCAGGATCTCTGTGGCTGAGCCTGGTACACCGTTGAACGCGAACTCTCCTCCCGAGATCGTCCATTTGTCAGCCGACTTTATTCGGATACTGCCCCCGATGGATCCGCCAGAGAACCCGATCTCACCGCCACTATGAACATACATCCCCGTCTCAAGAACACCACCTTCAACGCTCAGGACCCCGCCATTCATCAGGAAGCTCTCGAGTCGCCCATCACGGAGCCGAGTTTCATGTGCATTCACAAAGTTGTTCATCCTCACCGTCCCGCCGTCGACAAGCAACGATTTGTAATTACCGTATGGCCTCAGCAGCAGGACCCCGCTATACACATTCAGCTCTGTGCTCGGCTGCATCCTATTCAACAGAAACTCGCCGCCGAACATGTTCAGCGTGCCCCCGACCTCCGAGCGAAAGAAAGAGTCCAGACGCCGATCATCCGGCCCATATTCGATCTCTCCGAATACATTTACGGTAACCCCCGGGGCGCTGCAAAACCAGGCTCCAACCGTCCCCCCGTAGAGATTCAACTCGATGTTCTGCGCCGCGTTTGACGATTTGTCACCGGCAACAAATCGTGGCTCCAGCAGTCCCCCGTCATACAGATTGACCTGCGTATCGGACCCGATCGGGCCGGCTAGCGTCGGCGAGTCGCCGGGAACGTTGATGACGGTGCCAAAGTTCGATGGGTCGGACTGTGCGCTTGCCCCAGATCCGAGGGCGAACAACACCAGGGTCGCGGTGCGGAGGCGAACTATTCCCCATCGGGGCTGATGCTGCATTACTTGTCGCTCCACGTACAGTCCGATGTCCGAATATACCGGTCAAACGCCGGTTGTCAATATCAAATATCGAACCCTGGGTATTCGGCCTTGCTCACTGCTCTTCCTTCTCGAACGCCGCATCAAACGCCCGCCCGCTGGGCGCGAAGTCGATCGATCGCACAAAGTCCACAGCCTCCGCGGCCCCGTGCTCTCGATCCATCGCCGAATCCTCCCACTCGACTGATAACGGACCCGCGTACCCCGCACGGTTGATGGCGCGGGTGATGCCCTCGAAGTCCACGTCGCCTCGGCCGGGTGAGCGGAAGTCCCAGCCTCGGTTGGGGTCGCCGAAGCCGAGGTGGGAGGCGAGGATTGATGTGGTGCCGTCGAGATTGACCGCGGCGTCCTTGACATGAACGTGATAGATGCGGTCTGCGAAGGCGTCAATGAACTTGACCGAATCGATGCCTTGCCAGATGAGGTGGCTGGGGTCGAAGTTGGCCCCGAACCGCTTGTGCCCCCCCACCGCGTCGATGGCCTTGGCGAAGGTGTGGATGTCGTAGGCGATCTCGGTGGGGTGGACCTCGAGCGCGAAGTTCACGTCGCATTCTTCAAAGACATCGAGAATGGGCAGCCAGGTGTCTGCGAACTCTTTGAACCCCGCGTCAACTTCTTCGGGGGTCGTCGGCGGGAAGAAGTAGAGCTTGTGCCAGATGGGTGAGCCGGTGAAGCCGTTGACGACGGGGACGCCCATGCACTTGGCGGCCCGTGCGGTGTCTTTCATTTCTTGCACGCAGCGTTCGTTGACGCCGTGGGGGTTGCCGTCGGCCCAGAGCCGCTCGGGGAGGATGGCCTTGTGCCGCGAGTCGATGGGGTCGCAGACAGCCTGCCCGACGAGGTGGTTTGAGATGGCCCAGCAGGAGAGGCCGAACTCGGCGAGCAGGTCATGCCGGCCCTTGCAGTAGGAGTCGTCGGCGACGGCCTTGTCCACCTCGAAGTGGTCGCCCCAACAGGCGAGCTCGAGCCCGTCGTACCCCCAGTCAGCGGCCTTGGCGGCGAGAGTCTTCAGGGGCATGTCGGCCCATTGGCCTGTGAAGAGTGTGACGGGGCGTGGCATGGCGGGGTTCCTTTGCGGGGGTGCGGCCCGCGTGTCCGTGTTCAGTTCGGGCACCAATGCTACCGCAAATGGCCGGCACGGGCGGGGATCGGCGGGATTCGATAAACTCTCGACCACGCCGAGCACCGGCAGGAGGTCTCCCGATGAGTGACAGCGCTACCCCTGAACCAAAGCTACTCCGTACCCGACTCTCGCTCATGATGTTCTTGCAGTACGCGATCTGGGGTGCCTGGCTGCCGATCCTCTACCCGTTCCTGTTGGGGCATCGGGCGTTTAGCCTGGATCAGGTTGGTGCGATTCTGGCTGCGGGTGCGGCCGGCGCGATCGTCGGCCCGTTCATCGCGGGTCAGCTTGCCGACCGATACTTCTCGACACAGAAATTCCTGGGGCTGTCGCACCTTGCCGGCGCCGTGCTGGTCTGGTTCCTCGCGGGGACCGACTCGTTCTGGTCGTTCCTTGTCATCAGCGTCATCTACGGCGTGGTGTACGCCCCAACACTCGCGCTCACCAACTCGCTCTCCTTCCACCACCTGTCGGACCGCGACAAGGACTTCGGGAAGGTCCGGGTGTGGGGCACGGTCGGCTGGATCGCGGCGGGCATCGCCATCGGGCAGTGGCTGATGATGCGGCACACCCCCGCCCAGGGCACGCCGGAGGTGATCGAGGCGGCTCAGAACGCAGGCCGTGCCGGGGCGTTCCAGCTCAGCGCGATCCTCGGCGTGGTGATGGGCATCTTCTGCTTCACACTCCCAGACACCCCGCCGGCCAAGGGCGAGGGCGGGGCGAACGCAACCCTCGCCGCGATCAAGGAGTGCGCGAAGCAGCCGCTCATCACGCTGTTCCTGCTGGCGGTCCCGGTCTCCATCATCCACCAGTTCTACTTCGTGCACGCGGCGGGCTTCTTGACCGAGATCCAGGCACGCAGCGGCGACACCGCCCTGAGCGATTCGATCAACTCCGTGTTCGGCGTGGGCGGCGGCGGCCTGATGACCATCGGGCAGATGGTTGAGATCGCGGTGCTGGCGCTGATCCCGCTGGTGGCCAAGTCGCTGGGCCGCAAGACGCTGCTGTTCGTCGGTCTGCTGGCGTACGCCCTGCGGATGGTGATCTTCGCGTACCTCCCCGAGATCGCCTCGACCACGGGGATCCCGGAAGTCGCGGTGGCGATCAGCGGCATCGTGTTCCACGGCTTCTGCTTCGGGTGCTTCATCTTTGTCAGCTTCATGATTGTGGACGAAGAAACAACCACCGATGTGCGAGCGAGCGCCCAGAACCTGTTCAACCTGGTGATCGTCGGCATCGGCATCATCGTGGGCAGCTGGTTCGCCACGAGCATCGTGGGCAACTGGGCCAACGAGGTGATCACCCCCGCGACCCAGACCGCCGACGCGGTCACACAGATGAACTATCGCAAGCTGTTCAGCGTGCCGATGTGGCTGTCGGTGGCGTGCCTGGGGGTGCTGGTGCTGCTGTACCCGAGGAAGAGCAAGCGGCTCGGGGACGCGCCCGCGGCTGAATGATTGGCCTGATCGACCGTCGGGGATCGGGTACCGACAGCAAGGGCCAGGCATCGAGCCGGGTCTGATCTACAAGCCGAGCTGCTCGGCCAGCTCGCGCGCGGTGCTGATGTCCGCGTCGCGCTCGTCGCCGGCTTCACGCTCGATCATCACGCTCACGCTGCCGGGCAGCGTGCGCACGATGCCGAAGAAGGTCTTCCAATCCACCTCACCCGTGCCCGCCGGGACCTCGGCCCCCCACTCACCCGGCGTGCGGGTCGCGGTCGCGTCCTTCATGTGCACCTGGTGGACATGCGGCCTGAGCAGCCGCATCGCCTCGGTGGGGTCGCCCATGGCATACAGGATCATGTTGGCCGGGTCGAAGTTGACGCCAACGCCCGCGAGCCGGGGGTCGGCGAGCAGGTCGGCCAGGGTCTGGGCGGTCTCCTGCCCGGTCTCGAGCGCGAGCGCCACGCCGCGGTGCCCGAACGCCCCGGCGACCCGCACCAGCCGATCGATCATGGTCTCCCGCTCCGGATCGCCGGGCTCGTGGGGCAGAAAACCCGCGTGCAGCGTGACGAGCGAGATCTCCAACTCGTCCGCGATCTGCGCGTTCTCCTTCGCGCTAGCGAGGTTGGCCTCCCAGTGCGTGTCGGGGCGGAGCCCGCCGGTTTGCTTGATGGATTCCAGCGTGGAGTAGTCCTCGCCGGCGGTGACCATCATGCCCGAGGCGATGGTGATGCCCGCGTCGGCCAGGGCCCGAGAGGTCTCGCCCAGGCCCCAAGAGCCCTCGCGGATCGGGTCCAGCGCGAGCTGGACGGCACTGAGCCCGCAGGCGCTGACCTTGGAGGCAAGGTCGCCCGGGGAGGAGGGCTGAAGCGACCACGAGCAAACCCCGAGCGTGCGTCCATTGTGGATAGTCATGTGGTGTGCCTGTCTCGGAATGCTGTTTCTTGCGGGGTTGAGCGTGCGGTTCGCGGATGGTACGCTGTTGGGGTCGGGGGCCGCAAGCCGCCGATTCCTGAACACACTGATCTCACTATGAGGGAGACCGCGATGTCTGACGCTCCGATCAATCCGGGCCCGGGTGCCCAAGGCGGCGAGTCCCGCCGTTCGTTCATGGCCAAGACCGCAGCGATCGCCGGTGCCGCGGCGGTCGTCGGGCCGGCCTTCGGCAAGGCCACCACCCGCGCCGCGCTCAAGCCCACCGTGAAGCAGCGCGATATCAACCCGCCCAAGCCGGGCGAGACGATCCGCATGGCCGTGATCGGCACCGGCGGCATGGGCGGCGGGCACTGCCACGCCTTCTGCAACTTCGCCAAGCAGGGCCTGCCCGTTGAGCTCGTCGCCCTGTGCGACGTCAACCAGGTCCGCCTCAACGACGCGGCCAAGCGGCTCAACGACGACTACGGCGTCGAGTGCAGCACCCACACCGACTACCACGAGATCCTGGCACGCGAGGACATCCACGCGGTGCTCATCGCAAGCCCCGAGCACTGGCACGCCCAGCACGTCATCGACGCGATCACCGCGGGCAAGGACGTGTACTGCGAGAAGCCGATGACACTCAACCTGGACCAGGCCCTTGAGGTCCGCGAGCACGTGCTTGCGTACCCGGACCGGATCTTCCAGGTCGGCACACAGAAGATCGCGCTGACCAAGTGGAACAAGGCCAAGAAGGCGCTCAAGGACGACCTGATCGGCAAGCCGGTCTGGAGCCAGACGAGCTACTGCCGCAACGCCGCGGGCAAGGGCGAGTGGAACTACTACGGGCTCGACGACCGCTGGGACCCGAACACCAACGTGGACTGGAAGGCGTGGCTTGGGTATCAGCCGATGCGCGAGTGGGACCCGAAGCTGTACGCCCGGTGGAGGCGGTACCGGGACTTCTCGACGGGCATCATCGGCGACCTGCTCGTGCACGTCATGACCCCGATGATCTTCGCCCTCGACCTGCACTTCCCGACCCGCGTCGTCGCCTCGGGCAACCACGTGATCGACAAGGAGATGGAGAACCACGACCAGGTCAACCTCGTGGTCGAGTACGGCAACGACGATCACCAGATGGTGGTCGCTGGTTCGACCGCTAACGAGATCGGGCTCGAGACCCTCATCCGCGGGCACAAGGGCAACATGTACCTCAACGGGCAGCACGTCGAGATCAAGCCCGAGCGTGCGTATGTTGACGACATCGAGGCCGAGACCATCGAGTGCCACGACACCGAGAACGACCAGCACCTGCTCCGCAAAAACTGGCTCGAGTGCATCCACTCACGCGAGGCGGCCAAGAGCAACATCGACCTGGCCAGCAAGGTCATGGTTGCGGTTGACCTGGCAACCCGCTCGATGTGGGAGGGCTCAGCGTTCAACTTCGACGAGTCGAAGATGAAGGCGAGCAAGGCCTGACCATGCCCGGCCCGGACTCTGAGCACAGCCCGGTGCGGGCTGCTTGCGATGCGATGGGCTGCCGATTTGAGATCTGTATCACCGACCCTGTCGAAACCGACGGGGTCGGTTTTTTGCGCGCCGTGTGCGAAGAAGCGATCGAGGTCATCACCGACTGGCACCGCCGGCTCAGCTCGTTCGACCGGGGCTCGGTCGTCAGCCAGCTCAACCGGGACGCCGCGACCGCCCCGGTCCGGGTCGCCGACGACGTGATGGCGCTGCTGCTGGCGTGCGCACGGGTGCACGAGGCCTCGGGCGGTGCGTTCGACATCACGGTCGGCCCACTGATGCGCCGGTGGGGGTTTCGGGGCCCTGTCGCGTCCACCGTCGCAGAGCAACCCGGCGCTGTCTGGGGGCAGCCGCAGGTCCGCCTGGACCCCGAGGCCGGGCTGGTCTGGTTCGACCGCCCGGGGATCGAGCTGGACCTGGGCGGCGTGGCCAAGGGGCTCGCTCTGGACGACGCGGCCCAGGTCCTCCGCGACGCCGGGGTCCGCTCTGCGATCCTGCACGGCGGGACCAGCACCGCCATCGCAATCGGCCCGCCCCCAGAATCCCCCTCGATGCTCATCGCGTTGGGCCCTGAAGCCGACGCCCCGGTCGTCGAGCTCCGCGATTCGGCCCTCTCGGTCTCGGCCCCGCACGGGCGGGTCGTCGAGCGCGAGGGGCAGATTCTCGGGCACGTGATCGACCCAAGAACCGGCTCGCCCACGGATTCAGCCCGGCTCGCGGCGATCGTCGGGCCCTCGGCGATGCGTTGCGACGCCTGGTCCACGGCGCTTCTGGTGCTGGACAAGGCCCCCGACTCGCTCTCGGCCGAGTTGTCCACTATCCTTTGCGACGCGGTGGGCCGGTGGAAAATCACCGGCCCCACCTCAGAGAGAATCCGGTTTCGTCGCCAGACGCCACCGGGCTGAATCCATCCCCCACGGGCCTCGCTTGCGGCCCTGTTTGTTGAAGGTGTTCGACGATGACCGACTACGACCGACGTGATTTCATGACCAAGGCCGCGGGCGGGCTGGCGGCCCTGGCGGTGCTGCCCGAGCTCGGCCTGGCGAACCTGCCCTCGAGCAAGGCCGGGCTCCGCGTCGGCGTGATCGGGGCGGGGCGGCACGGCCGAGCGATCCTGGGCGAGTTGGCCAAGGTCGAGGGGGTCCAGGTTGTGGCGCTGTGCGATCCCGACGAGCGGCGTCTGGCGTCGGGCCTGCGGCGGACAGCCGGGGCCGAGGGCTTCGCCACCGTGGACGCCATGCTCACCGGAGCGGCGGATGGAGCTGAGATCGACGCGGTGATCGTCGCGACCCCGACGCAGACGCACCGCGAGGTCGCCGAGGCGTGCATCGCCGCGGGCAAGCACACCTACGTCGAGACGCCGCTGGCGCACACGGCTGAGGACTGCGCCGCGATCGTTGCCGCCGCCCGTGGCGCAAGCGTCGTCTGCGCCGGCGGGTTTCAGGGCCGCTCCAACCCGGTCTACAAGCTCGCGCGTGGGTTCTTCAAAACCGACTCGGTGCGAGACCTCGTCTCCATCCGCGCCCAGCACAACAACAAGGAGAGCTGGCGGACACCCTCCAACGACCCGGCCCGCGAGAAGCGGCTCAACTGGAAGCTCGACCCCGAGGTCTCGACCGGGCTCGCCGGCGAGTGGGGCTCGCAGCAGTTCGACGTCGCCCACTGGTACACGGGCAAGTACCCGACCCGGGTGCGCGGGCACGGCGGGATCCGGCTGTGGAAGGACGGGCGGACCATCGCCGACACCATCGCGTGCGACCTGATCTTCGAGGACGGCGCGGTCATGCAGTACGGCGCGACGCTGGCCAACTCCTACGAAGACACCCACGAGCTCTTCTTCGGCACCAACGCCGCGATCAAGCTGGCCTGGAGCCACGGGTGGCTCTTCAAGGAGTCCGACGCGGCGACCCAAGGCTGGGAGGTCTACGCCAACCGGGTGCAGTTCCACAAGGACGAGGGGATTACGCTGATCGCCGACGCGACCAAGCTGGCGAGCCAGGGCAAGCTGCAGGACGGCGTGGGCCTGTCACACTCCGCGCTCTACTACGCGCTCTCTGACTTTGTCGCCTCGATCGAGAACAGCGAGTCGCCCGCCTGCTCGATCAGCGAGGCCGCCCGCGGCACCGCGGTCGCGCTCGCCGCGAACCAGGCTGTCATCACCGGCAACGATATTGAGATCGACCTCTCGACCCTCTAAACGCCCCGCCGAACTCTCTCGCTTCCAGGTTCTCCCTGCCCCCCACGACTCATCCCCGACTGACCGACCGACAAGGAGCCCGACCATGGCCTCGAGCAGCAACATCCCCCGCCTCAGAGATTTCGGGTTCTGGATCCGGTGCGGGGTTTCCGTGGCGGTGCTCGGCATCCTCGCCGGGTACGGCGTCGCGGGGTACTACCTCAAGCAGCACTACGAGAACCGCGACGAGCGACCCGGGCTCACCATGACCGACATCGAGGGGGCGTACGCGGGCGTGATGGTGCCCGCGATCATGCTGCCCACGATCGAGAACGGGCACCCCGAATCCCTGAGCGGCGAAGAACGAACCGCACTCGTCGGGTGGCTCAACTCCAGCACCACAAAGCAGGACTACGACAACTTTGATCTCGAGTTCATACCCGAGGACATCATCCAGGCAAGCTGCCTGAGTTGTCACAGCCGCAACTCAACCGGCGATACCGCCTTCTCACAGCTCCCGCTGGACTACTGGGACGATATCGAGAAACTCGTCACCACCAAAGAGATCAAGCCCAAGGACATGAAGATCGTGGTGCAGTCCACGCACGCGCACCTGCCGAGCATGGCGATGGTGCTGCTGTCGCTGACGGCGCTGGCCGCGTGCTCCCGCTGGCCGGGCTTCTTGGTCGGGGTGCTCTCGACCGGGGCTGGGCTCGGGCTGATCGCTGACTTCGGGGCCCAGTGGTTTGCCCGCGACTACCCCCAGCTCGCGACGGTGATCGTCGGCGGCGGCGCGATCTACGCCGGCGGCGTCGCCCTCCTCGGGCTCGGCGTGATCATCGACTGCTGGCTCCCCGGCGGACGCGGCAAGGGCGGCATCGCACAAAGCCCGGCGGTGGTACCCGACGGCGTGCCACTCCGACGCCCGGTCTAAAATAACAGTCTGAATCAGCCCGGGCTGAGCCCGTAACCGCCCTCAGCCCTCGGCCATCTCCGCGCGGACCCTCTCAAGCAGCTCGCGAGTGAGCACCGTGCCCTCGCGGGGCGGCCGCCGCTTGCCCTCGTACTCCACGCCCACGTGCCCGTGGTAGCCCGCAGCGACCACGATCCCGAGCATCCGGCGAAAGTCCGTCTGCGTCTCGTTGCCCTCGGCGTCAAACTCGTGCGACTTGGCCGACACCGCCTTGGCGAACGGCATCATCTCGCCCACGCCCTGGTACCGGTCGTACCACTGCTCGGGGTCGTCGGCCTTCTCCCAATCAAAGCAGAAGTTGCCAAAGTCGGGCAACGTGCCGCACCGCGGATGATCGACGAGCTCCATCACGCCCGCGAGCCACTGCCCGTTGGACGAGAGACCGCCGTGGTTCTCGACGATCACGTTGAGGCGAAACGCGTCGCCGAGCTCGGTCAGGCGGCGCAGCCCGTCCGCCGCGAGCCGCTGCTGCTCCTCGTACGTCCCCTCCGACGCCGCGTTGACCCGGATCGAGTGGCAGCCGAGTGTGGCCGCGGCCTCGAGCCACCGGACATGGTTGTCGATCGACTCGCCCCGCTCGTTGGCGTCGGGAGCGCCAAGCCGCCCCTCGCCGTCGATCATGATGAGCAGCTGCTCAACGCCCTCGCCCTTGGCCCGGGTGTTCAGGTCGTTCAGGTAACCCTTGTCGCGGGCCTTGTCCTTGAAGAAGGCGTTGACGTACTCGATCGCGCCGAACCCCAGCGCCCGGGCCTCGGCGGCGAAGTCCAGGTTGGTCATCTCGTCCTCGAACAGCAACGGATGCAGCGACCACTGGGCCAGCGAGACCTTGAACGCGGGTTCCTGCCCTCGGTCACGCATCGTTTCGCTCCCGGCCTTGCCCAGCGCCGAAGGGGCCGCAGCGACCGCGGCGGAGATCGCGACAAGCCGAGAGACGGCCTGGCGACGGTTGATCGGATCTGGATTCATGCCGGGTTCTCCTCATTTGAGCCTCTGTGTGAATCGTACCGAGACGGGGGCCGCAGCACCGGGGGCGCAAGAAAAAAGCCCCGGCGAACCGGGGCTTTGGGAGAGAACTGGTTTGAGGCTCGGATCAGCGACTGGCCACGATCGGGGCGTCATCCTCGGGGATCACGAGCTGGTCGAGCCCGGTGATCATCCGCTCGATCACGTTGAACTCCAGCCCGGTCGGGCGGCAACGCTCGATCAACTGCCCCACGGCCCGGGTGCTGTCCATCGGGGTCAGCCCCAGCCCATGGACCGCCTCAACGAGGCCGTTGATCTGCCGGATGACCCCCAGGGCCATCGGGTCGTTCTCGTAGGCCCACGTGGCGAAGCTGATCGGGTCGGTCCCGCCCGCCCCGCGGTAGCGGGTCCAGGCGTTGGCGATCCGGGCCTGCACAGCCTCGGTGTTGGCCCGAGCCTCCGAGGTCTCGTCTACCCGCTCGCCGAACAGCCCGACGTATCGGCTGTCGAGCCGATCAACCGCGCCCTTGGAGAGGCGGCTCAGGGTGATCGAGTAATCACCAAACTTCGGGTTGGGCGTCGAGGGGATGTCCGCGATCAGCGCGGTGCCCGAGACCGCCTGGTTGCGGTACGAATTGAGCGAGTCGCTCTTTGGCGTCAGCGAGAGCTCGGCGAGCACCTCCGCACCGGGCAGGTACCGCCCGGCGTAGCGGGCCTCGAACCGGTCGATGCCGTTGAACCCCAGCCCGAGGTTGGGGTCGGCTCGCTTGAACTGGCCCGAGATCGCCAGGTCATAGGCGTACAGATCGGTCCCGGTGCCCCGCGTGGGCTGGCCGCCCAGGAGCGTTTCAAAGAGCGACTGGTCGATCGTCTCGAGCAAGACGAGCTCCTGCCCTCCCAGGTCACCCATGAACTCGAAGCCAGAGCCGGACTGGGCCAGCACGATCGGCCCGTTGGCGAGCGCGGCCCCATCGAGTGCGTTGAACCCGATCTCCTCGGCGTCGATGAACAGCTCGCCAGAGACGATGAGCTCCATCGCGAAGTCGGGGATCAGGAGCGGGTTCTCGCCGTCGATCCGGCTCTGCTCGGTGCTCACGCCCTCGATCGCGCCCGGGGCACGCACCTGGAAGACGAGCAGATCGGTGCTGATGGAAAGATCGCCGAGCACGTTGATGTCGCCGATCGCGACGGTGCCCAAGCCCTCGCCGCCGGTGCTCATGTCGAGCGAGCCGAAGGCGGTCAGCTTCTGCCCGTGCCCCATGGTGATGTTCTCGTAGGCGTAGACGTAGGCCGAGTCCCAGGAGCTATAGCCCGGGGTGAGCGCGTCACCCGGCCGGGCGTCGCGGGCGAACAGGAACGACGCCGCGTTGATGGAATCGGCCCGGTCGTCGCCGAACTGGATGTTGCTGAAGGCGTAGTAGTCACTCGATGAACGCAGATCGTCGTCGTAGTTCATCGTCCCGACGCTGCCGGTGAACTTGAACGGCGTGCGGTTGGCACCCAGGGTGACCTCGGGGCTGCCCGAGTACAAGAACGCAACATCGTTTGCTTGGTACTGGGCGGAGTAGACGTCGCCGCCGAACCAGGCCACGCCCTCGCCGGTGTGGATCGTGCTCTCGTCGGCGTGGATCGCCACGGGCGAGTAGAAGTTCATGCCGTGCGTGAAGACCGAGCCGAAGAGCTGTGTCTCATCGGCGTGCACGTCGAGGAAGCCCAGCTCATACCCCGACTCGGCGCCGGTGCCGACGGTCGAGCCGAAGATGGTCCTGGCGTTTCCCGAGTCGATCTCGAGGGTGTAGAACCCCTCCATCTGCGAGTTGGTGGTGCCCTCGATGAACACGCGGTCGCCGCCCTCGACCTCGCGGTAGTACTCCGACTCACCCGCGGTCGTCATCGAGGAATCGCCCGCGAGGACGAGGTTGCCCGCGAACTCGCTCCGGCTCTCGGCCAAGACCTCGATCGAGGCCCTCTCGAAGCCGGTGTCCGAGAGGTACTCGGTGGTCTCCAGGTCGCTGCCGTGGAGTGTCAGCGTGTTGGCGATGTAGACCTGCTGATAGTCAGAGGTCGCGTTGCCGAACAGATCCACGGTCTTGCCGCGGAGGCGGATAGTGTAGAGCTCGCTGCCCGAGCCGATGTCCCGCAGAGCGATGACCCGCCCCGCACCCGCGTCGCCCGAGAGGGAATAGTTCCCGTCAACGGTGCCCTCAAACCCGAGCAACGCGTCGGCGCCCGAGCCGTCATCGGCCCGCAGCAGCAGGTCGTCGGTCAGCATGAGGTTGCCCGCGAAGAGGATGTCATCGCCGGTGGTGGTCAGCTCGCCGCCCATGGACATCCCCGCGGGGCCCTCCTGATGGAAGCGGCCGTCGAGGGTGAGCCTCGCGCCGTTGTCGAGCGTGATCGAGCCGTTGCTGAACATCCGCAGCCCGCCGCCGTTGGTGGTCTGCCAGCTGGGGGCACCCATATTGATGCTGTCCCCGGTGATGAGCATGGCGAAGTCGTTGTTCTCGGGGGTGCCGAGCATCTCGACCTGCAGCCCCTGCGAGAGCGCCGCGAAGCCCTCGGCGGACAGACCGCCGATGGTGCCGGTGGTTGAGAGCGTCGCCGTCCCGGTCACCGTCTGGGAGCCGAGCAGCTCGATCACGCCGCCGCGGATCGGGTTTGCACCCAGCGACAGGTTCGAGGTGAACGCCGACAGGGCCCCGCCGGCGAGGTCGATCGAGCCGTTGAGATGGATCGCGTTGCCCCCGTCCAGGTCCAGGTTCAGGGCCGAGCCGGAGGTGTTGAGGATCGTGCCGTCGAGGGTGACCGCGCCCAGGGCGTTCAGCGTCAGCGTGGCCTCGTCGCCAGCGGTCTTGTCGAGGCTCGTCCCGGCGGCCAGGGTGATCGTTCCGTCCGAGTCAATCCGCAGATCGAGGCCCGAGTTGAGCGAGGACTCAACCGTGCCCTCGTCGATGATCGTGTCGCCCGGCAGCGCCGCGGCGCCATCCCCGATGAGCATGTCGCCGCCGGTGATCGAGAGCCGCCCGCCCGAGCCGTCGGTCGCGGCGAACGCCCCGGAGATCCGGGTGTCGCCAGCCGAGGCGATGATGATGTCCTGAGCCGCCGTCGAGCCATCGTGCCACGCCGCGATCGTGTACATGTCGCCCGCGGCGAGCCCGAGCCCGGCGTCGCCCACAGACGGAACCGCGGCCCGCTCGACCTTCACGTGCCACTGCCCGAGCCGCTCGGACAGATAAACGTCGTTGCCCGCCGCCATGACGACCGTCCCGTGCGGCGCGGTGATGTTGCCAAAGTTGGCCACGCGGGCCCCGATCAGCCCGACGAAGTCACCGGTGATCTGCCCGTAGTTGGTGACCGAGCCCGAGGCGCCGGTGAAGTTGTTGTTGCCCGCGAGGAAGTCGGAGTCTGAGATGTTCGCCGCCGCGGCGTACAGGTGCCCGACGTTGACCACCGCGTTGTTCCCGAAGATCACGCCGGCGGGGTTGACGAAGTAGACGCGGCCGTTGCCCAGAAGCGTGCCGTCAATGTTCGTTGGCGAGCCGCCCAGGATGCGGTTGAGCACCGAGGCGTTGGCCCCGGGCTGCACGAACTGCACCGTCTCGGTCGAGCCGATGTTGAAGGAGTTGTAGTTGATGATCGTGCCGTCGCTGGCCGTGATCGTCGTGGTCGAGCCGTTGTTGGCGAAGCTCGCCGAGCCGGAGGTCACCACCGCCCCGTCGGGGCCGGCAGCCGCCACCCCAGCAGCCAGAAAGAGGGCGAGCGTCGCGGAGGTGCTGTTAGCGGTTCGAGTCTTCATCGTTTTCTCCTCAGAGTCCCTAGCCGGGGGCGTGCAAACGCTCCGCCGGCGCAACGTGTTCTCTCGTGGAAAGTACCCCAGATCCCAACCATTGCCCGTCAGAACAGGAAGGTGGCCATAAAATGAACCCTCGAATCGCCCGAGTCAGCCCGTCTTAACACGCCCTCACCCACCCCGGAGAGCGTGTACCCGTAGTCCACACGCACCGTCAGGTTCTGCTTCAGACGCGCCTCGATACCCAATCCAACGCTCGAAAGCGTGTCCTCGGTCTCCGAAGCCGGGTCCGCGTCCTGCACGCCCACGTCCGCGACATCGGCGAACGCACGCAGGATCACGTCCCAGTCCGCCGACCCGAACGGCTCGGTCCGAGAAGCCCGGAACGGACGACCGAACACCGAAACCGGCTCCGTCGCCATCGGCAACGACTTGCCCAGATGGAACCGATACTCCGCCGTCGCGATCACCACGTTGTCGCCCACCGCGACCGATTCGTCGTACCCGCGGACCGTGAAGAACCCGCCGCCGACCTGCTGGTAGTTCGGGATGAGCCTGTTACCCATCGACCACTGCCCGCGGACCGAGAAGTAGACCTCGTGGGCCAGCGTCATCGCCTCGGGGCCCCGCTCGCCGTCGAACCCCTCGGGATCGAGGAACGGCTCGAGATAGAACGAGAGCGTGGCTGAGCCCCGCAGCGCCGTCCACTCCTCATCGACGCCGAACCGCCCGAGCCGCTCGGCCTCGGCCTGGTCGGAGCCGAACCCGAAGTCCAGCAGCGCCTCGGCGACAAACGAGCCGGCCGGCGTGATCCGCTGGGCCCGTGCGCCGACGTACGGGATGAAGAAATCGTCCTCGCCCGAGATCGCCGTGATGTTGTTGTCCACCGAGATCGACTCGTACCGCGCCCCGCCGACCGCGTCGATGAACAGCGGCCCGCGCTGCATCAGGTTGAGCGCCGCCTCGGCCCCGAGCTCATACCCCTGCCCCTCGAAGTCGTCAAACCCGAAGCCCACGTCGTTGGCGGTGTACTCGCTGTACCGACCGAAGACCTTGCCCCGCAGCCGCCCCGAGTCGCTTAGCGGCACCTCGTACGACCCCAAGACCGCGTGCGTCGCGTCGAAGCCCGCGGTGATGTAGTCGAGCCGAAGGATGTCGTCGTTGCCCGTCAGCTGGTGGTTCTGCACCCCCATGCGGTAGACCCACTCGTCGGTGCTCTCCGAGCCCGTGTTGGAGAGCTGTCCATAAACAAACCAGTCCCGCGCCTCGGTGATCAGGTAGTCCAGGTTCACCTGCCCCGGGCTGCCCGTGGGCGACAGCGCCAGGTCCGCCCGCCGACCCGGGTGGCGGTTGAGCTGCTGGATCTCGCGGTCGAGCGGCGGACGCACCAGCAGGTCGCCCTGCTGCAGCGGGCTGCTCTCGCGGATCCGCGCGTGCTCGGGCTGATCCAACGCCCCGCCAGACTCGGCGTCCGGCGCGAACGACTCCCACTTCTGCCCAAGCCCCAGCGTCCGGATCTCGCCGATCGACGCCCGCCAGATCTGAATCTTCAGCGTCGTGTCACCCGCCGCCCGCAGGTCCGCCCGCGAGCCTTCGTAATCGACCTGCTCCGACGACGGCGTCACGAGGTGCCCGATCAGCCCGTACTCCTCACTGAGGAAGTCGCGGACGCGGGCGTTGATCGCTGCGAGCGCCGATCCATAAATCGTGGTCGCCGGGTCGCCAAGATCGCCGAGCCGGACGGTCTCGTCATACGCGGTCCCGATCGGCGCGATGTACCCCTCGCTCGTGCTCGTCAATGTGACCGTCAGGTCCTCAAGGACCGACAGGTCGGGCAGCATCGGGTGCGGGATTGGGTACTCGAGCACCAGGTCACTGACCGGGTAGGCCAGCCCGTCACGCTCAAGCTCCGGGTTCACCAGCGGGGCCTGGTCCCCGAGCGGGGCCTCGGGCTGCGCCAAACACACGCCGCTCGCGGCCAAAAGGACGGATGCGACGACAACAGAGAATGCTCTCACGGGGAACCCTCGAACAGAGATTTGATCGGGCTCGGCCACGGCTCCTGGCCGTGGGATCGAGCCCCAGATTGACGCGGCGAACGGCCTCCACGCCTGCGACGGTCGGCTCCGCCGACACACCGACCCATAATCCTAACACACCGAGCGGTATGTCGCTGGGATCTGTGCGAGATTCAACGCGATTCACGGGCTTTCTCGGGCCTTCCTGACCCGCAGGACCCGGCTCACCGATCGCCCCAAGCCGCCGCGACACCTCGGCTTTGCCCCAGCACTTCTCTCGCCGCTCCATCCGCCCGATGCCGAGCCTGCGCACCGCCCACGTTCTGGGCTCCGACAAGCGCAAGGGAGGAGTGAGAATGAAGGATTACCGCAAGAATATCGTTGGCTGCCTGGCACTCGCCGGGACTTCTATGGGCTTGGTGGGCTGTTCCACCGTCGAGGTCGAGATGACCGGCCCAAGGTCGTACGTCACCACCGCACCCGCCTACGGGCTCGGCCCCGGGCCCAGCCTCGTCGCCGGAGACCAGCTCGCCTACCGCATGGTGCTCGCCGGGGCCTACGACGCGCCCAGCGCCTTTGAGGGCACCGGGTACGCAACCGTGCCCGTCACGGACGACTGATCCGTGCCCAGACAGACGCAAAGCTGAAACGCCCGGGAGCATGAGCTACCCGGGCGTCTTTGTGCGCTGAATTTGGGTTGGCCCGGAGCGTCAGCCCCCGCCGCCGCCACGGCCCCCGCCGCCCGACCCACCGCCGTGGGCACCCCCACCGAAACCGCCGCGGAACCCGCCCATCGGGGGCAGCTCGTCCTCGGAGGGCATGGTGTTCTCGCCCTGATCGATGCGGCGGTTGTACTCGTCCAGATCACTCGAGTCGAACACGCCGTCCCCGTTCAGATCCGCGCTGGGGTCCTGGTTGGTGAAGCGGTCGATAAAGCTGGACATGTCTAGGTTGTCCACGATCCCGTCGCCGTTCGAGTCGTTCGCGCTGACGAACCGCGACTGCTCCCAGAGCGACCGCAGGTCGGTGAAGGCCGCCGACCGCTCGTCCGGGCTCAACTCGCCGTCGCCGTCCGTGTCGTAGCTGGTCGTCATCGTGTCGCGGAAGTCCTCCATCCGGGCCCGGCGGACCTCGCGGGCGATCTCCTGCTCGATGTCGTCCACCACGCCGTCCCCGTTCAGATCGTCGCGCGCGATCCGCGCCTGATCACGCTCATCGCGGCGACGCTGCATGTCGGCCTCCATCGCGGCGACCTCGGCGGCGTCCAGAATCCCGTCGCCATTCGCGTCGAACTCCTTGGCCAACTCCTGTCCCCGAGGATTGCTAAGCAGGTCGGCGAGCCTCGCCGCCCGCTCCTCTTCTTCGTTGAGCACCCCGTCCCCGTCCAGGTCAAACTCCGCAAGACGCTCGGCCGCCCGCTCGGCCTGCATCGCCTCGAACATCAGCTGCCGCTCCTCGCGGCTCAGCTCCCCGTCGCCGTCCAGGTCCCACTTGGCCCGCATCTCCGCAAACCGGGCCCGGAAGTCCTCGCCCGACCGCGGCATCCGCGAGTCGCTCGCCATGTTGAGATAGTCAAACCCCGTCGCTCTTGCCACCGGCGCCCCGCCCGTGGGCACAAGCCTCGTCTTGGCCAATTCCGGGCCGGGTGCCCCGTCGCTGGGAACGGCGTTGCCGCCCGAAGCGGTGATCGACCAGATCGCCGCGACCACGATGCCGCCCGCGACGACCGAGCCAGTAGTAATCAATCCCTTGCTCATGCATGCCCCTTGAGAGAGTAGAGTCGGTTGCCGGGGGTGGATCGTGTGAGAGCACCCTCTGGCTTATCGGGTGAACGGCTAAGTCCGTCGCTGATTTCCTCAACCCGCGAGTTTAGAGGATTATCTGCCCTGCCGCGGAAGAAAACGGGCATCTGAGAGCTCATCCGTCCTCGGGCTTGTCGTCGATCCCTTCGACAAACCACTCATCGGGCAGCCGATCATCGCCCTCGGGCATGGTGTTCTCACCCTCATCGATCCGTCGATTGAACTCGTCGAGGTCCGCCGAGTCGAACAACCCGTCCCCGTTCAGATCCGCGGTGGGGTCGCTGTCATTGAACCGGTCCATGTAGTCGCCAAGGTCAGCGTTATCCACCACGCCGTCCGCGTTGGAATCGTTGCCCATCACATACCGCTGCTGCTGGTAGACCGCCCCGAACGCGGCCCAAGCCGCAGCCTGCTCGGCCTCGCTGAGCGCCCCGTCGCCGTCCGTGTCGTGCCGCGCCTCATACCCGCCCTTGAGCCGGGCCATCCGGTCCTCGTACGACTCCTTCGCGATCTCCTGCTCCAGATCGTCGAGGCCTCCGTCACCGTCGAGGTCGTTCTTATCCACCACCTGCCGCTTGAGCTGAGCCAGCCCCGCCTCGAGCGACGCGATCTCCGCGTCGTTGAGCACGCCGTCTCGATCGATGTCGTACCGCTGAGCGAGGCCCTGCCCGTAGTCGCTTCTGAGCAGATCGGAGAGACGCGCCGACCGTTCCTCCTGCTCGTTGAGCTCGCCGTCGCCGTCCTTGTCGAATCTCGCGATGCGGTCAGCCATATACAGCTGCTTGATCTCTTCCCACATCGCGGCTTTCTCTTCATCGTTCAGCTCGCCGTCGCCGTCGAGGTCGTGCTTCAGCACCAGCTCCTCGTACTTCTGCTTGTCCTCCTCAGCCTTCGCCAAGGACTTCTCAGTCGCCAGATCCGTGTAGGACATCCCCGTGGCAACAGGGGCCGCGCGGCTCGGGGCCGCGCTGCCCGAGGCGGGGTTGTGCACAGGCCGAACCGGGGCAGCCGCTAATGAGGTCGTGACCGAGAGTTTTTCGCTCGGGCCAGGCTCGCCGCGGCCGCCCGTCGCGAGAACCGCCCAAATCCCGATCGCCACCGCCCCGCCCGCGACCATGGAAGCCGAAGTGATGAGTGCTTTGCTCATGCGATCCCCCTTGCAGACGCCTCACCCTCAGAATCTTGAGGCCGAGTTTCTTCCTGCGCACCATGATACACGAGAAACCCGGTCATTCAGGCCCGGATCGACCAACGATTCAGCCCCCAGACGGGCGGCCGTCAGGCTCGCACCCATCGCCCTGCAAGCGCACTAAAAAACCCCATCTGCGAGCACAGAGTGGGGCCTGAAGTGGCGAGAGGCGGACTTGAACCGCCGACCTGAGGGTTATGAATCCTCCGCTCTAACCAGCTGAGCTACCTCGCCAGGATTTTCGATGACATCGTAGCCCCGCCGCGGGGATCGCCCACAGCGGCCGCCCCACGGACAACCGCAGAGCCCGCGGCCTCAGGAGCCCGGGTTCTTGGGCTCGACCGGCTCGGGCTGCAGATCCGAGTGGCTGACCCGCTGGTCCTCGCCCGCGTTCATCGGGGCCTTGGCCGAGTCGAACTGCTTGGGGTCCGGCTTCGACTCCGCCGCGTTGGCCGCGTCAGACACCTCGTCCTGAACGTCCTTGAGCCCCTTCTTGAACTGCACGATCCCCTGCCCAAGACTCCGACCCACCTCCGGCAGTCGGCGACCAAACAGCAGCAGCATGATGACGCCGATCACGATCATTTCGGTGGCGCCGATATTTGGAAGGAATCCGAGTATGGTCATACGGTATTGAAGCAACGCCCCGCCCCCGAGTCAAAGCGAAATCTCAGACCCGCCAACCCCGGGTCTGGGCCCGAGAAGACCTCAGCCCCTCGCCAACGCCCGCTGAGCCGCGTCCACCACGTTCGACAGCAGCACCGCAACCGTCATCGGCCCCACCCCGCCAGGCACCGGCGTGATCTGACCCGCGATCGGGCTCACCGCGTCAAACGCCACATCTCCCACCGTCACGGTGCCCCCGCCGGGCCCCTCGACTCGGCTCACGCCCACATCCACCACCAGCGCACCCGGCTTGACCATCTCGCCGGTGATCAGCCCCGGCACCCCCGCCGCCGCGATCAGAACATCCGCCGACCGGGCCAGTTCTTCGAGCCCCTTGGTGAACCGGTTGCACGAGATCACGGTCGCCTCCCGCTGCATCAGCAACGCCGCGATCGGCCGCCCCACCACCGGCCCGGCTCCCACGATCACGCACCGGGCTCCCTCGAGCTTGATCCCGGTCGAATCGATCAGCCGCAGCGCCGCCGCCGCGGTGCACGGGGCCAGCTCGCTCCGCCCGTAGAGCACGTTGCCGATATTGGTCGGCGTCACGCCCTCGACATCCTTCCTGGCCCGGATGCGTGACTGCACCGCCTCGGTGCTCACCCCCTCGGGCAGCGGCAGGTGCACCATGATCGCGTGGACCCCGCCGTCCTCGTTGAGCCGCTGGATCAGGTCGATCGCGTCGCTCTGTGAGCACTCGCCGTGCAGCTCGTGCAGGGTGTAGTCGATCCCGACCGCGGCGCACGTCTTGGCCTGGTGCTGGGCGTAGACCCGGGCGGGGGTGTCCTCGGAGCCGGCGAGCACCGCGTCGAGCCGCGGGACCAGCCCATCTTGGGCGCACGCCGCCGCCCTTGCTGCGATGGCCTCCTTGGCCTGCGCCGCCAGAGCTCGTCCGTCGATGATCGTCGCGGTCATGATCGGATAGTACCCCGCCCCCGGCGGGGCCTTGCCGATCCCTCGGCTGGGGCTGGCCGTTCCCCCAACGGGGTTTGGCCGAGGTACGATCCGGGCATGACCGCCAAGGCCAGAATTGCCGAGCTACGAGATCTGCTGCACCGAGCCAACCGGGCGTACTACATCGACGCGATGTCCGAGATCTCCGACTCCGAGTTCGACCGCCTGCTGGCCGAGCTGGCCGAGCTGGAAACCGCAAACCCAGACCTAGCCGACCCCAACAGCCCCACCCAGCGCGTGGGCGGCGAACCCATCGAGGGCTTCGCGACACTCCCGCACACCGTTCCGATGCTCTCGATCGACAACACCTACTCCGCCGACGAGGTCCGGGCCTGGGTCAAACGCATCCTCAAGTCCACCGGCTCGAGCGACTCAGAATCCGGCGGGCTGTTCAACAACAGCGACGCCCCCACCTTCGTCTGCGACCCCAAAATCGACGGCGTCGCCCTCTCCGTCCGCTACGAGAACGGCTCACTCGCCCGCGCCCTCACCCGCGGCGACGGCACACAGGGCGACGACGTCACCCATGCCGCACGCACCATCAAGGGGCTCCCGCTGGTGCTTGAGGGCAAGGGCGTCCCGGCTGTCCTTGAGGTCCGCGGCGAGGTCTTTATCCCGACCGCGGAGTTTGTGCGCATCAACGAGGAACGCGAGGCCGACGGGCTCGACCTGTTTATGAACCCGCGGAACGCCTGCGCCGGCACGATCAAGCAGCTGGACCCGAAGGTCGCCGCGAACCGAAACCTGGGCTTCCGAGCGCACGGCCGGGGCGAGGTCAGCGAAGGCTTCGCCGCCTCGCACACCGAGTTCTGCACCAAGATCACCAAGCTCGGCGTCCCCGTCGGCACGCACACCACGATCGCCAACGACGCGGACCGCGTGCTGCGAGCCATCAGCGAGTTCGACACCCAGCGGCACGGCCTCGACTACGCGACCGACGGCATGGTCGTTCGGGTGGACTCGTTCGCCCAGCAGGACACGCTGGGCGTGACGAGCAAGAGCCCTCGCTGGTGCGTCGCGTTCAAGTACCCGGCGGAGCAGAAGCCAACCAAGCTCCTTGACGTGCTGCATCAGGTCGGCAAGACCGGCAAGATCACGCCGCGTGCGGTGCTGTCGCCCGTGCTGCTGGCGGGCACGACCGTGCAGCACGCGACGCTGCACAACTACGGGCAGGTTCGGCAGAAGGGGCTGCACCTGGGCGACACCGTCACGGTCGAGAAAGCCGGCGAGATCATCCCGCAGGTCGTGAGCGTGGACGCAACCGCCCGCCCCAAGTCCGCCAAGCCGGTGCAGCCGCCCGAGTCCTGCCCGGTGTGCGGCGGGCCGCTGGAGGTTGAGCCTCCCGAGGCTGAGGACACCCCGAAGCTCGAGACCACCCGGCGGTGCGTGAACCCCGAGTGCTCCGCCCAGGTGCGTGAGAAGCTGATCTGGTTCGCCGGCCGCAAGCAGATGGACATCGACGGGCTCGGCGAATCCACGATCGACGTGATCCGGACGACCTCGCGAGACAAGAGCGACCCGAGGCGGGCCGAACTCGGCGTGCCCGAAGAGACCGGCGAGATCCCGCTGGAGCACTTCGCGGACATCTTCAAGCTTCACGAGCACAAGGACACGCTGCAAACACTCGACCGCATGGGCGAGAAGAAGGTCGAGAACCTGCTGGCTGGGATCGAGAGCGCCAAGGGGCGTGGGCTGGCGCGGGTCCTCGCGGGCATGGGCATCCGCCACGTGGGCACATCGACCGCCAAGTCGCTGGCGCGGGTCTTCGCGAGTCTGGACGCGCTGCAAGCAGCCAAGGTCTGGGACCTCATGCCGCAGGCTGTGAACCGCATGAGCCAGAAACGGCGCACCGAACTCACGGGCACCGCGGACCTCATCGACCCCGCGCCCGAGACCGGGCTCGGCGAGGACACCGCCCCGGTCTTCCACGCCTACCTGCACTCCGAGGCCGCGAAGGACGCCTTTGGCCGACTCGCCGAGTGCGGCGTGGACCTGACGAGCAAGGACTTCGTGGACCAAGCGGGAACCCCAGACACTGCCTTCTCGGGCAAGACCATCGTGATCACCGGCTCGCTGGAGCACTTTGACCGGACCACGCTGACCGAACTGCTTGAGTCTTTGGGGGCCAAGGTCACCGGCTCGGTCTCCAAGAAGACGGACCTGGTCGTCGCGGGAGATGCCGCGGGCTCCAAGCTCGATAAGGCGACCGAGCTGGGGATCCAGACTCTAGAAGAGGTCGAGCTGATCGGGATGCTGCCCGAAGAGCACCGGCCCTCCTAGCCCGAGCCCCAAGGCGCGGTCATCGCGGGGGGGCACCGCGGGGGCCATCGCGGGGGGCGTATTGATTGAGTTGGGGAAGTTGCCGGGCGGGCCCGCCGCGTGCCGATACAGTCTGCGAGCCCACCACAGGTGCCCCCCGCATCCGTTGGGCGAAGGAGCCGGATGAAGAACGTCGAATTCAAGGCCGAGCTCCGCGACGTCGCCCTGGCTGAGGCGATCATCCGCAAGCTGGGTGGCCGCTTCGTCATGACGATGCGCCAGACCGACACGTACTACCGCATCGTCCGCGGGCGGCTCAAGAAGCGTGAGACCGAGATCCTCAATCCCGCGGGCACGCCGGCTGACCCGCCCGAGGTGATCTTCTACGAACGCCCCGACGCGCTCAAGCCCAAGCTCAGCGAGTTCACGATCTTCACCGAAGAAGAAGCCGAGGCCCGCTTCGGGCAGGCCCCGCTGCCGGTCTGGCTGGTGGTGACCAAGGTCCGTCGGCTGTTCATGCTGGGCCCGACGCGGATCCACCTCGACGACGTGGACGGGCTCGGGCGGTTCGTCGAGTTCGAGTCTATGGTCTCGTCCAACAACCCCGAGCCCGAGGCGATGAAGCACAACATCACGCTGCGAACCGCGCTGCAGCACGTGCTCGGCGAACCGATCGCCGCGAGCTACTCGGACATGCTCGCCCGCGAGCTCGAGCATAGCGCCCAGCCCCCCGAGCCTTGAGGCCCGGGGCCAGAGCGAAGAGGCCCGACAAATACACGCCCCCCGCCTCACCACCCCGCGCCGCCCGGGCTACGCCTTCTTCGCGCGTTTGCTCGAGCCGGCCTTGCTGCCCATCACCGTGAGCGTCACCTTCTTCTGGTGCTTGCGCTTCGACGGCAACAGCCCCCGCGCCAGCCCGCGACCGATCCAGAGAGCCGCCCCAAGCACAACAAGCGTGCCGACCCAGAACTGCCAATCGCCGACGGGAAACCACATCGTCAGCCCCCTACTTCATCACCTGGTACACGATCATCGCGGCGACATACGCCATGCCGCTCATCCACGCGAGCTGGAGGAGGGCCCACTTCTTCGCGCCCGATTCCTTGGCCGTCACCGCGAGCGTCGGCAGACACTGCATCGCGAGGATGTAGTAGATCAGCAGCGACCAGCTCGTGGCGCGGGTGAAGACCGGCGTCACGCCGTCGTCGCGCTTGGCCGACGCGATCGACTCGCGCAGGCTCTTCCCCTCGAGCTCCTCGTCGCCCGAGGTGATGACGGACATGGTCGTGACGAAGACCTCGCGGGCTGCGAAGCTCGTGACCACGCCCACGGTCAGCTTCCAGTCGTACCCGAGCGGGGCGAAGACCGGCTGAATCGCCTTGCCGATCCGGCCCGCGAAGCTGTTGGCGCTGGCGTGCTGTGACTCGATCCGATCTGCCTGCGATAGCAGCGACTCAACCGCCCCCACATCCGCCGGCTCGACCTGCGCCGCCTGAGCGCGCAGACCAACCGTCTCGGCCGGCGGGGCCGACAGCGGGTACGTCCCGAGCCACCACAGCACGACCGCGATCGCGAGGATCGCCGTGCCCGCCTTCTTGAGGAAGACGAACCCGCTGTCGTAGGTCGTCATCAGCGCGGTCCGCAGGCTGGGGACCTTGTAGCTGGGCAGCTCGAGCGTCATCGCCCGCGACTCGCCCCGCAGGATCGTGCGGCGGGCAATCAGCACGGTGAAGATCGCCGCGGCCAGCCCGACCAGATAGCACCCCGCAAACGCCAGCGCCGCCATCGCGGGCCGATCGGTGAACAGCAGCCCGACCAGAAGAACGTACACGGGGATCCGAGCGGTGCAGGACATGAACGGGGCGACCAGGATCGTCGCCAGCCGCTCGCGGGGGTCGGGGATCGACCTCGTCGCCATGATGCCCGGCAGCGCGCACGCGTGGCTCGACAGCAGCGGCACGAACGCGTGCCCGGGCAGCCCGAACGGCCGCAGCAGCCGATCCACCACAAACGCGGCCCGCGCGAGATACCCCGTGTCCTCGAGCAACGCGATCAGGAAGAACAGCAGGCAGATCTGCGGCAGGAAGATCACCGTCGCCCCGACGCCCCCGATCACGCCGTTGGCCAGCAGGTCACGCAGAACGCCCTCGGGCAGCGCCCCCTCGACAAACCCCGACGCGGCGCTGAACACGCCGTCGATGAGGTCCATCGGGTACGTCGCGCCCTTGAAGATCACCCAGAACAGCCCCGTCATCACCAGCGCAAACATCACCAGCCCCAGCACCGGGTGCGTCGCGACCCGGTCGATCCGGTCCGACATGGAGTCAGTGTCCATCACGGCGTCCCGCTGCGTGACGTCCGACGCCATCTTCTGGGCCCAGGCGCTCAGCGCGGAGGACGACTCGGGCGGGATCGGGCCCGCCGCGGGGGCGTCCAACGCCGCGATCAGCGCCTCGATCCCCTTGCCCTTGCGGGCGCTGACCAGCACGCACGGCACGCCGAGCTGCTCGGCGAGCTCGTCCACATCGATGGTGAGCCCTCGCTTGGCCGCGAGGTCCGCCATGTTGATCGCGACCACCATCGGCCGCCCGAACCGAAGCACCTCGCCCACGAGCTGCAGGCTGCGGGGCAGGTTCATCGCGTCGGCGACCACGCACACCGCGTCGGGCTTGGCCAGCCCCACGCCCGCAGCCGCGGAGCTCGCCCCGCCGTCGAGCAGGTCGCGGGTGATCTGCGATTCGGTCTGATCCAGGTTGAGCGAGTAGGCCCCGGGCGAGTCGATGAGGTCGATCGCCGACCCGCCGTGCACTCGCCCGATGCGGGTCTCAAGCGTGGTGCCCGGGAAGTTGGAGGTCTTGTGCCGCAGCCCGCACAGCCGGTTGAAGAGCGTGGTCTTGCCCGTGTTGGGGTTCCCGATAAGCACCACCCGGGGGTGGCCCGCGGCCGATGACATCAGATCCGCTCCGGGCTCGTCGTCGTGGTTTCGGGCCGGGCTGCCTCTGGTCGGACCTGGATCTGCGACGCGATCGGCCGCGCCAGACCGATGCGGCACCCGAGCCCGCAGTCACCCATCACCCGAACGATGCAAGGCTGACCCGAGCGGCACACCTGCACCCGGGCCTCGGCCCGGAGCCCCATCGCCGCCAGCATCGCCTCGTCGTCGCGGTGCAGCGAGGCCGACGCGATCACCGCGGTCTGCCCACGCTTGAGCTGATTCAGCGAGACGCAGGTGCTGGGGACGGGTGTGGTCGAGGTCTGGCTCAAAGTCATGCTCCGTTCGCCATCATTGGCGTGCGGGAGATGGTATCGCACAACTGAGACAGAGTCTCAACTGCTGGAAAATCTTGTTCACAATCAGCCCTGGAGACCCCTAATCGTGGTTTGCAAGAGACTCAGTCGTCCGGTTCTGCTCAGCCGCCCGGGCTGCCCACGGTCGTTTCATACGCCACGCCGACCGGAACCGGCACCGGCACCCCCACGCTCGTGCCCGTCGAGCCCTCGGTCACCCGGGTGCTGTCCACCGCGACGAACGAGGTGAACGCGGACATCAGGTTGTGGTTCAGCGCGAGCGACTCGACCATCTGGGTGTACTCCTCCCGTTCCGAAGCCGCGCCCGCGGTGATCGCGCCGCGGTTGAGGCTCGCGATCTTGGTCCGGGCCCAGACGGTGTCGAGCCCGGCGTCCTGATCGACGAACCTCGGCTCGCCCAGCTCGACCTGAGCGGTCAGCCCGCCGGTGCGTCCGAGCATCTTGGCTCCGCCGTTCTTCCCCCAGTCAGACTCGTCGAGCGTGCCCTCGTATCGCCCCAGCGTCACGATCGGGCGACCGACGTAGAGATCCGGCATCCGCGCGGGGTACATCTCGCTCGCCATCGCGCCGGGCAGTTCCAGCCGCACGTCGGTCAGGGCCGCGTGCTCGATGCGGTCCATGAAGAGGCTCATCACGGGCCGCGACTCGTCGCCCGGGTTGAGATACGCGACCACGCCGCGCCCGAAGCTGGCCATCTGCTCCATGAGGTGGCGGTTGGTGGAGGTGCCCACGCCGAAGCTGAAGATACGGGAATCGCCCAGCCCCGATTCGATCTCCGCGAGGATCTCGCTCTCGTTGCCGATGAAGCCGTCGGTGAGGAACGCGACGTAGCGCAGCCGCTCGGGGTCGTGCGCAAACCCGAGCGCCGCTCGGATCCCCTCGATCATCTGTGTCCCCCCGCCGCTGTTGATCGAGTCCAGATACGCCTTGCCCCGCTGGATGTTGGCTGGCGTCGCGACGAGCGGCTCACTCCCGAGCGACGTCGCGTTCTCCGAGAACCGGATGATCTGGAACGAGTCGCCCGGCTGCAGGCGGTCCAGCGCGGTCCGCACCGCCTCCTTGGCCTGGTTCAGCGGCGTGCCACGCATACTGCCCGAGCAATCAAGCACGAACACCATCTCCAGCGGCGACCGCCCCAGCCGCTCCAGATCGGTCGGCGGCACCAGCATCGCCGCGAAGTACCCGCCCTCGCCGTCCGCGTCGGGCTGCACCACCAGCCCGGACCGCACCTCATCCCCCGCGACCTTGTACCGCAGCACGAAGTCTCGGTTGGGGATCGTATCGCCGTCCTTCAGGCTCACCTTGATCGCGCTGAGCGAGCCCTCCTCGATCTCGATCTCGTGCGAGACCGACTCGACCGACTCGATCGGCATCCCCGCCTCGATGCTCAGCGTCAGCCCGATGTCGTGCCCGGACCGCTCGTTGGGCCGCAGGTACTGGATCTCGGTCGCCTGCGCCGTGCTGCCCGGCTTGCCGCGCTCGGCCGCTCCGATACCCGTGCCGGCAGCTGCGACAGAGGACGGATTAAACCGCGGCCCCACCACCATCGGGAACGCGAACTCGAACCACCCGTCCGAGTACGACAGCGTGTTGAAGTAGGTGATGTCGATGTCGATCCGCTTGCCCGGCTCGATGTTCGCAACCTTCTGCGTGAAGATGTTGGGCCGCTCCTGCGTCAGCAGGCTCGCGGTGTACCCCTGGGCCCGGGCCTGGGCATAAATCTGCTCGGCCTCAGCCCGCTTGCGGATGATGCCGCGGATGGTGCGGTCGCCGACCGTCATCAGGAAGCCGTTGACCGCGGCGTTGTCGGGCAGCGGGAAGACGTACACCGCCTCGATCTTGCCGTCGTACGGGTTCTCGAACCGCTGCTGCACGTTGACGCTGGCGATGAAGCCCGCGACCGACCCGGTGACCTCGGTGTGCTTGAGCGGCACGGCGACCTGGGTGGTGGTGCCGGGCAGCATCGTCATCAGCGAGCCGGTGCCGGGCTCGTCGTCGCTCGGGTTGACCGCCATCGGCGTCTCGGGCTGGGCGATGATCCAGACCTCGTCGGTGGGTGACGTGGAACGGAAGCTCATCTGCCCGGTTGGTGCGGCAACCGGGGCCGCGAGTTCGGCGGGCAGGCTGATGAGTTGGCCGCCATTATCAAGCCCGACGAGGCCTTCGCGGGTCCAACGGTGCGACGTGAACAACACTGGCGACTTGCCGGTTGTAACGGCACCGGTGTTGTCGATTTGCCCTTGGTTTGCTCCGCCCGACTGCTCGGAGTACCTCGCCCGGGGCCCTTTGGACATCAGCGCTGCCCCGGGCGAGTGCGAAGTGGAGGCACGCCTGTAACTCAGACTGGGACCTGTTTCACTGCTAAGCCCAAACTGGGCCCGTGGGTCGCTCGGCAGAAGCCCGCCGATGTTGACTCTGCCCTCGGACCAAGAATTCTGTGCAGGATTAATGGACTGGAGCACGGAAAACTGATCGCCAGGACTGGACGGACTTCGGAGCAGTCTCTGGTTGTGACTAATGCTCGCCTCCGGTGCCTCGGCACCATCCTTGCTAACTCTCGCGTGATTGTCCGACTCACAACTCGCCAGCCCGATCACCGTTGCGGTCGAGACCAGAGCCACCAGGATCGAAACAAGGTACGGCTTCTTCATCAGGAATCACCCTTCGCTGGGGGCGTTCGCCCCGCTGTTCTTCACGTTGTCGATGTTCGGCGTGATCAGTTCGATCAGTTCGCTCGGCTCGCCCGGCTCGGTCAGTTCGCTCGGCTCGGTCGCGGCTGGCATCGGCTCAACCCACGCCTTGCCGGTCAGGCGGGCCCCGCCCGCGTCGCCCGCAGCCATCAGTTTCACGTCGTTGTTCAGTTCGTCGTTGGTCGTGTTCATCGGCACACGAAGGTGCAGCCGGGCGACGCGGGTCTTGCCCCTCGGGGCGTCCGGGTCCAGCGTGTACGCCGCAAGGATCACGCGGCTGCCCGCCATCGCCGCGGGGTCGTAGTGCGCGGGCGAGGCGTAGGCCGCGTCCGCGCCGCCCTCGCCCCCCTCCCCCCCCTCGATACCCACCAGCAGCACGTCGCCCTTGTCGCTCGTGCCAACGAACTCGACCTGCCACGCCGCGAGCCCCGGCTCCGACCCGTCGTCGCTCGTCGCTTCGATATACAGATCGAACGCCTGGAACCGGTACTGCGGCTCAGCCGCGACCGGGCCGGCGGCCTGCCCAGAGGGCTGCCCCGCGGCCTGCCCCGTGTTCGCCTCTTGGTGCATCGCGTGCATCCCGATCGAGGCCATCGCCCCGAGCAGCAACGCCAGAACGCTCAGCCGAGTTGTGACGATTGTGCGCCTCATCCGGACACTCCCAGTCGCACGACGCGAGTCGCGATCGCGTCCGCGTCGGCGAGCGAGACCACGCCGTCGTGGTTCAGGTCCTCGCCGGTGGCCGTGTCGCCCGCCGCGACAGCGACCGCCAACGCTCGGGCGTCGAGGATGTCGAGCACACCGTCCGCGTTGGTGTCCATCGGGTCGAGGGTTGCCAGGTTGGTGGGTGTGGTCGTCGAGGGTCGCTGAGAGAGCAGCACGAGCGAGACCGTGAGCAGCAGCACCGCCGCGGCTGCCCATGGCCCGCCCCGAACCGCGGCCCGCCAGAGGAATCGGCGGGACGGCCCCAACTGCCGCCGGTTCTGCTCCATCGCCGGGGCAGCGCCCGCGATCAACCGTGCCCGCAGGTCGGCCTCGAGCCCGCCGGTCGTCATCGCCGATCGGACGCGGTCCGCCGCAGCCTGATCTGAGCTTGTGAGATCAAAACCGGTAAGCCCGTCGCCGGAGAGATCGGCGCCGAGCTCACCCGGGAATTCGTTGCGTGCCGGGTTGTCGTTCTCGTGTGACATGGTTCTACCAGAGCCTCCGTAACCAGAGAGTGCCCGGGTCCCGTGCCGTTCGGTGTGTTCTCAAATTTTATGTGAGCCGCCCGAATCGGGCCCCAGCCCCCCCATCAGCCCCCCCACGCCCGGCTTCTGACGCAGCGACGCGATCGCCGCGTGCAGGCGGCTCTTCACCGTCCCATCGGGGATTCCCAGCGCCAGGGCGGTCTGCGAGACGCTGAGCCCGTCCACGACCCGGAGGATCAGCACCTCGCGCAGGATCTCGGGCAGCGTGCCCACCGCCGCCCTCAGCACGCCGTCCGGGTCAGCCGACGAGCCGGGGTCATGTGAACCGCCCCCGCAGCGTTCCGCCTCGCTCGAGCTGGATGCCATCGCCCCTTGGGCCCCCGCAACCTTGTCATGGCGGGCCGCCTGCCGCTGCTGCTCCATCGCTCGAAACCGGATCACGGCGTACAGCCATGGCCGAACCGAGCCCGCCACCAGAAGCCCGTCCGCCCGCTCGACCAGATGGATCAGGCTGTCCTGCAGCGCGTCGTGGGCGAGGCTCTCGTCGCGGACAAACCGTCTCGCGACCGCCAGCGCCCACCCGCCGTGGGCATCGAGAAACTCGCCCAGCGCCGAGTCCTCGCCGCGTGCGATCCCGGCGACAACCTGCTGATCGGTCCGTTGGGGCATCGGCGCGAGGGTACCACGCCCGCCGCGGAGCGCGCACCGATTGCTCGAAGCGAGAACCTGCAGCAGACCAGCCTCGCCAAAGACGTAAGTTGGGGTGGATCCGCGGCGTGGGGTTGTTGGACCCCGCGCCTGTGGAAATGGGCAGAGGCGGACTTGAACCGCCGACACCGGCATTTTCAATGCCGTGCTCTACCAACTGAGCTACCTGCCCAACATGTCAGTCCCTTTCGGGAAACCCCCAGCCCGAGACAGAAACCGGGGATCGCTAGCGTAGGCACGCGGGTTGGGGGCGGGGGAACAATCAACACTTTCGACCCGATCCGGAGCCGACTGCACCCGGTCTGCGGGGCACGGGGGCGGGGCGTGACGGTCTGGGAGGGGGGTTTTTGCTCCCGCGAGCCCGACCAACGGGCCCTGGCGTCGCTGGCCCGGTACGCTCCCCTCCGATGAGCACGCCCCCCCTCCTCACCGTGGCCAACCTCAAGACCTGGTTCCCCAAGCGGACCGGCCTGTTCGCCAGCGCCAACCAGTGGGTCAAGGCCGTCGATGGCGTCAGCTTCTCCATCCACCCCGGCGAGTCGCTGGGCCTCGTCGGCGAGTCCGGCTCGGGCAAAACCACCGTCGGCCGATCCATCCTGAGGCTCATCCCCGCCACCGACGGGCACGTCGTCTTCGACGGCGAGAGCGTGCTCACCGCCAGCGGCAAACGCCTCGCCGAGCTGCGACGCCAGATGTCGATCATCTTCCAGGACCCCGCCGGCTCGCTCGACCCCCGCATGCGCGTCGAGTCCATCGTCGCCGAGCCGATCGACGTGCACGGGTACGGCAAGAACAAGAAGAAGCGACGCCTCCTCGTCGAGACCCTCCTCGAGCGGTGCGGGATGAGCCCCTCCGACGCGGACAAGTACCCCCACGAGTTCTCCGGCGGGCAACGCCAACGCATCGGCATCGCACGAGCGCTCGCACTTCGCCCCAAGTTCATCGTCTGCGACGAGCCGACCAGCGCCCTCGACGTCAGCGTGCAGGCCCAGGTCATCAACCTGCTGCGAGACCTGCAGGACGACCTCAAGCTCAGCTACCTCTTCATCAGCCACGACATGGCCGTGGTCCAGCACATGTGCCAACGGATCGCGGTCATGAAAGACGGCGTGATCGTCGAGACCGGCTCACGCGAGCAGATCGTCAACGACCCGCAGCACGAGTACACCAAGCAATTGCTCAGCGCGGTGCCGGTTGCGAGGGTGGGTTAAACCGGCTGGCTCAGCCTCGCCCCGCACGAGTCGCAGAACTTCGCGTCGAGGTCGTTCTTCACGCCGCACGACGAGCAGAAGAGCCTCTGGCCCGGCTCCGCATCGGTCTCGTCGTCGTCCGGCTCGGCGCCCTCTTCCCACCCTCGGCGGGCCGCCGAAACCGTGGTGGTGACACCGTCGGCCGTCTCCGTCGAGGCGTAGTCGGCGATCGCGTGCAGATAGCCCGCCTGGATCATCCAGCCGCCGACCGCCATCAACGGCAAGCCGATGAACGCGAGAAAGAACTTTGACGGCGTGGAGCCGCCCATGCTGTTGAACGCGGAGAAGAAGTCCGCGACAGCCACGCCGACCAGCACGACGCCGATCAGCAGCGCGATCGGTCCAACGGCCTGAAAGAACCCCCGGGGGCCCGCGTACTTGTCTCGGTTCGGTCTCGGCATCGCCCACAATATACCAGACTCCGGCCCGCCTCAGGTGAGCCCCGCCATCGTCCCGCCGCCCACGATGGACTATCCGGTGATGAAGCCCGCGGCGACGACCGCGGTCTTCGTCGCGATCTCGTTTGCCATGGGCGGATCATGTCGTCGGAGTGGCGAGACCGCCATGCCACCCAGTTCTGGGTACGCGAAAAAGCCCCGGTCGAGGTGACCGGGGCTTTGAGAGGCTTTGGAGTCGGTTGGTCGAGGTCGGCTTAGCGACGACGACGCAGGCCGACGAGCCCACCAAGGCCGAGCAGCGCGGCCGAGGCCGGGCTGGGGACGACGGTGTAGGACTTGAACGCGCCCGCGATGGAGGCGTCGCCCCAACCCGGGGTGGCCAAGCCGGCCACGGAAAGGTGATCGACGCCGGGATCGCCGCCGCCACCGCCGGTGGTGACCACATCGAACTCCATGGTGTCACCGGCCTGCAGGTTGAGCCTGGCCAGGCTGATCTGCCACGTCTGCACGCCGAAGGCGTGGTTGGCGTCGCTGCCGGCGATCTCGGTGCCCGCGGCGTAGGTGGCGTCACGGAGAATCCACGCGCCCATGCCGCCGGAGCTGTTGTTGGCAGCGGTTGCATTGCCCGAGTAGATCTCGCCGCCAACGCCCGTGCCGCCGTCGTCGGCCCAGGTGGCCGACCAGTGGGTGATCCCACGGCCCCAGTCGATGTTGCGACCCCAGCCGTTGGAGTTCATCCCGGTGGCCTTGCCGTTGTCGATCCCGATGGCGTACTTGCCCCAGCTGGTGGCATCGAGGTCACCGGCGTTGGCAACACTGATGTACAGCCAGGAGGCATCGTTGGTGATCGTCACACTCTGGATGTCTAGGTGGGTGAATCCCGCGTCGAAAATATCGAACGGGGCGTCCCCGTAGACATCGGCAGACGCCACACCAGCAGCGCACGCGAGCGCGACAGCGCTCAGAATAACCTTCTTCATTTCTAGCTCCCTCTCTGTGGGTCCCCGTGACATTGGCGACCCGGTCTCATTTCTCTGCTAGCAGCATACCAGAGTCTCCGCAATCAACGCAAGAAATTTCGTAGCCCAAAAAGAGTCTTTTTTGCTCTCTTTGGGGCCCCATAATTTCCTCGATTCTCTCCCAAACGGGTGAAACGGGCCCTCCCCGGCTCCGTATTAGTCATCACTAGCCCCAAACTATCGGGCCCGGCGTGTGCCGGAGACCCGATCCGAACCTGACCACCCGAACACGGAGATCTGAAATGAATACCAAAGGCATGGGATTCCTCCTCGCCGCCTCCGCCCTGACCCTGCCCGGCTGCATCATCTCTGTCAACGACGACGGCGACTGGGACCACCAAGGCTGGAACCAGGTCGATCGCAATGAACTGCAGGACCTCGTCGCGACCAACCGCGAGGCCACGCTGGGCATGTCCAAAGCCGAAACCCTGGGCCTCTACCCCGACAACCTCACCAGCCTCCGAGGATCAGCCGTCGATCAGGGCCACCAGATCGAGGTCTGGAGCGTGACCGCGGTCAGCCGCAACCGCGGCAACGCCTCGTTCTCCCGCTGGCTCTGCTTCTACGACGGCGAGCTCGTTGAGCTCAGCGAGGACCGCGTGGACTGGAACGACGAAGACACGCTCAACCGCTGGCGCGCGAACTGAGCCCTCAGCAATCACTCCTCGTCATGACCCAGCACCCCGCGCGAGCGGGTTTTTTCTTGCGCCCAGGGGCCGCGTCGGTCAGCCGGCCCAACGCTCGTACCACAAGATCGCGTTGAGCATCGGCCACGCGAGGGGCCACTCCCTCACCGGGTTGTCCTTAACCGTCTGGACCGCCAGCCCGCTGAACAGCTCCCGGGCTGCGGGGCGATCGAGGATGGAGACGTGGTCTGGCATCCACGGGATGAACGGGAGCGGGAAGCTCGCCTTGGGACGCAAGACCACCTCCGCGGGCAGCCGATCCGCGAAGGCCTCACGCAGCACGAGCTTGGTGCCCGGCAGGCTCTTGCGGTCCGCCGCGGGGTGGAACTTGGACACCAACGGCAGCTGCTCGGCCATCGCCGCGATCACGGGGTCCGCGAACGGCGTGCGCCCCTCAACAGATTCGAGCATCGAAGCGGTGTCGAGGCGCTGCAGCAGGTTGACTAGGTTGATGCGTCGCTGGAAGCGGAGGTGCGCCTGCATCGGGTGATCGTTGGGGCCCGCGTCGACCATGCGGGCGAACTCGCGTTGGTACCCCTGCACGACCAGCGCGTCGTCCTGGATCTGCCCGCTGATCGCAGGGTTAAGCACCAGCCCCTTGGTCTCCAGCGGGACCCACTGCTGCGAGCGGAGCTGGAACGTGCCGCCGTCCGGGTCGATCGGGGTACGCAGCTTCGCGCAATGGTCATGGATCACTTGCAGCGGCGGGCCGTACCCCCCGAACAGCTCGTCGGCGCCCTCGCCCGACAGCGTGACCACGTGCCCCTGCGCGCGCAGCTTGCGACAAACCTCGTTGATCGCGACCTCGTTGGGCGTGGACATCGGCACGCCCTGCCGCCGCACCATGTCCGGCCACCGCTGGGCGAACATCTCGCGGCTGACCACCGCCTCGGTGTGGTTGGTCCCCAAGGCCTTGGCCATCTGCCGCGCGTACTGAAAATCCTCCGCCGGGTCGTCCGTCGTCGCGCCCGAGCAGTAGGTGTTCAGCGAGCCCACCTTGGCCATGGTGCACGCGGCGATGATCGAGGAATCCAGCCCGCCCGAGAGCAGCGAGCACATCGGCACGTCCGACCGCAGGTGCGCCTCGACCGAGGCCTCAACCGCCTCGGTGAGCGTGCCCTCGGGGACGGGCCAGCTCATCGCCGAGCCGGCGTCGTGGGTCTCGTGAGCCAGCCCCGCGTTGGTCAGGTCATACGTCCGCCACTCGCCCGGGCGGAGCGACTCGATGCCCTTGAAGAGCGTGCGGGCACCGGTGACGGTCCGGATCGTGGTGAGGTAAGCCGAGAGCGCCGGCCAATCGGGTTCGAACCGGATCTGAGGGTGCTGCAAGATGGCGGTGGGCTCGGAGGCGAAGGTCAGCTCCTGCCCACCGGTGGCACCCGCCGCCCGGGTGTGGACATACAGCGGCTTGATGCCCAGCGGGTCGCGCGCCAGCACCAGCCGATGCTCGAGCGTGTCGAGCAGGGCGAAGGCGTACATGCCTCGCATCTTCGCCGCGGCCCCGGTGCCCCACGCCGCGACCGCGTGCAGCACGGTCTCGGTATCGCAAGAGGTCTTAAACGAGACGCCGTAGGACTCGGCGAGCTCTCGCCGCAGCTCGGCGTCGTTGTACAGCTCGCCGTTGTAGACCATCACGAACCGCCGATCGGGCGAGAAGAACGGCTGGTGCCCCGCGGGGGTCGGATCGATAACCGACAGCCGACGGTGCCCGAACAGCACGTTCCCAAGGTCTTCGAGCCCCTCATCATCCGGGCCCCGATGCGCCAGAGCATCACGCATCCGCGCGACATCGCTCGGGGTGAGTGAGGGGATCGAGCCGCGAGCGGTAACAACGCCGACAATGCCACACATCAGGGAAGGTCCTCGTTGCTCTGCCGGGTCTCGGCAGGGGGGTCGTGCTTGGGGGGAGCGTGCTTGGGGGGGGGTGTTTGTGGGGGGGCGCTGGCAGCGGCCAGGTCGCGCATGTCCGCGATCGGGTCGGTCTCGTCCACGATCTCTGAGCCGATAATGCTCTCGAAGACGTCCTCGAGTGAGATGAGCCCGACGAAGGATCCGTGCTCATCGACGACGCCGAACAGGTGCTGCCCGAGCCGGGCGAACTCGCCGAGCACCTTGGTGAGCGGCGCGGTCTCGGGGACGTACTGCAGCTTGCGGGTCATGAACCCGAGCCGCCGCTCGCCCCGGCCATCGATCACGCACTCGTGGATCTCGTGCTTGAGCGCGACCCCCAAGATCTCGTCGGTGCTCTGGTCGCCAAGCACCGGGATGCGGCTGAATCGCAGGTGCGGGTGCTGAGCCAAGGCATGGTCGCACGTGTCGGTGCTGCGCAGCGAGAAGACAACCGTCCGCGGCGTCATGATCTCCTCGACCGTCGTGTCTCGAAGACGCAGCAGGTTCTGCAAGATCTCGGTCTCGCCCTCGTCGAGGTTGCCGCCGAGCCGAGCGGTCTCGGCGATGATCGCGATCTGGTCGCGTGACGGGCCAGCATGAACCGTGTTCCCGCGGATCACCCTCGCCAGCGAGTTGAGCACCAGCAGCACCGGGTAGGTCAATACGATCATGCCCTGCACCAGGTACGCGACCGGGGCGGCGAACCGCTCGGCGTGCACCGCGCCGAGCGTCTTGGGGATGATCTCCGAGACGATCAGGATCGTGAGGGTGAGCGCCCCGGAGATCAGCCCGATGGGCACGCTCACAAACTCGATCGCGGCCTGCGCCCCCACGCCCGCGGCCCCGAAGGTGTTGGCTACCGTGTTGAGCGTCAGGATCGCCCCCAGCGGGCGGTCCACGTGCGCCTTCATCCGCTTGAGCATCCGCCCCCAGCGGTGCCCCTGGTCGGCGCTCAGGGTCGCGAACGATGACGGGAGCGACAGCACCACCGCTTCACACAGCGAGCAGAGGAACGACACCCCCACCGCGAGCACAAGATAGAAGATCAGCAGTTCCATGGGCTGGCGATAAGCCTACACCCCGCGATGCCGCGGCGCACCGGATGAACCCAACCCGCCTCCCGTCTTTCCCGGGAAGACCGCCCTGGGCTCAGACCCAGACGTTGACGATCAGGTTGGGTTCCTTGATCTTCCCGGTCCAGGTGCCGATCGAGGAGGTGACCCTCTTGACCTCGTACTGCGGGTGCGCATCGAGCCACTCGTTGACCTGCTGGTCCATGAACTCGAGCGAGTCGCCCGTCAGCTTGCAGTGGAAGCTCTTGACGTGGATCGCGCCGGTGCCGTTCGTGTTGGGCGTCCGGTTCCAGCTGTCCTCGTGCCGCTGATCGCTCACCAGCCGTTGCTCGAAGTTGCGGATCATCGGCGCGCCCTCGGGCAGCGCCGTCCCCTCGGCCTCTTCGATCGTCTTGGGCTTGGGCTTTGGCAGCGGCATGTCCGCCCGGTCCACCCGCACGTTGTGCTCCGGGTTCACCGAGTCTGAGAGGTCGAACGGGACCTCTTCGAGGTACTCGGGCTCACCGGGCGGCGAGTGCTGCTCGCCCTTGGGCGGACGCGGCAGCGGTGCCGGGCCCGAGTACCCGGGGGGCAGAGGGTCAAACAGGGGATGGCATCTTCGCATCGCGTGGCCTCCGGATCGAGCTGTCGTCGCGTCCGGTGGTCTCCCGCCGCTTCGGATCGGTGAGAACCACCGCCCGGCTCCCTCATCGAGCAACGCTGCCCCAGCTTACCAGAACTCACGCCAAAACGCGAGGGGCCGCCTGCCTCAACGCGCCCGCTCGAAACGGATGAGCCCCAGCGGCCCATCGCCCGCCGATCGATACCGGGCCCCCTCCAGTTCAACCTCGAATGGCCCATCTTCACTCCCATCCCTCCCGCCATCTCCCGTGCTGAACTCCCCCGCGGTTCCCGAGGCCAGCCGGGTGACGCGGCCGCGTCCGCCCGAGACCGGGCCCTCGTAGTCCAGATAGACCGCTCGGTGATCCGCGATCCGCTCGGCTTGGAACCCCTGGCAATCTGGGTGGTTCGGCAGCGGCAAGGTCTGACCGGGCAACCTCAGCGTGAACAGCGGCCGAGCCGGGTCGAAATCGGGCTCGGGCTCAGATTCGGGCCCGGGGGCGATCAGGAGGTCCAGGTGCCACGAGCCGTCGGGCAGGTCGTGGCGGAGCAGGCACCACCGACCCGGCTCCGGTTCTGGCATTGGTTCTGGGCGGGGTGTTGACAACCCGTCGTAATCGGTGTTGTTTCTGGGCTCCTCGGGCATGCGGTACGGTACGCCGTTCTTGCGCGGTGTACGATTCGCTCAATGGGGTAGGCCCGAGCGGGCCGAGCCTGTAGGATGACCGATGGCGATGCGAATCAGCCTCGAAGGAGCGAGTCGATGAACAGGTATGTGTTGAGTGCGGCGTTGGGGCTGAGCATGGTTTCAGGAGTGGGCGGCTTGTCTGGCTGCCGCACCGGAAAAGTCATCACCCAGGAGCAGGACCTGACAAGGTCCAGAGCTATGGGCAACGAGGCCTACTACGAGCAGGACTTCGAGCGGGCCGCTGAGGAGTACGGCAAGTACGCCGCGGTCCGACCCAACGAGCCCGAGGTTCGCTACCGGCTCGGAATGAGCCAGCTTGAATTGGAGCGGGTCTCGGCGGCTCGGACCAACCTGGGCATCGCCCACGACCTGGCCCCCACCAGCGATCTCTACACCGAGGGCCTGGGCCGAGCGATTGTCGCTGGGGGCGATCAGGAAGAGCTCTACGCCTTCCTTCGTAACCTGATGGATTCCGCGGTCAACGCCAGCACCTACGTCACCGTCGGCAAGGTCGCCTACCTGGGCGGGCTGCACGACGAGGCCGAGCGGGCGTTCATGAGCGCCGCGACGCTGACGGGTAAAGACTCGGCTGCACCGCACCGCGAGCTCGCCCGGTTCTACCAGGGCGTGGGCGATTCAGACAGCGAGATCCTCCGCTGGCGGATGGTGCTCAGCTTCGATGTCGCTGACGTCGAGGCCAATTCCCGCCTCCGCGATCTGGGCATCATCCCCGGTCCCTCGATGGCTCTGGAGCCCGAGACCGGCGTCCCCGGCATCTGAGCCTCGCCCCTCACCCGATATTCACGAGACCCCCGAGCCCGCTCGGGGGTTTTTTCTTGTATGCGGGTCGCGGGCTGGAAACGCGGCTGGTATAATCCGATCATCCGGATAATTGGATTGACATGAAAACAGCACCCTCGACATCCTCGGTCCTCGCTCGTCTCGCTGAACTCGGCGACGGGATTCGGCTGCGCGTGCTGAGGCTGCTCGAAACCGAGGAGCTCGCGGTCGGCGAGCTTGTGCAGATTCTCCAGCTCCCCCAGAGCACCGTGAGCCGACACCTCCGCGTGCTGCTCGACGGCGGGTGGATCGCCAAACGCAGCGAGGGCGCCAGCGGGCTCTACCGGTTCGTGCTCGACGAACTCGACGAGCAGGCTCGTCGGCTCTGGGTCGAGGTCCGAACTCAGCTCCGGGTCGATCCGGGCAATCGGGCCGACCTTGAGCGACTGGCGTCGGTGCTCGGGGCGCGACGGACCGACTCGCGGGCCTTCTTCGGTCGAGTCGGCGGCGCGTGGGACGATGTCCGCAACGAGCTGTTCGGCGACCGCTTCACCGCGGCCGCCTCGCTGAGCCTCATTCCCAGCGACTGGGTGGTGGCCGACCTCGGGTGCGGCACCGGCGACGCGGCGGAGCTGATCGCGCCGTGGGCCGGGGAGGTCGTCGCGGTGGACAACACCGCAGCGATGCTCAAGGCTGCGGGCAAGCGGCTCAAGGATGCCCAGAACGTGCGGTTTGTTGAGGCGGAGCTTGAATCGGTGCCGCTCGAGGACCAATCCGTTGACGCGGCGACGCTCTTTCTCGTGCTGCACCACGTCGCGGACCCGACCAGAGTGCTCGCCGAGACGCGGCGGATCCTGCGATCTGACCGCGGGGGCGGGCTGGCAGTGGTGGTGGATATGGTGTCGCACCGGCGCGAGGAATACCGACAGACCATGGGGCACAACCACCTCGGGTTCAACGAGCGTGAGATGTTCGAGATGTTCGAGCGGGCGGGGTTTGAGGCCCCGCGCTTGCGTCGGCTGACGCCGGCGCCCGAGGCGAAGGGGCCGGGGCTGTTCGCCGCGTCGGCCCGGATCAAGCTGCAGAGATGACCCGCGGCGCCGAGCCGCTTTACCCGTTTAACGCTTTTCCAATCACGAGACACAGAGGAGTGATTCATGACCACCATGACGTGCAGCCCGGACCAGGTGAAGACGGCCTCGGGAACGATCGATTTCAAGGTCCGCGACCTGAGCCTGGCCGAGTCTGGCCGCAAGGAGCTTCGGCTCGCCGAGCACGAGATGCCCGGGCTGATGTCGCTTCGTGAGAAGTACGGCAAGTCCAAGCCGCTCGCGGGTCTCAAGATCGCCGGCTCGCTGCACATGACCGTGCAGACGGGCGTGCTGATCGAGACCCTGACCGTGCTCGGGGCCGACGTGCGCTGGTGCTCGTGCAACATCTTCAGCACCCAGGACAACGCGGCCGCCGCGATCGTGGTGGGCCCGACGGGCACGCCCGAGGCCCCCACCGGCGTCCCGGTCTTCGCGTGGAAGGGCGAGAGTCTCGGCGAGTACTGGTGGTGCACCCGGCAGATGCTGACCTGGCCCGACGGCTCGGGCCCCGACCAGATCGTGGACGACGGCGGCGACGCCACGCTGCTGCTGATCAACGGCGCCGAGTACGAGATCGCCGGCAAGGTCCCCGCGTTCAACCCGGACAAGGACCCCGAGGAGCTGAAGTTCATCCTCGACACGATCACGGCGACGATCGCCGAGACCCCGGGGTGGTTCACCAAGGCCGTCCCCGCGGTCAAGGGGATCTCCGAGGAGACGACGACGGGCGTGCACCGGCTGTACCAGTTCGCCGAGCAGGGCAAGCTGCCCTTCCCCGCGATCAACGTCAACGACTCGGTGACCAAGAGCAAGTTTGACAACGTGTACGGCTGCCGCCACTCGCTGCTCGACGGGCTCAACCGCGCCACCGACGTCATGCTCTCGGGCAAGGTCGCGGTGGTCTGCGGGTACGGCGACGTGGGCAAGGGGTGCTGCCAGGCGCTCAAGGGGCAGGGCTGCCGCGTGATCGTGACCGAGATCGACCCGATCTGTGCGCTGCAGGCCGCGATGGAGGGCTACCAGGTCCTCACGCTCGAGGACGCGGTCGAGACGGCGGACATCTTCGTCACCACCACGGGCAACAAGGACATCATCACGCTCGACTCGATGAAGAAGATGAAGAACAAGGCGATCATCGGCAACATCGGGCACTTCGACAACGAGGTGCAGATGGAGAAGCTGCAGCGTGACCCGGACGTGAAGCGGATCAACATCAAGCCGCAGTACGACGAGTTCGAGTTTGTGAGCCAGAACAAGAGCATCCTGATCCTCGCCGAGGGTCGGCTGCTCAACCTCGGCTGCGCCACGGGCCACCCCAGCTTCGTGATGAGCGCCAGCTTCACCAACCAGGTGATCGCCCAGATCGAGCTGGCGACCAACCCCGAGGCCTACGAGAACAAGGTCTACGTGCTGCCCAAGCACCTCGACGAGGAGGTCGCCCGGCTGCACCTGGACAAGCTCGGTGTGAAGCTCACCACCATGAGCAAGGACCAGGCGGACTACCTCGGCGTCCCGCTTGAGGGGCCCTACAAGGCCGACCACTACCGCTATTGAACCACTGAACTCCGACCGCGGGCCCCAACCGGCCCGTCGGTCGATTTCTCTTCCCCGTGAGGCCCGCGATGCAAGGCTCGATTTCAGATTGGGCAATAGCGAGCAGCGCCGAGTGCGCCGGCGTCGTCGCGACGCTCGGCCCCGGGGCTGGCGCCACCGAATTCACCAGAGCACGCGTGCACTTCAGCCCCGACGTGGTCTCGTGCGCTGCCGAACTGGCTCGGGGCCGCGACAAGACCGGTGACAAGTGGGCCCCGGAGATGGCGGCCCAGATCGTGGGCGACCGCGAGGGCATCGAGATGGCCTCGGGCTGGCACGTCGCGAACCACAAGGGCCGGCGGTTTGCAGAGGCGGGGTTCACACGCGTCACGGACCTGTGCTGCGGCATCGGGGGCGACTCGATGGGGCTCGTCGCGCAGGGGCTCGACGTGCTCGGCGTGGACCACGACGAGACCCGCGCCTGGATGTGCGCCCAGAACGCCTCGATCGCCTCCCCCGCCGGCACCTGCGAGACCCTCGCCTGCGACGTGCTCGACGGACGCATACCGACAGACACCGCGTTCCATCTCGACCCGGCCCGACGGATCGAGGGACGCCGGGTCACGCGGTTCGAGGACCTGATGCCCGGGCCCGACGTGATCGGCGAGATCGTGGAGAGCCGAGTCGCGGGCGCGGTAAAGCTCAACCCGGGGATCGATGCCAACACGCTGCCCGAGGGCGAGCTTGAGATCATCAGCGATCACGGGAAGCTCACCCAGGCGGTGCTCTGGACGGGCTCGCTCGCGCGGCACGAGCGCTGCGCGACGGTGATCGACCGCGACGGTTGTTCGGTCTCGATCCACGGCGAGCCGTGGCGAAGCGACGAGCGGAGCCCGGTGGGCCAGATGATCCACACGATGGATCCCTCGGTCGAGCGGGCCGACCTGGTCCCGGTGCTGATCGAGCGGACGGGGCTGGCGCACGTGCAGCCGGGGCTGGGCTTGCTGACGGGCGATGCGACGGACTTACCCGAGGCGGGTCTGCCCGAGGCGAGCCGCGCGGTGGCCCGGGCGTTTCTGACGCCGTTCGAGGTGCTCGCGGTCATGCCCTGGAACGCCAAGCGGGTCAAGAAGCACCTGGCGACGCTGGACGCGGGCGTCGTTGAGGTCAAGACGCGGGGCGGGGCGGTGCACCCGGATCAGGAGCAGCGGCGGTTGCGTGGCAAGGGTGAGCGGGTTCTCACCGTGTTCGTGTACCGGTTCGACGACGGGATTCAGGCGCTGATCACGCGACGGATCCCGGGCGTAGAACGAGAAGGATGGAGCGGTTAGGCCGTTGCTTATGGGGCTTAATCGCTCCGATGTGCCCACGAGACCGCCCCCGAGTGGGCATCGGGCCGATGCTGGGATACGTTTAGGCGAGCAGTGAGCGGATACTCGGTCGGGCATGAGCCGGGCCCTAGCGAAGGGATGTGAGTCGTGGGCACAGAACAGTTCGACGTCGCGATCATCGGTGGCGGGCCGGCGGGCTCGACCGCGGGGACGCTGCTCAAGAAGTACATGCCCAAGCTGCGGGTCGGGATCTTCGAGAAGGAGAAGTTCCCGCGCGACCACGTGGGCGAGAGCCAGCTCCCGGGCATCGGCGTGATCCTCAACGAGATGGGGTGCTGGGAGAAGGTCGAGGCCGCGGGCTTCCCGATCAAGATCGGCGCGACGTACCGGTGGGGCAAGAGCCCCAAGCTGTGGGACTTTGATTTCCTCCCGCCGTCCTGGTTGAAGGACGAGCCGCGGCCGGCAAACTACACGGGCGCGCGCACGATGACGTCGTTCCAGGTCGATCGCGCCCGGTACGACGAGATCCTGCTGGACCACGCCGCCGAGTGCGGGTGTGAGGTGTTCCAGGAAACGATGATGCGCGACGCGATGATCGACGCGGACAACCCGGACCGGGTCGCGGGGCTGCGGATGGCCAAGCGCAGCGGCGAGGAGTTCGACATCGAGGCCAAGCACTACATCGATGCGTCGGGCGGCATCGGCGTGCTGCGCAAGAAGTTGCCCGTGAAGGTGGAGTACCCCGCGGCCCTCAAGAACGTCGCCTTCTGGGACTACTGGGAGAACACGGACTGGGCCGTCGAGATCGGGGTGGGCGGCACCCGCGTGCAGATCATGTCGATCGGGACCGGGTGGGTCTGGTTCATCCCGCTGGGCCCGACGCGCACGAGCATCGGGTTCGTCTGCCCCGCGGACTTCTACAAGGATTCCGGCAAGAGCCCGCAAGAGCTCTACGAGTGGGCCATCACGCAGGACCCGCGGATCGTGGAGCTGACCGCGAACGCGAGCCGCCGAGGAGAGGTCGAGGCGGTCAAGGACTGGTCGTTCCAGGCCGACCGGCTGGCGGGTGAGAACTGGTTCTTGTCTGGCGAGTCGGCGGGGTTCGCCGACCCGATCCTGGCCGGGGGGATGATGCTGACGCACGCGAGCGCGCGGGATGCGGCGTACGCGATCCTGGAGCTTGAGCGTGGGCAGCAGGACGCGGCGTGGCTCAAGGAGCACTACAGCGAGACCAACCGCCGCCGCGTCGGGCAGCACATCCGGTTCGCGGACTTCTGGTACGCGGGCAATGGGCAGTTCACCGATCTGCAGGAGCACTCGGCGAAGATCGCCAAGGATGCGGGCATCGACATGAGCCCGGAGGAGGCGTTCCGGTGGCTCTCGACGGGCGGGTTCAGCGACGAGATCATCGGGCACGTCGGCATCGGCGGGCTCGACCTGGGCGGGGCCAAGCAGGTCGTGGCGATCTTCGGAGACGACGACAGCGGCGAGCTGGAGTGGGAGATCTCCAAGCAGAACGTGCTGAAGCTCAACCTCGAGGGCGCCGAGAAGATCAAGATGCCGGTGCTCAAGGCCGGGCGGATCCTGCAGGCTGACTGCTACGTCCGGGGCACCAAACGCCTGCCCATGGTCGGCGGGTTCCCGACCGTGATCGCGGCGCTGGGCTCCACGGACAACGCGGTCGAGGCGTGGAAGATGATCCAGAAAGCGATGACGCCGCGGGCCAAGAACCAGCAGGAGCTGGGGCTCAAGGTCATGCTCGCGATGCAGGCGATGGAATCGATGCTTGTGGACGGTTGGGTCGAGGGCTCGGTGGACGAGACCAAGCCCAAGCTCCCGTTCAAGAGTGTTGGCCTGAGCGGCAATTTCCAGCTCAACAACGACGAGCTGAGCCAGCGGCTCGACAAGAACACGGGCTGAGCGGCCCCCTAGAAAGACCCCGCGGCACGGACGCCGCCACCCGGTGCACGATGCATATCCAGGACCACTTCAAACGCCACGGCACGACGTTCAGCTTCGAGTTCTTCCCGCCGCGCGGGGAGATCGGGGCGTTGTCGCTGTTTGATTCGATCTCCGATCTTCAGCCGCTCAAGCCGACCTTTGTCAGCGTGACCTACGGCGCGGGGGGCTCGACCCGCGAGCTGACACACGAGCTTGTTGTCAAGATCAAGGCTGAGACGACGCTGGACCCGGTGCCGCACCTGACGTGCGTGCAGCACGACGAGGGCGAGATCGACTCGATCCTGACGCGGTTCGCCCAGAACGGCATCGGGAACCTGCTCGCCCTGCGCGGCGACCCGCCCGGTGAGGCCGACTACGACTGGTCGAGTGACCGCTTCCAGCGGGCGAGCGAGCTGGTCCGGTTTATCAAGGCGTTCAACGAGCGTGGCGGGCACCCGGACCGGCGGGGCTTTGGCATCGGTGTCGCCGGGTTCCCCGAGGGGCACCCGGGCACGCCCAACCGCGTGCTGGAGATGGACTACCTGAAGGCGAAGGTGGACGCCGGGGCGGACTTCATCGCGACCCAGCTCTTCTTCGACAACCGAGACTTCTACGACTTCCGCGACCGGTGCCGGCTGGCGGGGATCAGCGTCCCGATCATCGCCGGGGTCATGCCGATCCAGTCGGTCAAGGGGATGAAGCGGATGGCGGAGCTGGCGCTGGGGGCCCGCTACCCCGCCCCGCTGCTGCGGATGGTGCGCCGGACCGACGGGAGCAACGAGGCGGTCCACCGCGTGGGCGTGCACTGGGCGACCGAGCAGAGCCGCGACCTGCTCGACCGTGGCGTGGACGGGATCCACTTCTACACGCTCAACAAGAGCACCGCGACCCGCGACATCTACCGCACGCTCGGCGTACGCGACTCGGGCGACCTGCGAGCCTGAACCGTCGGCCCGAATCGCCAGCCCGAACCGTCGGCTGAGTATCAGACGGGTGTCTGGGTGACGAGTTCGCTGGCGGTGCGCACGAACCGCTCGAAGAGCCGCTGACCCAGGGGGTGTCCCTTGGTGCGTTCGGGGTGCCACTGCACGCCGAGGTGGAAGGGGCGGCTCGGGTCCCCCACCGCCTCGATCACGCCATCGGGGGCGCGGGCCAGCACGGCGAGCTCTCCCGGTGAGTCCACGGCCTGCTTGTGATGGCTGTGGCAGACCCCGGGCTCGATCGTGCCCGCCGCCTCGGGCTCGGGCACGATCTCGTGCTCGGAGCCCCAGTGGTTGGTGTGGGTCTTGGGGTGAGTTTCGGGCATGAACTGGTGCAGCGAGCCGCCGGCGTGCAGCGTCATCATCTGCATGCCAAGGCAGATGCCAAAGAGAGGCCGCTCGGGCCGCGTGCGGGCGATCGACTCGAGCAGCGCGGACTCGAAGGCCTGACGCTGGGCGAAGACGGGCGTGATCTGTGGGTGCGAGGGTGCGCCGAAGGGCTCGGTGCGGGGGTCATCGCCGCCGGTAAGGATGAAGCCGTCGAAGCGGGCGACCAGGGCGTCCGCTGCGGCGGGGTCCGGCTCGGTGCCCGTCCCCGTCGGAGGGGCCAGCAGCACCGGCTGCCCGCCCGCGGCGAGCACGCGGTCGGCGTACGCGGTCGTCACCCGGGCGGTGAGCCGCTCGTGGCGGGTGAAGAGGTCGGTCGTGATGGCGATGAGCGGGTGGTTCATGAGCAACGGGGGCTGAAGCGGGAAAGATCGGCCGGTTGGGTGGAATCGGACGATAGGATCGTGCATGACGTTCCGAGGCGCAGCAATGTGGGTGATTCTGGCGGGGGTGCTCGGGGGGCTCCTGCTGCTGGTCCGCGCGATGCCCAGCCCCGGGGAGCGGCAACGAAGCTTCCTGCTCGGGCTCGATTCGGCCTCGGTCGTCGGGCTGCGGGTGCAGCGAGAGAACGGGGAGAGCGACGAGCTCAGCCGGGGCGCTGACGGGCTCTGGGTGCTCGACCGCGCCCGCAACGGTGAGCCCGCGAACCGCTGGCCCGCGGCTGAGTCCCGCGTCCGCGGCGGCGTGCGGCTGCTCGCCTCGGCAGAGTTCGGGGTACGCGACGAGCAACCCGGAGAGCTCTCGGGAGACCCGATCGGGTCGCTGAGCGTGGGGCTCCGTGGCGGGGTTGAGAAGCAGATCGTGTTCGAGGGACGGGGCGTCGGCGGCCGCGTCCCGGTCTCGATCCGGAGCGGTGAGGACGAACGCCGGGGGTGGGCCGACCGCGGGCTGCGCGAGACCTATCTGGGTCGTGGCGCGGGCTCCGGGCTCGCCTCGTGGCGGGACACCGCGTTCGGGGCTGGCGCGAAAACCGCGGACCGGTTCATGATCGAGGCGCTCGGCGAGCGGGTGAGCCTGCGCCGCATGGGCGGGCGATGGATGCTGCAAGAGCCGGTGCTGATCGAGGCCGACGAGGCGGTGGTCGGGGCGGTGCTCGCGGCGCTGGGCGAGATGACGCTCGAGCGGTTTCTGGACCACGCGGACCCGACGGACACGGCGTACGGGCTGACCGAACCGCGGGGCCTGATCGAGCTGGGGTGGCCCGCGCGGGGGGCGAGCACCCCGGCTTCGACCCGCCGCCTGACGCTGGGCTCGCTGACCGACGCGGCGGGCGAGGTGCTGCACGCCAGCGCCGAGTGGGTGGCGGGCGAGCACGGCTTCACGCCGCAGATCGTCACGGTTCGCGTGCCCGAGTTCCCGGTCTCGGCTGATTCGTATTTCCGCAAGATCGCCGGCTCGCTGAGCACCACCGACGTCCGCGGCGTGATGGTCCGGCGACGCTCGGACAACGCGGTCGCCTCGGCGCTGACCCGGTCGATCGATGGGTGGACGCTCGACAACGAGCCGGACCGCGACGAGATCGGGGCGGCGCTGACAGCCCTGGTGTGTGACCGCGTGGCCGATGCAGCGGAACTGATCGACGGCGAGGGCATCGACTCGATGCCGGGGTATCTGGGCGAGTTCGGGCTCATCGCGGGCGGCGGGGTGGAGGCCGAGGTCTTCCACGTGGCGCTACCGACGACGGACACGCCCCGGCTACGGCTGATCGGCAAGCAACTCAACGGGGGAGACGGGCTGGTCCACGCGATGTGGAGCTACGCCGGGCCCGACGCGGACCGGCTGGTCGCGTGGTTCGTTGAACAGTTCGGGATGTAGACTTACTGGCCTACTGGGCTATTGGGCCTACTGGGCCTGGGCGGCGGCGTGGGTCGCGATGTCCTTGCGGAACTGCACCCCATCGAAGCGTGTCTTCTTGCACGCCTCGTAGGCGGCGGCCCGGGCTGCGGTCAGGTCGGTGCCTCGCGCGGTGATGCCGAGCACGCGACCTCCGGAGGTGATGAAGTTCTCGCCCTGGCGTGCGGTCCCCGCGTGGATCACGTTTACACCGGGCACCGCGTCGGCCTCGTCGAGCCCGGTGATGATGCGGCCGGTCTGGGGGTTCGCTGGGTAGCCCTCCGAAGCCATGACGACGCAGACGGCGGAGTCCGTGGAGAAGCGGACCTCGGCCTCGTCGAGCGTCCCGGTCGCGGTGGCCAGGAGCATCTCGAGGCAGTCGGTTTCGAGGAGGCTCAGGAGGGCCTGGCACTCGGGGTCGCCGAAGCGGACGTTGAACTCGAGGACCTTGGGGCCGGCGGGGGTGAGCATGATGCCCGCGTAGAGCACGCCGCGGAACTCGATGTCCTCGCGTCGCATCGCGTCGATGGTGGGCACGAAGATGTCGCGTTCGACCTCGGCCATGGTCTCGTCGTCGAGCGTGGCGGCGGGGCAGAAGGCGCCCATGCCGCCGGTGTTGGGGCCCGAGTCGTCATCGCCGAGGCGTTTGTGGTCCTGGCAGGGCGGGAGCACGAGGATGTGGTGCCCGTCGCACAGGGCGAGCACGGAGACCTCGGGGCCTTCGAGCCGTTCTTCGATGAGCAGGCTCTTGCCGGCGTCGCCGAAGCACCGCTGGCGCATGATCTTGTCGATCCAGGGCAGGCCCTCTTCGTTGGTGTAGGGCACGATCACGCCCTTGCCCTTGGCCAGGCCCGCAGCCTTGATGACCTGCAGTTCGTCGCGGGTCTTGAGGTATTCCTCCGCGGCGCCGGCGTCGGTGAAGATCCGTGCATCACCCGTGGGCACCGAGGCGGCCCGCATGATGTGCTTGGCGAAGGCCTTGTCGGACTCGAGGCGGGCGGCGGCCTTGGAGGGGCCGAAGACGGGGCGAACCGAGCCGTCGGCGCGTTTGCCCAGCGCGTCGGCCCAGCCGTCTGCGAGCGGGTCTTCCGGGCCGATGACGACCAAGCCGATGTCCTTGGCGTCGCAGAACTGGGCGAGCCGGTAGATCTCTTTGGTGGTGGCGGGCACGTCAACCGGCTGGGCGAGCTTCGCGATGCCTGGGTTGGTGGTGTGGGTGGCGTAGAGCGTGGCGAGCCTGGGCGACCGCTTGATCGCTAGGGCCAGCGCGTGCTCGCGACCACCCCCGCCGATGAGCAGGACGTTGAGTTTGGGCTTGGGAGACTGAGGCGGGGTATCGGTCATGAGCGATCGTAGACCGCGAGGGTGTAGAGCCGTCGGGCTTGTGCGCCCAAGCGCGTCAGTTTCCGGCTGGGCGGCCGCCCTTGCGGGGATCAGACTGTGCCCGCCAGACCCAGCCGGCGTCGGTCCGCACGCGTCGGATGGTCTGGGCCACGCCGACGCTGCCCGTCGGGCTGACCGTGTGCCGACGCCCCGCGAGACTCTGCACGATCTGCTTGGGCACACTCCGCTCGTGCTGCACCTTAAACGGGATCCACTGGTGGTGAAGCCGCGGCTGATCGAGCTCCTGGGTCCCGCCGAGCGGGTTGGGCTCCAGCAGCGTCTGTGCGACCGCGGAGATGATCCGAGGCCCGCCCGAGGCCCCTGAGAGCAGCACCGGGATGTCGGTCCGATCGAGCACGATCGTGGGCGTCATGCTCGAGAGCGGCCGCTTGCCGGGCGCGGGCAGGTTTTTGTCGGACTGGACGAGCCCGTAGGCGTTGGCCCGGCCGGGGACGGTCGTGAAGTCGTCCATCTCGTTGTTGAGGCAGAAGCCGAACTCGGCGACGACGAGCATCGAGCCGAACGAGGTGTTGATGGTCTCGGTGCCCGAGACCGCCCCGCCGCGGGCGTCCACGATGGAGAAGTGGCTGGTGCCCGAGTCGGTGCGGGGCGGGGCGGCCAAGCCGTAGTCGTTCACGTCGAGCGTCTTGTCCGGATCGACCCGATCCGCGAGCGCGTCGAGCCGCTTCTCGGAGATCAGCCACGCGGTGGGCACCCGCTCGAACGCATCGTCGGCGAGATATTCCGCCCGGTCGGCGAAGGCGTGGGCCGAGGCCTCGGCGTAGAAGTGGGCGGTGAGCTCGGGGGTCAGATCCTCCGGGTTGTGCCCCGAGATCAGGCGGTCGTAGATCCCCGCGATCTGGGCCAGCGCGATCCCGCCAGAGGAGGGAGGTGGCATCGTCAGCACTCGGTTGCCGTGGTAGTCAAACTCGAGCGGCGGGGTCTCGCGCGGCTTGTAGTTGGCCAGGTCCAGCGCGGTCATTACCCCGCCGTCTTCTTGGACCGCACGCACGATCGCCTCCGCGATCTCGCCGCGGTAGAACACGTCCGCCCCCTTGCCCGCGATGAGCTCGAGTGCCCTCGCCTGCTCCGGGTTCTCGATGCGGTCGCCGACCGCGACGTTCCCCTCGCGGCAGAACCGCTCCCAGACGAACACGAACCGCTCCCGGTCGTCGGGGTGCTCGTCGAGATAGCTCGCGGCCTTGCGAGCGGCGCTGACGAAGGCCTTGTCGGCTTCGAATCCCTCGCGGGCGGCGCGGATCGCCGGGGCCATGACGGTCGCGCGGTCGAGCGTGCCGAACCGGGCGTGGGCCTCGAGCAGCCCGGCGACGGTGCCCGGCACCGCGACCGCCGTCCCGCCATGCAGGCTCGACGCGTGGGTGCGTGTGTAGAACATCGCGTCAACCCGGGCCGGGCTGGTCTCGCGGTAGTTCAGGGTTGTGCGCACCGCGGGGCGAGACTCGGTCGGGGGCAGGCTGATGACCATGAAGCCCCCGCCCCCGATGCCGCACGAGAAGGGGCGGACGACCGAGAGCGTGAAGCTGGTCGCGACAGCGGCGTCCACCGCGTTGCCGCCCGCGGCGAGCATCGCAGCCCCGGCCTGCGACGCGACGTGGTGGTCCGCGGCGACGGCGTAGGTCTGGTAGTCCGCGGACCAATCCTGCGGGGCGGGCGGGGGCGCCGCGCAGCCGGGAATGGCGATCGGCAGCAGCGCGAACAGGGCCACAGCCCCCAGGGTTCGGGCAACGAACGCGAGGATTGGGCGGCCACAACGGGGTTGGGGTGTGCTCATAATGGTATTGTGCGTGATCCGGGGCTCAAAGTCGAGCCCAATGGCTCCCTGTGCTCGGGAGACATGTTCGGGCGGTCCGTTGACGAATCTCCGAGGCGGGCCTAGGCTTGCCTCCCTGTTTGCGGGGTAGAGCAGCCTGGTAGCTCGTCGGGCTCATAACCCGGAGGTCGTAGGTTCAAATCCTACCCCCGCTATTTACTGGCAATCTGTTTGCCGAGAAGCCCGATACCACATCGGGCTTTTTTTACGCCCGCATGGCATTGCGAGCGGCCGGAGATTCAAATCGCGCGAACCGCCATGTCACAGGATCGGCGGGCAGCAAGCTTTGCACGGCTGAGACTCGACGAGCGCCCAAAGGCTGTTCGAGGCGGCGGCTGATCTGGAGGACTGGTCTACCCTCCATGCTGCGGTAGGCCTCCACTCCTGCCGCACCTTTGAAGGTAGGATGACTGCACATGGCTTCGGACCCCACCCAGATCGGCCCCTACACCATCGACCGCGAGATCGGGCGTGGCGGGATGGGCGTGGTGTACCTCGGGCGTGACACCCGGCTCGACCGGGCCGTCGCGATCAAGGCGTTGCCTGAGCATCTGGCCGCCGACCCGGGCCGCATGGCGCGATTCGAGCGCGAGGCGAAGCTGCTGGCGAGCCTGACGCACGCGAACATCGCGGGTGTCTACGGGCTCGAAAACCACGAGGGTGCGCATTACCTCGTGATGGAGTTTGTGGATGGAGACGACCTCGCGGCGCGCTTGCGCAACGGCCCGCTGCCTGTTGATGAGGCGCTGTCTGTTGCGGCCCAGATCGCCGCCGGAGTCGAGGCCGCCCACGAGGCGGGTGTCATCCATCGCGATCTCAAGCCGGCCAATGTCATCGTGACTCCCGACGACGTCGCCAAGGTGCTCGACTTTGGGTTGGCCAAAGAACTCGAATCGTCGGGCTCGTCGCTGGACCTGACCGCCTCGCCCACCCTGAGTCTCGCGGCTCCGGTGACGCAAGAGGGCCAAGTGATGGGCACCGCGGGTTACCTCTCGCCCGAGCAGGCTCGTGGCAAGAAGCTCGACAAGCGCACCGACATCTGGGCCTTCGCGTGCATTCTCTATGAATGCCTGACGGGTCAGGTACTGTTCGGCGGGGAAACGGCGAGCGACTCGATCGCCGCGATCCTGGAGCGGGAACTCGATTTCTCGAAGCTGCCGCCGCGTACCCCGCCGCGTGTGCGTGAGCTGCTGGTTCGCTGCTTGGAAAAGGACCCACACAAGCGTCTACGCGATATTGGTGATGCTCGGCTCGAGCTCGAGATCGCGATCAATCAGCGTGAGTGGACGACGGGCAGCTTCCAGGCGGTGGCGGGCGGTTCGCCCAAACGGGGCAGCCGGCGCGGGGCGATGCTCGGCGCGCTGGGCGTACTCCTGGGCGCGGCGGCGGTCTGGGCTGGGGGCAAGCTCAACGCCACGCCCTCGGGCGATGTGGCGAGCACAGCGCTCCGCTTCGATGCGCCCATCATGGTCGATGGAGAGCCGATGGCTATTGCCAAACTGGCGATCGCGCCTGATGGATCTGCCATGGCGGCCGTCCCCGAGGGCGACGGGCCGATTGTCGTGCGCGAGTTCGACTCCTTCGAGGTGCGCTCACTTGCGGGAACCGAGGGTGCAGAGTCGCTGGCTTTCTCTCCTAATGGGCACTGGATCGCGTTCATTCAGCAGAATCAGCTTTTTCGGATATCGCGTGACGGCGGGTTGCCGCTGCCGATCGCGGGTGCCCGCGAGTTAGACACAGACGAAGGATACTGCTGGGTTGATCCAGAGACCATCGTTGGCCGCAGCGCTGACGCTCGCTCACTCCGACGCATCAGTGTTTCGGCGGGAACCAATTCACAGCTCGCATCGGTTCTTGAGCACCCTGGCCTGTTGGGCTTCGAGACTTTGTGCCCGGTTCCCGGGCAAGACTATCTGCTTGCCTCTGTCTACACGGGCAACTCCGTCGATGCCTACAGCATCGCCAGGGTGTCACTCGCCACGGGAACCATGGAAGTGGTCTTACCACAGGCAACACACCCGATGGTCACTTCAAGCGGCAGCCTGGTTTTTCTCCGTGACTCCTCGCTCTTTGCGGTGCCCTTCGACTTCGCTCGGGGCGTGGTCACGGGCTCGGAATCACGAGTGCTCGACGGTGTGAAGGCCTCGAAGTGGGGTGGGACACCCACGGCGGCACTGTCGTGGTCGGGGATGCTCGTTTACCTCCCCGGGCAGCGCACCAGCAACGGTCGGCGCCTCGTGCACGTCAGCGAGAGCGGAGAGATTGAAGCGATCACCGAACCCGACGCGCTGGGATCATCCCTCGCCGTCAAGCGGGACGGATCACTGATCGCTGTGAACACGCTTCGCCGCGCGCTTGAATCCTGGATTTATGACGCAGGCCGCGGCAGCATGCGCCGGATCGTCAGCGAAGGCGAGGCCTATCGCTTCGCGTGGGACTCGAGTGGGTCGCGGCTCGCGTATGACCAGATTCTGCCTTCGCGTGGCTATGCGCTCAATGACATCGTCGTGCGTGACATCGGATCCGGCGGACGCCCGCGGGTCATCGCGACGCTGCCTGATGTCAATGTCATGGGCTGGTTGCCGGACGATTCGGACCTTTTAATCACGCAGGAGCTCCACCCTGACACTGATGCCCCCCCGTGGACAGCGCTGCGTGTGCTGCGCTTGGATGAGGGCGACACCACGACACCGTTTTTCGAGCAAGAGGGTTACTCCATCTCGGCCGCGAGCTTTTCGCCCGACGGGGAGTGGGTTGCCTATCTCTCGGACGAATCGGGACAGAGCGAGGTGTATCTACGCCGCTACCCTGAACTCGATCGTGCCCGGCAGGTCTCCTACGGCACGACCTTCGGCATCATCTGGTCACCCGATAGCTCGGCGCTCTACTTTGGTCAACGTGATCACATGATGAAGACGACGATCGAAGACGTTGACGGCAATGTGAGCATTGGAGCGGCGACCGAACTCTTTGCATTACCATGGCCCCAGGCCTGGAGCAGTGAGAACCCCTGGGCCATGGGGCCCGACGGTCGATTCATCGCCATCGAGCCCGCCGAGTGGGAGCAGGTGTCCACCGCTCCGCGTGTCATCTTGAACTGGGGCCAGGATTTGCTCCAGAGCCCGTGACCTCCAGGCGTCCCACGGTCGCGGAGGAACCGGACACCTCGGGCATCGACAAGCCATTTTTACGGAGCAACGGGACTTCCGCCCAGTCTCGCCAGAAACGGCATCTCGTGGTCACCGTATGAGGCCCCCGCTATTTAAGAGGCATCTGGATGCCAAGAAGCCCGATACTGAATCGGGTTTTTTTTATGCGCCGGCGCGATCTGATTGGTCGCCAGTTCATAGCGCCCCAGTCGTAGGATCGGGGTACGGGCCGCACGAGGGGATCGGCCTTCATGAGTGCTCAGCAGCCGGCGAGGAAGAGTGAGATAAAGGTGCCGATGTCCCCGTTGTCGAGGATACCGTCGCCGTTCATGTCGGCTGCGACATTGCCCGCAAGGAACAGGCCCACGAAGGTGCCGATGTCGCCGTTGTCGAGGATGCCGTCGCCGTTGGTGTCGGCCTGAAACAGGGCACCGATGGCGATTGCTCCACCCGCGAGCAGGCAAGAGGTATCAGCACCCGCAGCGGTGAGCCCGGCGTCGAGCACGACCCTGGAGAACGAGCCGGTGGCCGTGACGAAGTCGAGCACCTGGTACACATCGCCGGGCTGGGGGACATAACCGTTGGCCAGCACGACCTGGAGGGTGCCGCCGACGCCGAGTTGCTGGGCGACGATCTGGTCGAGGGTGATGCCGGGATTGGTGCCGCCGATCTCGACGATCGTGGTGGCGGCGAATCCGAGATCGAGGCTGCCGTCGAAGCGGGCGGTGCCGAACGGGTCGCCGAGGATGCCGGGGATGACACCGCCCTCGACGTAGACGCTGCCGGCGGTGCCCGCGCCGCCGGGCCCGAGACGCCGTTGCCCATGATCGAGCCCAGGACGACGAGCGAAGAGTCGTCTGGCAGAACGACGGACGACGCGTTGGTCAAGGTGCCGGTGATGAGCACACTCGAAGCGCCGGAGATCGAGATGCTCCCACTCGCGGTGTTGTTGATCCCCGCGAGGATGTCGGCGGTGGCGTACACAACGCTCAGCGAGCCGTTGTTGACGATGCCGTCGGGGGCCTCGAGTTCGATGGCCCCGCGTCGGAGCACAATCTCGCCGTCCGAGTCGTTGTTGATCGCCCCGGCCGCCAGCAAAAGGACAACGCCCGAGGGCGCGTCGAGCGCGGATAGGTCGATGTCGCCGTGGTTGGTGAGGCCTTGAGGCAAGATCAGGGCGAGGTCCTCCGAGCGGATCAGGCCCTGGTTGGTGAACAGGCCGTTGGCAACGAAGAGGCCCGAGCCGGTGAGGGAGGCCGAGGCCGGGAGGGTGAAGGGCGTCTCAACACTCATGAGCGAGAACGGCTGCAGGTCGAGTGTGGTGCGGCCGAGGCTGGCACCGAGTGTGAGGCTGTCGAGGAAAACCGCCCCAGCGGGGCCGGTGACGGTCACGCCGATGGGTGTGTTGATCGTCGTCTTGCCGCGGCTGGGTGCGAAGCCGCTGTGCCAGTTTGATCCGGTATCGAAACTCCCCCCGACGGGGCTGTCCCACACGTTCCCGATGGCTCGCCCGAAGAAGACGTAGTTCTCGCCAGCGGAAATGCCCCCGTTCGGGCTGGCCTTCCACGCCCCGATGACCAGGTCATCAACGCCGTCGCCGTTCATATCCCCCGCTGCGGAAACCGTAGCACCGCTGCGGTCAAACGCATCGATCCCGTTAAGCAAAAAGCCGTTGGCGCCGTTGAGCGAAGACAGCTCGACCGCGCCGAGTGCGCCGATTCCTACCCCTCCGAAGACGACGTAGCTTGTGCCCGATTTGGAGATCCCGTTCGGGTCTGCTCCAAACGCCCCGATGATGAGATCGTCGATCCCGTCACCGTTGACATCCCCGGCCGAGGAAATGGCCGATCCGGTGTAGTCAGATGTATGCATCCCGTTGAGCACGAACCCGTTGATGCCATTGAGCGACGACAGCTCGATCACACCACCTGCACCCACGCTGACGCCGCCAAAGACGACGTAGGTCTCGCCGGCCAAGGAGTTCCCGTTCGGGTCAGCCGAGCTCGCTCCGATGATGAGATCATCAATCCCGTCGCCGTTCACATCCCCAGCCGAGGATACGGAACCGCCGCTGCTGTCGTTCTGGTCGATCCCGTTGAGCACGAACCCGTTGGTGCCGTTCAGCGACGACAACTTGAACACGCCGGTTGAACCCGTGCCCGGGCCGCCAAAGACCACATAGCTCTCCCCTGCGGAGTAGGTCCCGTTCGGGTCGGCCCAGTGAGCCCCGACGATGAGGTCGTCGGTCACTTCGCCGTTGACATCTCCCGCCGAGGAAAAGGAGTACCCGCTCTCGTCATTCGCAACAGCCCCGTTGATCACAAAGCCGTTGGTGCCATTGAGCGACGACAGCTCGATCACACCGCCGTTGCCGACCCCCGTGCCCCCAAAGACCACGTAGCTCTCGCCGGCGGCCGGGGCTCCGTTGGGGTCTGCTCTAAATGCTCCAATAATGATGTCGTCAAACCCGTCGCCGTTGACATCACCGGCCGAAGAAACGGAATGACCGCATGAATCATTCACATCGACCCCGTTGAGCACGAAGCCTTGGGTGCCATCGCCCCTATTGGCAGGCATCAGGCTCGAAAGCTGGAACTGGGCGGGGAAGGGATCGGCGGATTGCCCGAAGGCAGTGCCTGCGAGAAGAGCAAGGATTGCAGCAGCCGACATGTGGTGTTGGTTCATGCGAGTACTCCTTGAATGCGACGATGGGTTGTTTTCTACAGAATACGCTTCGTGCCGTTGTTTTTCAGATAGACTTGTCTGCTTTGCCGCAAAACACCACAATCTCGCTCATTTTCTCCCTACAAGAGCCCTTCACAAACCACATCCTGTTTACCATCGTTGCATGACTCTGATCCCTAACGGCCCAGGACACCCCCCCCAACAACCCGCCCAGCCCAAGCAGCCCGCCCTCGTCATCACCGCCTCGCGCGGGCTGGTCTCGTGGATGGCCGAGCAGCGGATGAGCTTCGCCTTCACCACCTACCAGGCTGGGAAGATGTTCATGGTCGGTTTGCAGCCTGATGGGCGACTCAGCACCTTTGAGCGCACGTTCAACCGGTGCATGGGCTTGCACGCGGACGCCGAGGCGCAGACGCTCTGGATGACGTCGCTCTACCAGCTCTGGCGGTTCGAGAACTACGTGCCCCAAGGCCAAGCCACCGGCGACGGGTACGACCGGCTGTTCGTGCCGACGCTCGGGCACACCACCGGCGACATCGACATCCACGACGTACACGCGGGGCCCGATGGGCAGCCGGTCTTCGTCGTGACACTCTTCAACTGCCTGGGCACCGTCAGCGACACGCACAGTTTTAAACCCATCTGGAAGCCGCCGTTTATCTCGGGAATGGTGCCCGAGGACCGGTGCCACCTCAACGGCATGGCGGTGGACCCCGCCACCGGCGAGCCGGCCTACGTCACGATGGTCAGCAAGTCCGACGTGAGCGACGGGTGGCGCGATCAGCGCACCGGCGGCGGGCTGGTCATGGACGTGCGCACAAACGAGGTGGTGTGCGAGGGGCTGAGCATGCCGCACTCGCCGCGGGTGCACCCGGATTTCCCTGGAAGAGTCTGGCTGCTCAACGCGGGGACGGGGTACTTCGGGTACGTGGACACCAAGGCCAGCGGCGGGGACGGCGAGTTCAAGGAGCTCGCGTTCTGCCCCGGGTTCCTGCGCGGGCTGAGCTTCGTGGGTCGCAAGGCGATCGTGGGCCTGAGTGCGGCCCGTGAGAACAGGACCTTCCAGGGCATGCCGCTGGATGAGAACTTGAGGAGCAAGTCCGCCGAGCCGCGGTGCGCGATCCACGTGATCGATCTGGACACCGGCACCACGGAGCACTGGCTGCGGATCGAGGGCGTGGTGCACGAGCTGTACGACGTGGTGGCGCTGCGGAACGTCGCGCGGCCCAAGCTGCTCGGGTTCAAGAACGAGGAAATCAACCGGACGCTGCGGGTGGAAGAGAACCCTGATCTCTGACGCCAGCGCCATGAACACTGGGGCCCGCATCGGTCCCGCCCGGCACACCACACCGTCGGCCCCCCCGCTACTCTGCAGTCCTTGAACAACGAATCGGCCGATGTTGTGATCGCGGAGGCTGGGGCGGCGGGCGGTGCAAGGACCCGTCCCGGTTCGGGAGAATCTTCACAGAGTCGCATCGCACATCGCCTCCATGACTCTGATCAAGATGAGCCGATGGGCACCGCGTCACCGCGAATCAGCAGGTATACACCAGTGCAGAGGAACCAGACGAGCCCGCTGAGACTTGCGATGTCAATGATCGGTGTGGCCCAACCGTCGGTCAGGATCGACACGACGAACACACCGGTCAGGACCCCAAACACCGTCGGCACGAGTCCCAGAGCGCACAACCACTTCGGCAATGTCGCCGACAGCCAACCGGCCATGCTGAATCCGCCGATGAACACGCCCCATGTACAGGCCTCCGCTGTGAACAGGACGCGAGTCGTGTTGAACAGCCCCCAGAACACATCATCGTTTGTTGAAACGATGTCGGTATCGAGAAACACGAGTGTCTCGATACCGTTGGTGATCATCAGGTTGGCCAGCATCAGAATCGCGCCGAGCAGACCGATCACACCCCAGCCCACCGGCCGCACAGACCGCAGACAGCAGGTGCGTACGAACAAGGCCGCCGCAAACACGGCCAAGCTCACGATCGCGAGGTAACGCACGCCGTGCACGATCGCCCAACTATCCGCTTCCGCGGTCAGATACACACGCAGCTCATCGAGCGACGGAGCCTCCGGTGGCATCCGCTTGATGACGGCATTGGCAACGATGTGAATGGCGAACCCGACCAAGAGAGCCAGCACGCCAAGCCGTATGAGCTTGGCGTGGCTGCCCGATTCTAATTCCGATGATGGCATGAGCTATCCCTCTCAGAAAATCGAGCGATATGCTGCGCTGATTGGACGTGCTGATCACGAGAATGTTCGGTGTTTAGTGTATCTTCAACGCCCCGCGAGTGCCAGAGCCTTGATACTCACAGCACCATTGACTTGCTTGATTGATACACCCGATCATCAAAGTGCGAGGCCGCTACGCTGATGGCGTGAATCGCGAGCGTGCCGATGTTGTGATTGTGGGTGCGGGGGCCGCGGGCCTCATGGCCGCCGTGTGGGCCGGGCGAGGGCTGGCCGATCGAGACCGGGGCGGGGCGCCTCCCCGAGTCGTGCTGCTCGACGGCTCAAAGACCGTTGGCGTCAAAATCCTCGTCGCCGGCGGCGGACGGTGCAACGTCACCCACTTCGAGGTGGACGAGAAGCAGTACGCCGGCGGCTCACGCAACACGACCAAGAAGGTGCTCCGGTCGTTCAGCGTGCCGGAGACCGTCGAGTTCTTCAACGGCCTCGGCGTCGAGCTCAAACGCGAAGACACCGGCAAGCTCTTCCCCGTGACCGATCGTGCCCAGACCGTGCTAAACGCGCTGCTCGGCGAGGTCCGCCGCGTCGGGGTCGAGCTGGTCCACCCGTGGCGGGTCGGGGCGATCGAAGCCCAGCCCGGCGGCGGGTTCGTCGTCCGCCGCAAGGGCACCGGCGAGGCCGGCGAGGCCATCGAGACCACCCGCGTCGTGCTCGCCACCGGCGGCAAGGCCCTGCCCAAGAGCGGCTCGGACGGCGGCGGGTACACGCTCGCGACCGGGCTGGGCCACACGCTCACCGAGCGGCTCATCCCGGCGCTCGTGCCGCTGGTGATCGGCGGCAAATCGCACTGGATGACCGAGCTCTCGGGCATCAGCGCCCGCGTCGGCGTGGAGGTGCGGTCGGGCACGGGCAAGCGGCTGGCCCGGTTCGAGAACGACATGCTCTGCACGCACTTCGGGCTCAGCGGCCCGGCGGTCATGGACGCCTCACGCTGGCTGACCGACGCGAAGGCCACGAACCCAGCCGCCTCGCTGCACGTGCAGTGGCTCTGCGGCGAGACCTTCGAATCGGTAGACCGCGCGCTGCTGAGCCTTGGCGAGAAGCGGGTGCTGACCTGGGTGCGCGATCGACTGCCCGAGCGGCTCGCCCGGGCGCTGTGCACCCGGCACGGCGTGGACCCGACGCAGAGCGGCTCGACGCTCACCAAGGACGCCCGACGCGCCCTGGCCCACGCGTTGGTCGGCATGCCCGTGGAGGTGATCCAGGACCGGGGATTCACGCACGCCGAGGCGACGGGCGGCGGCGTGCCGCTCACCGAGATCGACCCCGGCTCGATGCGCAGCCGCGTGTGCGACGGGCTGTGGCTGATCGGCGAGATCCTCGACGTGGACGGCCGCATCGGCGGCTTCAATTTCCAGTGGGCCTGGTCGAGCGGGGCCTCGGCCGGCCGAGCGGTGGCCAAAGACGTGATCGCGAGCAACGCGGACGGCGAGTAGCGATTCGAGCGGTATCATGCCACGCGGTGCGCAAGGCCCGAGAGCGGACGCTCGGAGTGAGCAGCACAACGAGGAGACGGAGCATGAGCACCCCACCAAGCGTGATCAACCTCGATGAGAAACTCAGCCTCTTCGACGAGACCTGGACACCCAAGATCATCGGCGAGCTCAACGGGCAGCTCGTGAAGCTCGCCAAGCTGCACGGCGAGCTCACCTGGCACGACCACGCCGACGAGGACGAGCTGTTCCTGGTGCTCGAGGGCTCGCTGACGATGCAGTATCGAGACGCCGACGGCACCATCAGCGAGGTACAACTCAGCAAGGGCGACATGCACATCGTGCCCAGGGGGGTCGAGCACAACCCGGTCTCGCCGAGCGGGGCGTCGGTGCTGCTCTTCGAGCCGGCGAGCACCAAGCACACCGGGCATCTCGTGATCGACCGGACCGTGACGGATCAGCAGTGGATCTAGAGCAACCGAGATCACTCCCATGAAGATCCCCGAGTCTGTGCTCCCGTTCTGGCATGCGTACGAGGCCTCGGTCGGCTGCGATTTGTCTGCACGGTTCTACGAGTCGTTCTACTTCGCGGACTCTGAAGCGGTCGCAAATGACTTGGCTGAGCTCGTGCTGGCGGGCACCAAGCGTGCCACGGCGGGGCTGCTGTGGGCGTACGAGCAAGACAGCGAGCCGCTGCCCAAGCCGGGGGGCCTGAGTGTCGTCACCATGTTCGACGGCACGCCCCGGTGCGTGATCGAGACGAGCGGCGTCGAGACCGTCGCGTTTGAGGATGTTTCAGTGGAGTTCGCGGCCACCGAGGGCGAGGGCGACAGATCGCTCGAGTACTGGCGCGAGGCTCACTGGAAGTTTTTCCAGAGGTCCTGCCGCCAGATGGGCCGAGAACCAACCCCGCGGATGCCGGTGGTGTGCGAGCGGTTTGAGGTTGTGTTCAGGGGCTAGCCCGGACGAGCGTGTACGAGGTCTCGAAGGCGATCTCGCCGTCCTTGACCATGTCCATCCAGATGCGGACGCTGTCGCCCTGCTTCTTGAAGTGCACGCCGTGCATGTGCAGCTCGTTGTGCGACTCGGCACTCCCGACATCGCCATCGCAATCGAAGTGGAGATCACCATCGGCCTGCGAATCGACCGCGAGAAGGCGGGGCTGGTTCCCCAGCTGGCAGAAGTGGGAAGCGACAAGGGCAGAGTCTTCGAGGTGGTAGACCGTGGTCATCTCGGTGGGGGTACCGACCTTGAGCCGCTCAAGAATGACTCCGCCCTTGGACGTTATGTCGAATTCCCAGCCGAACGTGCCCTCGGCGCCGCCGTCAACCACCCACGGTCCCTCGAGGTCTCTGAGGTACTCGAACGCGGCCTGGTTTTCCGCCTGGGACGCGACCGCGGGTGCGCGGTGGCTGGCACAAGCCGTGAGCGAGAGCGTGACCAGCACGAGGGTCACGCCACGGGTTGCTGCTGTCGTTGCGGCCATTCTTCGTCCTACTTTCGGGCTTGGGCGCCGTCGCCGATCACGGTATGGAGCCCGGAGCGTACCAAGCCGATGCGCGACACGCGGGCCGCGGGGCTTGCCGCTCCTGACGCGAGCCCCGGTGGGATCCCAGCCAATTCGGTGCCGAGCCTCTCGTTCGCTGCCGATACACCAACTGCGATCGGGGCCATCGCCGAGTCGTTCGGCCCTCTACGATCCGCCCCCTCGCGTTTCAGCTCTCAAATCATGATTCAGGACCCCCATGCCCGATCTCGCCTTCAAGCTGCCAAAGTTCTTTCCGTTTGGCCACAAAGAGTTCGACCTCCGATCCGGGCCGAGTGGCTCGCCAAAGGCCGAGATTCTGTCAGGGCTAACCGTTGCGCTGGCGCTGGTGCCCGAGGCTGTCGCCTTCGCGTTCCTGGCCGGGGTTCCGCCCTTGGTTGGGCTCTACGCCGCGTTCATCATCTGCCTCATCACCGCGGTGCTCGGCGGACGCCCTGGCATGATCTCGGGAGCCACCGGAGCCATGGGCGTGGTTGTGGTCGCCCTCGTTGCCATCCACGGCATCGGGTATCTATTTCCCGCAGTCGTGCTGTGCGGGCTCTTCCAGATCACCGTGGGCCTGCTCAGGCTGGGCAAGTTCATCCGCATCGTGCCCCACCCGGTGATGCTCGGGTTTGTCAACGGGCTGGCGGTCGTCATCCTGATGGCTCAGTTCGGCAGCTTCAAAGAGATCAGCGCCCAGGGAACCATGGAGTTTCTCTCGGGCTCAAAGCTCTGGATCATGCTCGGGCTGGTCGCCGCGACCATGGGCATCATCGCGAATCTTCCCAAGCTCACCAAGGCGGTGCCGTCGTCGCTCGCCGCGATCCTGGTGATCTCAGCCGCGGCGTTCGTGATCAACTCGAGCACCGGGGGATCGCCTGACACCGACTCGGGAACAAGCGCTCCGGTCGTGCGCACGGTCCGCGACATGCTGGTGGACAGCACGCTGGCGGCTGAGGTTGTCAAAGCCCAATCGGTGAAGGATCACGCGGTTCTAGTGGCCGCAACGACCGGCTTGCCCGAGAACGCGATCGTTGAGATGCCGCACCACTCGGGCCCGATCTCGCCGCTGACGGCTGAGGAGACCGCCGCGGCGCTCGCCTCGGTCGATCTCGAGGACATCGGGATCGCGGGCGGACTCCCCCGCCCGGCGTGGTGGGACTTTGAGATGCCCCCGGCGAGCCTGGAGACGCTCTGGATCATCCTGCCCTTCTCGCTGATCCTTGCGGGCGTCGGGCTCATCGAGAGCCTGATGACGCTGACGCTGATCGACGAGCTGACCGAGACCCGAGGACGTGGCAACAAGGAATGCGTGGGGCAGGGCGTGGCCAACGTCACCTGCGGCATCTTTGGCGGCATGGGCGGGTGCGCCATGATCGGGCAGTCCCTCATCAACGTGAAGTCCGGCGGCCGCGGGCGGCTGTCCGGAATCACCGCGGCGATCGCGCTGCTTGTGTTTATCCTGTTCCTGTCGCCCTTGATCGAGGCGGTACCAATGGCGGCGCTGGTCGGCGTGATGTTCATGGTCGTCATCGGCACCTTCGAGTGGACCACGCTGCAGACCTGGCGCCGGATCCCGGTCACCGAGGTCGTCATCATGCTGGCCGTCGCCGGGTACACCGTGCTGATGCACGACCTGGCGACCGCCGTGCTCATCGGTGTTGCACTCTCCGCGCTCGTCTTCGTGTGGAAAAAGAGCACGCACCTCATGGCCGACGTGCAGGTGAACGAGCAGGGCAGCAAGGTCTACCAGCTGCACGGCGTGCTGTTCTTCGGCAGCGCCCCGCAGTTCCGCGAGATCTTCACACCACACGAAGATCCGGACGACGTGATCATCGACTTCTACTTCAGCCGCGTCTACGACCAGTCCGGGCTCGAGGCGATCAACAACCTGGCCGAGCGGTATCAGAAGGTTGGCAAGCGGCTGCACCTGCGGCATCTGAGCGATGACTGCCGCAAGCTGCTCGACCGAGCGGGCGACCTGGTCGAGGTCAACATCAGCGAGGACCCGCACTACCACGTCGCGACGAACCGGGGGATCTGAGGCGTACACCGCCTCAGGCCCGCCCGAGAACCCTCGACTCGATTGTGCCCGCCATGCGCTGCGCCGGGGCGAGAAAGCCCGGCTGCGCCGCGGCTGGAATCGTCTGAGCCACAACCCGCCCCCAGAGCTCGAGCCACCGCGCAAAGTGAGCACTCGTCAACCCCGGGATCACCTCGTGAGCCTCGAGCGGGCGCCCCGAGTACCGACCCGTCCGCAGCACCACCGTGGACCAGAAGTCGTACATCTTGGGCAGGTGCGCCGACCAGTCCCCAACCTGCTCCGCAAAGACCGGGCCCAGCAGCGAGTCCTCACGCACCTCTTCGTAGAACGTGTCAACCAGAGTTCTGATCTCACTCTCGGTCACGATCTGGCTCTCGTGCCCCACGCTCGCGAGGTCCGAAGCCGGGTCCGTGAGTTGCAGCGGTAGATCACCGCCGGACGGCGTGCTGGAATTAGTCATGAGCCATCGTATGCGTCCGGACCGAAAACCTCGCGGGATCGGCCCGGTCCGATCTCCCGGGCTGAATCTTTCGGGAAAAGCATCCGCCGGTGTGGCACGCCCCGGCCGAGCATCGCGCTACTTCCTCCAGAGGCCTTTCCCATAGAGGCCTGTGCCATCCACGAACGCAACCCTCTCTGCAGCCAACAGGAGCCCCCCCATGACCGACACAACCACCGCATCTCTCAACGGCCTCGATCTGCAGCAGATGACCGAGACGGTCGGGCTGCTCAAGGCGACCCCCGAGCTGGCCAAGTTCCGTTTCCGGGCGAGCAACCGGTGGATCGACGGCGGCGAGAGCCGCAGCACCATCAAGGGGTTCTACGGGGCCGGGGCCGAGGATGAGTCCCGGACCGAGCCCTTCGTCATCACCGCCGATGTCCCGCCGGCGCTGCTCGGGAACAACGAGGGGGCCAACCCTCTCGAGTTCCTTCTGCATTCCCTGGCGACGTGCGTCACCACCACCACCGTGCTGCACGCCTCGGCCCGGGGGATCCGGATCGACGAACTCTCCACCGAACTCGAGGGCGACATCGACCTGCAGGGGTTGCTCGCGCTGGACCCGGACGCGACCATCGGGTACGAACAGATCGAGATGAGGGTTCGGATCAAGGCCGACTGCACCGACGAGGAACTCGACGACCTGCTGGGGTTCGCCGAGTGCCACTCCCCGATCTGCAGCATGGTCAGCCGCTCGGTCCCGGTCGTCCTCACCCGGGTGAAGGACTGAGCACGACCCGACATCCAATCCGCCCATGAAGAAACCCACGACGTGTCGTGGGTTTCTTGGTGTGCGTTGGTTGGCTCAGCTCGCCGCGGGCTTGCGTGAGCGACCGCCCGATTTGGAGCTGAGGCTGACGACTCCCGAGCCGGGTCGCTGCGGGCGACCGCCCGACTTGGCCTTGGGTCCGGTCTTGGGGCCCGACTTGGCCTTGGCGGGGCGTCCCGTACCGGGGCCGGCGTTGGCACCACGGTTACCGTCCGGCTTGCCCGCGCGGGGGCCCTTGCCGGGTCGCCCACCGTAGCCGCCGCTCGCCTGGGGCTGGGGCTGGGGCTGGGCCTCGCCGCTGGCCTCACCCTCGTACCGGGGCTTGCGCCCGCCCTGCGGACGGTTGCCGGGCTTGCGCGGCCCGGGGCGGCCCATCGGCTTGCGGGTCTCGAGCTTGCGCGAGTGGTGCGAATCGGGACGGTCGCGACGCATCGGCGGCGGGCCCTTGGTCGTCAGGTCCGGCTGATCGTCGGCCACCTCGATCTGGATCCGCGCCCGACGCTCGACCGAACGCAGCAGCCCGAACTCGTCACGGTCGCAGAACGAGATCGCGACGCCGCTCGCCCCGGCCCGGGCCGTGCGGCCGATGCGGTGCACGTAGGTCTCGGGGTCCAGCGGCATCTCGTAGTTCACGACGTGCGTGATGTCGTCCACATCGATGCCGCGTGAGGCGATGTCCGTCGCGACGAGCACGCGGACCTTGCCCGACTTGAAGCCCTGCAGGGCGCGCATCCGGTTGTTCTGCGACTTGTTGCCGTGGATCGCGTCGGCGTTGATGCCGGCCCGGTTGAGCACCTTGACGAGCTTGTCGGCCCCGTGCTTGGTCTTCGTGAAGACCAGCGAGCGGCCCACGCCCTCCTCCCCGAGCAGACGCTCGAGTAGGTGCGGCTTGTTCTCCCGCGAGACCATGTAGACCTTCTGGGTGATCAGCTCGATCGTGGTCGCCTCGGGCGCGGTCTCGATCGTGACCGGGTCACGCAGCAGCGCCCCGGATAGCTCGCGGATCTCACGCGACACGGTCGCCGAGAACAACAGCGTCTGGTGGTCCGCGGGGATCATCTTGACCACCTTGCGGATCTCGTTGATGAAGCCCATGTCGAGCATGCGGTCGGCCTCGTCGAGCACGAGGTACTCGATCCGGCTCAGGTCGATGTAGCCCTGGTTGATCAGGTCGTGCAGGCGGCCCGGTGTCGCGACGAGCACGTCAACGCCGTTCTGCATCGAGCGGACCTGCCGGTGCTGGCTGACCCCGCCGTAAACCACCGCGTGCTTGAGCGGCAGGTTCCGCCCGTACGAGTTGAAGCTGTCGAAGATCTGCGAGGCCAATTCGCGAGTCGGGGCGAGCACGATCGCACGCGGCGGGCGGCCCCGCGCCGGGCGGTTGCCCTCGTTGGACTCCATCAGCCGGTGCAGGATGGGAAGCGCGAAGGCACAGGTCTTGCCCGTGCCCGTCTGGGCACACCCGAGGATGTCACGCCCTTCGAGCGCGACCGGGATGGCCTGGGCCTGGATGGGTGACGGGGTGGTGTAGCCTTCGGAGGTGACGGCGCGAACGATGGGCTCTGCGAGCCGCAGGTCGGTAAAACTCATGGAGATTGTCTCTTTATCCGGTGTGTTGGGCCTCGGGTGCCCTGGATCACCGGAAATCTCCGAACGCGAGGTGCGTCCATGTGAAGCCGCCGGTGTAGGTGTTGTCGCCCCGCGGTCCCGAAAGGCCGGAGGACGGCAAGGGTAGGTCAGCGGTTAGAGAAAGTCCATTCTCCAGCGGATTTAGGAGCACCGCCAAGTGGGGCGGGTCGCCAGAGGCCCTGTCCCACGCTCCCCACCGCAACATAACCCGTTTTATTCGGACGAAGCCCTCGAGGACAGCCTCGCCCGCCACTCCTCCCGCCTCGCGTACAGGATCGGCACAACGAACCAGGTCAGTGACGCGACGACCATGCCGCCGAACACCGGGATCGCCATCGGGATCATGATGTCCGCACCCTTGCCCGTGCTCGTCAGCACCGGGAGCAGCGCCAGCACCGTGGTCGCGGTCGTCATCACCGCGGCCCGGATGCGCAGCCGCCCGCCGCCCACGACCGCTTCGCGCACCGCGTCGATGGTGCGCACGCCGGGCCCGAGTTCGGCGAGCGACCGCTTGATGCGTGTCGCCATGATCACGCCGTCGTCGGTCGCGATGCCGAACAGCGCGAGGAACCCGACCCAGACCGCGACGCTCAGGTTGTACGGCCGCACCTGGAAGAGCTCTCGCAGATTCACACCCAGCAGGTGGACATCGAGGAACCACGGTTGGCTATAGAGCCAGAGCATCAGGAACCCGCCGCTCCATGCGACGAAGACGCCGCTGAACACCATAAACGCGATCCCCGCGTCCTTGAACTGGAAGTAGATCAACATGAAGATGATCGCCAGCGAGAGCGGCAGCACCAGCCGCAGCCGCTCGGCCGCCCGGATCTGGCTTTTGTACGACCCGGCGAACTCGTAGCTCACCCCCGCGGGGACCACCAGCTCGCCCGAGTCGATCATCGAGCGGATGAGCCGCTGCGCGTCCTCCACCACGGTGCCCTCGGCCTGCCCCGCCCGCTTATCAAACAGCACGTACGAGACCAGGAAGGTGTCCTCGCTCTTGATCATCTGCGGCCCGCGCCGGTACTCCAGCGTCGCCAGCTCGCCCAGCGGCACCTGGGCCCCCTCGGGCGTCGGCACCAGAATCCCCGCCAGCGACTCGGGCTCGTCACGCAGCTCGCGGAGATACCGCACTCGCACCGGGTACCGCTCACGCCCCTCGACCGTCATCGTCAGTGGCTTGCCCCCGATCGCGACCTCGATCACCTCCTGCACGTCGGCGATCTGGATGCCGTACCGCGCGATCCGCGCCCGGTCGATCTCGATCTCCAGGTACGGCTTGCCCACCACGCGGTCGGCAAACACCGCGTCGGGCTGCACGCTGGGCACCTGCTTGAGCAGCGCCTCGAGCTCGAGCCCGAACGCCTCGATGGACTCCAGGTCCGGGCCGTACACCTTCACGCCCATCGGCGCGCGGAACCCGGACTGGAGCATGATGATCCGCGTCTCGATCGGCTGCAGCTTGGGGGCGCTGGTCACGCCGGGCATCCTCGCCGCGGCGACGATCTCGTCCCAGATCCCCTGGGCGGACGTGATCTCGTCTCGCCACTGCCGGAACGGGCGGCCGCGCTTGTCGGCGATCAGCTCGCCCGCGGCGTCGCGCACAAACCCGTCGCTCTCCGAGTCAAACGCAAAGGCCAGCCGGTGGCCGCGCTCATCCGTCCGATACTCGCTCTTGTAGGTGATCATCGTCTCGACCATCGAGATCGGGGCGGGGTCCAGCGGGCTGTCCACGCGACCGATCTTGCCGACCGAGCTCTCGACCTCGGGGACGCTGAGGATGCGTCGGTCCAGCTCCTTGAGCACGTCGGTCGCCTCACCGATCGAGACGTGCGGCATCATCGTGGGCATGTACAGAAACGACCCCTCGTCGAACGAGGGCATAAACTCCTTGCCCAGCCCGGGCGCCACGTGCGCCAGCCGAACCGCCGGCGAGGACTCGAGCACGCGGTCGGGCAGCCAGCCCCAGACCCGCGAAAAGCCGAGCCAGATCGTTGCGCCCACCACCACCAGCCCGATCGCCGGTGACAATGCCACCAGTTTGTGCTCCAACGCCCATGCCAGCATCCTGGGGAATGCCAGCCGCATGCCCCAGAACGCGAGCAGCACCCCGCCCACGAGCACGGCAATGAACCCGGCGTTCTTCACCGCGCCCGCCCCACCGCCACCGGCCGGGCCCAGCGGCTCCCACGACCGGGCCAGCACGACGAGCACCACCCCGACTGCGACGAGGTTGACCGACCACCGCAGTACGCGGTCCACGCCCTCGGGGATCACCGAGCGGGAGAGGGTGTAGACGCCGAGCCCCGCGAGCAGCATGCCCACGACGGGCTGCGAGAAGATCAGCAGCGCCAGGCCCGCGACAATCAGCGCACAAGCCCCGAGGGTTCGCGCGAGCTTGGAGCGAGCGGGCGAGCCCAGCAGCAGGTGCGCCAACACGGGCAGCAGGGTCAGCGCGATGATGATCGACGCGATCAGCGCAAACGTCTTGGTGTACGCCAGCGGCTTGAACAGCTTGCCCTCCGCGGCCTGCATCGCAAACACAGGCAAGAACCCCACCACCGTCGTCGCGACCGCGGTCAGCACCGCGCCGCCGACCTCCGCGCACGCCTCGTAGATCACCTCGAACCGGGGCTCGGCTTCCCCCGCCTCGTCCAGCTTGCGCAGGATGTTCTCGCAGATCACGATGCCCACGTCCACGATGGTGCCGATCGCGATCGCGATGCCCGAGAGCGCGACGATGTTGGCGTCCACGTGGAACCGCTTCATCCCGATGAACGCGAGCAGCACCGTGATCGGGAGCATCGCCCCGATGAGCAGGCTGCTCCGCAGGTGCATGACCATCAGCACGACCACGATGAAGGTCACGAGGATCTGCTGCTCGATCGCGGAGTTGAGGGTTTCCAGGGTCTCGCCGATGAGCCCCGAGCGGTCGTAGAACGGCACGATCGTCACGCGGCTGACGGCGCCGCCCTCGAGAACTTTGCTGGGCAGCCCCGGGGCGACCGTCGCGATCTGCCGCTTGACCCGCTGGATCGTCGCCAGGGGGTTCTCGCCGTACCGGGCGACGACGACGCCCCCGACCGCCTCCTCGCCGTCCCGGGTGAGCACGCCGCGCCGCAGCGCCGGGCCCAGACCGACCTTGGCGATATCGCTGACAAGGATCGGGTTGCCGTCGCGCGCGGTGATCGCGGTCTGCTCCAGGTCGCTGACGCTCCGGATGAAGCCCACGCCTCGCACGATGTACTCAGCCCGGTTGATCTCCATCGTGCGCGCGCCGACATCCAGGTTGCTCTGCCGGACCGCCGCGATCACCTGCTCGAGCGTGACACCCATCGCCCGCATCGCATCGGGGTTCACGTCCACCTGGTACTCGCGCACGAACCCGCCGATCGACGCGACCTCGCTGACCCCCTCCACCCCGGCGAGGCTCGGACGGACCGTGAAGTCCTGGATCGACCTCAGCTCGTCGGGCCCCCACCCGCCGGTCGGTTGCCCCTGCTCGTCGCGGCCCTCGAGCGTGTACCAGAAGACCTGGCCCAGCGCCGTCGCGTCCGGGCCCAGCGTCGGCGAGACCCCGCCGGGCAGCGTTCCCGCGGGCAGCGAGCTGAGCTTCTCGAGCACGCGTGAGCGGGACCAGTAGTACTCGATGTCCTCGTCGAAGACGACGTAGATGGTCGAGAACCCGAAGACCGAGTAGCTGCGGATATCCTTGACGCCCGGCATGCCCAGCAGCGCCACCGTCAGCGGGTAGCTGATCTGGTCGTCGATATCCTGCGGGCTGCGGCCGGGCCACTCGGTGAACACGATCTGCTGGTTCTCGCCGATGTCCGGGATCGCGTCAACCGGCACCGGATCACGCGGCAGGCCCGCGACGTCCCAATCGAACGGCGCGACCAGCACGCCCATCAGAATCGCGGCGCCGTAGACGATGAAGACCACCAGCCGGTGCTCCATGCACAAGCGGATGAGCCGGCCCACCGGGCCGCGGGCGGGCTTGCTCGTTTCGGAGCCGCGTGGTGTCTCACTCATGGTCGTGCCCCTGGGTCAGGGGTTCGAAGGTCTCGGTGATACTGCCGCACCGGAGCATGGCGTCGCCGAAGTACGGGTTATTCACCGTGTCGCCTCGTTGCAGCCAGTCCGCGCCGGCGAAGTCGAACGCCATCGGGCAGTGCACCAGGTAGACCGGCTCGCCCCCGGCCATCCCCCCCGACCCCCCACTCGCCCCCCCACTCGCCCGCTGCAGCGTGATCATCGCCACGCTCAGCGGCTCGAACCAGACGCGCGCCGCCGCGAGGTCCGCCGCCGGTGGGGCGGCGCTGGCGGTCTCTGCGACACCCCGCCAGATCGGCTCGGCGGCTTCATCTAGCGCCGAGTCTTCCACCGACCCGACCACAGCCGCCAGGGCCTGCGCCGCAGCGACAAACCCCTCCGGATCATCGCCCGCGAGCCGCTCCTGCACTCGCAGGTAGGCTGTCAGCGTTGGCGCGAACACCGCTGAGTCTGCGATGATCGGGGGCTCGGTGGCGGCCGCCTCAGTCGGCTGCGCCGCGGCCCCATTCGCCCCGCGGTGCTGGCGCGCCGGGGCCCCGCCCTCGGGCGACATCATGCTGGGCCTGGCCTGGATCTGCATCGCGCTATCGATCCGGAACGCGCCGTGCGTCACGACCGCCTCGCCCTCGTCGAGCCCGCTGACCACGGTGTACGCGTCGCCGGCCCGGGGCCCGAGCACGACCTCACGCCCCTCGTAGACCGACGGCCCGGCACCCGGCACCCGCACGTACACCACCGACCGCTTGCCGGTGAAGAGAACCGCGGAACTCGGCACGACCAACGGCGGGGTCTGCGTGGCGTCCGCCGCTCTCGCGCCCATCGACTCGGTCGGCACCAGGTCCATGCCGCAGATGCCGCACGGGCCCGGCTCGTCCTGGACCTCGGTCGGGTGCATCGGGCAGACCCACTTGCCGGCCAGATCACTCGATCCCAACACGCCGTGGTCGCTCACGACCGGGCGAACCACCGCCGAGGCGAACATGCCCGGCTTGAGTCGGCGCTCGGTGTTGCGGACCGCCACACGCACCGCGGCGGTCCGGGTCCGCGCGTCCACGATCGGCTCGATAAACGCGACACGCCCCTCGAAGGTCTCGCCGGGGTGGGCCTCGACGGTGAACCGGACCGGCTGCCCCCACCGAAGAAGCGGGAGCTGCGATTCGTAGGCCTCCAGGTCCAGCCAGAGGCGCGAGAGGTCCGCGACCGTGGCGATCGGATCGCCGGTCTCGAGGTAGTCGCCCTCGCGGGCCGCCAGGTCCGTCACGACCCCGCCGATCGGGGCGTAGATCGTCAGCGTGTCGGTCGCGGGGAGCCCGTTCTCAACCTCGTCGATCTGGGCCTGCGTGAGACCGAGCAGCCGGAGCTTCTCGCGAGCCGAGCGGAGGGTGCCGCGTGCGGACTCGCGCATCAGCTCGCTCATCGGCTCGCTCTGCGCGACCGAGGCCCGGGCCTGGCGGAGCTCTTCTGAAGCCGCGAGCAGCTCCGGGCTGTACAGCTCAGCCAGGTGCTCGTCACGGTTCACCGGCACGCCGACGTAGTTGACAAACAGCCGCTCGATGCGGCCCGGGAAGTACGCCGTCAGCCTGGCGACAGAGGTCTCGTCGAACGCGACCTTGCCGTAGAGCCGGACCTCCGCGGTCGGGAAGAACCGGCGGGCCTCGGTGGTCTGCACCGCCGCGCCGACCCCGTCGGTCTCACGGATCGTGATGCGGCGGCCCTCGGTGTCCGCGCCGTCGTCCTCAACGGGGATGAGGTCCATGTGGCAGATCGGGCACTTGGCCTTCGGATCAGTCAGCCGAACCGAGGGGTGCATCGAACAGGTGTAGAACTCCGTCTTGCCCGGCTCGCCCTGGGCGTGCGCACGGTCCGCGTCACTCGGCGACACGGTCTCATCACCCGAATCGCCCAGAGAGAACCCGACCGCGAACGCCGCGACGATCAGCACGAGCGTGAGGCCCGCAGCCCCGTGGCGCCAGCACCACACGAGGGCCGCGATGAACTTGGAGGGGGAAGCGGTTTCTTCTTTGCGGGTCATGGCTGAGCCTCCGTGGGGGCGGTGTCTGGTTCGGGATCGGGAGCGGGCGAAGTTTCCTGAGTCTCGTCGGCGGGCTCGACGGGGATCGGCTCGCCCACCAGCCGGTGCAGCGTCGCCAGCGACTGTCCCCGGTGGGCCCGGGCCCGCTCCACCTCGAGCGAGAACTCGAGCAGGGTCCGCTCGGCGTCGAGCAGGTCGAGAAAGCTCGACTCGCCGACCCGGAAACCCTCGAGCGTCGAGCTCAGCGATTCGTGGGCCTTGGGGATCAGGCTGCCCTCGTACAGCAGCACACGCCGATGCGCGTCGGTGTGCGTGAACCACGCCGCGTGGACCGCGGCCGCGATCCGATCGGCGCGCGAGGCCCGGTCGCTCGCGACCGCCAGCCGGTTGGCGACCGACTCACGCACCCCGGCCCGGTACTTGTCGCGCCAGAGCGGGATGGTGAGCCCGAGGCTGAGCATCACGGGGTCGTCGCCGCTCTCGGCGATCGCGCTGTTAGCCGCCTCATCGGTCACGGTGTAATCGAGCCCGAGCGTGAAGGCCGGTCGCCCCTCGTCTCTGGCCACGTCGGTCAGGTGCTGCTGCTGGGCGAGGGTCTCGTCGAGCGCGTGCAGCGCGGGGCTGGCGGTCATCGCGATCGCGACCAGCTCGTCCGCCGAGGCGCTCGCCACCCACCCGGGCAGTGCGGCCAGCTCGGGCACCGCGGCCTCCGGACCGCGGCGCAGCACGGCGTTGAGCCGGGCGACCGACGCGGGGCGGCTGGCGACCAGATGCTTGAGCCGATCCTCGGCCTGCCCCAGCTCGAGCTGCACCCGCATGAGCTCGGCGTGAGCCGAAAGCCCCGAGGCATATCGCGTACGCACAACCGGCTCGATCGAGACCACGATCTGCAGGTTCTCACGGGCGACGCCGATCGAGGCGTCGAGCAGGGCCACCTCGTGCAACGCCGCGACCGCGGCCTCGGCGACCCCTAGCCGAGCCGACTCGAGCCCCCACCACGCGGCTTTGGCGGCGCGGACCGCGGCGTCCTCGCGGCTGCCCAGCGTGCCGGGCCACGGGAACGACTGCTTGATCCCCACGCGGGCCTGCTGCGCCCCAACACGCGTCTCGACCTCGTCGGCGAAGAACCCGACCGTGACGCGGGGGTCCGGCAGCGCGCCGACCTGCGGGGCCCGCTGAGCCGCGGCGATCCACCGCTGCCGGGCGGCCTCGATCTCGGGGTTGTGCGCCAACGCCCGGCGGATGTAATCGTCCGGGGTTGAGCCCGCCGTGAGCGGCTGGGCCTCCGCGAGCGACCGGCTCTCGCCAGCGGATACCGCCAGGCGAGTCGGCGCATAGACCGAGCGGTCCGCGGCGACCGTGGCCCTGCCCGATCGGGAGAGATCACGCGTGAGATCGTGGGCGGGGTCGAGCGGGCCGGCGCAGCCGATCAGCGTGACCGGGGCGAGCCAGGCCGCAACGCCGATGGCGCGCGCGCAGAGTCGTGGGTGCATCTGAGAATCCTCAGCAAGACGGTGTTGGGGGTGAAACCACGTGGACGAAGCCAGAGCCGGGCACCGCCGATCAGGCCGGCGCGCAGCGTCCTCTCGCGAGTCTCACGTCAGGTTTGCCAGACACCCAGCAGGGCCTGCGTCTCGTTCTGCGAGCGCTGGCGGACGAGCCCGAGCAGGCTCAGGTGCGGCCGGGCCGAGCAGACGCTCGGGGCTGCGGGCGCTGGGACGGTCTCGATCGAAACCGGGGCCAAGATCAGCGTAACGCCCGAGAGCGGCTTGGGAGCCTGGGGGAGCGGCGTCGGCGCGTCGGCGGGTCGGTTGAAGCACTCGCACTCGCCGCCGGTCATCTGGCAGGTACGAGTGGGCGTCGCGGTTTTCTCGGCGTGGCTCTGGGCGGCCTCCTCCTCGCAGCACGACATCGGCGGCGGCGGCGGGGCGGGGCTCAGCTCGCAGCACGACATCGACGCCAAGCCAAGGGCCGCGGGCGAGGAGCCCGGGCGCAGCATCGCGCCGGGGCGAAGCCCCGCAACGAGGAGCACCAAGATGACGAGAAGGCGAGCCATGCGTCTCTATTCTATCGGGTTCTCGAACCCCTTTGGCAACCCAACCGGGTGAGTGATTATTCCGGGGCACGCCCAGACCATGAACGCCCTTTACGCCCCTCCACGCCCCATCTACGCCCCGGCACGGGACCCAGAACCGGGTGGTGCCCCCGGGGGAGGGTCACTCGATTTCCCAGGACTCGTTGCCGGTGATGAGTGCCTGGAGGGCTTCGTCGGTCGGCTCGCCGCCCTTGGCCCGCGCCTCGTCCACCTGCTGGTGCACCTGCGAGTCGTAGGTCGGCCTGGAGGGGTCTGCGTAGAGGATGCCGATGGGCTCGGGGAACTCGGGGTAGGCCATCTGCGCGTACATACTCGCCAGCGAACGGTCCTTCTCGTCGTGGACGATCAGGTCCGCCTCGGTGATGCCGTTCTCGCCGATCGTGACGATCTCGGGGCGCCCACCGTTGAAGCGGATGCCCTTGTCTCGGTCGGCGCCGAAGATCAGCGGCTTGCCGTGCACCACCCCGATGGTGTTCTCCGGCTTGGTGTCCTTCTGGGAGGCGTAGAACCAGGCCTTGTGGTTGAAGATGTTGCAGTCCTGGTAGACCTCGACAAACGAGGTGCCCCGGTGGGCCATCGCCCGCAGCACGATCTCGTCCATCCCCTTGACATCCACGTCGATCGAGCGCGCAATAAACGTACATCCCGCAGCGACCGCGATCGCGATCGGGTTGATCGGGTAATCGATCGAGCCCATGGGGGTGGACGCGGTGACCTTGCCGACCTCGCTGGTGGGCGAGTACTGCCCCTTGGTGAGCCCGTAGATCTTGTTGTTGAGCAGCAGGATGGTAATGTCCACGTTGCGGCGCATGGTGTGCAACGTGTGGTTGCCACCGATGGAGAGCAGGTCCCCGTCGCCCGAGACGACGCAGACCTCAAGATCCGGGTTGGCGACCTTCACCCCGGTCGCGACCGCGAGGGCCCGCCCGTGGATCGAGTGCATGCCGTAGGTGTCCATGTAGTACGGGAAGCGGGCGGCGCACCCGATCCCCGAGACGAAGACGTAGTCTTCCTTCTTGCGGTTGATCTTGGGCAGGGCCTTGCGGACCGTAGCGAGCACGGCGTAATCGCCGCACCCGGGGCACCACCGCACGTCCTGATCGGTCGCGAAGTCCTTGGCGGTGTAGATGGGCAGCGAGGTGTCTTGGGTTTCAACAGCACTCATGACTCGATCACCTCCGAGATCCGCTGGACGAGGGTGTCCACGCGGAAGGGCTGCCCCTTGACGATGTTGATTCCGATCGTGTCGATCAGGAATTTGGAGCGGACCAGCATGCTCAGCTGCCCCAGGTTGATCTCGGGGATGACCACCCGCTTGAACGACCGGAGCACCTCCTCGGTGTTGGACGGGAACGGGTTGAGGTACTGCAGGTGGGCCGAGCTGACCTTCAGGCCCTTGGCCCGGATCTGCTGCACCGCGGTGGTGATCGAGCCGTATGTCCCGCCCCACCCGAGCACGAGAACATCGCCGTTCGGGTCGCCGTCGATTTCGAGTGGCGGGATGGACCGGGCCGCCCGCTGCACCTTCTCGGCTCTTTGGCGGCACATCAGGTCGTGGTTGTCAGCGTCATAGGAGACGTTGCCGGTCTCGGCTTCCTTCTCCAGGCTCCCGGCCCGGTGCTCGAGCCCGGGCGTGCCCGGGATGGCCCAGGGGCGTGAGAGCGTCTCGAGGTCTCGCTTGTAGGGCTTGAACTCCTCGCCGTTGAAGTCCTCGAGCTTCGGGTGCGTGACCGTGATCGCGGGGATGTCGGCGAGATTGGGCACCTTCCAGGGCTCGGCCCCGTTGGCGATGTACCCGTCGGACAGATAGATCACCGGGCACATGAACTCGACGGAGAGCCGGACGGCCTCGACCGCCATGTGGAAGCAGTCTGAGGGGCTGCGTGGGGCAACGACGATCAGCGGGCTCTCGCAGTGCCGCCCGTACATCGCCTGCAGCAGGTCGGCCTGCTCGGTCTTGGTGGGCAGCCCGGTCGCGGGCCCAGCCCGCTGCACGTTGACGATGACGAGCGGGAGTTCGAGCATGATCGCGAGGCCCATGGCCTCACCCTTGAGCGCGAGCCCGGGGCCGGAGGTGCCGGTGATGCCGATCTCGCCGGCGAAGCTGGCGCCGATGGCGGTACAGACCGCGGCGATCTCGTCCTCGGACTGGATGGTCTTGATGCCGAACCGCTTGAGATGCGACAGCCCGTGGATCACACCCGAGGCGGGCGTGATGGGGTAGCTGGCGTAGACCACACCGGTGCTGGCCTTCCGGGACGCGGTGACGAGCCCGAGGACCGTGGCCTCGTTGCCGCTGATGCGTCGGTAGACGCCCTTCTCCTGCTTGGCCGGGGGGACGCGGTAGCGTGAGGGGAAGACCTCGGCGGTTTCGCCGAAGTAGTACCCCGCCTCGAGCGCCCGGATGTTGATCGCCGCGACCTCAGGCTTGTTCTTCTTCTTGTCAAAGTAGTCGGTGAGATACTTGGTCGTGGTGCTCAGCGGCCGCTCGTAGAGCCAGTAGACGATGCCCAGCGCGAACATGTTTCGGCATCGGCCGACGTCCTTGGCCCCCATGCCCGACTCGGCCAGCGACTCCTTGGTCAGCCGGGTCATCGGCACGCGGACGAGGTGGTACGTGTTGGCCAGCTGCTCATCCTCGAGCGGGTTGTACCCGTCCGGATAGCCACACTTGGCGAGGTTGCCCTTGGTGAACTCGTCCTCGTTGACGATGATGATGCCGCCCGGCTCGACGTCGGCGATATTGACCTTGAGCCCCGCGGGGTTCATCGCGACCATCGCGTTGACGCGGTCGCCCGGGGTGAAGATATCGGCGCTGGAGAACTGCAGCTGGAACCCGGACACGCCGAAGGTCGTGCCCTTGGGGGCTCGGATCTCTGCGGGGAAGTCGGGGAAGGTGGCGAAATCGTTGCCGAACATCGCCGAGGTCTCGGCAAACTGTCCCCCGGTGAGCTGCATCCCGTCGCCGGAATCGCCGCAGAACCGGATGACGACGGAGTCGAGAGTCGCGGTAGGCGTTGAGTTTAATTGGTCGGTCGTCATCTGGGCCTCGCCCCCCCGGGGTTGCACCTAAACGGATCGGCCAACGGGTAGCCGGGACGAACAATTATTTTAGGCCCCCCGGCTCGCCGATGACCCAATTCCTGAGGTCAGATCCAAAACCCGGGCCAGCCCCAAGCCCTTGTGTTCGGCACGGCGGACCCACGGCGTGCAAACTTGGTATGGTGATCGCCTCCCCGTCCCCCCCTCTCGCGAGACCGTTATGCGGATCGGAATCCCCAAAGAAGTTCACGCCGGCGAACGCCGGGTTGCCGGCACCCCCCGGACCGTCAAGCAATTGGTGCAAGCCGGGTTCGAGGTCCTGATCGAGCAGGGTGCCGGGGCCCAGGCCGAGCACTCCGACGCGGGGTACGCCGAGGCCGGCGCCTCGCTCACCGACGACATCAGGGTCCTCTGGGCCGAGTCGGACCTCATCCTCAAGGTGCACGCGCCGCAGCAGCACCCGACGCTGGGCGTCCACGAGGCCGATCTGATCAAGAAGGGCGGCTGCCTGATCGGGTTCATCTGGCCCGGGCAGAACCAGGACGTGCTCGATCGGCTCAACGCCCGCGAGGCCTCCGTCCTCGCGATGGACTGCGTCCCCCGGATCACCCGGGCCCAGAAGGTGGACGCGCTCTCGGCGATGGCCAACGCCGCGGGGTACCGGGCCGTCATCGAGGCCGTGAATGTTTATCCACGATTCCTGACCGGGCAGAGCACCGCCGCCGGGGCGATCAAGCCCGCCAAGGTGCTGGTGATCGGGGCCGGGGTCGCCGGGCTCGCGGCGATCGGGGCGGCCCGCTCGCTCGGGGCGATCGTCCGGGCGTTCGACACCCGCCCCGAGGTCGGCGACCAGGTCCGGTCCATGGGGGCCGAGTTCCTGGAAGTGGACTTTAAGGAGGACGGGGCCGGCACGGGCGGGTACGCCAAGGTGATGTCCAAGGAGTTCATCGAGGCCGAGATGAAACTGTTTGCGCAGCAGGCCATGGAGGTGGACATCATCATCACCACCGCCCTGATCCCCGGCAAGCCCGCCCCGAAGCTCATCACCGCCGGGATGGTCGAGTCGATGCGTGAGGGCGGCGTGATCGTCGACATGGCGGCCCAGCAGGGCGGCAACTGTGCGCTCACCCAGCCCGACAAGCTCGTGCTCCACCAGGGCGTGCGGATCGTGGGGTACACCGACCTGCCAAGCCGCATGGCGATCCAGACCAGCTGGCTGTACGCCTCCACGCTCGTCAACATGGTCGAGGAGATGGGCGGGGCCGAGGGCTTCAGGATCGATCTGGAGAACGAGATCGTGCGCGGCTCGCTGGTGTGCCACGCGGGCCAGACGATGTGGCCGCCCCCCAAGGCCGAGCCCGCCTCGCCGCACACCGAAGAACTCTGGACAGAACAGAAGAGCCAGCACGCCGACCCCTCGGCAAAGCCAAAGGCCGCGGGTTTCAAGCACACGAGTCTCGTGATGCTGGCCCTGGCTGGCGTGGCGCTCATCGGCATCGGGTTCGTGGTGCCCGAGCCCGAGGTCGAAGACTCGTTCCTCAGCCATCTCACCGTCTTTGTGCTCGCCTGCTTCGTGGGCAGCCAGGTCGTCTGGAACGTCACGCCGGCGCTGCACACCCCGCTGATGAGCGTGACCAACGCGATCAGCGGGATCATCCTCATCGGGGGCATGACGCAGCTCGGCGGGGCCCCCACCGGCGCGATCACAATCCTGGGCACGGTGGCCGTATTCATCGCCGCGATCAACATCTCCGGCGGGTTCCTCGTGACCCGTCGCATGCTTTCCATGTTCGTCAGGTAGTCAGTCAAAGAGCCGGGGGCGTGGCCCCCGAAGGGATCTCAAACCGCCGATGTCAGACAACCTCGTCAATGTCGCCTACCTCATCGCCGCGGCGATGTTCATCCTGAGCCTGGCCGGGCTCGGCAACCCCGAGACCTCCCGACGGGGCAACCTGCTCGGCATTCTCGGCATGCTCATCGCGCTGCTCGCCACCGCCTTCAGCAAGGACTTCGACGGGTACTTCATGCTGTTCGGGGCCCTGATCCCCGCGGGCATCATCGGGGCCGTGCTCGCAGGCCGCGTGAAGATGACCGAGATGCCCCAGCTGGTGGCCCTCCTGCACAGCTTTGTCGGGGCCGCCGCAGTCCTGGTCGGGTTCGCCACGCTGCTCGCTACCGACGCCCCCCACGGCGGGGCCGAGGCCCTGCCCAAGGCGGCGGGGGACATGATCCACGAGATCGAGATCTACCTGGGCGTCTGCATCGGATCGGTCACTTTCACCGGCTCGCTGATCGCCTTCGCCAAGCTGCAGGGCCTGATCGGCGGCAAACCGCTGATGCTGCCCGCCCGTCACGCGCTCAACCTGATCGTGCTTGGGGTGGTCGTCTGGCTCTGCGTCGAGTTCGTCCAAGCAGATAAATCCGACGGCCTGAGCCGGGCCCTGTGGCTTCTGGGCATCGCGACGGCGGTCACCGGCGTGCTCGGCGTGCACATGGTCATGGCGATCGGCGGGGCGGACATGCCCGTCGTCGTCTCGATGCTCAACAGCTACTCGGGCTGGGCCGCGACCGCCGCGGGCTTCATGCTCTCCAACGACCTGCTCATCATCACCGGCGCCCTCGTCGGTTCCAGCGGCGCCATCCTGAGCTACATCATGTGCAAGGGCATGAACCGCTCCTTCGTGAGCGTCATCCTGGGCGGGTTCGGCGCCGCCGAGGGCACCGCCGTCGCCTGCGAGGGCGAGCACACCGAGATCCAGGTCGCCGAGACCGTGCAGCTCATGCGCGACGCCAAGAGCGTCGTCATCGTGCCGGGGTACGGCATGGCGGTCGCGCAGGCCCAGCACACCGTCTCCGAGATCGTCAAATCGCTCAAGGAAGAAGGCAAGGTCGTCCATTTTGCGATCCACCCGATCGCCGGGCGTCTGCCCGGGCACATGAACGTGCTGCTGGCCGAGGCCCGTGTGCCGTACGACATCGTGCTGGAGATGGACGAGATCAACGAGGACTTCCCGACCACGGACCTGGTGCTCGTGATCGGGGCCAACGACATCGTGAACCCGAGCGCGCTGGACGACCCGGGCAGCCCGATCGCCGGCATGCCGGTGCTCGAGGTCTGGAAGGCCAGGGACGTCATCGTGATGAAGCGCAGCATGGCCAGCGGGTACGCCGGCATCGGCAACCCGCTGTTCTACAAGCCGAACACCAAGATGCTCTTCGGCGACGCGAAGAAGAACGTGGACGCGATCCTCACCTCGTACCGCGCCGGGTGACCCGGCGTACGCCCACGCATCCGCGCGAAACGCGCAACGATCTGCGCCGAAAACACGCGATCCCGTGCCCCCGATCCGCGTTGAGGCGTGCCGAACCGGGCCCCGAGAAAACGCCGACTGTGAATAACTACACCGGGAGAGGGGTTGGCCCTACTCTCTCGAAGGCGACACCGCGGCGCCGACCGGATCCTACCCGGTTGGACGACACCATCCATGGGGCGATGCGTTGACTCGTCCCCCAGCAGACACGAGGCCGATCGTGCCCACGACAGACTCTTCACGCGACACCCAACGATCGAACGACGCGATCGACGCCCGCACCACCTTCCGCGAGATCCTCCGCATCACCGACGCCTACCTCTCGCAGGAGGCCGACCTCACGCCCAAGGCCCCGCTCCCGAGCACGGTCGCGATCGAGAACCTCCCGATCGCGATCCCGGCCGAGGGTGTCGGGCAGGACGAGGCGACCCGCCGCCTGCTCAGCGTCGTCATGGCGACCCCCACCACCTCCGGCCCGCGCTTCGTCAACCAGCTCTTCGCCGGGCGAGACCCGCTCGCGACCGGGGCCGAGATGATCACCGCGCTGCTCAACACCTCGATGTACACCTACAAGGCCGCGGGCCCGCAGGTGCTCGTCGAGCGCGAGGTCATGGAGCGGATGCTTCGGATCGCGGGCCTGCCGGGCGGCGGCGGGATGTTCGCCCCGGGCGGCTCGATGTCCAACCTGGCCGCGATGATCGCCGGACGCAACGAAACAGCGGGCCTCGAGCCGGGGCAGGGCTTCGACGGACGGACCAGCACGCTCTACATGTCCACCGAGGCGCACTACTCGGTCCGCAAGAACGCGATGATGATCGGGCTCGGTCGGGACAACGTCCGAGGCGTCGCCGTGGACGACCAGGGGCGCATGGACCCCAAAGACCTCGCCGCTCAGATCGCCAAGGACCGAGCCGACGGCTTCACCCCACTCATGATCGTCGCGACCAGCGGGACGACCGTGATGGGCTCGTTCGACCCGATCGAGCCGCTCGCCGACATCGCCGCAGCCGAGGGCCTCTGGCTGCACGTGGACGGGGCCTACGGCGGCTCGGCGCTCATGCACCCCGAGCACAAGAAAAAACTCGCGGGCGTCGAGCGGGCCGACTCGTTCACGTGGGATGCACACAAGATCATGGGCGTGCCGCTGACGTGCTCGGTCGCGCTCACCAAAGACCCGGCCCTGATGCAGAGGCACTTCGACGAGAGCGCCGACTACCTCTTCCAGGACCAGTTCGATCTGGACCAGGGCTGGATGAACCCCGGCACCCGCTCGCTGCAGTGCGGCCGGCGCAACGACGCGCTCAAGCTCTGGGTGATCTGGCAGGCGCTGGGCGACCGGGGCTTCGCCGACCGTGTCGAGACGCAGTTCTCGCTGGCGACCTACGCGGCGGGTCTCGCCGAGTCGCACCGCGGGATGCGACTGAGCCTCGAGCCGCAGTGGATGAGCGTCTGCTTCGAGGTGATCGGCAAGCCCAGCGACCTGATCTGCAAACACCTCGGCGAATCGGGCAAGCTCAAGATCGGGCACGGCGTGGTCAACGGCCGACGCATCATCCGACTCGTCACCGCCAACCCGGACCACACGACCCAGGACATCGACCGCATGTTCGCCGACATCCTCGAGACCGCCCGGGGCATCCCGGACGGCGACAACGCGATCAGGTGAATTGGTTCACGAACGCCGCGGGCTGATCACTTGTGTTCGCTGCGGCTCGCCGCGGCTCGCGACACCGGCTGCGTCCACGCGGTCTGCCAATCGCCCTGGCGGTACGGCCTGGGATGGAACTCGCCCGAGACCACCCTCGCCCGGACGTACAACTCCGTCCCGTCGTAGGTATAGACCGCGGGGTTCTGCTCGCTGACCGCGAGGACCTCGCCCTCGGGCCCCGGCTCGCCGTCGGGATCCAGGCGCGTGCCGATGAACGCGGTCTGGTAGCTCACTCCGGGCTTTGCGCGGATGCCGATCCGGTACGCCCCGTCGTCGTGCTCGATCGAGCCCAGCTCCACGCCGCTGCTCGCGTAGAAGTCGCCACGCCTCATCGCCTCGACGATCGCGTCGCCGTTGAGTCGCGGCGCATTGACCATCACCCACCCGCGCCCGGGGACCGAGTGCCCGTCGGCGTCGAAATGGTTGTGCGCGTCGTCGGTCGCGAGCCCGTAGAGCAGTTCGCCGGTGGTGGTGAGACGGACGGTCAGGGCGTGGTCCCACATCGCCTCGAGCGAGGGGTGGTCCGCGTCACCCTCATTGCGGACGCTGCGGTGCCCGTTGTAGACCTCGAAGAAGTGCTCGCCCCGGATCGACGCGAGCTCGGCGGCTGTGATGCCCCACCCGAAGTTCGGGTGGTTCACGTGCCCCAGCGTCGGGCGCCCGGTCTGCTCGCCGTGCGCATCGATCGCGTCCAGGTTCCGCTGGATCGTGTCGAGCACGGAGCTGCCGCCCTGCGGCCCGAGCAGCGCCGAGGTGTTGACCGCGTTGATGTGCACCGGCTTGCCCTCGAACTGGTCCGTCACCTCCTCGCCCGTGACGAGAAGGAAGGACCGGCTCTCAAACCGCTCGCGCAGCTCATCCAGGGTCTTGAGCCGCATCTCCGTGGCACCGGTGCTCGTGAACCGCAAAGTTGTCCAGCCCTGGCCGAACCGGTCGCGGAGACCCTCGACCTGCTCGGGCGTGAGCCGCCCGCCGGGCGCGACGGGGAACCACTTCTCGACGTCCTGCAGGATGTTGTGGTCGGAGAGCACGAGGAAGTCATACCCGTTCTGGGCGTACCACTCGATCGCGTGTTCTGGAGCGGCGTCGCCGTCGCTCCAGAGGGTGTGGGTGTGGGTGTTGCCGCGGTACCAGTGGCCGTCTGCGGGACGAGCCGAGCCGGTGGAACCTGTCGAGCAGCCCACGAGCGACGCGGCGGCGCACGCTACCGCGAGAAGAATAAACGAATGGCGAAGGCGTGGGCCCGGTCGAGTGGTTGGGTTCATGCGCCGAATATACCAGATCCGAGCGTCGGTCAGGCCCGTACCCCGAACGCCGCCGCGTTGAACACGCACCCCGGCTCGGGGGCCTCGCCGCCCAGCACCGCGAGCACGTTGCTCACGCTGCGGACGCAGATCTCGCGGTAGGTCGAGCGGGTGAGGCTCGCCGAGTGGGGTGTGATGATCACGTTGGGCAGGCTCAGCAGCGGGTGGCCCGCCTCGGGCGGCTCGATGTCGAGCACGTCGGCCCCGAACCCCGCCAGGTGGTTCGACCGGAGAGAGTCCGCGAGCGCCGCGTGGTCGATCAGCCCGCCCCGGGCCGTGTTGATCAGCACCGCGCCGGGCTTCATGCTCCGCATCGCGTCTCGGCTGATCAGCCCGGCTGAGGTCTCGTCGAGCTGGCAGTGCAGGCTTACGACGTCCGAGCCGCGGAGAAGCGCATCGAAACTCGCCGGTTCGTGCGCCGATTCTCGCGTCTGCGGGTCGTGGTAGATCACCCGCATCCCCAACACCGCGCACACCCCCGCGACCCGCGACCCGATGTTGCCCAGCCCGACGATGCCGACCGTTTGGCCGTTCGCCTCGTCGCGGTCGTAGGTCGCCCGGCTGGCCCAGTCCCCCGCGCGGACCGCGTTGGCCGACTCCAGCAAACCCCGCGTCACCGCGAGCATCAGCATCACCGTGTGCTCGGCGATCGTCTGCGCGTTGACCCCGGGGAGGTTGAGCACCGGGACGCGGCGCGTCGTGCACGCGGGCACGTCGATGTTGTCGAGCCCCACGCCGCATCGCGCCACCGCGCAGAGCCCCGGGCACGCGTCGAGCAACTCGGCGGTCACCCGCCCCTTGCCGCGCGTCAAGACCGCGTGGACCGGGCCGGCCTGGCTCATCTCGCTCGCGGCACGCAGGCCGTCCGCCTCGGCGGGTGAGTCGGCGAGCACCGCCTCGACACACTCCCCCGCTGTGCGCTCAAGAAGCGCCATCGCGGCGGGGTCGATCGTCTCGAGCAGCAGCACCCGGAGCACGGAATCGCTCATGGCGAGCTCTGGCCCGGGGTTTTCTTGCCGTGGTACAGCGACGCGTCCTCGGACTGCAGCCCCCGCGCGTCGTCACGCTCTGAGACATACGCCCCGACGCTCGGCTGGCACAGCTCGTCGGTGGCAAAGATCGACCGGTCCACCTTGGACCCGGGCGCGCCCGAGATCTCGACGAGGTTGCCCGAGGGGTCGCGGATGAACATCTGGAAGGTGCCGTCGGGCAGCTCGCGGACCTTGCCCCAGGGCGTGGTGTCGATGATGCCCAGTTCTTTGAACCGCTCGAACGCGCCCTGCCAGTCGTCCACCCGCAGGCAGACGTGCCCGCGGTACGAGGGCTTGTCGGGCCACTCGGTGACGTGCAGCTGCTGCGTCTCGTTGATCTTGAAGAACGAGGCCGGGTAGTCGAACTTGTACGCGGGCAGTGGCGTCAGCCCGAGCTCCTTCTCGTAAAACTCAGCGGCGACCTCCAGCTGGTCCACGATCAGCGTGATGTGGTTGATCTCGGTGACCCTTGGCATCGTCAACTCCTATCCTGCGATTCGGTCCTGGCTTCTTGTACGCTCACTTGAGCGCGTCGTGCTCGTCGATGAAGTCCTGATTGGGGGTGACGCCGAGCCCGGGCGCGGTCGGGCAGGGCATCACGCCGTCCGTCGGCGCGGGGGCCCCGGTTACCAGTTCGTGCAGCATCGGGTTCCCGCCGAGCGAGTACTCCAGGATGCACGCGGCCGGGCTGGCAAAGGCGACGTGCAGCCCGGCCATGAACGAGAACGCCGAGCCCCACAGGTGCGGGGCCAGCTCGAGCTGGTGCGTGTCGCACAGGTGCCCGATGCGGACGCTCTCGGTGATCCCGCCGACGATCGCGGTATCGGGCTGAAGCACGTCCGCGGCCCGCCGCTCGATCGCATCGCGGATGTCGAACCGGGTGAACTCGCTCTCGCCCAGCGCGATCGGGATGCCGGTGCTCGCTCGGACCTGGGCGGTCCCCGCGAGGTTGTCCGGGTTGCACGGCTCCTCGAACCAGTACAGATCACAGTCCTCGACCTGGCGGCAGAAGCTCTTGGCCTCGGGCACACTCATCGAGCCGTGCGCGTCAGCCATGAGTTTGATGCCCGGCCCCAGCGCCTCGCGCGCGGCGTGCACACGGGCCACGGAGTCGGCGATGTCACGGTCCATCGCCCCCACTCGCATCTTGACCGCGTTGAACCCGCGGTTGACGTATGAGCTGAGCTGCTCGCCGATGCCGCTCGCATCGGCCCACCCGCCCGAGGCGTAGGCGGGCATGGTGTCGCGGCAGGACCCGCCGAGCAACTGAACGACGGGCACGCCGAGCGACTGGCCGAGGATGTCCCACAGCGCGGTATCGACGCCGCTGATCGCAGCGACCGTCAGCCCCCGCCGCCCGAGCGCCGGGAATGCCCGGCCCTTGCTCAGGGCGTAGTGCGCTCGGGTGCCGTTGTACATCGACTCCCACAGCCGCGTGATGTGACAGGGGTCCTGCCCCATCAGGATCGGTCGCAGATCGTGCTCCACGGTGGCGACGATGGAGGCGCACCCCCCGCTGCTCCCGACCGCGGCCTTCGCCTCGCCGTACCCCACGAGCCCGGTGTCGGTCTCGACGCGGATCAGCGTCATATCGAACGAGGTCAGCCGCCCGAAGTCGGAGGTGTGCTGCTTGGCCTCGGGGATCGGGCAGCGGAGCCAGGTTGCCTTGACGTCAACGATCTTCAACAGCGGGTCTCCAGAAGGGGATTCGGCGTGAATGGGTCGGTCCGTGTCACCTGATCAGCGGGAGCAGCACGTCGGCGGAGCGTTTGATCTGGTCCACATAGAACGGCTCGCTCATCAGGTTCGAGCCGTGGTCCTCGAGGAACTTGCGCTGCTCGTCGGAAACGCCCGTGAAATCCGTCTCGGCCTGGTTGGGGTACGGGTTGGCTGGGGTGCGGTCAAACGGCGGGCAGAACTCGACCGAGAGCGGGCCGCCGTACCCGATCGATTTGAGCGCACCAACAAGCTCAGCCCAGTCCAGCGTGCCAAGCCCCGGGGCGAAGCGGTTGCTCTCGCCGATGTGGAAGTCCACGAGCCGATCGCCCGCGGCCCGGATCGCAGCGGGTAGATCGTGCTCCTCGAGCGCCATGTGGAAGGAGTCGAGGCAGACGCCGCACGTCGGGCCGACGGCCTCGGCCAGGGCGATCGCCTGGGCGGCCCGGTTGATGAAAAAGGTCTCAAAGCGGTTGATTGGCTCGATGCCGATCCGCACGCCGCACTTCTGGGCGTGGTCGTTGCACTCGGTAACGGACTCGACGGCCCATTTCCATTCGTCCTCGGACGGGGCCTCGCAGACGACCTGCCCGACCGAGCCGGGGACGACGGACATCTCTTGCCCGCCCAGCTCCTGCACCATCGTGATGCAGGCCTTGATGTAGTTCACGGACGCGGCCCGCTTGGCGGGGTCCTTGGCCAGCAGGCTCCGTTCGGGGGTCATCAGGGAGACGGCCCCGAAGACGCGGACGCCGGTCTCTTTAAGGACTTTGTTGATCTCGGCGGTGTCGTGCCCGTCGGGGTCGCCGCTGATCTCGATCGCCTCGTACCCCAGGGCGGGGAGTCGTCGGATCGCGGCCTCGATCGGCTCGGCCCGCATCCAGGTGTGCATCGCCAGGTACATCGTCGCTCCGTGGGTCTGGTGAGAGTCTCGCCCGGGCCGATGCCCAGAACTTCTAGCAGGTCAGGCAGTGTACCGGCTCGTGCGGCTCGCGGACAACCGGCGGCCCCGCGCCCCGCTACGCTGGGGCCTGTGAGCGAGCGTGCAGAACTCATCGTGGTCGGGGGCGGGATCGTCGGCTTGGCGACCGCGCGGGAATTCGCCCGCCGCCACTCCGGGGCCGAGGTCGTGCTTCTCGAGAAGGAAGACCGGGTCGCGGCCCACCAGACCGGGCGCAACTCGGGCGTCATCCACAGCGGGATCTACTACAAACCCGGCTCGCTCAAGGCCAACCTCTGCCGGGCGGGGATCGAGCGGCTGACCCGCTTCTGCGACGAGCACGGGGTGGCGCATGAACGCTGCGGCAAGGTCATCGTCGCGGTGGATGAGGAGGAGGCCGGGCGTCTCGAGTCGATCCTCGAGCGGGGCACCGCCAACGGCGTCGGGTGCGAGCGGATCGGGCCCGAACGGCTCGCGGAGCTTGAGCCGCACGTGAACGGAGTCGCGGCGATCCACGTTCGAGACGCGGGGATCGTGGACTACAAGGGCGTGTGCGCCGAACTGGTCAGGTCAATCGAGACTTCGGGCGGCCGGGTCGTGCTCAACGCGAGGGTGGTGCGAGTCGAGCAGGGATCGAGCAGCGTGCGCGTCTGGACGGAAGACGGCGAGCAATACGAGGCCAAGCGGCTGGTCACCTGCGCGGGGCTGCAGGCCGACCGCGTGACGAAGCTGACCGGGCATGAGCCGTCGGCGAAGATCGTGCCGTTCAAGGGGGAGTATTTTACGCTCAAGCCGAGCGCTCGATCACTGGTGAACGACCTGGTCTACCCGGTTCCGGACCCGGCGTTCCCGTTTTTGGGCGTGCACTTCACGCGGATGATCGAGCGGGACGGGCAAGGCTGCCAGATCGAGTGCGGGCCCAACGCGGTGCTGGCGCTGGCCCGCGAGGGGTACGCCAAGGCGGACTTCGACTTCGATGATCTCGCCGACACGCTGGGGTACCCGGCGTTCTGGAGGATCGCAGCGAAGCACTGGAAAACCGGGGCCAGCGAGGTGTGGAGGTCGGTGAGCAAGGCCGCGTTCGCGCGCGCGCTCCAACGCCTGATCCCAGAGATCGCTGCGGATGACCTGGAACCCGCGCCCGCGGGCATCCGGGCCCAGGCGCTCTCGCCCGACGGCACGCTGGTGGACGATTTTTCGATGGTGACCGCGACGGGGCTGGTCAACGTGATCAACGCGCCCTCGCCCGCGGCGACCGCGTCGCTTGCGATCGCGGAGCATGTGGTGGACCGGCTCGAAGCAGAGTGCGTGTGAGGGTGAATAAGCATGGTTGAACCGGGCGTGAACGGAACACAGATCTTCGACCCCGACGACCTGGAGCGGTTCAGCCGCGAGGTGTTCGAGAGCTTCGGTGTACCCGAGGCCGACGCGCAGACCGCGGCTCAGGTGCTCGCGTTCAGCGACCTGCGCGGCATCGACTCGCACGGTGTGGCGAGGCTGATCACCTACGTGGACATGCTCGACCACGGGCGGATCAACCCGACGCCGACCATGAGCATCGTCCGACAGACCGCGAGCACCGCGACGGTGGACGGCGACAACGGGCTGGGGCTGGTGGTCGGGCCCTGGGCAAACGCGGTCGCGGTGGAGAAGGCAGACAGCGCCGGCTCGGGGTGGGTGAGCGTGTGCAACACGAACCACTACGGGGCCGCGGGGTACTACGTGGGCAAGGCGATCGACCGCGGGCTGATCGGGTGGTCGATGACGAACACGACCAAGTTGGTCGCGCCGCTCTGGGGCGCCGAGCGGATGCTGGGGACCAACCCGATCGCGATCGGGTTCCCGGCCGACCCGGACCCGATCGTGGTGGACATGGCGACGTGCGCCGCGGCGTACGGGAAGATCGAGATCGCGGGCCGCGTGGGCGAGCCGATCCCCGAGGGGTGGGCCATCGGGCCCGACGGGCTGGGCACGACCGACCCGGCGCAGATGGTGAACGGCGGGGCGCTGCTGCCGCTGGGATCAGAGCGCGAGCGTGGCGGGCACAAGGGGTACGGGCTGGCCCTGGCGGTCGATCTGTTCTGCGGGGTGCTCAGCGGGGCGAACTGGGGCCCGTTCTGCCCGCCGTTCGCGTTGCGGCAGGAGATCCCGGAGCGGTCGGTTGGCAAGGGGATCGGGCATTTCTTTGGCGCGATGGACATCGCGGGGTTTATCGACCCTGAGGAGTTTCGCAAGCAGACCGCGGACATGATTGAAACGCTGCGTGCTACAAAGCCGGCCCCGGGCACCGACGGGCCGCTGATCCCGGGCGACCCCGAGCGCGAGGCGTTAGCTGAGCGTTCGGTGCGCGGCGTGCCGCTGGTTGATGGGGTGATCGAAGACCTGGGCACGATCGCGCAGCGGCGCGGGGTGCGCGCAGTCAAGCCGAGTTGAGTGATCGCGTTGATTGATCGCATCGGGCGGCCGCTCTGAATGATCGCGCATGAATATGCCCAACTTCCCAGCCGCGGGTGAAGATGGGCAAAACACGTCGCGTGTGATCGGGAATGATTCGGTTTGGCCCCCGACTATTCTCCATCCGAACCACAACAGCCGGTAATCTGTTGAGGATTCGAGGCGATCGCCGATTTCGAATCTGGACGGTTGACAGAGAGCACATTTGGAAGAGGAGCGAACGATGCTGACGAGATCCGGTCTCAGGGTTGTGGGTGGCGGCCGCGTGTCCACGCTGGTCGTGTTGGGAGCGATGGCGTCGATGGCCAGCGCCCAGCCCGTGGTCTATGTGGACGACGACGCGACGCCGGGCGGGAGCGGGGCGAGCTGGGCGAGTGCCTACACGCACCTGCAGGACGCGCTCGCCGCGGCTGCGGGCTCGGCCGGGGCGATCACCGAGATCCGCGTCGCGGGCGGGGTGTACACGCCCGACACGACCGCGGCCAACCCCGCGGGCACCGGCTCACGCCTCGACACGTTCAACCTCGTGAAGAACGTCACGGTCGCGGGCGGGTACGCCGGGAGCCTGGCGGTCAACGGCGATGACCGCGACACGATCGCCAACGAGACGGTGCTCAGCGGCGAGATCGGGGCCGCCGGGGCGACGGACAACAGCTACCACGTCACGCGGGCGTTCTCGGTGGGCGGGCCGGTCTTCCTCGACGGGCTTACGATCGCTGACGGCAACGCGAACTACTTGTCCTCGAGCGACAACAGGCGTGGCGGCGGGCTGTACCTGCTGCTGGGTGACGCGACCATCACCGACTGCACGTTCACCAACAACTACGGGGTGGACGGCGGCGCGATCCACGCCAACATGAGCACACTCGCGGTGCACGGCTCGAGCTTTGATGGCAACAGCGCCAAGTACGGCGGCGGCGTTTATCAGATCTCGACGGGCGTGACCATCACCGGCACGGCCTTCACGGGCAACACCGCGTCCTCCACCGGCGGGGCCTTTCGCCGCACCGGGGGCACGGGGATCACCGTCAGCATCAGCGACTGCGTGTTCGACGGGAACTCGGCCCAGCAGGGCGGGGCGATCGACCTGTTCGCCAACTTCCCGGGCGTGAGCATCGAGCGCACGGTCTTCAGCTACAACGTGGCGAACACGATCAGCGGCGCGATCTCGAACTTCTCGGAGGGCATGACCGCGGAGAGCTGCCTGTTCGTGGGCAACTCCTCGGGCAACCTGGCCGGGGCGATTGGGGCGAACTTCAACAACTCCGGGCAGCCGGGCCCCAACCTCATCAACTGCACGGTCGTGGGCAACTCCGCGGCGGCCGGCGGCGGGGTCTACTCGCTCGGCGGCGCCGGAGCCATTAATGTCGTCAACTCCATCCTCTGGGGCAACTCCGACAACGGGGGCGCCGACGAGACGGCCCAGATCGACCTGACCGCGATCGCGAACCTCGCGACGACCAGCGTTGACAGCAGCGTCGTCATGGGGCTCGCCCCGGGCGGGCTGTACGACTCGGGCACAAACACGGGCAACTCGGGCACCGACCCGATGTTCGTTGACGAGTCCATGGACGACTACCACCTGAGTATCGCGTCGTCGGCGATCGACACGGGCGACAACACCGCCGTGATCGGTGCCCTCGACCTGGACGGGCTCGCCCGCGTTGTGGACGGCGATTTCGACACCACCCCCACCGTGGACCGCGGGGCGTACGAGTTCGTCTCCTCCGACTCGGACGGCGACGGGCTCGACGACAACATCGAGATCACCATCGGCACCGACCCGTTCAACCCGGACTCCGACGCCGACGGCTTGCTCGACGGCACCGAGTATGACATGGCGATGGGCGGCGGCTGCCCCGACCCGCTCGCGGCAGACAGTGACGGCGATGGACTCAACGACGGCGAAGAAGTGCTGCTGAGCACCAACCCTTGCCTGGCAGACACCGACGCTGACGGCGTGAACGACTTCAACGATCCGACCCCGACCGTGCCGGGCGTCACGCAGGAGTTCCTGGAAGAGGCCGCCCGCGATATCTCGGACGCCATTGATATGGTCACCCTGGCCTCGTTCACCGGGCCCAACAACAACGCCAACAGCGGGCGACAGAACTCGCTGAGCACCCGATTGCTGCACGCGGCGAACATGATCGCCGACGGAGACATCGACGGGGCACTCAATCAACTCGGCAACGTGCTCGAGCGTACCGACGGCGTCTCCAAGCCCAAGGACTGGATCGCCCCGGGCCCCGAGCAGGAGGCTCTCAAGACGCAGATCGAGCTGATCATCGCGTTGCTGCTGCTCTGATTTAGTACACCTCGCACGGAGCGATCCGTGCGTCGATCAAACCAGACCGGGTACGCTGGGGGCATGAACACCCCCCGCGTCACCCGGTTTTTTCTTGCGCTGCTTGGCTCGTGCTTCGCCTCGATGGCGATCGCCCAGCCCGCGGTGCTGAGGATCGAGGCCATCGACCGCACCGGCACGCTCGAAGAGGCCCCACAGACGAGGCTGTTCCTCGGGGCCTCGTTCAACGGCTGGAACCCGGCGGGGACCGAGCAGAGCGGATGGTTCGATGAGAACGGCGAGCGGGTGGGGTGGGTGTTCGAGATCCCCCGCTCCAAGATCGAGCACGGCGGGGAGTTCAAGCTCACACGAGGCTCGTGGGCCACCGTCGAGTGCACCGCCCAGGGGCAGCCGATCGACAACCGTCGCACCGGCGAACCGGACTGGGACCTCCCGGGCGGCCCGGTGCTTCTCCTCGAGGTGCTCGGGTTTGAGGATGCCTTCGAAGCCGCCGGGAAGGCCGCGGTGAGCACCGTCGTCGGCGGGACGCTCGAGGTCTGGGAGTTCCACAGCGAGGCCCTCGGCGAGGACCGCACCGTCCGCGTCTGGCTGCCCGAGGCCTACGAGGCTCAGCCGGACCGCGCCTTGGGCGTGTTCTACTTCCACGACGGGCAGAACGTGTTCGACACGCAGAACTCGGCGTTTGGCGTGGAGTGGCAGGCCGACGAGGCGGTGAGCGAACTCGCGGGCGGGGGCGTGATCGAGCCGTGGATCATCGTCGGCGTGGACAACAGCGGCGTGAACCGGTCGCGTGATTACCTGCCATTCGCGCCCGGGTCGATCGCGCCCGAGTTGCCCGGCGGCGGGGCCGACGAGTACCTCCGGTTCCTCATCGACGAGCTGATGCCCGAGATCGCGAGTCGATACCGGGTTCGGACCGGCCCCGAGCACACCGGGCTCGGCGGTTCGAGCTTCGGCGGGGTCATCACACTGCACGCGATCATGAGCCGGCCCGGCGTGTTCGGCGCTGCGCTGGTCGAGAGCCCGTCGCTGAGCGTGGGCGACGGCAAGCTGATGGCGATGCTCGAGGCCTTCGACGGGGCGTGGCCCGAGCGGGTCTTCCTGGGCATGGGCGACGCCGAGACCGGCCGCGCCGACCGCGACGCGCAGCTTGTTGAGGCCTGCCAGCGGGCCGGGGCGATGCTTCGCACTCGCGGGCTCGGCACCGATCGCCTGCGTGTGGTGATCGGTGAGGGGGCCCGCCACAACGAGGCGGCGTGGCAGGAACGGCTGCCCGGGGCGTTGGGGTTCCTGCTGGGCAAGGACCAAGCCGCGGGCGACTGACCACGCTGCGAAATACCGCTCGGTGCGTGACCGCGAGGACCGCTTCACGCTCTCGACATATCGCCGCCCCACTCTTCGCGGGCAGCCCAATCAACGGGAGCCTCGCCATGACCACGAGCAGCACAAACCGCACGAACCAGGACCTGCACGAGAGCCTCGGGCGGTTCGCCGCCAACGCGGCCCGGATCGCGGCGATGGAGACGCTCGGCTCGATCACGCCCGAGCAGGCGGCCCGACAGATCGGGCAGCTCTACTTCGAACTGAGCACCGCCGCGGCCCGGTTCGGATCGCGCTAAACGGCCCGGGTCGGGTTGGCCCGGGTGGGTTTGACCCCAAGTGAGCCGGCCCGCGAGGTCGCCCGTGTTATTCGCCCATCGTGATCTGAGCGGTAATCGTCTTGGCCCGCTCAGACTCATAGCTGAAGTTGACCGTCTGCCCCGCGACCCCCTCGATATAGAACCGGTACAGCAGGGTTCCCCGCGAGCCGACGCCGCCCTCCACGAGCACGCGGGCGGGCTCGTGCCGCTCGGGTGAGATCGTGTCGTCCTGCCGGTTCTGCCTTGCGCCCGAGGCAACGACTCGGGCCCCCTCGGCGGTGGTGCAGGTGAGCAGATCGGCGGTGCCGATGTCCCGCGAGGCCTGACGCCCCGTGCGGGTTGGGATGGCCCTGGAGTTCTCGATCTCCACGTCCACCGTCCACAGCCCCCCCACGGCGTTCCCCCCGGCGGGCGCCGCGGTGACCGACGTGAACTCGAGCACGGGCATGTTGTCGGCGTGGTACATGGTGAACGCGAAGTTGCGGTGGCACTCTTCCTCGAGCATGAAGGTCGGCGTGGATCGGCTGGACCACTTGTTGAGCCCGCCGATGAGGACGGGGCCGTGCTTGGGGTGGTTGAACTCGGTGTAGGGGGTGAAGGTCTCGCCGAACTGGAGCCGGTCTCGGAAGAGCCACATGTCCTCGTCGGAGGGGCTGGTGTTGTCGCGTTGGAAGTACTTGCCGACGCTCCATATCTCGTTGGTGAAGGAGATGACGCCGCGGCCCTCGCCGGCCCAGGTGGACTCGCCCCCGTGCACGCCGTACAGGTCCTTGTAGATGACGAGATAGTCGTAGTACGGGAGGATCTTCTCGCCCTTGTTCCCAATCTCGTCGTAGACGCGCTGGTCGGCGCGGGGATACGCCTTCTCGGCGTAGGAAGCGCCGGGCCCCCGGAGCATCATGCCCCCCGAGTTGTGGAAGGTCTGGAACGCCGCGATATTCGGGTGGTCATACACCCACGTCGCGACCGCGTTGGTCTCGGGGTGTGAGAGCGGGTAGGGGCCCGCGCCGTACTGCACGTAGTTGGGCTTCCAGTCGGAGGGCCAGTTGCGGTTCATGTCGTCGCCGCCGGGCCCGTCCTCGTTGATGCGCCCGTCGCCGTCGTTGTCGATGCCCTCTTGCCCGAGGTAGGTCCAGTCGCCCTTCTCGTCGGACGGCACGCGGGAGAAGATGCGCGGGTCCTTCTCGTCTCGCTTCCATCGGCCGCCGGGCTCCTGGGCCCACATCTGCGTGATCGAGCCGTCGCCGTCCAGGTCGTCTGGCGGGTCCTCGTCCACGAACCCGTCGCGGTCGCTGTCCACGGGTCGCTGGTTGGCCCTTGGGAAATGCGGCGTGGAGGCCTCGCGGAACCAGTAGGCCCGGCTGTCCGGGTTCAGGGTGGGCAGCAGGTAGAAGCTGTAGTTGCTCAGCAGCTCGGTGATGTCGTCATTGGAGCCGTGCTCCTTGCACAGGTACCAGAGCGTGTAGAGCACGACCTCGGCGCCCTGGATCTCGTTGGCGTGGATGTTGCCGTCGATCCACATCGCTGGCTTCGCGTCGTGGGCCCCGGTGGAGGCGTCGTTGACGATCGCCATCCACATATCACGGCCCTCGAGGCTCTTGCCGATCGAACGCAGCTCGACCAGCTCCGGGTAGGCCGCAGCGAGCTCATGAAGCTTCGCGTCGACCTCGTCGGGGGCGTGGTACCGGTTGAAGGAGATGTCCACCTTGGACTCGGTGAACTCTTGAGCAACCGCGGCGGGGGCGACGGCTGCGAGGGCCGAGCCGGCGGCGATCATCGCGCGAAGAACGAGTGTTGGCGTGTTCAATCTGCACCTCCATCGGTGGCCGCCACGGAGTGGGTGCCGAAATGATCTGAACGAATCTCAATGGTGATCGCCGCGACGTTGTCCGCCCGGACCGTCCACTCGAACGTGTGCGAGCCGCCCGAGCCGCCGATCTTGGCGGCGCTCTGCACGCGGTTGCCGGCGATCACATCTCGCACGGGAACACTAATCGCTGCGACGACGGGGACGAGCCGCCTGGTCTTGACGCCGATCGCCGCTGTGGTGGGCAGGTATGAGGGGTCGGTGACCTTGAGGCTGACCCGGTGGAGCCCGCCGCCGAGCGACTCGATTTGCATTGAGCCCAGGTCGAGATCGGGCAGCATGGCGAGCAGCTTGCCGAAGAACTCGGACTGCTCAGCGATGAGCCGCTCGTTCTCTTCAGGCGGGGGGTTCACGCGGAAGCCGGGGACGAACCCGCCGACCTGGACGGTGCCCAGCTGCGGGTGGCCCACCTCGGCCCAGGGCACAAAGCCCTCGCCGCCGCGGTCCTCGTCGGAGTACTTGAGCCAGGCGAGCTCCGCCTCGTCGGCCTTGGGCTTGTCCTTCTTGTCCCCTCCACCCTTCTCGTCGGGGGACGCCTCGTCGGGCCCGGCCTTGCCCGGGTCAACGCCGTTCATCGCCAGCCCCATGATCCGGGCCCGGATGTCCTCGGGCAACTTCGTCACCTCGGCCATGCGGGCCTGCACCTCCGCCTCGTCCGCGTTGGCGTACTCGGCGATCGCGACCAGCTGCTCCTCGGCGGTCATCGAGAGCAGCCTGGCGTACTCCTCGGGCACGCCGCGGGCGACGAGGGCGTCGAACTCGCTCACCTCGGGCTCGGCGGCCTCCGGGGGAGCCTCAGCGGCGGGCTCAGCGGCCGGCTCGGCGGCGGGCATTGCTTCGCCCTGGGCACCGTCCTCGGCTTCGCCCTCTTCGGGCTTCACTTCGTCAGGCTTCACCTGATCGGGCCGCGTCCAGACCGGGGTCTGAAAGGTCCAGAGTCCCAGATCGGAGTACGTCCAGCTGGCCAGCGAGCCCTCGGTGCCTCGGGTCGCGGCCCCGGTCATACCCGTCGCCTCTTTGAACGCCTCGGCCACGTGCTTGTGGTAGGCCTCGTCGTCCTTCTCGAGCCCCGCGGGCATCCGCCCGGTCTCGTCGTTCTTGCCGGTCTTGGGGGTGTTGATGAGGTTGTCGTTGGTGTTGTAGACAACGACCGCGGTGATGTTGCCGTAGCCCTGGATCCAGGCGGCGAGCGCCCGCGACTCGGGCCGATCGGTCGGGTAGAGGCCCGCGTCCTCGCGGTGCTCGGGCCAGAAGCTCGGGAAGTTGGCGTCGAGGGTAATGCCTCCGCCGGCCGAGCCGCCGGGCCCGTCCTCGTTGAACCCGCCGTCGCCGTCGTTGTCGAACCCCTCGATGAGCAGGGCGTACACCGGGGTCTCGCCCTCCTCGGGTTTGGCCTTTCGCATCAGCCTCGGCTCGGTCTCATCGACGATCCACTCCGCGGTCAGCCCGGTGCTCGCCGCGGGGTTGGCGACCCGCATCATCGTGACCAGGCCGTCACCGTTCAGGTCGTCCGCCCCGTCCTCAGCCACCCGCCGGTCGCCGTCCGCATCGAGCGAGGTCGGGATCCGCCCGCTCTGGATCCTCGGCGAGCCCCCGAGCCACTTGGCCCCGTCCGGATTCAGGCTCGGGATGACGTAGACCGTGTGCTCGGCGAGCAGGTCGGCGTGGTCGTGCTGCAGCGCCTCGACGAGCCCCGAGGCGACCTCGACCCCGACCCGGTGCGAGCCGTCTACACCGGCCACGAGCAGCACCGCGGGGCGCTGGTCGCGGGTGCGGCCCATCGAGTCGGGCGCGGTCTCCCCGATCGCGAACACCTCGATGGGTGTGCCCGCGGTCGAGGTCCCGATGACGATCCGCTCGGCGGTGACCTGCGCGGACGCGGTCCCGGCCAGGGCGATGAGCAGGGCGGTTGAACAAAGTCGATTCATGCGGGTCTCCGGGGAACGGGCGACGGGTTGGGGCGGGGACTCAGGGTATCGGATCCCGCTGGCGGTGCGGGCGAATTTGGCGGGAATCTCGCTGGTGCGGGCACGAAAACGGGCCCGGCGTGGTGACACCGGGCCCGCGTGGGGTTCAAGTCTCAGGCCGTGAGGCTCATCGCCCTTCGAGCGTGATCGAGAGGGTGACCTCTTCGCCGTCACGCCAGACGCCGATGACCACGGTGTCGCCGTCCTTGTTCTTGACGAGCAGCTTCATCCAGTCCTCGACGCTGAGGATCTTCTGCCCGTCCCACCGCATCAGGCTGTCGCCGGCGAGGATGCCGGCCCGGCCCGCCGAGCTGTCCTCAGCGACCGCCGAGACCGGGATGCCGTGGTCGCCGGCCTCATAGCTGCCCGGGGTGATGCCGACACGGACCGTGACCTTGGGGGCCTCGCCGCTCGGGGCGGCCGACTCGCTGCGACGGGCCGCCCGCTGCGGGCTGACGAACGGGAACAGCTCGCCCTTGAACGAGAGCTCACGCACGATGTCGTGGTACATCCGCACGGTCTTGACCGCTCCGACGCGGTTGATCTTGTCGGAGGTGTCCGTCGGCGTGTGGTAGTCGGCGTGGAAGTCATCGAACGAGATGATCGAGAAGAGCACCGGCACGCCGTTCATGTAGAAATTGGTGTGGTCGCTGGCCCCGCTCATCTGCTCGGGGACCTCGCAGTTGAGCCCGTAGGCGCTGTACTCGAGGTACGGCGCGAGCCATTCCTCGAGCCCGTCGCCGGTGTTGGCCCCCGCGACGGTCAGGCGGTCGCCCTCGATGCGGCCGATCATGTCCCAGTTGATCATGATCTTGTGCTGCTCGATGGGCGCGATCGGGTCCTGCACATAGTGGCGCGAGCCGTTGAGCCCGGACTCCTCGCCCGTGAAGGCGATGAAGAGGATCGAGCGGCGAGGCTCGTCGGGGTCCATGTTCGCGTAGGTCTCCACCAGCTTCTCGGCCAGCAGCAGCACGCCCGCGGAGCCCGACGCGTTGTCGTCGGCGCCCGGGTGCAGCTTGCCGGGGCCCGAGCGGCTGCCGAAGTAGCCCATGCCCACGTGGTCCAGGTGTGCGCCAACCACGATGTACTCGTCGGCCAAGTCGCCCACGCCCGGGAGCACCGCGCCGACGTTCTCCGCGGTCAGCGGGTGCGCGTCGGCCTCGCCCTTGAGCGTCAGCAGGCCGTCGAGTTCGACCGCCCCGCCGCCCTCGTTGGCGATCGCCACGAAGTCCTGGATCGAGCGGCCCTCGGTGTCGAGCGTCTTGAGCAGGGCCTCGCCGTACTCGGGGGTCGCCATGAAGACCGGGGCGCCCGAGCCGCCGGAGGTCTGGAAGCGGTTGAGAGACGCGGCCCGGTTGTCCGACGTCCCCGGGGGGTTGATGATGACAATCGCGGCGGCCCCGCGCTCGACCGCAGCATTGATCTTGTTGTTGAACGAGGCGGCGTTGGACCACCCCGAATCGGCCCAGAGGCTCTTGCCGTCGTCGTCCATCGGCTCGAAGCGGAACATGACCGCGACCTTCCCGGTCAGGTCATCGTCCTCGCCATAGCTGTTCCAGTCGTCCTCCCCGTTGGGGATGCCGAACCCGCAGAAGACGGCCTGGGCCGAGACCTCGCCGTTGCCGCCCAGCGCGGTGAAGACGAAGTCGGTGCCGCCCTTGAGGGCGGTCACGCCGCGGCTTGAGGTTGCGACCAGTTTCTCGTCGGTGACTTCCCAGGTCCCGCCGAGCCCGAACGGGTCGCGGTAGCTGGTGAACGGCTCCATCTCACCCTCGATCTCGGAGGGGAAGGCCGGCTCGAGCCCGAAGGCCCGGAAGTAGTACTCGCAGTAGTCCATCGCCCGCTCCATGCCCTCAGAGCCGGGCACACGCCCCTCCATCCACGGGCTGGCGAGCGTCACCAGGTGATCGTTAAACCGACCGACCTCGGCGTCAACCTGACCCATCGCGTCGGCGATCGGGGTCCCCGGGTCACTCTCGGCGTCCCAGGTCTGCGCGGCGCAGGTCCCGGCGGCTAGAACCAGGGCGAGCCCCGATGAACGGATCCACGGCGTTGGCATACTCGATTCCTCTCAATTCGGTGTGGCCGGCGACGATCTCGCCCGCCTCCAGGTGGTGCATTTACGAGTCAGACGATACACCCCCTGAGGGATGAGGTTGCACATGCAGCCCAACCCATACTTCGGGGTACACTCTGGCCATGTTACACCGCCGCACCATCATGCGGGCTTTGGTCGGGATGCTGCTCGCCCTGATCGGCCTCCCCACCGCCTCGGCCCACCCGCAGGACGGCCCGCACATCGACTACCGCATCACCATCACCGACCGCGGGGTCGGGTACTCGGTCGGGATTAACCTCGCGTTCATCGATTTCATCGCCCCCACCAGCCGCGAGAGTCCTGAGGCGGTCTCCGGGGCCGAGGGCGACGCGGTGATCGCGGCCCTGCTCAACCACCTGCGGACCAATTGCCCCGTCTCGATCAACGGGCAGATCATCGAGCCGGTGGTCGAGTCAACCATCCTCAACGCCAACCCGGACCCGGGGATGGTCGCGATCTTCCCAAAGACCGGGATGCGGGGGCTGATCCGAGCCAACGTCGTGCTGCACTACCCCTCGCCCGAGCCGCCCCGGGCGGTCGAGCTGACCTGGGACGGGTACCCGGACGATCTGGTCAGCGGAGAACTTGGGCCAGACGGCACCCCGCCCCCGATGACCATCGAGGCCCAGCTGCAATCAAACGACAAGGTCCGGCTCGTCCGGTTCGGGGCCACCGCCCCCACCGTCAGCTGGACCGCCCCAGACCACGAAGAGGACCCGTTCGCGGCGCTGCCGCCGGTGCCAACGGGCCTGGCAAGCACGCCCACAACGCTCCCGCTGATCACCTTCGGGGCCGCCGCGGTCGCGGGGCTGTGCCTCGTGCTGAGCATGGCGACGATGTCGCGGGGCAAGACGCCCGTCGCGGCGGGGCTCGCCGCGGGGGTGATGATCGTGGCTGCGGGTCTGACGATCGATGTTCGGCTGCCGGTGCCGGGGACGGGCTCGCCGAGCCCGGGCCTGACGGACGACCAGAAACGCGAGGTCTTTGAGCCGCTGCACGCGAACCTGTACAAGGCGTTCGACTTCGTCGATGAGTCCGACGTGTACGACGCGCTGGAGAAATCGGTGGACGGGCCGCTGCTCGAGGGGTTCTACCGGCAGATCTTCGGCTCGCTGATCCAGGCCGAGCAGGGCGGCGTGCTGGGCATCGTCACCGACGTGCAGCGGGGTGAAATGGTGATCCTCCCCCAGACCGATGGGCCGGACGACGAACGGTTTGGCTTTAGCGTGCGGCACGTGTGGGACGTCGAGGGCACGGTGTATCACTGGGGACACTCGCACAGCCGCGTGAACGAGTACGAGGCCGAGTTCGACATCGCCGCGACCGATGCAGGGTGGCGGATCGTCGGACAGCGGGTGCTGAGCCAGCGCCGGATCGATGACCCGACCCAGGTCGCGCCATCCCAGCTCGCGCCGGCCCTGCCCGCCCCGGGCGAAGAGATCTGACGTGAGCGACCCGATCGTGCAGATCCGCGGGCTTGAGTGCGTGCGGGGCACCGGCCCCGACGCCTTTTCCATGGCGATCGACGAGCTCACCCTCGCCCCGGGCGAGCACGCCGCCTGCACCGGCCCCAGCGGGTGCGGCAAGACTACGCTGCTGCGCCTGATCTCGGGGGTGCTCCCGCCCGACCGCGGCACCGTCATCGTCGGCGACCAAGAGATCACCAGCCTGAGCGACCGCGAGCGGCGAGCCCTGAGAGCCACCCGCATCGGCATGGTCTTCCAGCACTTCGCCCTGATCGACTACCTCAACGCGATGGACAACATCCTGCTGCCCTACCGCGTCAGCCCGGCGCTGACGCTGGACCGATCGGTTCGCGACCGCGCGCGGGCCCTAGCTGAGCAGACGGGCATCGGCAAGCTGCTCGGCCGCCGCCCGGACCGTCTGAGCCAGGGCGAGCGGCAGCGCGTCGCGATCTGCCGGGCGTTGGTCACCCGACCGAGCCTGCTGCTGTGCGACGAGCCGACGGGCAACCTGGACCCGTCGCGGTCGCGCGAGGCGGTCGGGCTGATCCTGCGCGAGGCCGACGCGGCCGGGGCGACGGCGCTGGTCGTCACGCACGACCACTCGCTTCTCGACGGGTTTCATCGCGTGATCGACATGCCGGGGCTGATCTCACCCCTGGCCAAGTCGCCACAGGGGGCGAGCGCATGACCGGGCTGATGTATCTCGCATCGCGGCACATGCTCCGCCGATGGGGCCGCTCGGTGGTGCTGATCGTCTGCCTCGCCGTGGCGATCGCTCTGCCGCTGACCAGCCGCGTGCTGGTGGCCCGGTTCGACCGGTCGCTGCACGAACGGGCCGCGACGACGCCGATGGTTGTCGGCGCCAAGGGCAGCCGGTTCGACCTTGTGTTCGGCGCGATCTACTTCCGCGCGACCGAGCTGGGCACAACCACCATGGGGCGGTACGACGCGCTGCGCCGTGAGCGGGGGATCGAGGCGATCCCGATCAACGCACGGTTTACCCTTCGCACCACCACCCCCATCGTCGCCACCACCTTCGAGTACATGCCCCGGCGGGGGCTCACGCTCGACCGCGGTCGGCACGCGGCCTTCCTCGGCGAGGCCGTGCTGGGCAGCGCCGCCGCCGAGCGGCTCGGCGTGGGCGTCGGCGACTCGGTCTTCAGCGACCAACGCCAGGCCTACGACATCACCGCCGCCCAGTCGATCAAGATGCAGGTCGTCGGCGTGCTCGCACCATCAGGCTCACCCGACGACGACGCGGCGTTTGTGGACCTGCAGACCGCCTGGGTGCTCGAGGGCCTCACGCACGGGCACACCGCGGCAACCGACGTGCAAACACCGAGCCTCATCATCGGGCAGAGCGACGAGCACATCGCCCTGTCCGCCGCGGTCAAGGAGTACCAGGAGATCACACCGACCAACGCGGCGACCTTCCACCTGCACGGCGACCGGGCCGACCTCCCGCTGACCGCGGTGCTCGTCTGGCCCGCCGACGACAAGACCAGAACAATCGTCGGCGAGCGGGTCAACCGGTCGCTCGGCGACCAGTCCGTCATCCCCACGCGAGTGATCGACGACCTCATGGCGTTTGTGGTTCGGCTGCAGCTCGTGTTCGACGCGCTGGCCGGCGTGCTGCTGCTCTCGACGGCGACCATGATCCTGCTCATCGGCGTGCTCAGCTACCGCATCCGCGAGGAGGAACTCCGCACGCTGGGCGAGATCGGAGCGACGCGGCACGCTGTCGCCTGGCTCTTCGGGCTCGAGGTCGCGGTGCTGCTGGGTGTCGCGACGGTGCTGGGGGTTGGGATCATGGCAGCGACCCTGGCTACGGTCTCGGCGTTCGTGCCGTTTTTGTGAGATCGGGTTCTCGATTTGCCAGTCTCGTCTCAGGGCTTTGTCTCGCCAAGGAGATCGACGATGCGAAAGTTCGTTTCAGGATTGCTCGCCGCGACGGTCTCGCTCGCCCTGGCCTCGTGCGGGCCCGGCGATTCGAGCGACAGCCAATCCGCCCAGGCCGACCCCGGCCCGGTCCGCGTGCTGACCACGTTCTACCCGACGACCTACTTCGCCCAGCGGATCGTGGACGGGCTTGCCGAGGGAGAGGCCGAGGTGGTCTGCCCGGTCCCCGTTGGCGCGGACCCGATCTTCTGGCAGCCAACCGCACAGGACATCGGGCTCTACCAGGGGGCTGATCTGATCGTGCTCAACGGCGCGGGCTTTGAGCGGTGGGCCGCCAACGCCGCGATCCCGGCGAGCCGCGTCGTGGATTCCGCCGCGGGCTTCGCCTCTCAGTTCATCATGATCCAGAGCAAGACCCACTCGCACGGCCCGGACGGCGACCACACCCACGAGGGCCTCGACGGGCACACCTGGCTCGACCCGATCAACGCGATGGAGCAGAGCCGAGCGATCCACGACGCGCTGGCGGCGCTGCTCCCGGAGCACGCCCAGACCCTGCGGGCCAACCTGGACACGCTGCTCGACAACCTGCGCAAGTTGGACGCCAGGCTCACCGCGTTCGCCGAGAAGAACCGCGGCACCCGGCTCGTCGCCTCGCACCCCGCGTACAACTACCTCGGTCGGCGGTACCAGTGGGCCCTGGTCAGCCTCGACCTAGATCCCTCGGTGCCGCTCACCGACGGCCAGATCGAAGAGATCCGGCAAGCCGGGCTCCCGACCTCCGGTCGTGCCTCGGTGATGCTCTGGGAATCCGAGCCGATCGACGCGATCCGTGCGCGCCTCGAATCCGAGTTCGGAACCCCGATGGTTGTCTTCAGCCCCGTGGAAATGCTCAGCCCCGAACGGCTCGCCAACGGCGAGGACTACCTCACCGTCATGCACGCCAACATCGAACGGCTCGAAGCGGCACTGAACCCCTGATTGCCCACGCGGCGCGTGATCAGGCCAGCAACGCCTCGAGGCACTTGTCGATCGCCTGGTCGGCGGGGATGTTCTGCCCCTTGCCCTCGTCGGTGCGCTTCTTGAACTCGATCTCGCCGGACTCCGCGGCCCTGGCCGACAGCACCAGCCGAACCGGCAGCCCGATCAGGTCCGCGTCCTTGAACTTCGGGCCGGGCCGCTCGTTGCGGTCGTCGATCAGCACATCCACGCCTCGCTGGGCCAGCTCACCCGCGAGCGAGTTGGCCTGAGCCAGCAGGGCCTCGTCGGGCTTGAGCACGGTGATCAGCACGTGGTAGGGCGCGAGGTTCGTGGGCCAAACGATGCCGTTGTCGTCGTGGCTCATCTCGACGCACGCCGCGAGCGTTCGGCTGACCCCGATGCCGTAGCACCCCATGATGACCGACTGCTTCTTCTGCTCCTTGGTAAGCACCGTAAAGCCCATCGCCTCGGAATACTTGGTGCCCAGCTTGAAGATGTGCCCGACCTCGATGCCGCGGCGGGCCTCGAGCCTCGCGCCCGCAGCCCTCGGCGAGGGATCGCCCGCGACCGCGTTGCGGATGCTCGCCACGCGGACCCGCTGGGTGTCCTTGAGCACGTCGCCCATCTCGCGGGCCCAGTTCCAGCCCGTGACATGGTGGTCCTTCTCGTCGGCCCCCGTCGCCCACCCTCCGCCATCAACGCCCGAAGCGGTCGCGTCCGGATCGACCAGCAGCACCGCGGTGCCCGCCTTGGCCGCCGACGGGCTGACGTACCCGATCCTGTACCCGTCCGCCTCAGCCTGCTCCTGCGGGGCCAGCTCGACCGCCGCGCCGATCGCGTCGCGGACCTTGCCCTCGTTGACCTCGTGATCGCCGCGCACCACCGCGAGCACGTAGACCGGTTCGTCCTGCTTCTCATCGACGGAAACGGTGCGGAACACGATCGTCTTGAGCATGCCCGCCGCGTTGGTGCCCAGGTGCTCGGCCACGCCCTCGATGCCGGGCATGCCGGGCGTGTGGTGCTTCACCAGCTCACCCGCAGCGGCGCCGTCAAAGCTCCCCGCCCGCTCGCCGATCTCGCACTTCTCCACGTTCGCGGCGTACCCGGACTCGGGGCAGACCATGATCGTGTCCTCGCCGGACTCGCAGTTGACCATGAACTCGTGGCTCGCCGAGCCGCCGATCGGGCCCGCCTCGGCCTCGACCGCGGAGAAGTCCAGCCCGCACCGCGTGAAGATGTTGGTGTAGGCGGTGAACATCCGGTCGTAGTGCTCGCTCAGCCCGCCCTCGCCGTCCACGGTCAGGTGGAACGAGTACGCGTCCTTCATCACAAACTCGCGCCCGCGCAGCAGCCCGGCGCGGGGCCGAGCCTCGTCGCGGAACTTGCTCTGGATCTGGAACAGGCTCAGCGGGAGCTGCTTGTAACTGGTCACCGAGGCCCGCGCCATCTCCGTGATGACCTCCTCGTGCGTCGGGCACAGGTACGAGTCGCGCCCGTGGCGGTCCTCGAACCGGAAGAGCAGGTCGCCGTACTCCTCGGCCCGGCCCGTCTCCTTGAGCCACTCGACCGGGGCCATCGCGGGCATGAGCAGCTCGCTCGCGCCCGCCGCCGCCATCTCTTCACGCACGATGTCGCTGATCTTCTGCAGCACCCGCATGCCCAGGGGCAGGTAGCTGTACCCGCCCGCGGTGACCCGCCGGATGTACCCGGCCCGGCTCAGGAAGACGTGGCTCGCCATCTCCGCGTCCGACGGGGCCTCCCGGGTCGTTGGGATCAGCGCCCGGCTCCAGAGCTGGATGTCGCCGGTCTTGGGTTGGTTCAGCGAGGTCTGTGGTGTCTGCGTTGGCATGTGCCGAGTGTAGGTCAGGCCCCGCGCCCCGCCATCGGAGCGTCGGCCGTTTCGCCGCCCACCCGAGGGGCCCACCGGGCCCACTCGGCCTCGGCGACCGGGAGGTCCGCCGCCTGCCCGCCCCACCACCAGCACGAGCGAACCGGGGCCGCCATGTCCAGCGCCAGCTCGGCCAGTTCGTCGTCACTCAGGTCCACCAGCGGCGTCTCGATCCGGACCTCGGGCACCCCGTGCACCCCCTCGACACCCTCGAGATCGAGCGTCGCCAGCCGCCCGGCGAGCAGGGCTCGGTCCACGGCGCGAGCCGCGGCTTCGATGTCCACCAGCCCTGATTCTGTACGGGCCTGGATCGGCCACACGACGCGCCGGATGCCCGCCTGGGCCGCGGTGTAGGCCGCGGTGACGAGAAGCACGGACTCGGTCTGCCCCTTGATGCCAAACCGGGCCGAGGCCCCCGCCGAGCCAAGAGCCGCGAGCCCCAGAAAATCCAACCCCAGCGTCTCGGCCTGCCGACCGGCAGCCCGCTCGCTGGCCTGCCCGAGAACCTTGGAGTATTCCAGATGAGCCGGGTAGGCCCAGACCGCCCCCGCCGAGCCGGAGATCCCAGCCGACAACCCCTCCTCCGCGATCATCGCGCTAGCGACGAGCCCCGCGAGCCCGCCATCGGAGAGGACCAGAGCCTTTTCGTGCTTCGTTTGAGCCATGCCCGTGTATCGGCGCGGCGGCCTAGATCGGGCCAGTCTGCCCCGGCCCGATCCGGGCCCACCGGGGGCATACGCTCCACCAGAGAACGGAGGTCCCCGTGAAACCCGACTACAACCAGCTCTCGATCGACCTGCACAAGCGGCTGGGTGGCAAGATCGAGCTGGGGCTCAAGGCCCCGGTCACCAACATCGACGAGCTCTCCGTGGCCTACACCCCCGGCGTCGCCGCGGCCTGCGAGGCCATCGCCGCGGACCCCGAGCTCTCTCGCACCATGACCATCCGAGGCAACGCGGTAGCGATCGTCACAGACGGCTCGGCGGTGCTGGGGCTGGGCAACATCGGCCCGCTCGCCGCGATGCCCGTGATGGAGGGCAAGGCGATGCTCTTCAAGGCCTTCGCCGGGATCGACGCCTGGCCGATCTGCCTGGGCACGCAGGACACCCGCGAGATCGTCGAGACCGTCCGCCGGCTCGCCCCATCCTTCGGCGGCATCAACCTCGAGGACATCTCCGCCCCCCGCTGTTTCCACATCGAGGAAGAGCTGCAAGACCTGGGCATCCCGGTCTTCCACGACGACCAGCACGGCACGGCGATCGTGCTGCTCGCTGCGCTCATCAACGCCGCGAAAGTCGTGGGCAAGGATCTCGCCGACCTGCGGGTTGTGATCTCGGGGGCCGGGGCCGCGGGCAGCGCGATCGCCCGAATGCTGCGTTGCGTGAACCAGGACGAATCGGTCTGCGTCCCCGTGCGCGACGTGATCGTGTGCGACTCGCGGGGCGCGATCCACGGGCACCGCGAGGGGCTGAGCAAGGAGAAGATGGGGCTGGTGGCCTACACCAACCGTGACCGCCGCGCCGGCACGCTGCACGAGGTGCTCGAGGGCGCCGACGTCTTCGTGGGAGTCAGCGTGGGCGGGCTGCTCACCGGCGCCGACGTCAAACGCATGGCCGACAAGCCCATCATCCTCGCCATGGCCAACCCGGACCCCGAGATCGACCCGCAGGAGGCGTGGGACGCGGGCGCGGCCGTCGTCGGCACCGGGCGCAGCGACTACCCCAACCAGGTGAACAACCTGCTCGCCTTCCCCGGCATCTTCCGCGGGGCGATCGACTGCGGGGCGACGAAGATCACCGCGAAGATGAAACTGGCCGCGGCGTACGCCCTAGCCGAGGCGACCGGCGAGCCGACCGCCGAGCGGGTGCTGCCGAATCCGCTGGATAAATCGGTGGTGCCCAAGGTAGCTAAAGCCGTGGCCGACGCCGCGGGCAATTAGGTTCTGCTTGACGGATCCGAATCATCTTGTGGGATGGGCTTTGTAGGCCGGTGTGGGACAACACGCTTTGCCACACTCCACCCATGCTCGCGCGAAGCGTGCAAGCCTGCCACCCGCCGCTCGGGTCAGGGGTAATCCAGGCCGTAGACGCCGTTCTCGGTGGTCATGACCACCCACGGCCTAGACCCGTAGGCGCGCGAAAGGGTGACCCGGTAGTGATCTTTCCTGCGTGCAGAACCGTCTGAGAACGCGACGGTCCACATTCCGTCGTACTCCATAGAGCCCCGGTCCGTCCAGCTGGCGTTCGCGATGATGCCTTTTTGTGCGGGGAATGTAACCGAATCAAGCTTGACGCCGCGGAGCAGCGACATCTCCGGAGGCGTCCTCTCACCGACCCAGAATCGGGGTTCGGCGGCAAACGCTTGAGAAAAAAAGAAGGTCGAATCGAAGGGTTCACAGGGGTTGAGCGGGACATCATGGCCGGGCATGACCACGAGCTCGGCTGGGATGTACTCTCCAATGACGAGTGGGAGCATCCAGTGATTGGTATGGGCACGGAAGTAACTAACGAAGCCTAGTTTCTCGGCGAGCAGGGGGCTTGGCGTGAATGGTTGGCCGGGGACGTTAACGTAGGGCGGGTAGCCGTCATTGGCCTCGGCGTACATGTGGAGCGCTGCGACAAGTTGACGGTGTGTGGCGAGTTCTTTGCCCTTGATTGCTGTGACCCGCGCACCGCTTAAAGCCGGCAGCGAAATGGCCAGAAGCAGGGCGATGATGCTAATCACAACCAACAATTCAATGATGGAGAAGGCGCGTGGCAGGTTATGCCCTTGGCGCGGTTGCTGGGGATCGGAGTCAGTCTCGAGTTCAGAGCCTGGCGGCAAGGCCGCTGGCCCGGCCCATGCCAACATGGCCATCATGATTAAGCCGGCGTTTCGCAAGAGCCCTGCCATCATGCTCGCGTTCTCATCCGAACCCACCCAGGGAGCTTCGCCGCCGAAGCAGCCACAGTCTTTGATGCCAGCGAGCATCATGAACACGAGAGCGCCAGAAAATGCCACGAGTGTTGCGACCGACGACACAGCGGCGATCCGCCGAAACTTTGGGACCACGAGAATCACGACGAGTAATACTTCCCAGCCCACGATCATCGCTGAAATCATGACCCGTAGTGGTTTGGCAACTTCTGGTGAAGGATCAACACTGGCGGCGAGCATCGCATCGATTACGACAGAGAACTCGTTGGCATTGATCGTCTTGGCGATGGCGGAAAACGCGAATACGGCCGCGAGGACAAGGGCACAGATCATTGGGAGCGTGTGACGAGAGAGCATGGGAGAAAGACTGGGCATCAGAAACTCGGTCCGCCGAGTGTTGTCGTAAAGTTGTTGGCATTGATCTTGTAGATCCACCAGCGTTTTCGGTCGGTATCCCAGAATTGCCTAATATTCACAACCCGTCGACCGCCGCGAGCAAAATCCGCGACGACCCCGGTCTCAGAGATCAGGATGGAGGTTTTTCCGGCATCGAAAAGGTCGTCAATGGTGAGGGGCGGCAAGAACCAGAGTGGTAAGGTTTGAGAAATCGCGCCGTACCAACCGGAGCCATCCATAAGGTCAGTGGCAAGAAACTCCGTCTGCTCACGGGTGACGTTGATCCGATAGAAGACCGTGTGGATGCCTCCGGGGTCGGCGGCTATCGAGGTCAGGCGGACGGGCTCTGCGCCTTTGGCATCAATGGCCCGCCAGATCGCCCCGAAAAGTTCCCTAGATTCGGCATCGGGGCTGGGTGGGGTTCCGACGAAGTACTCGTAATACGACTCAACGCCGATGCGCTGGTCCATCTCGGCCCGGGTTGCTAGCCGGTACCCGTCCCGCTCCCAGGTTTGAAGATAATCGTCCGGTCCGCTCGACCCGAACCGGGACGCGAAGAGATCGGCCACCTGGCGACGGGCGAGCCCGGCGACTCGATCGCGATTCTCAGCCGGGATGGCGCTCGCGTTGCTCACCGCGCTGGCATCGAACGCTACCCGCACGGCGATTTGATCATCGAGAGGCAAAGAGCCAAGGGTGTCAAAGACGCCCTGGCCCGCCTCAGCAAGAAACACTTGTGAATCCGTTGCACGGCCCGGTCTCCACGCACGCACACCGGCCACCGCGGCGAGAACCAGTGCAATCGCAGAGCCAGCGATGAACCAAGTACGCGTGGAGTATGGGCGTGACATGAACCTACTGTTGACAACCGGGCGACGTTGAGTCATTACAGTCGGTCGCAGGCATACATTTGCACGTACTCACCCCTGCGGTCGTACAGCAGCACACGGTTTTGCCATATCCGCAAGTGACGGTTCCCGTGCACTTCCCGTAGCACTGTTCAGACTGCGTTCCCCCACCCACGGGCACCGAAGCGAGAGCCGAGCCAATAAGGCAGGTCAGTGCAAGCGTGGCAACAGTCGCGGAGATGATATTTCTTGTCTGCATCATTGGCCTTTCAGGTTCAATGTGACTCGTCTAAAGCATGAACTCCAAGATACAGGGGGGGGGGGGGGGGGCTGCACGTAAAAATAGCGGTTTTTATTA